>SFEX01000004.1 GCA_004557075.1 Clostridiales bacterium
CGGCATGCAGACGCTTTATGCTCATATGAGTTCCCGCGCAGTATCGGTCGGACAGACTGTCAGCCGCGGCCAGACCATCGGCTACGTAGGCTCGACCGGTATGTCAAAAGGAGCACATCTTCACTTTGAAATGTATATCAATGGTTCAAGAATTGACCCGCAGACCCGTTATCCGGGAGTCAGTTTTTCTTATTCTCCCACAGCGTGATTATATTATTAAAACTAAAGGGCTTGCCGTCTGCTGACGGCAAGCCCTTCGCTTAATCGCGCTTTATGCGTTCTCTATTGACTTTGCTATCGAATTAAACACGGTGTCCTGATCGGGACACATTACCATTAGGACGGTTCCGTCGTCTAAAGTCTCAAGCCTTGCGCTCTTTGCAATGTCATACTGATCGGCAAGGTACATTTCAAAGTTTGCACACTGCTGATCGATAAAGCCCTGAAGCCCGTCCTTTACTGCATCTTCCTTGCCCTCGGCGGGCTTTACGGCGACGATTCCGTAGGCCTGGGTGTTCATAAGCGACACGCTTATCGCACAGGCATAAGCGTCCTCTGCGCTAAAGCCGAGAAGCTGATTCAGCATATCGGCGACAACCTCGTCGCTGACATCGTTGCTTCCGAGCGTTACGGGGTATGCTTCGTTTAGCTCATCGTCTCTTGCGCCTGTTATAGCGTCGGAGTAGAGCTTTTCAAGCTCTGCGGTGCTCATGTCGTTTGACTTGGCCGCGCATCCGGACAGCGACGCGATGACGATGCAGACAGCGAGCATTACAGCGAAAAGTCTTTTCATAAAAACATCCTCACAAAGCGGCTATAAATCAGAACGGTAAGCCCATGGGACTGAGCTTGCCCATAGCCTGATTCGTCGCTTCCTCGCTCTTGGAAATCGCCTCGTTTACGGCGGCGATGATCATGTCCTGAAGCATTTCAACATCTTCGGGGTCGACCGCTGCGGGATCGATCTCAATGCTCTTGAGCATACGGGTGCCGACCATGGTGGCCTTTACGGCGCCGCCGCCGGCGGTTGCGACAAACTCCGTGCTCTCAAGCTCCTGCTGCATTTTGGAGAATTCCTCCTGCATTTTCTGAAACTGCTTCATCATATTCCCGTTCGGCATACCGCCGCGAAATCCACCTTTTGCCATAATTAGTTCCTCCTATGTGTAGATATAATTAATTAAATAAACCGAGTTTCCTTGAACTTTTTAAGTTCATCCAGACTGCGCTTGGGAGCCACCGGCTCGCTGCTCAGCTCGCTTAGCTGAACCTTGAGGCTCCTGCCGGTTACGAGGTTTGCCGCCTCGCGCAGACGCATGAGAACATCCTGTTTGTTTATCGTGTTGTAGTAAAAGCCGGGCGCCACGCGAAGACGCAGAGTGTCGTACTCCACATCGCACACAGCTTGCAGGGGATTGGTGAGAATAGGGATTATCCCAAACGGAAGACTCTCCTCCGCGCGCTCAAGTATCGCTGCCCAGAGAGCGGCATTGTCCGTCGGCGCGTTTTCCGCTGCGGGCGCGGCGTCGGGGTTTAGCTGGGCAGGGCTTGCCTTGTCGAGAAAATCATCCTCCGGCTGGTATTCCGTGAAAGCCGAGAGATCGAGATCATCCTCGTCCCCGGCAGGCTCAGCTTCGCTCCTTGCGGGCGGAGCCTCGTCAAAAGGAAGATCCTCGAGGCTCGAATGGTATTCTTCCTCGTCCTCATCGTCCTCGTCGGCAAAGACCGCTGTGCGCGGTGCGTTCTTCATGTCCTCCTCAATGCGGGAGACCCTCGCGCGAAGCTCATCAAGCCCCTCAATAAGAGTGGGGTCGCAGAGCGAAATTATGCACAGCTCCGCAGTGAGCCTCGGGCTTTTGGAATCTCTTATCCGCGCAAGGTAGTCCGACACGGTGTTTATGCGGCTGAGCATCTCTGCCTTAGTTAGCCTTTTGCAGAAGCTTTCGAGCATATCTTTGCTGAACCGCCCCGACAGCAGACCGTCGCTCGCTTTGGGCGCGACAGAGAGCATAAGGCAGTCGCGCAGCAGAGTGTTCAGCTCACCCAGCAGCGTGGTGGGGTCTTTACCGTCGCTCCACAGCTCGGTGAAAAGCAAGAGCGCGGAGTCGGTGCTGCGCTTTACGGTGAAATCCAAAAGCTGTGCTGTGCGCCGGTTGCCGGTAAGCCCCATTGCCGAGTACACGGAGTCAACGCCGATGACCTCCGCGCCTGAGCACTGATCCAAAAGCGACAGCGCGTCACGCATTCCACCCTCGGCAAGTCCGGCGATAAGCTCGGCAGCCTTGCGCTCAAGGTTCAGCCCCTCGCACTTTGCAACGTGCTCAAGGTGGTCGGCAATGACATTGGGGTCAAGCCGTTTGAAGCTGTGCCGCTGGCAGCGGGAGAGTATGGTCGCGGGAACCTTGTTTATCTCCGTTGTTGCGAGTATGAAAACAAGATGATCCGGCGGCTCCTCGAGAATTTTCAGCAGGGCATTGAAGGCCGGGGTGGATAGCATGTGTACCTCGTCGATGATGTACACGCGCTTTTTGACGGAGACGGGCGAAAACACGGCCTCCTCACGAAGCTGACGAACGTTGTCAACGCCGTTATTCGACGCAGCGTCGATCTCCACAACGTCCAGCACGCTGCCGTCGTCTATGCCGAGGCAGGCGGGGCATTTGCCGCAGGGGTTGCCGTTAACGGGATTATGGCAGTTGAGCGCCTTGGCAAGTATTTTCGCGCAGGAGGTCTTGCCCGTTCCGCGGGTGCCGATGAACAGGTATGCGTGGGACAGACGTCCTGTAATTATCTGATTTTTCAGCGTTTGAGTGATATGCTGCTGGCCGACGACCTCGTCAAAGGTCTTAGGCCGCCACTTGCGATACAAAGCCTGATACATAACAGCCGATCCTTTTCACGATAAAAGGCGGCTTTTGACAAGACTGCACACCCAGCTCTGAATAATGCCATATGCCCGTTACGCCGGCAGCCGGCTCAGAACCGGCACCCTCGCGGCACACGAAAAACACCGCTTAATGCTGCTCGGTTCCCCGCCTGACATGGTTCACGGGTTTCCGTTGCGCGAGACCGACTCGTCATCGCTGCTTACCGGGGTCAGACGACACATGACAAATCCTCGGTTGGGAATTCATTCCTGCTGTAGCGGATTGCAGGTAACAGGGCACCGCTGGCTCCCCAACTAGTGCAGCCTTGTCAAAAGCCGCAAAATTATTATAACTCAAATAAAGCATATAATCAACAAATATTTTCTTTACATTTTTGAAAAGTGTGCTATAATGTTAAAGCAAACAGAAAAACGGGCTTGTAGCGCAGCTGGGAGCGCACCACATTCGCATTGTGGGGGTCGTCGGTTCGAATCCGATCAGGTCCACCAGAAAAGAACCTTTGTCTGTATAGACAAAGGTTCTTTTCAACGAAATCCACACTGCAGTGTGGGTGAAATCATCTTCGATGATGAAATCCCCTGCGGGGATGAAATCCGGCTCGACGCCAGATGGGTGGATTTAATTTCATCCACTGCAAGTGGATTTCACCTGCGCAGCAGATTTCATCCTTGCGTCAGCAAGGATTTCATTATATGTGGCGATAATTGGTGCAATTTTACTTATTTTTACATAGATTCCGCTCCGTTTGATTTGAGCAGACTCTTTTTGAAAAAACTGTGCAAATAAGCAAAAAAATATCCCCCCATGGGGCTTGTGGAACGAAAAAATGCAGATATAATAGATAGAAAATGCCCCTGATTCGATGCAGCCGGATCAAGGGCGCGTCGCACCAAAACTTACAAAATTCGGCGGACGCTAAAAGTATAACATGTTCGCCGACAGAAAGGAAGAACAATATGAAAAAAATTTTATCCCTGCTGTTGGCATTAGCTATGGTTTTTTCCCTGTGCGCCTGCGGCTCCGACGGAGATAACAAAGTACAGGACGGGCAGAAGTCGGAGACGAGAACAATAACCGACGCCGTAGGCCGTATGGTCGAGGTGCCGGTATCGGTTGAGCGCATAGTTCCGCTCGGCAACACACCGCGTATGATATCTTATCTCGGCCTTGCCGACAAGGTCGTGGGTATAGGGGAATGCGAGATCGCTGAAAGCCCCATCCAGGCATATGCGTATCCTCATATTGACAAGTGGTCCAAGCTTCCCAACTGCGGAACGGACGCAATGGGCGAGACTGCCTACTACCCCGAGGAGATAATTCTCGCGGATCCCGATGTGATCTTATGTACATATACCTCAGATGTCGCGGATAATATCCAGACTCAGACCGGCATCCCCACCGTTGCGGTGGCTGAGGGCACGCTGTTCGGCGAGGATTTTGAGCAGGCTCTGCGCATACTGGCGGATGTCTGCGGCGTGAGCGAAAGAGCCGAGGAGCTGATAAGCTTCACAAATGCCTGCCTTGACGATCTGAAAGCGAGAACTGCGAATATTTCCGACGAGAACAAGCCCCTCGTACTCGCTGCGGGTGCGACTTTCAAGGGCAGCCACAGCATCGACGGAGTTTACATCGACTACCCCGTGTTCAAGGTCCTGTCGGCTAACGACGCAGCATCCGACGCATCCCTGTCCGGCACTATGGGCGTCATGGTCGACCGTGAGAAGATACTCGAGTGGAACCCTGACATTATCTTTTTTGACGCCGGCAGCATGGGACTTGTAAGGTCCGACTATAAGGAGACCCAGGGGTATTTTGAACAGCTTGACGCTGTGAAAAACGGCAAGCTCTATCAGTGGCCCAACTCCACATGGCATTGGTCGAATGTTGAGATACCGCTGGTAACAGCGTATTATACGGGTGCCCTCCTGTACCCGGAGGCGTTTGCCGATGTTGATTTTGAAGAAAAAGCAAGTGAGATATTTGAAATATTCCTCGGTGATCCGGATTATCTTTCGGTGCTGGAGGACGCAGGAGCAGGCTACGGTCAGGTGAGCCTCGGAGAATGATTTATGACTAAAAGGTCTACAGAACAGATACGGCTGTACGGAGAATTTATCAGGCGCAAGCGCCTTGCGCTGCTGTTTTCGCTGCTTATTACGCTGCTTGCGTCGCTTTATGCAGTGGGAGTCGGCTCGATAAACATCCCGTTTTCGGAGCTTATAAGGACGCTGATAGGGAAAGGCGATAGCCTGTCGCAAACCGCGATAATAAATATCCGCCTGCCCCGCGTTGTGGCGGCGATCCTTGTGGGCGCGGCTTTGGCGTCTGCGGGCGCTGTGATGCAGTGCGTCCTGAGAAACCCGCTGGCATCCGCCTCAACGCTGGGTGTGTCCCAGGGTGCGGCCTTTGGCGCTGCGGTGGGAATTGTCGTGTTCGGCGGCGGTGTTGTAAACTCCGCGACGGCCACAAGCGCCATTACGATCAACAATCCCTATATCGTGACGGTGTGTGCCTTCGTGTGCGGCTCCATTTCGTCGATCGTGATAATCGCCATATCGCAGATAAAAAAGAACATAGGCCCCGGCGGACTTATTCTTGCCGGCGTTGCGCTCAGCTCGCTGTTCAGCGGCGGAAGCACTCTCCTGCAATATTTCACGGACGACACAAAGCTCGGCGCGATAGTGTTCTGGACCTTTGGAAACCTCGGAAGCGCAAGCTGGCGGGATCTGCTGATACTTGCCCTTGTGCTTGCAGCGGCGCTTATCTATTTCATGTTCAACCGCTGGAACTATAACGCCATGGAAAGCGGAGCCGATACGGCCAAAAGCCTTGGCGTTAATACGCGGAGCGTAATGCTTGTGAGCATGGGGATATGCTCGGTGCTCTCGGCGGTGGCCGTTTCCTTCGTCGGCATAATCAGCTTTGTCGGACTTGTTGCGCCGCACATTATGCGCCGGTTTACGGGCAATGATTATCGCTTCCTCGTACCCGGCTCTGCCGTGGCGGGCGCACTGCTTCTCGTTCTGGCCGATACATTCGGACGCTCTGTTGTCGCGCCGGTCATCCTTCCCATAGGCGCGCTGACGGCCTTCCTCGGAGCGCCGATGTTTCTGTTTCTTCTCTTCAAAGGAGTTAAAAACACGTGATCAAGGTAGAAAATATAACATATTCATACAGCCGCTCAGCCGGGAAAGTGCTTGATGATGTGGGCTTTGAGCTTGAACGCGGGCAGTGCCTCGCGGTTCTCGGAAATAACGGAGCTGGTAAAAGCACGCTTTTAAAGTGCATTGACCGCATATGCCATACCGAGGGAGCGAGCGTTACGATCGACGGCCAGGATGTTTTCAAAATGAACGGCAGCATCATGGCGCAGAACATCGCATACGTCCCTCAGAATGCGGAAGGCGCCAACATGACCGTGTTCGACACGGTGCTGCTCGGCCGCAAGCCGTATATTAAATGGGACGTTTCATCCTACGACCGCGAGATAGTCAGCGATATTCTGCAAAAGATGGGTCTTGAGGAGTTTGCGCTCAGAAACGTCTCGGAGCTGTCCGGCGGCGAGGCTCAGAAGGTCATGCTGGCGCGCGCTCTCGCGCAGGAGCCTAAGCTTTTGCTGCTCGATGAGCCGACAAGCAACCTTGACCCGTATAACCAGCATGAGATGCTGCATGTTATCCGCGATATTGCGAGGGAGCGCAATATTGCTGTCATGATAATCATTCATGATTTAAACCTTGCGATGCGCCACTGCGACCGCTTCCTTTTTATTAAGGATGCAAAAGTGTTCTCCTTCGGCGGAGTGGAGACGGTAAATCCCGAAACGATAGAAAGCGTGTACGGGCTTCGGGTCGATATCATCGAACACCGGGGCATTAGAATAATAGTTCCGTATTAATAAGAGGTGAATAAAATGATAAACAAAGAATTGTGGGATAAGTGCGCGGCCTTCCACGGCCATGAATGCCCCGGACTTTCGATAGGCTACCGCGCCGCGCTGTATGCCGTGAAGCTGCTCGACCTGCATTTTTCAAAGGACGAGGAGATCATGTGCGTGACCGAAAACGATTCCTGCGCCGTTGACGCCATACAGGTGATATTGGGATGCAGCGCGGGAAAAGGAAATCTGCTTTTCCATGTGGTGGGCAAGATGGCGTTCTCGGTGTATGAGAAAAACAGCGGCCGCTCGGTGAGGCTCGTTTTGAAGGCAATGCCGGAGGGAATGTCGCGGCAGGAAAGCTTTGAATATCTGCATTCACAGTCCGATGAAGCATTGTTCGATGTTAAACCCGCAAAAATAGAGCTGCCCGAAAGAGCGCCTATGTCCAAATCATTCCCCTGCGCTGTTTGCGGAGAGATGACCGCAGAAAGCAGGCTGTACGTCAGAGACGGGAAGCTCATCTGCTCCGACTGCGCCGGTAAGCCCTACGACAGATACCACATATAACATAAAGTATCGCCGCTGATGTTTTATACAGCGGCGATACTTTTTTCTTTAGTCAATCCTTAGTGGATTTTTGTATTTCCGTATTAACTACTACGATGATAATTACAAACTTAACTATGCTTCGGCTTCTTTACAAAAACTCCGCGATGAAGTATCATAGTTGCTGCACACAGAAAAAATACGGAAGGATAATGAAATCTATGAATTTTGACCGTATGACAGCCTACACCGAGGCTCTGAGTAAAAATAATGACCGCAAATGGTTTCACGATAACCACGGGGAATATGAGGAGGCGAGGGAGGATTTCCTCATGCTCCTTGACATAATGAAATTTGTCATCGCGCAGGAGGCGCCGTCCATAGGCGAGAGCCTCATTTTTGAAAACCCGAAGAATTTCATGTACCGCATCCCCCGCGATATGCGCTACAGCAAGGGCAAGGAGCCGTATAATCCGTCCTTTAGGGCGTATTTTTCGCCGCACAAGAAAAATTTTCTGCCTCTGAGCTACTTCCTGTACGTAAGCCATGAGAAGTGCTTTATCGAGGGCGGTGCATGGCCGTGGGAGGCAAAGGATCTGACGCGACTGCGCGAGCATATCATGTATAATTACGAGGAGCTTGACGATATCGTGCGCGAAAACGGCATCGTCATGCAGGGAAAGACCCTAAAGCGCGTGCCGCGCGGCTACGACCCCGAGCACCCCGCTGCGGAGTGGTTTAAGCACAAATACTACACGGCGGAATATAGCTTCTCGGCGGAGGAGATGTCAAGCTTTGAGCGCTTCACCGAGGCTGCGGCGGCAGCGATTCGCCGCTTTGAGCCTCTGCGCCTGTACCTGAGCGCGGCGTTTACCGCGCAGTCCGAAGAATAAGAAAACTGCAAGGGCTTTCGCCCTTGCAGTTTTTATATTATAAATGTATCGCCATAAGGGTACGGACTGCCCTTTACCTCGGTAATGTAGCTTATAAGACCGGCGGTGTCTGTAACGACCATGCCGGACAGCCTGTTAATACCGCAGTCTTTAAGCTCCGGGCAGAGCGGCACCGTGGGGCCGACGACTATCGTCTGCGCCGAAGCCGACAGCTCAATAAGCCTCGGCATAGTCTTGTTCACCGCGGCGCTGCCCGTGATTATGACAATATCGCACTCGGGCAGAATATACTCGCAGGCGGAATCCGGGTAGTCCCCGGGTCTCGGGTTACGTTCAATTATGTAAACCTTTTCCGCGCCCTCTAAAGCATCCTTGTGCAGCTTCAAATGCCCTATAAGGGCGATTTTTTTGCCCTCGACCTGCATACCTGCGGTGATGCTGCTTTTTAAGCTGTCTCGGCAGCCGAGGCTGTCGAGCCGAGCGGGGGAGTTGTAATAGGCGTTTATGACGGCCATTGCCTCCGAGGCTTCTTCAAAATTCCACGACATCACAGCTTTCGCCGCGTCAACCGCGTCCATGCCCTCAAGTCTGGGAAGAAGCCTCTCTACGCTCTCGCCCTCGGTGTGCATGGCGATGCCGAAGCTGCCGTTTGTAAGCTCAGCACCTGTCCACGCAAGCCCGTGAACTATGCGCCTGACAGTAATGCCGCGCTCCATGCCGTTTATTAAAATGCCGTAATATTTATCCATTTTGAGCCACCTCGCTGTTTCGCATTATATCACCGCTTGCGCAGTTATAGCAAGAGATGCTATAATATTATATATCAGCAATTTTTTGTTACAGAGGTGATACCGTGTTTTTTGACACTCATGCGCATTATGACAGCGGTGCGTTCAACTTAGACCGCTTTGAAATACTCGATTCAATGCCCGAGGGCAGGGTGGGACTTATCGTAAATCCCGGCTGCGATCTTGAAAGCAGCAAAACAGCGCTCGAAATAGCCGAGCGGTATGGCTTCGTGTACGCCGCCGTGGGCTGGCATCCGGAGGATATAGATAAGCTCTCCGAGGAAAGCTTTGCCGAGCTTGAGAAGCTTGCCTTACACCCCAAATGCGTTGCGATAGGGGAGATCGGCCTTGACTATTATTGGGATCAGGAGCATAAGGACGAGCAGAAAGCGCTGTTTCGCCGCCAGATAGAGCTTGCGCTGCGCCTTGATAAGCCGGTCATCGTGCATGACAGAGAGGCTCATGCCGACAGCATGGAGATAGTTCTCGACTATCCCGGGCTGCGCGGAGTGTTCCACTGCTTTTCCGGAAGCCGCGAGATGGCGGCGGAGCTTCTAAAACGCGGCTGGTATTTGGGCTTTGACGGCCCGATAACCTATAAAAACGCGCGCCGTGCTATCGAGGTTCTGGAAGTGTGCCCCATGGATAGGATAGTTATCGAGACTGACAGCCCGTATCTGACGCCCGTCCCCAACCGCGGCAAGCGCAATGACTCCCGCCAGCTTGAGTATGTGGTGGGCAAAATCGCCGATGTCAAGGGCCTCAGCGCTGAATATGTGGAAGAGATGACATTTGAAAACGGAAAACGACTTTATAATATAGGTGATGTGAATGTATAAACCCGAAAAAATATTGCATGGGGCGCCCAACGCTCGCGACATAGGCGGCATTGAGACCACTGACGGCAGAGTGCTGAGGAAAAACCGCCTCATTCGCAGCGGCATGCTCGCCCGTCTGACCGACGCCGATGTGAACTATCTGAAAGCTGCGGGGCTGAACACCGTTGTGGATTTTCGTACCTCAGCCGAGCGCATACAGAAGCCTGACCGCGTGATCGAAGGCGTGAGCTATATAGTATGCCCCATGATGGAGGACAAGACCGACGGTATAACGCGTGATAAGCCCGAGACGGCGGATGAGGAGGCCAAACGCACCGTGGCGATGGCACAGCGCCTCATGAGCCGCACAGGCCGCGACGGCAGAGCGCAGATGCGCTCGCTGTATCCGGTGCTCGTTACGCTCGAGCATTCAGTGCAGCATTACAGAAAGTTTTTTGAGATACTTCTCGCGCATGAGGAAGGAGCGCTGCTGTACCACTGCACGATGGGCAAGGACCGTGTCGGCGTTGCGACGGCGCTTATACTGAGCGCGCTGGGCGTTTCGCGCGATACGATAGTCACCGATTATATGATAACGAAGGAGCGCTGTGCGCCTGGTACGAAGATCCTCATTGAAAATTGCCGCAGGTATACCGACGATGAAAGCGTGCTTGATTTCATCGCCTGCCTTGACACGGTGCAGCCGGACTTTATAGGCGCGGCGTTTGATACGATAGAGCGCGAGCACGGCGGCATGGACAGCTTCCTGAGCAATGAGCTTGCGCTGGATGATGAAAAGCTTGAACGACTGAAAAAGCTGTATCTTGAATGAAAGAATAACCACTATAATAACAAAAGAGGTCTGTTGAAAATTTTTCAACAGACCTTTTGCTGTGCTTCTTATCAATCCTCAAGCGCCTCGGAGTAGCAGTCCACGGTGAGGCAATCGGCGAGATTTGTCAGTATGCGCTGTATGGTTATTTCTTTGTAATCGCTGATAGGCGCGGAAAAAGATGCGGGGGTTATTGGCTGAACATCAAACGACAGCATGACGCGGGCTGAGGTTCCCATATCCTCGCCGCGGCTTTCAACGATCAGCGCGCCCTTGTGCAGCTCGGCTATGCCCCTTACCACGGCAAGACCGATGCCGGCGCTCTGGGGCGTGCTAAGATTAATGCTGTACCTGTAGCGGTCAAATACGCGTGCCAGCTCGTCGGGAGGAATGCCGGAGCCGTCGTCATCGACGCTTATGATGAGGTTTGCGTCCGTTCTGAGCAGGGAGATGCTTATCCTGCCGTTTCTGTGGCTGTGATTGATACTGTTGGATATAAGATTGAGCAGAAGCTGCTGGATAAGCTCTCTGTCGGCTATGATCCTTATGTGCGGCTCGGAGTTGAAGTTGATGCGCACTTCCTGACGGGCGATCAGTGTGTTTACGGTCGATATCGTGTCGCGGCAAAGCTCGGTGATGTCTATCGGCTCCGGGGAGAAGGGCAGAGTCTTGTCGGTAAGGCCGTATAGCGTGCTGTAGTTATCCAGCGTGCGCTTTATCCTGTAATAGCTGCGGTTTAGGCTGCATACATATTCAAGCAGCTTCTCGTTGCCGTCGCTCTCGGCAAGAACCGAGATACAGGCCGAGGAAAACTTGATATTTGACATGGAAGAGCGCAGACTTGAGAACACGGCGGAGAACTCACCGATAGCGGAATCATGGCAGCTCATGGCGAAGATCTTAAAATTCTCGACGACCGAGACTTTTACTATGCAGCTTTTGCTACCGATAAAAGCGGTAGTCATAAACTGTTGAGCCTGATTGTTCGAGATATAGGAGGGCATGAGCAAATCCAGAGGCTTTGACGTGTAATCCTTTCCAGCGAGGGATATAGCCTCGCTGTTCATAAAAAGTATTTTTCCCCTGCGGGAAACTACGACCGGCTGATCGAGCATGGAAAACGCGCCGGCAAGCAGTGCAGTATCTGACATAAAACCTCACCCCGTTTTGTTTATTCGACGTCATTTTATCAAAAACATGCAAATTATACAATAGCGACTGTAAAAAAGGCCGCTTTTTGAAAGATATTTGGATGTATCGAGATATTGATTTTTGAGTATAGTATATGTTACAATCGTATCAAATCACAAGCAATGATTTCCAAGTTTTAAATTATCAAGTGGAGGAGATATAAAATGATAAAAATTGCTATCAATGGTTTTGGCCGCATCGGCCGTCTGGCATTCAGAGCAGGCATCGTAGCCGACGATATCGAGATCGTTGCGATCAACGCTCCCGACAAGACCCCGGCACAGCTTGCATACACCGTTAAGTACGACTCCGTACACGGCCGCTTCAACGGCACTGTCGATTATGATGACAATTCCATCACCGTAAACGGCAAGCGTGTTGCAATTGTCGGCAACCGCAATCCCGCAGAGCTGCCCTGGGGCGAGATGGGCGTTGAGTACGTCCTCGAGTGCACCGGCGCATTCCTCACGACCGAGAAGGCACAGGCTCACCTCGACGCCGGCGCACAGGTCGTTGTTCTCTCCGGCCCCTCCAAGGACGATACCCCGATGTTCGTCTGCGGCGTAAACCTTGATAAGTACACCGCCGACATGAAGGTCGTCTCCAACGCATCCTGCACCACCAACTGCCTTGCGCCTCTCGCAAAGGTCATCAATGACAATTTCGGCATCGTCGAGGGCCTTATGACTACCGTCCACGCTGACACCGCAACTCAGGAAGTTGTTGACGGCTTCAGCAAGAAGAACTGGCGTCTCGGCCGCGGCGTTCACGGCAACATCATCCCCACCAGCACCGGCGCGGCTAAGGCAGTCGGAAAGGTCATCCCCGAGCTGAAGGGCAAGCTGACCGGCACCTCCATGCGTATCCCCAGCGCCGACGTCTCCATCGTTGACCTGACCTGCCGTCTCGAGAAGGGCGCAAGCTACGACGAGATCTGCGCGGCTGTAAAGGCTGCATCCGAGGGCGCAATGAAGGGCGTTATCGAGTATTGCGACGAAGAGGTCGTATCCTCCGACTTCATCACCGATCCTCACACCAGCATTTTCGATGCCAAGGCCGGACTTTCCCTCAACGACAACTTTGTAAAGCTCATGGCATGGTATGATAACGAGTGGGGCTTCAGCTGCAAGATGCTCGACCTTACCCGTCACATCCACTCCGTCCGCCACGGCTGATATTTAAGCAAATATTAAGGCGCTCCTTTCAATTTTGAAAGGAGCGCCTTTTTATGCCAATAACCAGACATTTGAGCGGCAATGTTTAGATTTTGGGCACGAAGCTGTAAATGCCCGTGGCGATAATAAGAAGATCAACTATACTAAAAGTGTGGAGAGTGTATACTTTGTGTACATTAATTTCTTTGAAAGGAGTACAAAATGAAAAAAAGACTTGCGCTTATTCTTGCCGTGGCAATGCTTCTGAGCCTGACTCCCGCCGCCTTTGCGGAAGATGACGGCGACAGCCTAAAGGTTCAGACGCGCACGGGGGAATATACTTTCCATGTGGGCGATACCTTCACATATTCCTACTGGCTGAGGCTCACGCCGGATCTTGTCAATTACAGTGAGGACTATATCAGAGGCTACATAAAGCAAATAGCCGGAAACAGCGATATCATCGGAAATAATTACTGGCTCAAGAACGCTAATCTGTCCAAACTGAACCTTGAATCGCTGACAAGAATGAATCTGAAAAGCTGCGGCGGCAACATAATGTACGACACAAAATGCCTTACGCCCATCAGCTACAGCATGCCCAATGTGAATCAGCATTCCGCTCTGGGGGTGAAAAAGGGCGGATATATCTATCAGAAGGGCGACCTGCTTGACGGCAGCATAATTGACGGCTCTGTGCTTGACTTTACGAATGGGGACATGGCATTCTGGACGGGCAAGGTGAACAACGCCGAAGACCAAAAGGTGTTTCAGGATAACAAAGTCCTTATCACCGTCACCTTCCGCGTCACGCAGGGCTCAGACACGCCCGTCTATATCAGAACCCGCCTGCGCCACCTTGAGGTGACGACAAACGGCTTCCTCGGCCTCACAAAGAGCACGGATATCGTTCTTGTCCACAGCGACCAGTCCGTGTTCATCCCGTATGAATCCTACGAGACCGTGGAATATGAGGGACACCATGAGAGCCCGAGCATTGTCCTCAAATCGCTGGTCGATGATGTGGGGCTCGACATCCGCTTCTTAAATACAAAAGGCGAGGAGGACAAGTACAGACGTCCCGACGCGGGAGTGAACGTCAACATGTACGGCTTTACGACAGATTCCCGCTACATCTGCGTAAACTCAAAAACGGACGGAAGCCGCGTGCAGTGGTTTTACGACGTTCCGTATGGGCAATATTATGTAAACTGCTCATATAAGGACGGCAACGGCACGTTCTTTGCGACCCCGGATCCGGAAAAGGCCGAGCACATAAATGTTCCGGCAACGGGCGAGGTGCAGGCGCTGTGGCTGTGCTACACTGACGCTGAGCAGACGCAGCAGATAGATATGTATTTCAACTGGGTAGGGGACAATGGGTATTTGCCCGCGCGGCCGGATTATCTGCTGGCAGACCTCGTGACAACGACATCGATCGAGGGCGAGCTGAGCACCTTCCAGCATGAGCGCATTATAGGCCGGGATCAGGAGCATGACAGTTTTGACTGCGTAAAATACACCGACAGAGACGGAAACGCGCTTGACTATAAGCTTAACGTTACCATGCTCAATACGAGCGCCAGCCCCGCTGCGTATACCGTGGCCATTGATGAGAAAACAGGGGACGACGGCTGCCCGGACTACTACATAACGCTGACATATGTGGGCGATAAGAGCGCTCTTAACGCTGTTGAGCCAGATGAATTTGGCCACTACTGGTCTGAGGACATGCAAAGGACAGTAAAGCCGAGCTGCACCGTGGAGGGGCGCAGATACAGCGTGTGCCTGATCTGCCACAGCACGAAATACGAGATCCTGCCCAAAACGGAGCATAGCTGGGATACGGGAGTAGTAAGCAAGGCCCCCACCGAAAACAGCAGTGGCACAATGACCTATACCTGCACTGTCTGCGGTGCAAAGAAAAGCGAGGATATACCCGCGCTTGGGCATACGCACAGCTATACCGCTTACGTCACGGTGCCCACCTGCACTGAGCACGGCTATACTACCCATACCTGCGCCTGCGGGGACAGCTATGTTGACAGCTACGTTCCGGCGCTCGGACACCGCTTTGTCGGCGGCGTGTGTGAGCGCTGCGGCGCAAAGGATCCCGATTACAGCGTTCAGATCAGGAACCCCTTTACCGACGTAAGCGAAAACTCGGTGTACTGTCCGGGCATAATCTGGGCATATGACAAGGGCATAACTAACGGCGCTACGACGACGACCTTCAACCCGAATGACCCGTGCACGAGAGCGCAGGTCGTGGCCTTCCTCTGGCGCGCCGCCGGCAGTCCGGAACCGGCCGCGAGCGTAAAAAATCCGTTCACTGATGTGAAGGACGGTACATATTATTATAAAGCGGTCATGTGGGCAGTGGCTGAGGGGATAACCAGAGGCGTCACCGACGATAGCTTTGCCCCGAACGACACCGTCACGAGGGCGCAGTTTGTGACCTTCCTGTACAGATATGAAAAATCTCCGGCAATAGCTGCGGATATGGCAAACCCGTTCACGGATTTAAGAGCCGGTTCATTTTGCTATGACGCGGTTCTTTGGGCGGCGGACAAGGGCGTAACTAACGGCGTCACTTCGACGACCTTCTGCCCGAATGACCCGTGCACAAGAGCGCAGGTCGTGACGTTTATCTACCGCGATATGACATAAAGAAAGAAAAAGCAGCCATCAGGCTGCTTTTTCTTGATTTTCAATAGATTATTCGGCGGTTTTCCAGAGCATGAGGTTGTCCTCAAACGAAACCGTGACCTTTCCGCTGTCGTACAGCCATGAAAGGTACGAGCGCACCGTGCTGCCGACAAGAGCGTACTGCTCAAAATTCATGACCAGACCGTAGTCGGAAAATACGCGTTGGAGTATGCTCTCAAAATTTGCGGGCTCTTTGCAGATGCAGATGAGCTTATCCGCGATCTCGAGCACTTTTTTACGGTTTATCTCCGCAAGTTCGCGGATGTCCTTGCATGCGTCCGCGTGGGCGGGGACAAAAATCTCCGCCTCGAGGGTCTCGATCTTGTCAAGCGTGTCAAGATATGCCTGAACGTCGTAGATAAAGCCGACCTGATACTTCTCGAGCGTCATGGCGCTCGATACGCAATCGGTGAGGAAAACAACGTTATCCGGGGTGCGGTAGCCGGCCATATCGAAGAAATGACCGCGCAGGGGAATGACCTCGAAGCCCTCGGGAAAGTCGGGCGAGCTAACGTCCGCGCAGTCGGACTCCTGCGCCATCAGGAACTTGTGGCGCAGCGGCTTGCAGGGATAACCGCCAAAGAGAAACGCAGGTTCGAGAATAGGATGGCGGGTGATGTCCGCCTCGATGCCGGGGGCGAATATCTTGCATCCGGTGTTCTGCTGAAAATATTTGTTGCCGCCGATGTGGTCTGCGTTCGAGTGCGTGTTCAATATGGCCTTGAGCGTCCAGCCCTGGGTGTCGAGAATTTTTCTGACTCTGCGTCCGGCGTCCTTATCGTTGCCGCTGTCAATGAGATAAACTCCGTTATCCTCACAGCGGTATATACCGATTTTGGCAGGGCAGTTAACATAATATGTGTTATTTGCAACCTGAGTAAGTTCGTACATGATATTCACCTCACTGCAAAATTTCAGAAACGGACGGCCAATGGCCGCCCCTACGGGTGCGGTGTAATTAAGAGCATGAGTGCAAAAACGATTTATTTAAGCGTAAACGGTCGGGCTGTCGCAAAAGAGATTATCAAAAATCTCAATACGAATTGCTCGGCGGCAGCCGCCGCCACCTCTTTTGGATTTTAACACATAAAACCATTAAAGGCAACATAAATACTGCTCAGGAGCGGAAGGCGAAAAAACTGCGGATCTTGTATAGCAGGCGGCCTGCGGGAGAATCTTCTATGCTCATGTACTGCTCCTCTGAGCTTACCTGGGCCTGCTTGAGGATCTCCGTGGTCTTGTCGTATTCCCCGCGCTCAAGAGCCTCAATCGCGTAGCTTATGCGGTTGAACAGCGTGTAGTAAAGCTTTTTGTATATATTGCTCAAGATCTCGCCTCCATTTTATTGCTTTTGCCATACTGCCGTCCACAGGGAACATTTTCTCAGGGGACGGCAGTGATGGTGTATTTTTGTGGGATTAACTGCACATATATAGTACCATAGGTGCATTGCTTTTGCAATGCAAAGTTGCACATTATATTGCATTACAATATGCAATATAAATTGCAATGCGAGGTGCGATATGGCAAAATTCAGAATCCCTAAAATACCACCGACTACAAATAAAACTATCCGCTTTCCCAACGATGTTATCGAAGAAGTGGAAGCGGCCATTGTTGGCAAGGACTGCACCTTTTCAGCCTTTGTCATAGCCGCAGTGCGAGCCGCGCTTGAGGACCTCAAAGAGGAATGATGCGGCGGCTGCCGCAGAGCAATCCGTATTAAAGCTTTAATTGATCGTTATTGCGGTATCCCAACCATAGAGATTGAAAAATGCCGTTATGCGCCAATGTTTATAATCGGGCTGACGCAAATACATTTATCGCCGCTCTCAACGCGAATTGCTTGGCGCCAGCCGGCGCAACGAAAAGAAAATGTTGCGAAAAATATTTTGAGTGGTATACTTATCCCTGCTGTGCATTTTCGCGAGGGTGGGGTGGACCGCTTGAACAAAAATCCGAATATTGATTTGTACAGGCACCTTTCGTTTGCTGCGGTGGGTGGCTTTTTCGGCGCTTACGCGATACTCTGCCGCTGCGGGGTGCTCGCCAGCGCGCAGACGATGAACCTTCTGGAGTTGACCATCGAGGCGCTGAGGGGCGACGGGATCGCCGTGCTGCTGCATTTGGGCGCTCTTGCGCTGTACGTGCTGGGCACGATGCTTACGGTGCTGCTGCCGCACTACCTGCATGTTGATATGCACCTTGCCGCGCCCGTGATAGACGCTATTGCCTGTGTCATCCTGTGCTTTATACCGGCCGAAGCGAATGTTTTGCTGTCCCTGTACCCGATATTTTTCGCAATGAGCGTGCAGTGGAGCTCCTTTCCCGGCGCGCGGGGCTTTGCAAGCTCAACGATTTTCTCTACAAATAACACAAAGCAGGCATCCCTTGCTCTTGCCGAGTATATAACCGACGGTGACCGCAGCCACTTTAAAAAGTTCAATTTCTATGCTTTGACCCTGCTCGCTTTCCACATCGGCGCGGCGGTCAGCTTCTTTGCCGTGAAATTCATGGGCGTGCGCGGCGCGTGGGTGAATATTCTCCTTGCCGCCGTGGCCTTTTATATGGCCCTGTGCGAGAATAAATATAACGCCGTCAAGAATTTAGTGAATAGGTAATAGTGAATAGTGAATAAGTAAAAATCGGCAAGCTTTTGTTAAAGCTTGCCGATCTTACTTTGCCTTGCTCTTTGTAGCTGCTTGCTAATCATCGGCGCTTATGTATAATTCCTCCGCTTTTTGCTGCGCGGCGATTAACTGAAGCTTTGCTGTTGCGTATTTACCACAGTTCATGCTATCCAATGCGTCCGTTATAGCATCGAAAACAATATAATATAGCTCTGCATAGTTCATTTTTACCTCCCTGTTATGCGTCAATAATGCGTCATTTTTACATATCATCATAATATGCCGCTATAATTTTGTCAATACTTAGTCACGGAGGCGGCAAAATGAGAGATAATTTGAGCAGATACACACTTCGCATAGAACCGGAACTTTTGGAGAAGCTTGGATATATCGCAGAATACGAGGGAAGAACAAAGAACCGCGAGCTTGAGCAGATGATAAAGAAAAGAATAAGAGACTTTGAGAGGGAACACGGCGAGATAGAAAAACAGTGAATAGGTAATAGTGAATAAGTAAAAATCGGCAAGCTTTTGTTAAAGCCTGCCGAGTTTTTTGTTTCGCCTTGCTCTTTGCAGTGTTGATGGATGCGATCAGAAGCTTTTTAACCTCAATGCACTGTTCCAAAATCTCTCGGCTGTCATAGTAGCCGCTTTCGATCAGCAGCTCCAACCAATACTCACTTTCCGAGCACTCCTTCAACGAAATTTGGAGCTTGGCAATAAAGTCCGCCCGGCTGTGGGCATAGAACGCCTCACGAATGTTGGCTCCAATGCCGGTTCCGGAGCGAATCAACTGGTTCGTCAATACAGATTCACGCTTCTCACGCTTGATTTCATTGCATACTTTGATGATCTCCAATGCAAACTGTTTGGATTTTTCAAGCAATGGACTGGTCATGCGTCTCTCTCCTAATATCTAACTTCTTCACTATTCACTATTACTTATTACTTCCCAAAAATCGCCCCCCAAAATATAGTGAAGAGTGAATAGTGAATAGGTAATAAGTAAAATCGACAAGCCCAAATAGAAGCTTGTCGATTTTTGGAGGCGTCACCCGGATTTGAACCGGGGAATCGCGGATTTGCAGTCCGCTGCCTTACCACTTGGCTATGACGCCATATAAGTTTGCAGGCTTTTTATGTGAGCCTGCAAACACTTTTTGGAGCGGGCAACGAGACTCGAACTCGCTACCTCCACCTTGGCAAGGTGGCGCTCTACCGGATGAGCTATGCCCGCAAATGGTGCCTCCGGTCGGAGTTGAACCAACGACACGCGGATTTTCAGTCCGCTGCTCTACCTACTGAGCTACAGAGGCATATATCTGAAGAATGGTGGGAACAATTGGACTCGAACCAATGACCCCCTGCTTGTAAGGCAGGTGCTCTAACCAGCTGAGCTATGCTCCCTCATCAGCAGCTCGTTTATTATACTAAAGCTTAGGCTGATTGTCAATAATTAATTTTCAAAAAATCAATCATTTTTTGCGCTGTCGAGCAGAGAGCGCATATCGGCAGGGGAGAAGGTGTACACCGCGTCGCAGAACTGGCAGCTCACATCCACGCTCTCGCCCTCGGCTATCATGCTTTCAAGCTCGGCTTCTCCAGCCGAGAGGATCGCCTGCTCAACGCGGTCGCGGCTGCAATAGCAGCGGTAGCCGACCTCATCCTCGCCGACCATGTGGTGCTCTATACCCTTGAGAACCTGCTCGAACACGGCTTCAAGCCCATCCTCAGAGAGAACCGTTGTGAGCTGATCCATCATGAAAATATTTTCCTCAAGCAGGTCGATGTATTCCTCCGGCGCGCCCGGCATAAGCTGAACGATGAAGCCTCCGGCGGCTTTCACGCTCAGATCCGTGTCTATAAGCACGCCGAGGCCGCAGGCTGAGGGTATCTGCTCGCTCTCAAGCATATACGCGGTCAGGTCCTCGGCAATCTCGCCGGATACGAGCTGCGTCGAGCCGATGTACGGCTCCCTCAGGCCGATATCGCGGCTGACTGTTATCATGCCGTCCCTGCCTACAGCGCCGCCGACGTCAAGCTTGCCGTCCTTGCGAAGCGGCAGATCGACCGTGGGGTCTGCGACATAGCCGCGCACATAGCCCTCGGAGTCGGATACAGCGATCACGCTGCCGATAGGGCCGCCGCCGTTTATGCGTATCGTCAGGCTGCCGTTATCCTCCTTCAGCAGATTGCCGAGCATGGAGGCCGCGCACAGAGTGCGCCCCAGCGCCGCTGCGGTCGTGGGCGTGCAGCCGTGGATATCCTTTGCCCTCTGAACAAGGCCGCGCGCTGACACGGCGGACATTTTTATATAGCCGTTTCCGGCTGTTGCTCTCAGAATCCTATCCATTATATTATATTACCTCAGTAAATGTTCGTATTTGATGCGACGATAAACATCCTGCCGCTGTCACCCTGGGGACAGTCGCGGCAAAGCCGGACGTTTTCAAAGCCCGATTTTTCGAGCAGCTTTTTTAAATCCTCCGGCTCGTGGGCGTATTCGATATGCTCCTCGCTCTCGCGCCGCCAGAGTCTGCCCTCGCGCGAAAAAATATCCATGCCGTAGCAGATGCAGTTTTCCTCATCGTCAAAGTCTGCCCGCCAGAGGCATAGCATATCCTCGTTCTCGTCAACAAAAATCTCGCCGTCGATGCTTTTGAAAAACGAAGGTGTGCGAATATCGAAAATGACAAGGCCGTAGGGGCGCACAAAAAGATGAAGCCGGCGGAATACCTCATTCAGCTCCTCGGGCGGGATGTAGTCCATGCCGTCAAGGGAGCATATAGCAGCGTCCACCGTGCCGTACAGGTCAAGCTTCGATGCCTCCTGACATAGGAACAGCGGCGGTATCCGAACATCCGCCGCTTTGCCCGAAGCCTGCATCAGCATATCGGCCGATGCGTCGCAGGCGATCATCTCATAGCCGCGCTCTGCCATCATCCATGTGAGCGTGCCGGTGCCACAGCACAGGTCAAGAACGGTGTGATACTCACCCTGAGCCTTGGCAAATTCGTCCTCATAGAAAGCCAGAAAATCACCGTAGGGCACATCGCTCGTGAGAGCGTCGTACCATGAGGCCAGAGGCCCGTATGAAATGCCCATCAGCCCTCTTCCTGCTGCTCTGCCAGACGGTTGAAGGCTATCTCGTATCCGTCCTTTCCGTACTGGAGGGAGCGGTTAACGCGGCTGATCGTTGCGCTGGAAGCGCCGGTCTCAGCGAGAATGTCGTTATATATCATGCCCTTGGAGAGACAGACCGCGACCTGATAGCGCTGCTCCATGGCCTGAATTTCGGTAACGGTGCACAGGTCGTCAAAGAAATCCATGCACTCTTCGACGGTTTTCAGCGTGAGAATAGCTTTGTACATGTCGAGATTACGGGGTTTTCTGTTGAGTTTGTTCATTTTATGTATGAGCCTCCCAAAAATAGCTAAAAGATTAACGCTTAATTGTCAATATTGTACATCATTACTGCACAAATGTAAAGTGCTAATGTGTAAACAAAATGGAAAAGTTGGTTAAGAACGATTTTTGAGCCTGAAAAGTTGGTAGTTTCCTATTGATAATGATCGCAGGATGTTATACAATCAAATCAAGAAAAACAGGAGGTGAGAATAATGCCATTCGGTATGACAATTACGACGCTCTGGCTTGTTGTCATGGTGCTGTTCCTCGTGGTCGAGGCAGCTACGGTAGGACTTGTGTGCATCTGGTTTGCGGTAGGCGCTCTTGCGGCGCTGATCGGCGCGCTGATCGGCGCGCAGCCCTTGCTTCAAATCATGCTGTTCCTTGTCGTCTCCGCTGTGACGCTGTATTTCACGCGGCCTCTCGTCAAGAAGTATGTGAATTCCAGGGTTGAGCCGACGAATGCGGACATGGTCATCGGCAAAGAGTGCAGAGTGACCGAGGCTGTGGATAATATTGCCGGAACGGGCGCTGTTTATGTTGACGGCAAAACATGGACGGCAAGAAGCGAAAGCGATGAGGTGATACCAGAGGGAACGCTCGTCACCGCAAGGAGCATTGACGGAGTTAAACTTATTGTAGCAGCACTGGAGAAAGAGACAGTATAAATTATAAAATATAAAGGAGAAGAAAATGGATTACATCTTGCCCATTATTATCGTCGTACTCGTTCTGATCATCATAGTCAGAAACATAAGAGTCGTTCAGCAGAGCAAGGCCTATGTCATCGAGCGTCTTGGCGCTTACAAGACCACATGGAGCACCGGCATACATCTCAAGGTTCCGTTCATTGAGCGAGTCGCAAAGGTGATCTCTCTCAAGGAGCAGGTTGCCGATTTCCCGCCCCAGCCCGTTATCACCAAGGATAACGTAACCATGCAGATAGACACCGTTGTGTACTTCCAGATCACCGATCCCAAGCTCTACACCTACGGCATCGAGCATCCCATGGTCGCGATCGAGAACCTTTCCGCAACCACCTTGCGTAACATCATCGGCGATCTCGAGCTTGACCAGTGCCTCACCAGCCGCGATATCATAAACGCCAAGATGCGCAACATCCTCGACGAGGCGACCGACCCCTGGGGCATCAAGGTCAACCGCGTTGAGCTGAAGAACATCCTGCCGCCCAGAGAGATCCAGTCGGCAATGGAAAAGCAGATGAAGGCCGAGCGTGAACGCCGTGAGGCTATCCTCCGCGCCGAGGGCGAGAAGCGTGCAGCCATCCTTGAGGCCGAGGGCGAAAAGGAATCCGCTATCCTCCGCGCCGATGCAAAGAAGCAGCAGCAGATCCTCGAGGCCGAAGGCCAGGCCGAGGCTATCCTCAAAGTTCAGACCGCAACTGCCGAAGGTATCCGCCTTATAAACGAGGCCGCTCCGGGCGAGGGCGTGCTGAAAATAAAGGCGCTTGAGGCCTTTACAGCCGCGGCAAACGGCAGAGCGACAAAGATCATCATCCCCAGCGAGATACAGGGCATTGCCGGTCTTGCAGAGGGCGTTGTTCAGTCGGTCAAGGACATACCAGCAGACGCGGAGTAAAAAAGTATCATTAAAAAATCCGACGTATAACGCGCCGGATTTTTTCAGGTGAAGCTATGATAAAAATTGCAGAATTTATGAGAAAATACGGCATGGAGGCCGAAGCGGTCGATATGACCGAGTATACGAAAGCATATCTTGCCGCAATGGAGCGCGGCCTTGAGGCAGCGCAGAAGAACGTTCCGATGATACCGACATATTTGTACGGTGAAAAAAAGCTTCAGAAGGGCCGCAAGGTCGTGGTCATCGACGCCGGCGGTACGAATTTGCGCACGGGACTTGCCTGCTTCGGCGATAAGGGCATAGTGCTCGAGAGGGTCGAGAAGCAGACCATACCCGGTGCGCAGGCGCCGGTAGAGTGGGACGAGTTTATCTCTCACATTGCCGATTGCGTTATGCCGCTTATGAATGATGCGCAGGATATCGGCTTCTGCTTTTCCTATCCTGCCGAGGTGACGGAGAATATTGATAACCGAATACTGAGCCTGACAAAGCAGGTGAAGATAAACGGTGCTGAGGGCAAGCTGCTTGGCGCGGCGCTGAGAGAAGAGCTTCTCAGACGCGGCGCGAAGGTCGGGAAGATAGTGGTGCTCAACGATACGCCTGCTGTCCTGCTCAGCGGTATCAGTCTTGCGGACAGAGGCAAATACGGCGGCTTTGCCGGACTTGTGGCCGGAACAGGGTTTAACGCCTGCTGCATGCTTCCTGTGGAGAAGATAACAAAGATATCCGCCTCCGGAAGCGGCAAAATGCTCGTTAACCTTGAGGCCGGCTCATTTGATGGCTTCCCCCGTGGGGACATCGACCTTGAAATGGACGGTGCTCTGCCCGACACCGGTTACTACACCGCTGAAAAAATGATATCAGGCCGCTATCTTGGGGAGCTTTGCATGTATATTCTCAAGCAGGCCGCCCGCGAAGGAATGTTTTCCGAGCGCGCTTCGGAGACGATACTTAAAATGACCGAGGTCGTAACGCCAACTATCGACAAGTGGGGGAGCGGGAGATTCCCCAAGGGCTTCACAAGCGAGGATAGGGTCAATTTGGTTTACATAATCAATGAACTGTTCGAGCGCGCGGCTCGCTGTATAGCCTGCTGCCTGTGCGCAATACTTATGCTGACGGGCGAGGGCAAGGATAAGCCGGTGTGCATTGCCGTTGACGGCTCGCTGTTCGGAAAAAGCAGGCTTTTGAGGCCGGAGCTTGAGAAATTTATGGATATTTACGCTGCCGAGATCATGGGGCGGAAATATGAATTTGTAACGGGCGAGGACATGAGCCTCGTAGGTACGGCTGCGGCAGTGCTTATCAATTAAAGACGTGTTTATATTATAGGACGGACAAGCTTTAGCTTGTCCGTCCTTTCATAATTTTTTGGAATAAACAGCATATAACACTTGACAACAGTTTATAACTGTTATACACTGTTATCAGCAAAAGGGGAGGGCGAACAGGTGAAAATTATTATCAATACCTCTTTGATGATTCCTATATACGAGCAGATCGTGGATCAGATAAAAACGCTCATACGCAGCGGACAGCTAAAGGAAAATGACAATCTTCCGTCTGTGCGCACGCTGTCAAAGGAGCTGAAAATAAGCGCTTTAACTGTGAAAAAGGCGTATGACGCCTTGGAGGAAGAGGGCTTTACGATAACGGTACACGGCAAGGGAACGTATGTGGCCGCGGTAAATACGGAGCTTTTGCTGGAGGAGCAGAAAAAAGAGCTGGAAGCGGATCTGGAACAGGCCATCGAAAAAGGACGGCGCTGCGGTATCAGCGACGAGGATATAAAGAGCCTGTTTGAACTGATTTTGGAGGGTTAATGCATATGCTTAAAATCGAACATTTAAAAAAGCACTATAAAAATTTCTCGCTGGATTGCTCTCTGAACGTGATGCCGGGCTGCGTGACTGGCCTGATCGGACAAAACGGAGCGGGAAAAAGTACGACTTTCAAAGCCGTGTTAGGGCTTATTTCCTGCGACGGGGGAACGGTCACTGTTCTCGGAAAGGATTTGAAGGACTTCAAGGCCGAG
This sequence comes from Clostridiales bacterium, assembly GCA_004557075.1. Taxonomy (GTDB): domain Bacteria; phylum Bacillota; class Clostridia; order Oscillospirales; family Oscillospiraceae; genus F23-B02. The sequence continues at coordinate 25,374 of SFEX01000004.1, forward strand.
GATAAAGAGAACTTAGGAGTTGCCCTTTCCGACTCCGGATTCAGCGGCTATTTGACGATAAAGGACATTATCCCCGTACTCAAAAACCTGTATAGTAATTTTGACTATTCGTTTTTCTCCGAGCAGGTCAATAGATTCCAGCTCCCGCTTGACAAGAAAATCAAGGACTTTTCGACCGGCATGAAAGCAAAGCTGAAAGTGCTTGTGGCAGTGTCGCACAATGCCAAGCTGCTCATACTGGATGAACCGACAGCGGGGCTGGATGTGGTCGCCAGAGATGAACTGCTGGAGCTGCTGAGAGAGTTCATGGAAAGGGACGAAGAGCGCTCTATCCTGATAAGCTCCCACATTTCCGGAGACTTGGAGAGCCTGTGCGATGATATCTATATGATACATGACGGCAAGATCATTCTGCATGAGGATACGGATGTTCTGCTGAGCGATTATGCGCTTTTGAAAGTTAACGACGAGCAGTATGAAACGCTTGATAAGCAGTCTATCCTGCGCACGAAAAGGGAGGCTTACGGGTATAGCTGCCTGACAAATCAGAAGCAGTTTTATCTGGATAACTACCCGAAGCTCGCAATCGAAAAGGGAACGATCGATGGGGTCATTACGATGATGATAAGGGGGGATGAGTAATGAAAGGCTTGCTGGTAAAAGACTTTAAGCTGATGAAGGTGCAAAAAAATTTCTATTTCCTGCTCATAGCCATATTTATTGTGTTTGAGATTCTTAATTACGATGTGTCGTTTGCAATAGGCTTTGTGAACTTTGCCACGTCAATGTTTACGCTGTCGACCATAAGCTACGATGAATTTGATAACGGCAGCGCGTTTCTGTTTACCCTGCCCATAAGCCGCAAAAGCTATGTGGCGGAAAAATATGTTTTAGCGCTCCTGCTGAGTCTCGGCTCATGGGCGATCACGGTGCTTTTGGCGATCGTACTTACAAAATCGCAAGTTTCGGAAACACTGGTGCCTGCCGTGATAATTTTTATAGCAGTGCTTGTTCTCCAGGCCGTCATGTTACCGATTCAAATTAAATTCGGCGGGGAAAAGGGACGAATTGCTCTGATAGCGGTAGTGAGCCTGCTTGCGCTTGTCTGCATTGGTATTGGGAAATTACTTGAAATGCTTGGCGTTGACATTTTTACTGCCCTTGACCATCTTCCGAGCGTAAGCACAGGTGTGCTGCTTATAATAGCTGCTGCCGTTGTTGCCGTCATTTTGCTGATATCTATGCAAATCAGCATATCTATTATGAATAAGAAAGAATTCTAAATAAATATGGAAATGCCGTTCAGCTAAAACTGAACGGCATTTTTTCTTGACAAAACGGTGCGGAGGCTGTATTCTCATGAAAATGAGAAACTTTCTCAAATTGCGAGGAATGGACATGAGTTATAGGACGCATCAAAGACTTGCCATGCTCGGATTTCTTGAAAATAATCCTGAGCGGCAGTATACGATAGACGAGATGATAGAGCAGCTTGGCGAGGACGCACCGGCAAAGAGCACGGCCTACAGGATCGTGAAAAAGCTGTGCGACGAGGGGTTTATACGCCGCTTTTCCCGCGAGGGAACGGCGGGGGCTGTATACCAGCTTGCCGGAAAATGCTGCTGTGCCGAGCATCTGCACATAAGATGCCTTGAGTGCGGGCTGCTGATACATCTTGACAGAAGCGCTCAGGATGAGCTTACCAAAAACACGGGCTTCGTGCTCGATGATGAACGCAGTATGCTCTACGGCCGCTGCGCCGCATGCGCGGGGAGGGCAAAATGAAAAGAGTTATCGCGCTGATTATGGCGCTTTCGCTCCTGCTCTGCGGCTGCGGCACTGTTCAGCCTGAGGCGGAGACGGACGATACTAAGCTGCAAATCGTGTGCAGTTGCTTCCCGGCGTATGACTTTGCCCGCGCGGTAGCGGGCGACAGGGCGCAGATAACCCTGCTGCTAAAGCCCGGAGCGGAGGTACACTCCTATGAGCCAAGCCCCAAGGATATTATCCGCATTCAGGAGAGCGATCTTTTCATATGCAACGGCGGTGAATCCGAGGAGTGGGTCGAGTCGCTTATAAGCGAGAACGAGGGACTGAATGTCATATACATGATGGACTGCGTGGATGCTGTGGAGGAATCGGACGAGGGCATATACTCCTCCGACCATGATGAGCACGAGCACGAGGAAGCAGAGCTTGACGAGCATGTCTGGACGTCTCCGCTGAACGCCGTCAAGATAGTAGAGAAGATATCCGATGCGCTGTACGAGATGGATAACGCGCACGGCAGGGAATATCTCACAAACTGCGAGGTGTACAAGGCAAAGCTGCTCGATTTGGATATCCGCATCCGCACGGCGGTGCTTCAGGCAAAGCGGAACAGCCTTGTCTTTGCTGACCGATTCCCGATGCGCTACTTTGCGCTTGAATACGGTCTGGACTGTTTTGCTGCTTTCCCGGGCTGTGCGTCGGAAACCGAGCCCTCGGCAAAGACGGTCGCGTTTCTGATAGACAGAGTTCGCGAGGAGGATATACCCGCCGTTTTGTACATGGAGTTTTCAAACGAAAAAATGGCGGACGTGATATGCGAGGACACCGGCTGCAAAAAGCTGCCGTTTTATTCTGCTCACAGCGTTACAGCGGAGCAGTTTGAAGCGGGGATGACCTATATTGACCTCATGGAAATAAATCTTAACTCCCTGAAGGAGGCTCTTAACTGATGGCACAATTAACATGTAAGGACGTCAGCTTCACCTACGACGGCCAGACCGTGCTCAGCGATATTAACTTTTCCGTTGACGCCGGTTCATATCTCTGCGTCGTGGGCGAGAACGGCTCGGGCAAGACGACTCTGATAAAGGGAATTTTGGGGCTTAAAACCCCATCATCCGGCAAAATTGAATTTAACGGCGTGAAGCCCACGGAGATAGGCTACCTGCCGCAGCAGACCCAGATACAGCGCGATTTCCCGGCTTCGGTGTACGAGGTCGTGCTGTCGGGCAGGCTAAACTCAATGGGAGGTCGCCTGTTTTATGGCGCCGAGGATAAAAAAGCCGCTCAGGAGAATATGGAGCGCCTCGGCATAGAGGATCTGAAGGATCGCTGCTATATCGACCTGTCGGGAGGCCAGCAGCAGCGCGTGCTGTTGGCAAGAGCAATGTGCGCAACAAAAAAGCTGCTCCTGCTCGACGAGCCGGTGACAGGGCTTGACCCCGTGGCTACAAACGAGATGTACAATCTCATAAAGCTTATAAACCTTTGCGACAATACAAGCGTTATCATGATATCGCACGATATCCATGCGGCCGTGCGATATGCAACGCATATACTGCACCTTGGGCACAAGCAGCTTTTCTTCGGAACGTGCGCCGAATACCGGCAGAGCGATCTTGCCCGCCGCTTCGTGGGAGGTGCAAGGGGATGATAGAGCTTTTCACTGAGATGTTTTCCTATCATTTTATGACACGCGCGATAATCGTGGGACTTTTAGTGTCGCTGTGCGCGGCGCTATTGGGCGTGCCGCTGGTGCTCAAGCGCTACTCGATGATAGGCGACGGCCTTTCCCACGTCGGCTTCGGTGCACTGGCAATAGCCGCCGCTGTGAATGTAGCCCCGCTTGCGCTGGCCGTGCCGGTGGTCATAGCCGCAGCGTTCCTGCTGCTGAGAATAAACCAGAGCAGCAGGATAAAAGGCGACGCCGCCATCGCGCTGATATCATCGTCGGCGCTTGCGATAGGCGTTGCGGTGGTGTCCGTCACGACGGGCATGAACACCGACGTTTCAAACTATATGTTCGGCAGCATCCTTTCGCTGAGCAGGGCAGACGCTGTCTTGAGCATAGCTCTGTCGGTCATCGTTCTGCTGATGTTCGTGCTGCTGTACCCCCGGATATTTGCCGTGACCTTTGACGAGACCTTTGCGCGCGCGACCGGCACAAAGTCGCAGCTATATAACACCGTCATCGCGGTGTTGACGGCGGTAACGGTCGTTATCGGCATGCGCATGATGGGTGCGCTGCTGATATCGAGCCTCATCATTTTCCCGGCGCTGACCGCAATGCGACTGTGCCGCAGCTTCAAATCAGTCGTCGTGTGCTCGTCGATAGTGTCGGTCGTGTGCTTCGTGCTCGGCATGACGGCCTCCTACGCCCTTGAGCTTCCCTCGGGTGCGAGCGTCGTCATAGTCAATATCATTGCGTTCTTGGCCTTCTCTTTTGCATCTTTGCTAAAACGAAAAGCGTGAATTTGTCTATGCTGAATAAAAAAGACCTGTTAAAAAGACAGGTCTTTTTTATTCAAAAATTCAGCAAATACGCGAATATTCACGGCGCAATGAATATTATTCACTAATTGCCCTATAAAACAGAAAAATAACGAATATTTTTTCAAAAAAGTGTTGACAAACATGAATGCCGGTGATAATATATGCCCTGTCAAAAGGAAAGACATTAATAAGCAATTAATTTGAGAGGTAATAAAAATGAAAAAAATAACTGCACTCATACTTGCCCTCGTCATGGTGTTCGCACTGTGCGCCTGCGGCAACAGCGGAGACAACAATGATGATGCCGCCGACAACGGCGTAAAGCTCAAGATACTCGATTCCGAGTATGTCACCGAGGACTACGCTTTCGCAATTGCAAAAGACAATGACGCTCTGCTTGAGAAAGTCAACGCCGCTATGCAGGAGTTGACCGACGATGGTACCATCAAGCAGGTAGTTGATTACTTCATCTCCGGCACCGGCTCTCTTCCCGAGTTCCAGCAGAATGTTGCAGCCGACGCTGAAGAGTTCGTCGTTGCGACGAATGCTACCTTCCCTCCGTACATCTATGTTGACGGCGATGACTTCGCAGGCATCGACTATGTTATCGCCGGCCTCATTGCCGATAAGCTCGGCATGAAGCTTACCGTAAACGACATGGAATTTGATGCGATCATCCCCGCAGTTCAGTCCGGCAAGGCTGATATGGGCATGGGCGGCGTGAGCATCACCGATGAGCGTAAGCAGAGCATCAACTTCACTATGTCCTATGCTACCGGCATTCAGGTCATGATAGTTCCCGAGGACTCCGACGTTACCAGTGCTGACGACATCCTTGCAAAGATCGAAAACGGCGAGGACTTCCAGATCGGCGCTCAGAGCGCAACCACCGGCTACATCTACGCATCCGATACCGTTGAAAACGGCGGCTTCGGCGAGGATCACGTTCAGGCATTCCCCAAGGGTGCTGACGCTATCGCGGCTCTGACCAGCGGCAAGATCGACTGCGTTATCATCGACAATGAGCCTGCAAAGGCATTCGTTGAGGCTAACAACGGCTGATAGAGTACAAGCTTACTGATAGAATACAAGCTTAGAAAAAGTGAGGCTCCGTGCTTTCATGGAGCCTCCTTTTCAGCGTCTTAGATAAGAGGGAGGAATCCTATTGGAACAGTGGATCTCTAATCTGAAAGATCAGTTCATACTTTGCTTCATTGAAAAAGACCGATGGAAGCTGCTCGTTGACGGCATTGGCAACACGCTGAAGATAACGCTTGTCGCCTGTCTAATAGGTATCTGCATCGGCGTTGTAATAGCAATTGTACGCTCTACATGGGATAAGAATCATGAGACGATGCGCAAGGGACTCGGAAAGAGCCTGCTGGCTATCGCAAACGGCATATGCAAGGTGTATCTTACCGTTATTCGCGGCACGCCTGTCGTTGTGCAGCTCATGATTATATACTACATAATATTTGCCTCATCGAGAAACGGCCTGATGATAGCAATGCTTGCCTTCGGCATAAACTCCGGCGCGTATGTGGCGGAGATAGTCCGAGGCGGCATCATGTCAATAGACGCGGGACAGTTCGAGGCGGGACGCTCGCTGGGCTTTAACTATGTCCAGACCATGCGCTATGTCATAATCCCGCAGGTGTTCAAAAACGTGCTTCCCACGCTGGCAAACGAGTTTATCGTCCTGCTCAAGGAGACCTCCGTTTCCGGCTACGTTGCCATACGCGACCTGACCAAGGCCGGCGATATAATCCGCGGCGCGACATATTCTCCGTTCATGCCGCTGATAGGCGTTGCCATTGTGTACCTGACGCTCGTCATGTTCTTCACATGGCTTGTAGGCAAGCTTGAAAGGAGGCTGCGCGACAGTGACCACTGATGTTCTTATCAAGGTAGAAAATCTGCAAAAATACTTCAAGGGCGATGAGATAAAAGCTCTTGACGGCGTGAGCACCGATATACACAAGGGCGAGGTCGTTGTTGTTATCGGTCCCTCCGGCTCGGGAAAATCCACCTTCCTGCGCTGCCTTAACCTGCTTGAGGTGCCCACGGGCGGCACTATAACGCTTGAGGGCGTGGATATAACAGACCCCGGCTGCAACATAAACCTGCACCGTCAGAAGATGGGTATGGTGTTCCAGCACTTCAATCTGTTCCCGCACATGACTCTGCTCAAGAACATGACTATCGCGCCCATGAAGCTGTTGGGCAAGTCAAAGGAGGAAGCGGAGAAGAAAGCGCGCGAGCTTCTCAAGCGCGTCGGCCTTGCCGACCGCGCCGACGCTTACCCGAACCAGCTCTCCGGCGGCCAGAAGCAGCGCGTGGCTATAGTCAGGGCGCTGTGCATGGAGCCTGACGTAATGCTTTTTGACGAGCCTACCTCCGCGCTTGACCCGGAGATGGTTGGCGAGGTTCTGGACGTCATGAAAGAGCTTGCGCACGAGGGTATGACGATGGTAGTTGTCACGCACGAGATGGGCTTTGCCCGCGAGGTCGGCAACCGTGTGCTGTTCATGGCCGACGGCAAGCTCGTTGAGGAGGGCACGCCCGAGGAGATGTTCGAGCATCCCAAGAGCGAGCGCCTTCAGGACTTCCTTGCGAAGGTACTTTGATTTTAAAACGCCCTGCCGCAGAGCTGTTCGGATTAAGGCCTCGGATTGCCGGTACTTCCTCAGCACGACCGTAGAGCCTGGACATTTTCGTAATACTTACATTGTCAATAATCGGGCTGACGCGATAACGACTATTTGAAGCCCAAATCCGAATTGCCCCTGCGTCAGCAGCGGCAGTAGTTTTTACAAATTAGTACTTTTAATTTGCGTGAAGATGTGCTATAATGCCCACGTTTATTGCGCATGGGGCGCAGGAGGCACATATATGAAAAAGAAACTGCTTTTGATCCTGCTTGTATTTTGTATGACTTTTTGCTTCGGCATATCTGCCTATGCCGAGCTTGGCATAAAGCCCGTAGCCGATCCGTGGGATGACCCGAACAATCTGACTGCCGACGGCGGCACATACTACGCATACAACGAAGCGGGATATATAGTGGCATGGGAGACTCCGGAGTGCAAAACCGACGGAAAATACATGCTGATCGATAACGAAACCAAGTTGACGGTCGAGTACCGCGTGAGCTATATGGAGGATGTCCCATGGGGGCACATAAGCATTGAGCTTGAGAATGCCGAATCGGACGGCGATAAGATGTTCAAGGGCTGGGTGCTGATGTCGGATTTGTTGGATAAGGACGGAAATCCTGCGGCGGTTCTTCCACCGGAGATTCCCGAGCACCCGATGATAGCCGATCCCATACGCACCGATGAGCCGGTGGAGACGCAGAACCCGAGTGAGACCCCGGAGCCGACGACTCCCGTCCCTCCCAAGCAGGCGATAAATATAAGCAATACTTATAATAATGCCATCGTGTATACCTCGGTCGTGATCGCGGTCATCGCGATCGCCTTTGCAATCGTAGTCCTTGTTAAGCACAAGGCGCTAAACAAAAAAGGCGAATAAACCCCACGCAAGCCGTACATAATTAATACAGACATAAAAACCTTAGCACTTTAAGACTTAGAGTGCTAAGGTTTACAATTTGTTAATATAAAATACTATATTTATTCATAATTATATGGTATTTTATATACAACAAGAAACAAAAGTCATAAATCGAGAAACGATTTTAGACTTGTTCCAAAAAATTAGGAGGTATTAATTATGTTTGAACTTACACCGTTTGGCTATCGCCGCGTATCTGCTTATAATCCTTTCCGTGAGCTGGAGGAGATGTCCAGAAACTTCTGGAACGATTCCGATCTGCCCGCCTTCCGTACCGACATCAAAAAGCAGGACGGAAACTATGTCCTCGAGGCAGAGCTTCCCGGCTTCAAGAAGGAAGATATCAGCATTGATATCGATAAGGACTGCCTGACCATTTCCGCGGAGCGCAAGTCCGAGGAAAACGAGGAGTCTAAGGATGGCAACGGCTTCATCCGCAGAGAGCGCTATTACGGCTCCTACAGCCGCAGCTTCAATGTTAAGGGCATTGACACCGACGCCATCAGCGCATCCTATAACGACGGCGTTCTGACCCTGACCATGCCGGAGAAAGCTCCTGAGGTTCCCGCAGCGCGCAGACTCGAGATCCAGTAAATCCCCAAATATAGGGCTTATGCCCTATGGTGCTAATATATCTTTCATCTTCTCTCTTCTTTTAACTCCCTATACAAACAACGCAGCAGGTTTTCGCCTGCTGCGTTGTTTGTTTACTATTCAAAAATATCCGCTGACATGGGTTCTATAATGTCCGTTTCCTCACCGCTCAAAAGTGATTTTCGCTTTCTCGGCAAGTTATAAACGACATTGGAGCGATTGACGACGCATATGACGCTCTTGCCTTCATATTCACGCTCAATAACGATGACATCGGGATTCGGAGCGGTAACCCTCATGCTGCCCATGAGCAGGGCAGGATGTGATCTGCGCAGCTCTCCGAGTTTGACATAGAAATTATGTAAACCAACTCCCGACGGCTCAAATGGTGCTCTGTTAAACGGATCGCGCGCCCCGTCAAGGCATTCCTCATCGCCGTAGTACAGGCATGGAACGCCGGGAACGCAGTATTGTATAGCCGCGCAGAGCTTTTGCAGCGCCGTGGCTGCGTTGTTTTGCGCTTCGTCCGGGCGAAGCTTTGACTGGCCGGCTCTGTCAAGAGCGTTTACATCGTAGTCAAATGCAAGGGCGGTGTGCAGACGCTCGACGTCGTGCGAGCCGAGAAGATTCATAAGGCAAACGTACATAGGCGCAGGGTAATTGTGCTGCTGCGACATAAGGAAATCCCTCAGCTCAAATGCGCTGCTTTTGCTCTTCGCAAATGCTATTACCGCGTTGCGGAAGGGATAGTTCATAACGCTGTCGAGCGAATAGCCCAGCGCATAATTGCGCTTTTTGCCGTAGCTTATTTTGCTCACGGCATCCTCCCACACCTCGCCGATAATAACGCTGTCTGGCGATTCAGCCTTGGCGGAGTCGCGTATCATGCTCAGCACCTCATCGGGCAGCTCGTCGGCAACGTCTATGCGCCAGCCGGAGGCACCGAGCCTAAGCCAGCTTTTTATAACGCTATCGTCGCCGCTGATAACGTACTCCTGCCACGTCGGATCGCTCTCGTTTACCTCGGGCAAATCCCTGAAATTCCACCAGCAGCGGTAATCGTCCGGAAAGCTCCTGAAATCATACCATCCGTAATACGACGAAGATGCGCCCTGATAAGCGCCGACGCTGTCGTAGCTGCCGAAGCGGTTAAAATATACGCTGTCGGCGCCTGTGTGGGAGAACACGCCGTCGTTAATAATGCGCATGCCCATGCTCCGCGCCTCACCACATAGGTTTACATAATCTTTATTCGCGCCCAAAATCGGATCGACTTTGCCGTAATCGGAGGTGTCGTATCGGTGGTTTGACCGAGCCTCGACGATGGGGTTGAGGTATATAACGCCGATGCCGAGCTCCTTGAGATACGGCAGCTTTTTTATAATGCCGCGCAGAGTGCCGCCGTAAAAATCATCCGGCGCGTAATCGCGCTCAAACGCGCGCGCCTGCCACTTGACAGGCTCATTTATGCTGCCATGCAGCTCCGGGGTCTGGCCAAGGGCACGGTGATATTCGATGCCTTTTTGCGCGAGCCCGTCATCGGAAAAGCCGAAGCGGTCGGGAAAAATCTGATACATTATGCTGCGCGAAAACCAGGCCGGAGTCTCAAAGCCGCGCTTAAAAACGGTGAGGCGAAAGCCCTCAGCGGGTTCGCGACAGAGCCTTGATGTATGCCCGTCTCCGGCGGGACAGAGCCAAGCGCTATTGAGCTTAAAGCGGTATCTAAAGTCCGAGGGCGAGGGTGAGGTAAAGCTTACCGTAAAGCCGCCGTTTACAGGCTTCATTGGTATTTCCTCGGAAAAATCGTCGCCGTAAACGCAGAGAACGGCAGAGCCGACGCCGCCGAAAGCGGCAATGGAGAGCGTTATTTCAGTGCCCTCCGGAGCTGCGCCGCATGGGAAGCGGAAGCAAGGGTCGTAAGCGTCGTGGAAAGCAAATCCAAAATTGCGAAGTGCGTCCCTGAGTACGCCCTCAAGCTTTGCTGTGCGCGGCTGTATATCGTAAAGCCAATCTCTGTCAGGCTGTGTGTTGAGTGCAGCCCCGAAATAGCTTACGACAATGGCCGTTGCGTCTTCTATACCCATGCCGCAGTCGTCCAGCAGAAGCCGCAGCAGCTCCGAGGGTATCAATCCGGCCCCGTCCTCGGGCAGAAATTGCGGAAGCTGCTCGGGCGAATAGCTGTATCTGCGGCATTTATCCCAAGCCTCCGCAAAGGTTGCGGCCGACACGAGATACGAGCGCATAAAATCATGAACATAATCGACAGGCTGCCATTTCTCGCCGTCAAAGGCCACATTGAAGCTGCGCGGCCGGAAGTATTCGATGCTCAGGCCGCTGTCGCTCCAATGCTCGGAGAAGCCGCCGTAGGTGTTGACTTTTCTTATCAGAGCATCCATAAATAAAGCCTTGCATACTCCTCGGAGGATTTATTGAAACTGAAATCGGCCTCCATAGCGTGCCGTATAAGCCCGTTCATGACATCGCTCTTGCGGTAGCAGTCCATGGCCAGCAGTATAACGTCCTTCATCTCGTGCGCGTTAAAATCTGAAAAGGAGAAGCCCGTTCCCTCACCGGTGTACTGGTTGTAGGGGATCACCGAATCACGCAGGCCGCCGGTCTCGCGCACTATCGGCAGAGTGCCGTAGCGCATGGCGATCATCTGCGAAAGACCGCAGGGCTCAAAGCGGGAGGGCATAAGAAGGAAATCAGCTCCGGCGTATACTCTGTGCGATAACTCTTCGTTATAACCAATGTAGGCACAAAGCCTGCCTTTCCAGCGAGCCTCGGCAGAGCGCATAAAGTCCTCAAACTCCTTATCGCCGCTGCCAAGCAGCAAAAACTGCATGTCGCTGCACTGCATCAGCTCATCTATCATGCGCTCAACAAGAGAGAAGCCCTTTTGCTCTGTCATGCGGGTCACCATTGCGAAAAGCGGTGCGTCAGCACGCTGTTCAAGTCCCATGGCTTTCTGAAGCTCGAGTTTACATAATGCCTTACCGCTCAAGCGTCCTTTGTGATATCTCGCGGGTATGAGCGGGTCGGTGTAGGGGTTAAATGTTTTGATGTCGATGCCGTTAATTATGCCGCTAAGCTCGGCGCTGCGAGCACTCAAAATGCCCTCAAGCCCCTCACCGAAATAGGCGGTTTTTATCTCCTCCGCGTAGCTCGGGCTGACGGTGTTTATGCGGTCGGCGAAAACGCAGCCGGCCTTGAGAAAGCTTGCGCAGCCGTTTAGCTCCATGAACTCCGGAGTGTAGTATTTATCCTCAACGCCAAGGAGATCCTGAACGTAGTCAAATCCGAATTTTCCTTGGTATGCAATGTTATGTATCGTCAGCAGCCAGCGCAGACGCTCCTGAGGAGCGCCCCTGTACTGAGTCTTTGCCAGCATGGGCAGCATGGCTGTGTGCCAGTCGTTGCAGTGGACGATGTCCGGCTCAAAGCCGAGGTTCGGTATAGCGTCGAGAACGGCGCGGGTGAAGAAGGCGTACTGCTCGCCCTCGGCCTGCCCGCCGCGGTAAATTTTGTCGCCGAAATAGAACTCGCTGTCAACGAGGTAAATGCACACGCCGTTAAGCTCAAGACGCTCGACGCCGCAGTACTGGGTACGCCAGCCGAGGTTTACATAAAAATCAAACATGTGCTCGACCCTGTCGGCGTATTTATCCTTTACGCAGCGGTGGTAGGGTGTGATAACTCTTGCATCTATGCCAAGCTCGGCAAGCGATTTTGGCAGAGTTCCGACAACATCGGCAAGCCCGCCGGTCTTTGATATGGGCGCGCACTCAGCAGCCGCGAGCAGGATGCGCGGAAGCTCTGAGCGTCCCTTGTCGTTAAGTATTTTCCTGAATTCCTTCTTCATGCTCATCATTCATCCTTTCCGGAATGTATTCAAAATAGACGGTTGACAGCGGGGGAAGATCGATCTGCGCGCTGTAAGGCAGACCTTCAAATTCTGCTTTTTCTGCTGTGATGACTTTTGCGTTATGTAAACCGCTCCCGCCGAAAGCGGCATCGTCGCTTGAGAGAATTTCACGCAGTACACCCGCATTCGGAAGCCCAATCGTGAAGCCGCGGTGGACGTTCGGAATAAAATTGCAGGCGCAGACGATGAAGCTTCTGCTCTCGGGTTTTGCCGAGCGCAGAAACGCGATGGAGCTGAGGCTCTTTTCGTTTACATTGAGCCATTTGAAGCCGTCCCAAGACTTATCTACCTCGTACAGAGCGGGGGTTTTTCTGTATATATGATTCAGCGCCCGATAGTATTCCCGAAGCTTTTCGTGCATGGGGTAATCCAGCAGCAGCCAGTCGAGCTCCTGCTCGTAGTTCCACTCGATAAACTGACCAAATTCCGAGCCCATGAAGCACAGCTTCTTGCCGGGGTGCGCGAACTGATATCCGTAGAGCGCGCGAAGCGTGGCAAATTTCTGCTCGTAGCTGCCGAACATTTTATCCAGCATGGATTTTTTGCCGTGTACGACCTCGTCATGCGAGTAGGCGAGAATGAAATTCTCAGAGAAGGCGTACATCATGGAGAAGGTGAGCTTATCGTGCGAGCCCTTGCGGAAGAGCGGGTCGAGCGAAAAATAATCAAGCGTGTCGTGCATGTAGCCCATGTCCCACTTGAAGCTGAAGCCAAGCCCGCCGACGGATGGCGGCATTGTCACCATGGGGTAGGCTGTCGATTCCTCGGCGACGGTGATGACGCCGGGGTAGTTTGAGAGCACAGAGGTATTGAGCTTCCTGAGAAATTCAACGGCGCCGAGGTTTATGTTGCCGCCCTCGCGGTTGGGGGTGTATTCGCCGTCGCGTCTGCCGTAGTTAAGATACAGCATGGAGGATACCGCGTCTAAACGCAGTCCGTCTATGTGGTAATTCTCAAGGAAAAAGCAGGCGGAGGATATGAGAAACGACTGCACCTCCGGCATCTCATAGTCGAAGATCAGTGTGCCCCATTCCGGATGGGAGGCCATGCGCTCCTCCTTGCACTCGTAAAGCCGCGTGCCGTCAAATTCGGCAAGGCCGTGCTCGTCGCGGGGAAAGTGCGCAGGCACCCAGTCGAGTATGACGCCTATGCCCGCGTTGTGCATCACATCTATAAATTCGGCAAACTCGTCGGGGGTGCCGTAGCGCCCAGTGGGGGCGTAATAGCCTGTCACCTGATAGCCCCATGAGCCGGGGAAGGGGTACTCAGTCACGGGCAGAAGCTCGATGTGCGTGTAGCCCATGTCGCTGCAATATTCGGCAAGCTCGGGGGCTATATCGGCGTAATTGACCTTGCCGTCACGCTTTTTCCATGAGCCGAGGTGCAGCTCGTATATTGACATCGGCCGGGAAAAGGGATCGCTCAAAGCGCGGCGGCTGAGAAAATCTGAGTCGCGCCAGACATGCGAGCCTGTCCAGACCCTTGATGCGGTGTTCATCCCCGACTGCGACCATTTAGCAAAGGGATCGGATTTAAACACGCATCTGCCGTCCTTACGGGTAATGCAGTATTTGTAAAGATCGCCGTTTTTAAGCCCCGGCATGAAGCAGACCCACATGCCGCCGTGCCTTTGCATGGGAGTGGCGCCGCTGTCCCAGGCGTTGAAGTCGCCGACCAGCGACACTGCCCGCGCGTTTGGCGCCCAGACAACAAAGCGGTGCATTTTGATCTCTTCTATGTAGCGGCAGCCGAGCAGCAGCCACGCTTTTTCCGCCTTGCCGGTGTTAAACAGGAAAATATCATCCTGCGGCAGGTATTTTTCCATAAGTTCAGAATACATATTGTCTCTCCGAAAATTTCTCTGATTCTGTAATTATTATAAACGCAAAGAGGTATAATTCCAACTACTTTTTGCTTGTGCAAATATTACAATTATATTATAATAAGTCGAAATCAACGGAGGGCTTAAATATGTTTACATTCAATCATTTCAACTTTAACGTTTTTGACCTTGAGCGGAGTCTCAAATTCTATGATGAGGCCTTCGGCCTGAAGCCGGTCAGAGAAAAAACAGCGTCCGACGGAAGCTTTAAGCTTGTCTTCCTCGGCGACGGCAAGACAGATTTTCAGCTTGAGCTGACATATATGCGCGAGCGCACAGAGCCCTATGACCTCGGCGAGCAGGAATTTCACCTTGCGTTCGTGGCGCAGGATATGGCGGCGGCGCACGAGAGGCATGAAAAAATGGGCTGCATTTGCTTTGAAAACCCCGCAATGGGTATTTATTTCGTGGAGGACCCCGACGGATATTGGATAGAGGTCATACCGCCGAGAAAATAATAGAATTGTTGACAAAAAATTGAACGTGCGCTATAATGATATTGGAAAAACTGTATCAAAAAGGATGTGATTCCGATGATCTGACGGGCAATGTGCATTTTGATTGGTTTCGTTGTTAAGGCATAGAGAGTAGGTGTCTTATGAATAAAAAACTAAATGAGCTCAAAAATTGGGCGCATGACTCGCTTTGGAGAACTATGCTCGTTGCAATTCCTCTGGGTACTGTTTACATGGCGATCTTCTTCCTTTTCTGGGCGGGGCTGCATCTTGCTTTTCCCGAAAGTATACGAAGCGTAGCCGAGGCAGACTGGATTTTCGAATGGATTTTATTCGTTGTAATTGCTGTAGGCTTAGTGTCAACGCCAACTCGTGAAAAAAAGAACAAGAAATAAATCATATCTGCCTCGCCGGTAAAATGCCGGCGAGGTTTTTGTGTGAGCGTCAGGAATTTCAAATATTTTATCCTTGAATATGGCGCGCTTATGCAATATAATAAATCGTAATTTATCAGAAATTTCACGAAAACAGAGGAAACGGCATGATTTGCGATAACATAAAGATCGGTGCAAACGGTCACCTTTACTTTGCGGGTTTTGACACGGTGGAGCTTGCGGAGAAATACGGCACGCCGCTGTATCTCATCGACGAGGACAAGCTGAGGGAGAATTGCCGCACATACGATAACGCGTTCAAAAAGCACTTTGGCAGCGATGCCAAGGCGCTGTACGCGAGCAAGGCAAACTCCTTCAAGCGCGTTTATGAGATAATGCGCGAGGAGAACATGGATGTGGACGTTGTATCACGCGGCGAGATATACACAGCCTGCCTTGCCGGCTACCCAATGGAAAATACGTTTTTCCACGGCAACAACAAGACCGACAAGGACATAGCCTATGCCATGGAAAAGGGCGTCGGCTACTTTGTCGTGGATAATATGGAGGAGCTTTGCTCCATAGAGCGCGAGGCGGGAGAGCGCAATATAACACAGAAGATACTCCTGCGCCTGACGCCGGGTATAGACCCGCACACCTATGAGGCCGTCGCGACAGGCAAGGTCGATTCAAAGTTCGGCAGCGCCATCGAGACTGGACAGGCCGAAGAGATAACCGCAGCCGCCCTGAAAATGCCGCACATTGACCTTGCGGGCTTCCACTGCCATGTCGGTTCTCAGGTGTTTGCCGAGGACGTTTTTGAGCGCTCGGCCGTCATAATGCTGGACTTTATTGTGAATATGCGTGAAAAGTACGGCTATGAGGCAAGAGAGCTTGACCTCGGGGGAGGTTACGGCGTAAGATACGTTGATTCGGATCCGTATTTATATGTTGACAAGAAGATCGGCCAGGTGGCCGCCGCTATAAAAGCAGAGTGCGAGAGACTGAATATCTCTCTCCCGGTGATACATATGGAGCCGGGCAGAGCTATCGTCGCGGACGCGGGAATGACGCTGTATACCGTCGGCGCTGTTAAATGCATACCGGGGTATAAGAACTATGTCTCCATCGACGGCGGCATGACGGATAATCCCCGCTATGCGCTCTACGGCTCGGAGTATACCTGCCTTGCGGCGGGGAAAATGGACGAGGAACCTGACTTCCGCTGCTCACTTGTGGGTCGCTGCTGCGAAAGCGGCGATGTCATTCAGGAGAACATCCTTCTCCCGAACAGCATTAAGAGAGGCGATATCGTGGCCGTCTGCACCACGGGTGCGTATAACTATTCCATGGCCTCAAACTATAACAGAGTGAACAGACCGCCCATCATTATGCTCTGCGGCGGCGAAAGCTATGTCGCCGTCCGGCGCGAGAGCCTTGAGGATATTTGCAGAAACGATATATAAGCATCTACGACACGGGCTTGATTCCTCAAGCCCGTGTCGCTATATATTATGTAAACTCGTTTATCTCCGTCACCGATACCTCAAAGGCGGTTTTCTCGACCGGCTCGCCGCCGATTATCTTTATGTAGCTGCGGCTCTGAATCCTGCCCTCGAGGCTCACCACCGTGCCGACGTCCCAGTCGGCGGCCTCACGCGCCTTCAGCCCCCATGTGATGCAGGGGAGGTAGTCGCTTCTGCCGTAGCGGCGGTTGACCGCCAGCATAAGATCGCAGATATCCCGCCCCATGGGAGTCATGCGCAGGTTGGGCGGCTTGCACAGAGTGCCCGTGAGACGCACGATGTTCGAGTCCTCGCCATCGCACAGGCAAATTTCCTTTGCAAATACCGTGATAACGAGCTTTGCGCCCTCTCCGCTTTTGTTGTTAAATGAGCGCAGCTCGCCGGTAACGCATATTTTTTCCGCATCGCCGAGCTCAAGCCCTTCGAGCAGCTCATCCCGCACGATGATATTCACGGTGTCCGTTGCGCCGGAAAGACGCGCTACCTCCATTGGAAAGGTGTAGAATGTCTCGCCCCGGCCGGCGTGGGAAAAGACCGGCGGTGCTGATATAACGCCGGTAAGCTGAGCAAAATTCCTGCTTGTGTTTTCATCCATATGTTAAGTCCTGTCCTTAAATAAAAGTTTTTGTTAGAGTATATTAAGGACAAACGCTTGAATATGACGGCAGGATGCAATATAATAATATCAAATTTTGTACCGAAAGGATAAAGCCATGGATATAAAAGAACTTCTTAAATACTGTGACCACACCTTGCTCAGAGTTGACTGCACCGAGGCGGAGATAAAAAAACTCTGCGACCAGGCGATAAAATATGGCTGCGCCAGCGTATGCATACCGCCCTGCCATGTGCCCGGAGCGAAGCGCTATGTGGGCGACAGAATGAAGATATGCACTGTAATAGGCTTCCCCAACGGATATATGTCCTCTGCGGCGAAAGCATTTGAAACGGCAGACGCTGTGGCAAACGGAGCGGATGAGATCGACATGGTGATAAATCTCTCAATGGTCAAGGACGGCTGCTGGGACGACGTTGCCGAGGATATAAGGGCTGTGCGCCGCTCATGCACCGGCAAGATACTCAAGGTCATAATCGAGTGCTGCCTGCTCACCGATGAGGAGAAGATGCGCCTGTGCTCGATAGTTGCCGAATGCGGCGCAGACTTTATCAAGACGTCAACGGGCTTTTCCAAGGGCGGCGCGACCCGCCACGATGTTGAGCTTATGCGCAAGTACAGCCCCGAGAATGTTCAGGTCAAGGCAGCGGGCGGCATATCCTCCATCGAGGACGCGGAGGACTTTATTGCCCTCGGCGCGACGAGACTGGGCACGAGCCGCATTGTTAAGCTTGCAATGGAGCTTGAGAAGGAAGAGGGAGCACCGGAGGAGAACTACTGATGGGCTTCAAACCGGGAAAGCTGCTGAGCGCGATAGGGCTTATCGTATCGGGTGCGCTTTTGGTGCTCGGTTCTATGTATATCGCGCCTTTGTCGCAAAGCTGGGCGAGCATATGGAGCGTTTTCACGGCTGCCGCCGCAGCGTACTTTGCCTACTACCTGTTCAAAGGCAACAGGGACGACTGAAAGAAATTAGCTGCTGACATTACAATGCCAGCAGCTTCCTTATCCCGCTGCACAGAGCAATGCCGGGGATTGACAGCAGCAGCCAGAGAAAGCTGAACAGCGGGCAGACCTGTCCCATGATATTCAGCGGCCTGTTGGAGTAATCCCAGACATGCCATCCCAATATTATGTTAACCAAATACCCGGTGCAGAACTCTATAGCGGTTATGAGGGCTGCCGAGAGGAGGCACTTTGCCCAGAGCGGGATAGCGGCAGAGCTTATGATGTACATGCCGGTGAAGCATGCGCCGCCGCACAGCAGCATCGACCAGTGCGTCCAGCCTCGCCAGGCTATCTCGATAAGACCGTATAGTCCCGCGCCGAGGATGTAGATCAGTAACGTATCCATAGATGATATTCTTTCCCGAAAATTTCAAAAAAACCCTTGACATCGGGAGAAACTACTGGTATATTAATAGAGCTGAAAATGAAGTAGGTACGGCATCCCCGACCTCACCGAGCCGCAAAAGGCGCGCTTCGGTCAATAGCAACGCCCGGGTGGGCGGTGTTTTTGTCGCGGATGCTGTTTGGCGTCCGTTTTTTGCATTTTGGAGGTGTTTTACAATCGCAAGCGTAACTCATGAAATCAACGAGGATATCATCGACAAGGAAATACGCGTAATAGGTGACAACGGCGAGCAGCTCGGCATCATGTCGGCGGAGGAAGCCCTGAAGATCGCAGAGGAAAAGGAGCTTGACTTGGTCAAGATATCTCCCATGGCGAAGCCGCCTGTCTGCAAGCTTATGGACTACGGTAAATTCCGCTTCGAGCAGGCAAAGCGCGAGAAAGAAGCCAAGAAGAACCAGCGCGTTATGGAGATCAAGGAGATCCGCATGTCTCCGGGCATCGGGGAAAATGATCTGAACACCAAGCTCAAGAGCGCTCTCAAGTTCCTTGCTGACGGTGACCGCGTAAAGGTTTCTATCCGCTTCCGCGGAAGGGAAATGGCGCACACCAATCTTGGCGAGGCCATTCTGCGCGATTTTGCGTCCAAATGCGCCGAGGTCGCCAACCTCGACAAGCAGCCCAAGCTTGAGGGCCGAAATATGTCCATGTTTCTGTCTCCGAAGCCTGCGTCAGCAGTCAAGAAGGCACAGAAGGAAGCCGCAAAGAAGCAGGCCGAGGAGGCCGCGTCTTCTGCGGAAAATAACTAACTCGGTTATTACAGATCAAAGCATACGGAAGGAGAAAAAATCATGCCTAAACTGAAGACCCACAGTGGTGCTAAGAAGAGATTCAATCTCACCAAGACCGGTAAGGTAAAGCGCGCTCGCGCTTATAAGAGCCATATCCTCACTAAGAAGGACACCAAGCGCTGCCGACGTCTGCGTTCCGGCGCAATTGCCGACGTGACCAACGAGGCTACCATTAAAAAGATGATTCCTTATAAATAATAAGGATTGACTGTTACTGATAGGAGGAAATGACAAATGGCAAGAGTTAAGGGCGCAATGATGACCCGCAAACATAGAAATAAGATCCTTGGTCTGGCTAAGGGCTACTGGGGCAACAAGTCCCGCCACTATAAGATGGCCAACCAGCAGATGATGAAGTCCGGCCGCTACGCATATGTCGGCCGCAAGCAGAAGAAGAGAGACTTCCGTCAGCTCTGGATCACCCGTATAAGCGCAGCATGCAAAGCAAACGGCATGAACTACTCCACCTTCATGCACGGCCTGAAGCTTGCCGGTATCGATATGAACCGCAAGATGCTGTCCGAGACTGCGATCCACGATCCCGCCGCTTTCACCGCCCTGTGCGAGAAGGCAAAGGCAGCAAAGTAATTTGTAATAATGACCGTAAAAAACTCCTTTGCGTAAAACCGCAAAGGAGTTTTTATTCGTTTTTACATTTCAATTTATCTATATCGCTCCAGCCCGACCGGGCGGCTGCTGCCGCTGCTCGCCGCAGGGGCGATTCGGATTAAAGCTTCAAATAGTCGCTATCGCGGTATCACGACCGGTAAGACAGGCAGTAGTCTCCTTTGCACTCGCGCTCTAAATCCACCGCACCCGTAGGGGCGAGCATCGCTCGTCCGCTCCTCGCCGGAGGGGCAATTCGCATTAAAGCTTCAAGTAATCGTTTTTGCCGGTTCCCGACCATTGACATTGCTGTTGTCGTTATTGCACTCGCGCACTGAATTAGAACGGCAGGGTTCAGAACACGTCATAGCTCCCTCTGACGAGGGAGCTATGAGATTTGGAGAACTTTTACTGCTCTAACCGGTTAGACTGTCGCAATAACGATTATTTGAAGCCTTAACGCGAGTTGACTCAATGGCAATTGCGTCAACAGCATAGAAAAGCTGCCGCCCCAAACGGGACGGCAGCTTTTGTGTTGTGGGGATAGTTTATTTCTGGAGTGCGGACCAGTCGGGGGTATCGGTGCGGATGTTGGTCCATTTCTCGCAGATAGCAGTGTCTTCGTTGATGACGTTGCCAAGGTCAGTTGCCCAGGTGTAGTTGTGGGAGTTGGTGGCCTCAAGGATCTCACCATAGCACCACATAGTGGAGGGGCAGTCAGACCAAGTCTTTACCTCGCCAGTGCAGCTTGAGGCGCTGTCAACAGCGGGCATACGGCCGAGGAGACGGTTGAACATGGTGGCAGCCTGGCCGCGGGTCAGGTTATCGGTGGGATTTGCGTTTCCGTTTGCGTCGCCCCTGATGATGCCGAGCTTTGCAAGCAGGTTGATGTACTTATCTGCAAAGCCGCCGTTGAGGTCGCCGAACATATTGCCGCCTGTGTACTCAACAGAGAACATACGGCCGATCATTGCGGCAAACTGCTCGCGGGTAACAGGCTGAGAGGGACGGAAGGTGCCGTCTGCATAGCCACCGATGATGTGAGCCTTTGCAAGGGTGGAGATGGCATTGTTGTGAGGATAGCCGGCGTTCACGTCAGAGAAATTGTTTGTCTTGGTAAAGTATTTGTCACGAGCCTCGGGAGTCATGAGACGGAAGATGATCGTTGCAACCTCGCCGCGGGTAATGGTGCCGTTGGGGCGAACGGTTCCGTCACCGTAGCCGATCATGTAAGAGAAGTGATCGGTGTAGTTAAGACCGATGTTGAGGACGGGGTAGAGAACAAGCTCTTTGACCTCGGGCTTGATGCTCAGTGTCCAGGTGATGCCGGGAAGAGTGCTGTACTTAATGCCGGTGATCATTCCGTCGCAGGTAGCTGCAACATTGTACAGACCGAGAATACCCTTGGGAACAAGAGCGAGGCCGAGTGCGTTTGCCTCTGTCACAGAGGTGTCACCGTTAATGTTTGTCAGGGTGATCTTTGCATGACTTGCGGGAATGCGGCTTGCCAGAGAGCAGTAGACGAGATAGTCGGGGATCTGAATGCCGTTGACAACATCAACAACAGTGCCCATGATGTCATCGGATGCCTCTGCCTGTGCTTCGTCAGCGAGAGCCATGGTGGGCATCAGAGCAACTACCATCATCACTGCCATAAGCAGGCTGATAATTTTGGTTGACTTTTTCATTGCTTTGTTCTCCTTAAAACAAAATTGATAAATTGAAGCTGAGTACAGCCATTCCTTATGTGGACAATTTACACCAAAAGTAACAGTTTGTCAACAATTTGGTACGACATTCAAGAAAAAATTCATACATTTACTGCATCTGGCGTATAATCTCCCGCCGCAGCCTGACAATAATGCGTTTTTCGAGGCGGCTTATGTAGCTTTGGGAGATCCCCATCATATCGGCTACCTCTTTTTGCGTGTATTCGCTGCTGCCGTTCAGACCGAAGCGGAGGGTTATTATGTTCCTCTCGCGCTCGGCGAGGGTGTTCACGGCGTTAATGAGCATTTGCCTGTCGGCGTCATCCTCAAGCGGGCGGCACACCTCGTCGTTATCGGTGCCGAGAACATCCGAAAGCAGAAGCTCGTTTCCGTCCCAGTCGGTGTTGAGCGGTTCGTCGAAGCTCACCTCGCTGCGCTGGTTGCTGATCTTGCGCAGATACATGAGTATCTCGTTTTCGATACAGCGCGACGCATATGTGGCAAGCTTTATATTTTTGTCGCTCCTGAAGGTGTTTATGGCCTTTATAAGCCCGATAGTGCCTATGGATATCAGGTCTTCGAGGTTTATCCCCGTGTTTTCAAAGCGCCTCGATATATAGACGACCAGGCGCAGATTATGTTCCGTCAAAAGCCTTTTCGCGGCCTCGTCGCCGTTTTCCATGGCGATAACGGCTTTTTCCTCGGCCTCCCGGTCAAGTGGAGGCGGCAGAACGTCGCTGCCGCCTATGTAAAACAGTCCGAAGCGCGGAGCCAGACGGCTCTCAAGCCAATTTTTGATCAGTTTCAGTAAGTTCATTTATTCTCCTTTCACAGTATGCAGTCAAAGCCGTCGCCGCCGACAAAGTGAGGGGAGACGGCGGCTATAATGTCGCTGCGTTCCTTGCCGTCTATACATATACGATCGGGACGGAATGCCGCCAGCATCCCCGACTGCGTTCCCACTGCGCTGTACGGAATAAGCCGAAGTCTGCCCTCAAGCTCGGGTACGGTAAGGACCTCGGTGCAGTCGGCCGCTTTGAATTTATCCGCAAATTCGGGGAACAGGGGGGAGAGGGTGTCGGCTCCGCCTATGAGCACCGAGGCACCGGTTATGGGGTCAAACAGCGTGTTGCCGCTGTCGTGCAGAGCGCGCAGCTCGGCGGCTTTTCCCATAAATTCAACGTGCACCTCGGATACCGATATATCCGCGCTTTTCATGCTTCGCCGGAATACGAGACTCAGTATCGCGTATATGACGCCGAAGGACAGCACGAGCACGGGCATGGAGACGGATATGTACAGTGGCGAGCCGATACTGCCGCCGTTTTGCATTGATATTGCCCACACCGCGCCTCCGAACAGAGCCGATACCGCGAAAAATACGATACAGCAGCGCGCAAGCCGCTCCTCGCTGCCGTAGGCGATGAGCGCCATAAGCGCTCCTGCGGCAATCTTTACCGGCGTGAGCAGCAAAAATTCCAGAGCCGGAAAAATGCTTGCTGCGGCAAAGCCCGCGCCGAACAGGGCAGCGAGAAAATAGCGTTTTCTGCGCAGCCTTACACCGCACACGCGCGCCGAGCACAAAAGCAGCAGATAGTCCAATATAAGGTTCAGGAAGAACAGCCGGTCTATGTAGATTACGTCCATGACGAAATTATAAGCTTTGTCCTCCGCATAATTTGTCATTTATTAATTGTCAAACGCAAGAGTCTGTGGTAAAATACCTAAGATAATCTTCGATAGATAGAGAGGTTAATATTTTTTATGTGGTTCTGGTTTGCTGTTGCGGCACTTCTGTGCTGGAGTGGTTCCGACCTGTTTTCAAAGATCGGATGTCAGGATGCAAAGGATAAGTACAGTCATCTTAAAATGGTCATGGCAGTCGGTATCGTCATGGGTATTCACGCCGCGTATGAGGTGTTTGTCGGCGGCGTGGAGATAAACGGAAAGATACTTCTCACCTACCTGCCGGTTTCAATGCTCTATATCCTGTCGATGGCTATAGGCTATCTCGGACTGAGATATATTGAGCTTTCAATATCGTCCCCCATATGCAACTCCTCCGGCGCTATCGTCGCCATACTCATTTTCGCGACTAAGGGCTTCGGCGAACTGCCGCCTATGGCGATCGTTGCCGTGGCGCTGGTGTGCATCGGCGTTGTCGCTTTGGGCATCACCGAGGCAAATGAGGATGAGGAACTCAGAAAGGCGAGACAGGATGCCAGCAACCACCATTACGCCAAGAGCTGGGTGGCTATCACCATACCTATTATATATTGTCTTTTAGACGCGCTGGGTACCTTTGCCGACAGCCGCGTGCTCGAGACGCTTAATGAGGACTCGGCAAACGTTGCGTATGAGCTGACCTTCCTCATCGTCGGCATCTTATGCGCAGTTTATGTTCTCGGCATAAAAAAGCAGAAGCTCGTTCCCAAGATGGAAGTGCCGAAGTATACGGGCGCTATCTTCGAGACTGCCGGTCAGTTTGCTTACATATACGCCCTTGCAGACTCCGAGCACGCAGCGCTTGCGGCGCCCATAATCTCGGCATATTGCGTGGCGTCTGTGCTGTGGAGCCGCATATTCCTCAAGGAGAAGCTGTCACTCAAGCACTACGGGTCTATTTTTGTTGTGATCGTGGGTATAGTTATTATGGGAATACTTGATATATAATGAAGGAGGATTGCTGTGATGGATCCTGCATATAAGAGAGTTCTTATTAAAATAAGCGGCGAGGCTCTTGCCGGAGAGAAAAAAAACGGCTTTGATTTTGACTTTATCGCGCGCGTGTGCGAAAACGTCAAGCGCTGCACGGAAATGGGTGTTCAGGTTGGCATAGTCGTCGGAGGCGGCAACTTCTGGCGTGGCGTCAAGGACGGCGTGGGGCACATCGAGCGCGTTTCCGCCGACCGCATGGGTATGCTGGCAACGGCGATGAACTGCTTGGCCGTGGCCGACGTTTTCAAGCAAGCGGGCACTGCGGTCAGCATCCAGACGGCTGTTGACATTCAAGGCGTCGGCGAGCGGTACAGTACGACCGAGGCGATAGGCCGCCTTGAAAAGGGTGAGGTCGTCATGTTCGGCTGCGGCACGGGAAGCCCGTTTTTCTCGACCGACACCGCCGCTGTGCTCAGAGCAGCGGAGATACACGCGGACGCGATACTCCTTGCAAAGAACATAGACGGCGTGTATTCGGCTGACCCTAAAACCGATGCTTCCGCCGTGAAGTACGACAGCATCACATACGATGAGGTGCTCGCGCAGCACCTTGCGGTAATGGACGCAACGGCCACCAGCCTTGCGATGGATAACAATATACCCGTCATAGTGTTCGCACTGGCTCAGCCGGAGAATATTGTGCGCGTGGTAATGGGCGAAAAGCTCGGAACAACAGTAAGTAAGTAAAAATAAATCATTAGGAGGCAGAACCATGTCTAAATATCCCGAGATAGAAAGCAGAATGAAGAAGACAACAGAGGTGCTGAAAACTCAGCTCGCATCCGTAAGAGCCGGACGCGCGAATGCCGCTGTTCTCGACCAGATCAGCGTTGACTATTACGGCGTGCCCACTCCGATACAGCAGGTCGCGTCCATATCGGTGCCCGACCCCAGAACCCTGATGATCCAGCCTTGGGACGGATCCGTCCTCAAGGGCATTGAAAAGGCGATCCTTGCCTCCGATCTGGGTATCAATCCCCAGAACGACGGCAGAGCCATCCGCCTTGTGTTCCCGCAGCTCACTGAGGAGCGCCGCAAGGATCTTGCAAAGCTTGTCAAGAAATACGGCGAGGAGTCCAAGGTCGCGGTCCGCAATATCCGCCGCGACGCGATTGACAAGTTTAAGAAGCAGCAGAAGGCATCCGAGATCACAGAGGATGATTATAAGAACATTGAGAAGGACGTCCAGAAGCTGACCGACGATTACATCAAGGAAGTCGACAGCATCACCGACGCAAAGGAAAAGGAACTTTTCGAGATCTGATATGGCGGATAATATACTTAACAATTCGGCGGGGGAGCAGGCAAAATGCCTTCCCCGCCATATTGCCATAATATTAGATGGCAATGGCCGATGGGCGAAAAAACGCGGCCTGCCACGCAATGCGGGGCATTTGGCAGGCTCGGAGACATTCAGGAATATCGCCACCTACTGCAAGGAGATAGGCGTAGAATACCTCACGGTGTACGCGTTTTCAACGGAAAACTGGAAGCGCTCGACGGAGGAGGTCAGCGGCATCATGAGGCTGCTGGATAAATATCTGCACGAGGCGATACGGGATATGCGGAAGAAGAACATCCGAATGAAGGTGTTCGGCGATATATCGCGCCTGTCCCCCAAGCTTCAGGAGCTTATACACGAAACCGACGAGATATCGCAGCAGATAGAGGGCTTTCAGGCAAATATCTGCATCAACTACGGCGGCAGAGCCGAGATCGTGCGCGCAGCGCAGCTTTATGCCAATGACGTTGCCGAGGGCAGGGCAGAGGGCGAACTGACAGAGGAAAAGCTCGAGGGGTACATGTATTCTGCGGGCATACCCGACCCCGATCTGCTCATCCGTCCCGGCGGGGAGTACAGAATATCGAACTTCCTGCTGTGGCAGTGCGCCTATTCGGAATTTTATTTTACGGATGTTCTCTGGCCGGACTTCACTCCGGAGGAGCTTGACAAGGCGATAGCGTCCTATAACAGCCGCGACCGCCGATTCGGAGGGGTAAAGACATGATAAGCTCAGTGTCGATATTAGGCTCGACCGGCTCTATCGGCCGTCAGAGCATAGCTGCGGCTTCCCACCTCGGCATACCCGTGAAGGCGCTTGCCGCCAACAGAAAAATCGAAATGGTGGAGCAGCAGGCGCGCAGGCTTAGACCTGAATTTGTCGCGATATATGACGAGACTGCCGCAAACGACCTGCGCATAAAGCTTGCCGATACTGATATAAAGGTGGCGGGCGGTATGGAGGGACTCATAGAAGCCGCCGCTGGTCACGCCGAGTGCGTTGTTACGGCGGTATCCGGCTCTGTGGGACTGAAGCCCACGCTTGCCGCGATAGACGCGAAAAAGCGTATCGCCCTCGCAAACAAGGAAACTCTGGTGTGCGCGGGGGATATAGTGATGCCCCGGGCAGCGCAAATGGGCGCGGAGATAGTGCCCGTGGATTCCGAGCATTCGGCGATCTTCCAGTGCCTCATGGGCAGGAAAAAGGGCGAGCTTAAACAGATACTGCTGACAGGAAGCGGCGGCCCGTTCAGGGGCAAAAGCCGCGCGGAGCTGCGGGATGTAACGCCCGAGCAGGCGGTAAAGCATCCCAACTGGAGCATGGGCGCGAAGATATCCGTTGACTCTGCGACAATGATGAACAAGGGCCTTGAATTTATTGAGGCTATGCATCTTTTCGGTGTAACGCCCGATGACATACAGGTGGTTGTACACCCGCAGAGCATAATACACTCAATGGTGGAGCTTATTGACGGCACTGTGATAGCCCAGCTCGGCGTTCCCGATATGGGGCTTCCGATACAGCTTGCCATGACCTATCCTGAGCGCAGTCAGTCTCCGTTTGAGCGCCTTGATTTCTGGAATATGAAGGATATGACCTTTGAGGCTCCCGATTATGAAAAGACACCCTGCCTGAAGCTTGCAATGGATTGTGCAAGAGCGGGAGGCACGGCGCCATGCGTCATGAGCGCGGCAAATGAAGTGGCGGTATCGCTGTTTTTGCAGCACCGCATCGGCTACAATGATATATATGACAGTGCTTTGGCGGCTGTCGAGAGCATAGAAATAATAAAGGAGCCTGATCTTGAGGCCATATTGGCGGCGGACGAAGCTGCCAGAATTTTTGTCAGGGAGCATTTTTCCTAATGTATGTAGTAATCGCAATCATAATGTTCGGTGTCCTGATCGCCATACATGAATTTGGACATTTCATAACGGCGAAAGCCTGCGGCGTCAGGGTCGATGAATTTGCCATCGGCATGGGGCCTGCAATCTGGAAAAAGCAGAAGGGCGAGACACAGTATGCGCTGCGTATTTTGCCCATAGGCGGTTTCTGCGCCATGGGCGAGGATGAGGAGAGCGACGATCCGAGGGGCTTTCCCAATCAGAGCTTCTGGAAGAAATTGATCATCCTCTGCGCCGGCTCGTTCATGAATTTCCTGCTCGGCATAATCCTCATCGTTTTAATGTACGGCAATGCCGAGCTCTTCAGAGCGCCTGTGATCGAAAGCTTTCTTGACGGCTGCCCGTATGAGACAGACGGCACTTTCGAGGCAGGCGACCGGTTTTACAGCATAGACGGTCACCGCATTTATCTGTACAGCGACGTTTCAATGTTCCTTGAGCGCGGCGACGGCGTTTACGATATCACCGTTGTGCGCGACGGCGAAAAGGTCAGCATAGATGATCTCAAGCTAACGCGCACCGTGCAGACGGAGGAGGGACTTAAATACGGCTTCGTGTGGGGCGTGGAGGAGGCGACCTTCGGTGCAAAGCTGAGGTACACATGGAACACGACCATGGAGTTTTCTCGCCTTGTGTGGTTAGGCTTAGGCGACCTTATCAGCGGTGCTGTGGGCGTGGATGATATGGCTGGGCCTGTCGGCATCGTCGATATGATGAACGACGTCGGCTCTCAGGCCGAGAGCACCGCCGATGCGATGTACAGCATACTGTATTTCTCCGCGTTCATTGCGATAAACCTTGCCATAATGAACATGCTGCCTATCCCGGCGCTCGACGGAGGCAGGGTGTTCCTGATGATTGTGACGGTCATAATCGAGGCGATAAGCCGACGCAAGCTCGACCCCAAGTACGAGGGGTATATCCACATGATAGGCATGGGACTGCTCCTGCTGCTTATGGTCGTGGTTATGTATAATGATATTGTAAGGCTGATAACGGGGTAAAGCCATGGATAAAAGAAACGAAACCAGAATAATAAATGTAGGCGGCATTGAGATCGGCTGCGGAGCCGAGGTAACGGTGCAGTCGATGTGCAACACGAAAACGCACGATGTTGAGTCAACGGTTCGGCAGATAAAGCAGCTTCGAGCCGCCGGATGCGATATCGTTCGCCTTGCCATTCCCGATATGGCGGCGGCAGAAGCGATACCGGCAATAAAGGAGCAGACAGATATCCCGATAGTCGCGGATATACACTTTGACCACCGCCTTGCGCTGGCTGTGGCCGAGCGCGGCGTTGACAAGATACGCATAAACCCGGGAAATATCGGTTCGGCGGAAAATGTGCGCAAGGTAGCCGATGCCTGCAAAAAGCGCAATATCCCCATCAGAATAGGCGTCAATGCGGGCAGCCTTGAAAAGCGCCTTATAGAAAAGTACGGCCATCCGACGGCGGAGGCCATGGTCGAGAGCGCGAAAACGCATATCGAGCTTTTAAACCGCTTTGATTTTGACGATATATGCCTTTCGATGAAGGCATCGTCCGTGCCGCTTACCGTTGCGGCATACCGGCTTGCGGCGGAGGAATTTCCCTACCCGCTGCACCTTGGCGTCACCGAGACGGGGACTGCGTGGAACGGAACTATACAGTCTGCTGTCGGCATAGGCACGCTTTTGTGCGAGGGCATTGGAAATACCATCCGCGTGTCTCTGACGGCAGACCCCGTCGAGGAGGTCAAGGCCGGTGTCGCCATACTCAAGGCGGCGGGGCTTCGGCGCGGAATAAAGCTTGTGTCCTGCCCGACCTGCGGCAGAACGCAGATAGACCTTATCGGCCTTGCCCACGAGGTTGAAAAGCGCATCGCCGGTATGGACAGGGACATAACGGTTGCAGTCATGGGCTGCGTTGTCAACGGCCCGGGCGAAGCGCGCGAGGCCGATTACGGCGTTGCGGGCGGCGTAGACTGCGGCCTGCTGTTCAAAAAGGGCAAGGTTATCGGTACATACCCATATGAAAATCTATGCGACGCACTGATCGAACTTATCGAAGAGGGTACTTAAAGTGAGCGAACATACATCATTTCTTGAGATATTTCCCGGGACAGAGAGCCTCAGGACAAGCTGCGGCGGGCTTGAAAAAGCCTATGTGACCGATGTCGCGGTGAGCACTGCCGAGGGCAGCATGGACATTGCCGCGTGGTTTTGCCGCGCCCCTGCCCCGGCGGAAATAGATGATCTCATAAGCACTCTGAGGCGGGATTACGGACTTAACAGGGTCAGCATAGACGCGGCCTTTCCAAAGCCGGCGGAGGCAAAGACTACCCGTCAGAGCAAGCCGCAGGGCTCAAAGCCCGACGGTGCGGTGCTTATGGGGCGCAGCATAAAAAGAGCGCCCGAGCCGATGTCCGGGCTTAACCAGTCGTCGGGCAGAGTTGTCGTCGAGGGCGACGTGTTTGAGGTTACAAGCCGCAAGCTCCAAAAGCGCGACGGCGCTATGCTCTGCTTTGATATAACGGACCTTACCGGCTCCATACGCATCGCAAAGTACCTGCGTGCCGAGGACGACCAGTCGATTATAAATAAAATAAATGTAGGCGACCATGTGTTCGTGAGCGGCTTTGTAACCTACAGCCGCTATGATGAGGACATAGTTATCGAGCCAAAGGACATAGTCTTAGGCAAAAAATATATCCGACCCGACGATGCCAGGGAAAAGCGCGTGGAGCTTCATGTCCACACCCGCTTTTCCGCGCTCGATGCGCTGACCGATCCCGCGGCCATCGTAAAGAGAGCGGCATACTGGGGACACCCGGCGATAGCCGTCACCGACCACGGTGTGCTCCAGGCCTTCCCCGATATGTGGAAGGCCGGAGAAAAGTACGGCGTGAAAATAATCTACGGCTGCGAGTGCTACTTTGTAAACGACCTTGACGGCAGCCTTGCGGTTCACGGCAGCAGTGACAGGGATATGAACGACGAGATGGTGGCCTTTGATATTGAGACCACCGGCCTTAACGCGGGCTCTGACCGCATGACCGAGATAGGCGCCGTCATATTCGCCGGAGGCGAGATAAAGGAGAGCTTCAACACCTTCGTTGACCCCGGAATGCATATCCCGTCGGAGATAACCCAGCTCACCGGCATAACCGACAGGGACGTCAAGGGCGCTCCCGACGAGGCCGAGGCAATGAGAATGTTCCTCGAATTTGCGGGGGATCGTCCGATAGTCGCGCACAATGCGGATTTTGACACGGGCTTCATGTCGTCGGCCTGCGCTCGCAGCGGTATTGACTTCGAGCCTGTGTATCTGGACACGCTGTCGCTGTCGCACGCGCTTTTGCCGGATCTCAAGCGCCATAAGCTGGATATAGTTTCAAACCGCCTGAGCCTGCCTGAGTTTAACCACCACAGAGCGTCGGACGACGCGCTTGTAGTGGCGCGGATAATGGGCAAATTCCTGCCCATGCTCGCGGAAAAGGGTGCAAAGACGGTCGATGATATTCAGACTGTTTTCCGGCAAATTAAGCCTGCCGACCACAGCAAATCCCGCCATATGATACTGCTGGTAAAGAATAAGACAGGGCTAAAAAACCTGTACGAGCTTGTATCACAGTCGTATCTTAAATATTTCCACAAGACTCCGACCGTGCCGAAAAGCCTGCTGATAAAGCACAGGGAGGGCATACTTGTCGGCTCATCATGCGGCATGGGCGAGCTTTACGGCGCTGTGATGCACGGCGCGAGCGACGCGGAGCTAAAGCGCATCGCCTCGTTCTATGACTATCTTGAGATTCAGCCCATCGCGAATAACGGCTTCCTTGTCGATAACGGCGTTGTCAGCGATGTGACGGTGCTCCAGGACTATAACCGCCGCATACTCGATATCGGCAGACAGCTCAATAAGCCCGTCATTGCCGCAAGCGATGTACACTTCCTCGACCCCGAGGACGAGCAGTACCGCAAAATTTTGCAGGCGGCAAAGAAATTCTCCGACGCAGACCGCGGCTGTCCGATATTCTTCCGCACCACCGATGAGATGCTGCATGAGTTTGAGTATCTCGGCGATGAAATTGCCAAGGAAGTCGTCATAGATAACCCGAGGGCGATAGCCGACCAGGTGGAGAATATCGAGCTTCTGCCCAAGGGTCTGTACCCCCCGAAAATCGAGAACTCGGCCGAGGAGCTTAAATCGCTCGTCTACGGCAAAATGCACGCTATCTACGGCGAAAATCCGCCGGAGATAGTGCAGGAGCGTGTTGATACGGAGCTGAAAACCATCCTCGACCACAACTATGACGTTATCTATATGTCGGCTCAGAAGCTGGTTCAGAATTCCCTTGAGCACGGCTATCTGGTGGGATCCAGAGGCTCTGTCGGCTCGTCCATTGTTGCGTATATGTCGGGCATCACGGAGGTAAACTCGCTGCCCCCGCACTATGTGTGCCCCAAGTGCAAGCACTCGGAGTTTATTACCGACGGCTCCTACGGCTGCGGAGCCGATATGCCGCCGAAAAACTGTCCCGACTGCGGCACTTTGATGCGGCAGGACGGCTTTGACATTCCCTTTGAGACCTTCCTTGGCTACCCCGGCAACGAAAAAACGCCGGATATAGACCTCAACTTCTCCGGTGAGTATCAGGCGCAGGCGCACAAATACACCGAGGAGCTATTCGGCTCGGATCATGTTTTCCGTGCCGGAACCATAGGCACGCTGGCTGAAAAAACCGCTTACGGCTATGTGAAAAAGTACCTTGAGGAGCGCAATATGACCGTCACCAAGGTGGAGGAAAACCGCCTTGCTAAGGGACTTGTCGGCGTCAAGCGTACAACGGGTCAGCACCCGGGCGGCCTTGTCGTCATACCGCAGGACATGGACGTTACCGATTTCTGCCCGGTGCAGCACCCGGCCGACGATCCCAAGAGCGGCATAGTCACGACGCATTTTGAATATCACTGCATGGAGTCTAACCTCCTGAAGCTCGACGAGCTGGGTCATGATGACCCGACGATGATCCGTATGTTAGAGGACATGACCGGGGTGGACGCAAAGGAGATACTTCTGTCTGACCCCGATACGATGAAGATATTCACAACGCCCACGGTGCTGGGGCTTCCCGAGGACGATGAGATAATCGGCAAGACCGGCAGCATCGGCATACCGGAGTTCGGAACGGGCTTTACGCGGCAGATGCTTGTCGATACACAGCCGACGCAGTTTGATACGCTGGTGCGTCTGTCCGGCTTCTCGCACGGCACCGACGTCTGGGCGGGGAATATCCGTGACCTTATCGTAAACGGTATAGCAACCGTTAACGAGACGGTCGGTTGCCGTGATGATATCATGCTCTATCTGATACAAAAGGGTATGGAGCCGTCGCTCGCGTTCAAGACGATGGAGAGCGTGCGAAAGGGCAAGGTTAAAAAAAGCGGCGAATTTCCCGGCGACGCTGAGGAGCAGATGCGCACGCTCGGCGTTCCGGACTGGTATATTGAGTCCTGCCGCAAGATAGCATACCTGTTCCCGAAGGCACATGCGGTTGCGTATGTCATGATGGCGTTTCGCATCGCGTGGTTCAAGGTGCATGAGCCGCTGGCGTTTTACAGCGCTTATTTCTACCGCCGCAGCCAGAAAAACAGCTTTGACGCGGAGATGATGACCTGCGGAGTGGACGAGGTAAGGCGCAAGATAAACGAGCTGAAGAAAAAGGACGACTCTACAGCGAACGAGGACAGCATACTCACAACGCTTGAGGCGGTGTACGAGTTTTATATGCGCGGCTTCGACTTTGCGCCGATAGACCTGTACGAGTCGGACGCGCTGAAATTCAAGATAACCGAGGATAAAAAGCTCAGACCGCCGTTTGTCGCAATAGCGGGGCTTGGCGAAACGGCCGCATTCGACCTTGCAAAGTGCACGAAAAACGGACAGAGCTATATTTCCGTTGAGGAGGTCAGCGCTGCCTGCCCGAAGGTTAGTACCAGCCATTTGGAGGTTCTCAAACGCCTTGGCGCGCTCGGAGATATGCCCGAAAGCTCGCAGATAAATCTATTCGAGTTTTGAAAATTGAGATTAACAGCAAAAACCACACCGATAAATCGGTGTGGTTTTTGCTATATATGGGGTATTATCGTGATAGCTTATTTAGCCATGTCGCGGTATATGAAAGTAACAACATGAGCGCGAGTGCAGGTGTCGGCAGGAGCAAAAGTATTTGCGGTTCTGCCGTTAGTTACACCGTTTGCAACAGCCCACATAACTGCGTCGTAGCAGTAGCTGCCGCTTGCAACATCCGTGAACGGATTGTATACAATGTTAGTCTCGGGGCAGCCCTCGTAACGGTATAGAAAAGTTACGACCTGACCACGGTTGACGATTGCGTTCGGTGAGAAGGTGTTTGCGGTTGTACCCTTAGTGATGCCGTTTTCATTTGCCCACAGTACTGCTTTTTCGCAGTAGCTGTTTGTTGCAACGTCACAGAAGGGGCAGTAGTTTGTCTTTGGCTCGGGAGAGCCGGCTGCACGCCAGAGCATGGTTACTACCTGTCCGCGTGTGCAGGGACTGTTAGGAGCAAAGTGAGTTTCGTCAACACCCTTTACAAATCCGTTTTCATTTGCCCAGATTGCAGCGTCGTAATAGAAGCTGTCCTTTACGATATCGACAAAGCCTGTAGAGGGAATGCTCGGCTGATTACCGGAGTTACCGTTGCCCTCAGCGGGGATGCTGGTGAGCATCTTCGCAAGTTCATAGAACTTGGATTGGAGATACTTGGTGTTGGTGAGCTGACCAACCATATTGATATGGTCGGTGCGGTCAATTTTTTCAATGTAGTTCCAAACGCCCTTCTGAGTGCCGTCTTTGAATATCATTGAGCCGTCAGCCGCGGTACCGTAGCTGAGATTAAACTTATCACTGGAGCTGGAATGCGGGTACTGTGCGGAACGCACGCTGACAATGCCGTCGTTCTCCCACCACTCCTCGTCGATATTAACATGACCGACCGCGTAGTTTTTGTGGCTACCCATGTAGGTAGCGCTCTTAACCATCATGGGGTTAATATTGTTGCAGGGAATGTAGTTATGCGGGTAAACAGGGCTGCGGTATGTGTCGGAGCAGGCGATGGAGAAGTAGTAAATATCGTCCTGAGCTTTCGCGTAGGAGTTGAGTACCGCTGCACCGTCAACGTCGAGATCATATACGCTCAGGTCGGTAACGTGCTTCTGCCAGATATTGCTGTTGACAACACGCTCAAAGTAGCTTGAGTAGCTCTCACCGGCATTGCGCTGGAGTCCCCACTGGTCGAGCTTGAAGTCAAGACCAAAGTTCTGCTCATTAATGTTCATTCCGGTTGCACTGGAGAGAATACCGACAAACTGGTGAACAAGGGAGCCAAAGCTGTTGTAAACCTTGGTGTCGTACTGGCTGCCGTCGTGAGGAGTACAAAGAGTGGTGATACTCTCAATCCAGTGGCGGCAATTGCCGGAAAACAGGGGACTGAGGCTGCCGTCAGTAGTTGCGCGCATTTCGTCGGGATCGCCGTTTTCAAGCAGCTGTGCCAGCATACGAATTGTTTCACCGCCCATACTGTGACCGACAAGGTGAACTTTCTGAGTGCTGTTGGGATCATTCAGCTCTTTCATAACACCGGGGAAGGTACGACCGTAGCGTTCATGACCGTTCAGTGCAGAGTGATACTGGCCATAGTCAACGGTTCCGCCGACGAGGTATGCGTAAAGCTCGCATGCTCTGTCCCAGTTACTTGCAACTGGGCCGATTGACGGCGTGTATACCGTGTATCCGGCATTATTGAGGAGAGTGCGAAGACTATTCATGCCTCCCCAGTAATTAAGGCCGATTTCCGTGCCGCCCCAGCCAAACAGGCCGTGGACGAGTACTATCGGGTAATCGTTTCCTTTACTTTCAGAGCTGGTCTGTCCGACACCGGCTGCAAAAGCAGGCATGCTCATGAGCATGGTCAGGACAAGCATCAGAGAAAGCACTTTGCAGAATTTCTTGCTTTTCATTCACTTAACCTCCGTTTGCACCACATATTGGGTGCGTTAAATTTTATTGTGAATAGAATATAGGCGAAAACTTTTGAAAATTAAACAGTCATTAAACGCGGACTGTTGCGTTTTTTGGCACGGTAGGCCGATTGCCTAATAATCTTCAAAGTTCACAAAAGAAAAAACCGGCTCTTTGAAAGAACCGGTTTTGCGTGCTGATTATTAGAAGCTGCCGCCTCGACCGCCGTGTATCGAGCCGCCGCCTGACATATGCGTGCTGCTGAAATTTCCGCCGGCGCCGAAGCCGCCGTAATCATCATCGTCGTCATCCTTAGGTTTGGGCGTTTTAGTGACAGTGGTGTAGAGGAAAATATCGCGGCTTTCGCTCAAACTAAAGCTGCCGCCGACGATATAGTCTGCTGCCGCTGTCTGCATATCGACGCTTTTCATGCCGCGCTTTAATATACTCATGACGATGAGTGCGATGATAAGCCCGATGCCTATGGCAATTGGTACCCAAATTATGCGCGGCCCTGAACTTTCTCTGCCGTCGGGGACATAGTAAAAATCCTCGTCGGAATAATCGTAATTATCGTCGCTGCTGTCGTCGAGATAATAGTCGCAATTCTCGATAAAGGCATCAAACGCCCCTGCGCAGTCGCCGTCACTGAGGTACGGCGTTATGCTCTCGCCTATGTCGTCGAGATACAAATCCGGGAAAGCGTAGATGGCATAGCCGGAGGTCGATATATACCACTGGCGCTCTGCCATGCTTACAAGAAGAATGAGCCCATCCCTGTCGTCTCCAACGCCGAGATCGTTCTCGTCGTAAAAATCATCCGCGTATTCCTCGGCGGTCTTGCCGCCAAGGGAGCTGACAGTGAGAATGGCGACGGTCATATCGTACTTAGAGCTTATATACTCCAAAGCGGCGGAGATATCATCGGCCTCGTCTGCGCTGAGCAGACCTTCATAGTCGTACAGCGCGCCGGAGCTGTCGGCAAAGGCGTAGCAGGATAAGCCAAATACCAGGCACAGCGTGAGCAAAAGAGAAACAATACATTTTTTCATGCCGCGCCTCCTACATCAGTGCAAGCCACATGAGGCCGTAGGAAACTGCGGCGCTGACTGCGGCGATGGCTGCGAAATACTTAGCGTACAGCCCATTGTCAACCGGCAGATTGCCGACAAATTTTCCGGTCTGGCCGTTCATGGCGAATATGTATTTCTGACCGTTCCACGTCGTGTTCAGAAGCCAGACGGGGTAGAGAGCATATCCGGCCTTGCCGTGGGCGAGGCTGACGGAGCTGTTTTCCGATATGACGCTTGAATATGTCGGCGATACAGTGCCCCGCAGGGCCTGTTCCGCGCTCGCCTTTATGCGGCGGTTGGCACGCTCTTTGCTATCCTCGGCGCTGACATCGTATTTATCGGCAAAATATCCCGAGAGGTAGGCGGTCTGGAAGTCCACGGCATCCTTGAAATCAAAGGGTTCGAGCGAGTCCATAAGGTCGTCCGGCATTTTCTGAGAGCCGTCAACGGGAATGTGCTCAAAGCCGAGACTTCCGCTGCGGAAGAGGTTATAAAAGCTTGTGGACGTGTAATTGTAATTTGCGTCGCTCCAGAATCGAACTGTGGTCGCCCTGTATCTTACCCGGGCGTCAGCCTTCGCGTCAAAGAGCCAGAAGGGGACGTAAACGCCCTTAATTTCGTCGATGTGGTTATCGGTTCTAAATGCCTTCGGCAGCAGCCTTTTGCCCTCAAGGTGCTTTTTGAAAGCCTCCTTGGCGGCTTTTTTATCGAGCTTGAATGGGATGACCCAGTCGGGCTTTAGCTCGCCCGAGAGATTGTTTTTGAATATGACGGGGTTGCCGCAGAATGGGCATTTTGAGGCCGATGTTGTCTCATCGGCGATTATCTCGCCGCCGCAGGATGAGCAGACGTATATGCTGACATCCTCATCCTCGCCGTCCTGCCAGCGCCCTCCAGATTCTGTGTCCCAGCTCATGTCATCGCCGCGGTCTTCCTTCAGACCCTCGTCGTAGCTTTTGAGCGTCTCGGCGTCAAACTCCGTGTCGCAGTAGGGGCACTTCATCTTCTGCGAAGAGCTGTCAAAGCTTATTGCTCCGCCGCAGCAGGGACATTTATATTGAAGCTGATTTTCAGTTTCCATATTTATCACTCTAAGTCGCCCTCGTCAAAGGGGTCGCCGCATTCTGGACAGAATTTCGGCGGATTTGAGGGATCGGCGGGCTTCCAGCCGCACTTGTTGCAGCGGTATACAGGCTTTTTAGCGCCGCACTCGGGGCAGAATTTGCCCGTGTTCACGGAGCCGCAGGCGCAGCGCCAAGACTCGGCTGCCGGAGCGGCGGTTTGAGCCTGCGGCTGTGCCATTGCGTAGAGATTCTGCGCGTTTACGCCGCCCGCGTTCATTGCCATGCCCATGCCCATGAAGCCGGTCATAGCGCCCGCAGAATTTTCCGCCGCCGCGCGCATGGCGTCCGCCTGAGCGCCGACGAGGTTTGCCGCTGCCATGGTGGGATCGCGCATAACAGCCGAGCGCTGAAGCTGCTTTATGCTCTCGGCGTCCTCATCGGGAATGGTTATGGAGTTCATTCCGATGGAGACGATGCTTATGCCGCGCATCTCGCCCCACTTGCGCGTGAGCGTCTCATTCATGAATGCCGACAGCTCCTCGGCGTGAGCGGGAATCTGATTCGGACGCATTTCCAGAAGCGCCAGCTTTGCGAAGGCAGGCTGTAGGGCGCTTATAAACTCGGCTTTGAGCTGGCTGTCTATCTCCTCGCGGGAGTAATCGCGCTCAACATTGCCGCAGACGTTTGTGTAAAAGAGCAGAGGATTAGTCAGACGGTAGGAATACACGCCGTTGCAGCGCACCGCAGTGTCGAGGTCAAGGCCGATATTCCTGTCAACAACGCGGAAGGGGATGGGATTTGCCGTGCCGAACTTGTTGTCGGTTATCTCCTTGGTGTTGAAGTAGTAAACTCGCTGATCGCGGCCGGTGTCGCCGCCAAGGGTGAAGCGCCTGCCGATGAGCTTGAATGTATCGACAATGGCTTTTCCGAGCGGGCCGGAAAAAACGCTCGGCTCGGCAGAGGTGTCGTAGGTGAACTGCCCCGGCTCTGCGCAGACCTCAACGATCTTGCCCTGATCGACTATTATCATGCACTGACCGTCGGCAACGGCGATGCCCGAGCCGTTTGATATTACGTTGTCGCTGCCCTTGGTGTTTGAAGATCTGGAAGTGATGCGCTTTGTGCCCTTTACAACAAGAGTGTCCTTATCGATAGCGTCGCAGTAGAAAAATTCCTTCCACTGGTCGGCCATTGTGCTGCCGATAGCTCCGGCAGCGGCTTTTATAAGACCCATATTACATATATCCTTTCATTATTGTGACTTATTTCGTTATGCCTCGGAGAAGATAATCGCTTGCGTTTACGGACGGGAGCAGCTCATTTGCCTTGACAAGCTCCTCGATGCGTCCGGAGGTCTTGAGCTCGCACGGCTCAAGCGGGGAAACTCCGCCGTTAAATGCGCCGCTCATGAGCGAGGGCCTGTCAACCGGGAGCAGCCTGCGGCCGTCCTCGCAGATAAAATACAGCCTGATGTCAACGTCATTGCCGCTGGTAGCGTGCAGCGCCGGCTGCCCTATGAGCGGGTATATCTGCTCAAACATCTCCGACTGACTGCATTCTAAAAGATAAACATTGCCCGCACAATCCGGCTTTTTTCCTATCCATTTCTTTTGAATCTGCATAATTATCCTCATTTCCGCCAAACGGCATGTGTTAAACTACATTAGTTATTATATTATCATGCTTTTCTGCTGCTTTCAACACTTGCGGATATTAAAATATGGTGGTAAAATTAATTGTTTTATTGAAAAGGGGGATAATTGCCGTGAGCAGAATTAAAGATATAAATCTTGCACCTTCGGGTGAGATGAAAATAAAATGGGTAGAGCGCAATATGCCGGTTCTTCGCGGGATAGGGGAGGACTTTAAAAAGACAAAGCCCTTTGCCGGAATGAAGGTGGCTCTTTCCGTTCACCTTGAGGCGAAAACGGCATATCTCTGCCGCGTCATGGAGATGGGCGGAGCTCAGATGTATGTTACAGGCTCAAACCCGCTGTCTACGCAGGACGATGTGGCTGCGGCGCTGGTATCCGGCGGCATGAACGTCTTTGCCGAATACGGCTGCTCCATGGAGCAGTACGAGGAGTGCCTTGATGAGGTCCTGAAGATCGGCCCGAACATCATAATCGACGATGGCGGCGATCTTGTTCACCTCATGCACACGAAATACGCCGAGCTTATCCCCAACGTTATCGGCGGCTGCGAGGAGACGACAACGGGCATAAACAGGCTCAGGATAATGTCTGCGGCGGGCGAGCTTAAATTCCCCATGGTAATGGTAAACGACGCCGACTGCAAGCATATGTTCGATAACCGCTACGGCACTGGTCAGAGCGTGTGGGACGGAATATGCCGAACGACAAACCTCATTGTCGCCGGTAAGTATGTCGTCATATCCGGCTACGGCTGGTGCGGCAAGGGCGTAACGCTGCGCGCAAAGGGACTCGGCGCAAAGGTTATCGTGACGGAGACTGACCCCGTTCGTGCGCTTGAGGCCGTCATGGACGGATACGAGGTCATGCCCATGCGTGATGCCGCCAAGATAGGCGATATCTTCTGCACGGTCACCGGCGGAAGAGACATAATCACCGCCGAGCACTTCCCGCTCATGAAGGACGGCGCCATACTCTCAAACGCCGGTCACTTCAATGTCGAGGTCGATATGGACGCACTTGAAAAGATGGCGGTCAACAAGTATGAGGCGCGCCATAACATACAGGGCTATGTCATGCCCGACGGCAGGACGCTGTTTACGATTGCCGAGGGCAGACTTGTGAACCTTGCCGCCGCCGACGGACACCCGGCCGAGATAATGGACATGAGCTTTGCTATCCAGGCGATGAGCGCGCAGTTTCTTGCCGAGAACCGGGGCAAGCTCAAGGCCGATGTCGTTGCCGTACCACGCGATATAGACGAGGCGGTCGCCAGCCGCAAGCTCAAGGCAATGGGAGTTGAGATAGACAGCCTCAGCCGCGAGCAGGCTGAGTACCTCGGCAAATAAGCCATGTGATCGGCAAAATTCCGAAGGGAGGGTCCGGAATGGAAGACATGGAGAACATGGATTTTGAAGCCATGCATGACCGGCAGTTCGGCGAGCTGATGGAGCTGCTGGACGCGCATCGCATGAAAGAGCTTCAGCTCCGCCTTGAGGACATGAATGAATTTGACGTTGCGGAGTTTCTCACGGAGATAGGCGATAACAGAATGCCCATGGTGTTCCGCCTGCTCTCCAAGGAGACCGCCGCCGACGTTTTTGCAAATTTTGACGCCCCCGAGCAGGAACAGATAATAAACTCGATAACAGACTCGGAGCTTTCCGCCATCATCGAAGAACTGTATGTTGACGACGCGGTCGATATGATGGAGGAGCTTCCGGCCAACGTTGTAAAGCGCGTTATGCGTAACGCAACGCCCCAGACGCGAAACCTTATAAATCAGTATCTTAACTACCCCGACAACTCAGCCGGCAGCATCATGACCGCCGAGTTTGTCGATCTTAAAAAGTACATGAACGTGCGGGAATCCATTGCCCGCATACGCAGAATAGGCGAGGATAAGGAGACCATATATACCTGCTTTGTCACCTCCGCCGACCGCAAGCTTGAAGGCGTTCTGTCGGTAAAGGATCTTCTGCTGTCTGATGACGAGACGGTCATAGAGGATCTCATGGATAAGAATATCATATTCTGCATGACCCATGACGATCAGGAGGAGGCCGCGGAAAAGATATCCGACTACGACCTGATGGCTCTGCCTGTCGTGGATAAGGAAGGCCGCCTCGTCGGCATCGTAACGGTTGACGACGTCATCGACGTTATGGAAGCCGAGGCCACCGAGGACTTTGAAATCATGGCGGCAATGACACCTTCAGATAAGCCGTATTCACGCACCGGAGCCACTGAAATGTGGAAGCGCCGTGTGCCGTGGCTGATGTTCCTCATGCTCTCGGCAACCTTCACCAGCATGATAATAAACTCCTTTGAGGATGCGCTGGCCGCTCAGGCGGTGCTTATAAGCTTTATCCCCATGCTGATGGGTACGGGCGGCAACTCGGGGGCTCAGGCGGCAACCGCCGTCATCCGAAGCCTGTCGCTCGGCGATACCGAGCCTGAGGATGTGCTGAGGGTAATATGGAAGGAATGGCGTGTAGCCATTTTGTGCGGTATCACCCTTGCGGCGGTCAATTTCGTGAAAATGCTGCTTGTTGACAGGATGCTTATGAACCACCCGGAGGTCACCGTGACGGTAGCCGCCGTTGTCAGCCTGTCGATAGTCCTTATCATAATGTTTGCCAAGGTCGTCGGCAGCACTCTGCCCATAGCGGCCGAGAAGATCGGGGTAGACCCCGCGGTAATGGCAAACCCGCTGATTTCAACGATAACCGACGCCGTGTCGCTGCTTATTTATTTTGAGATAGCGAAGGCGATACTCGGCTTCTGACAATAAAAAACAATAAATAAAAAAACAGCCCTTATAAGGCTGTTTTTTATGCGGAGATTAAGATATATGACTGTGCTTATAGAAAAAATGGCTCTGATGGTCATACTGATGGCCCTGGGCTATCTTTGCGTGCGCCTGAAGCTGGTAGGGCCGGAATTTAACAAAGGACTGAGCAAGCTTGTAATAAACGTATTCCTCGCGGGCATGATCCTGTCCTCGGTCATAAATAAAGAACTGGAGATGTCGGGCAGCGATATCGCCCTCGGTATTCTGCTTATGACCGTCTCAACGCTCATAAGCATCGGCATAGGCTGGCTCAGCCCGGGGCTGCTGCGGATAAAGGACGGGGACAAGGGCATGTACCGCATGCTGGTTGCGTTTATGAACAACGGTTTTGTGGGTTTCCCGCTGGTAGCGGCGTTCTTTGGCGAGGACGCGGTGTTTTTTGCTTCCCTGTCGAACATACCCTTTAATCTTCTGCTGTACACCGTGGGCATAATGTTCCTGCAAAAAGGGGAGAAGAATTATAAATTCAGCATAAAAAACGTTATAAACGTCCCAATTATTGCAACGCTTGCGGCGGTCGTGATATTTATCTTTGAGATACCGATGCCGAAGATCGTGGACGACGTGGCTGATACCCTGTCGGCGGCGACAGTGCCGCTTTCCATGATGTGCGTCGGAATGTCCTTGGGCGATGTTTCACTCAAGGAGGCGGTCTCCAAGCCGCGGATGTACGGCATGAGCTTTATGCGCCTTGTAGTCAGCCCGCTTATCGTGTGGTTCGTGCTGAGATTTTTCATCGCAGACCCCATTATCCTCGGCACTATCGTGATTCTGGCTGCCTGCCCGTCGGCAGTTATATGCACCATTATCGGCCTACAGTACGGCAGGGACGGCGTCGAGTCCTCGGAGGAGATATTCATAAGTACCATACTGTCGATGATAACAATACCGCTGCTGCTATACATACTCGGCATTTAAAAAAACAGTTCGCTATTTAAGCGAACTGTTTTTCAGCATGTCAAAAAAGTCCTTGCGAACTTTTTTGCACGCTTCAAAAACGCCACGTTTTTTGTGAAATTGCATTTCGCAAAAAACCGAGCCTTGCTCGTCAAAAAGTCTGATAAATCAGACTTTTTTGATGGCTATTAATCTAATTCGAGGTGGGCTGTCGCCCCCTCGAGCTCCCCCCCGCCGTTATCGCGCTCTATACATTCATTTATTGTCTTTTGACAGACTGTTTTTATGCGGCAAGAACCTTGCCCAAAACGCGCAGGGGAAGCTCCGGTGATATTTCTATATCGGGATAGGCGGGATTGAGAGAGTGCAGCGCAAGATGATCGTCCACCGCGACAAGCTGCTTGAGGTAGGCGCAGCCGTCATAGAGAAAAATGCCGATCTCGCCCGTCATAAGGCTGTGCTGTTGCCTTATCCAAACGGTCTGACCGTCGTGAAACTGCGGCTCCATACTGTCGCCCGCGACGCGAACGCCGAAGTTCGCGTTTT
Organism: Clostridiales bacterium; assembly: GCA_004557075.1. Classification (GTDB taxonomy): domain Bacteria; phylum Bacillota; class Clostridia; order Oscillospirales; family Oscillospiraceae; genus F23-B02. The sequence continues at coordinate 69,116 of SFEX01000004.1, forward strand.
CGGGAACCTCCGGGCCGACCTCGGTCATTTCGTAATCCTCGCTGTCAAGGAACTGGCCTGTACCGGCCGATACCGCGATGGAGTACAGCGGAAGCGTGCGGCAGCGCTCCGGCTCGGGCTCTGCGTCATACAGGCCGCTGCTGCGCAAAAGCTCGATATACTCCCTGACCTTTTTCCTGCCCATATTGTCAAGCCCCGCAAGCAGACCGCCGCGGCCGCCGACCAGAAACTCGCCGCCTATGTCGTCGATCTCAAGCACGCGGCACAGAATAAGAAACTGCTTCGCGTTGGGCAGGGTGCTGCCATTCTCCCATTTGGATATTGCCTGGTTGGTGACGTCGATGCCCTCACCGCGCAGCAGCATGGCAAGCTCGGCCTGGGAAAGCCCCATTTCCCTGCGGCGGATATTCAGTATCTCTCCTATATTTGCAATATTCATACTCATATGTCTCCTCTGTATATAACTAATGCTATTATATAGTATGCGGATAAAAATTGCAAGCAAAAATATCTAAAATAGATAATCTTTCCTCTTTACAAATCCAATTAAGAGATATATAATGGCTGTATTATCTTAATGGGAGAATTTTGATGGACAGGGCAATACTTCATTCGGACATAAATTCATGCTATGCCAGCGTGGAGCGGCTATACCGCCCCGAGCTTTCGGATAAGCCCTTCGCGGTGTGCGGCTCGCAGGAGCGCAGGCACGGCATCGTACTCGCCAAATCCGATAATGCAAAGCGCGCCGGAGTCAAGACCGGCATGACGATATGGCAGGCAAAGCAGCTATGCCCGGAGCTTCAGATAGTGGAGCCGCATTTTGACCGGTACATCAAATATGCCGATATGGTGCGCGAAATTTACGGCGAATATACGGATATGTGCGAGCCGTTTGGGATAGACGAGAGCTGGCTGGATATAACGAACTGCCTTGCCTGTCCCGACCCCGTTAAAACGGCAAACGAGATAAGGGAGCGGGTCAGGCGCGAAACGGGGCTTACAGTGAGCATAGGAGTGTCGTGGAATAAGGTGATGGCAAAGCTCGGCTCGGACTATAAAAAGCCGAACGCCGTGACGGTGATAGACAGGGAGCATTTCAGGGAGCTTGTGTGGCCGCTTCCGGCGTCGGATATGCTTATGGTGGGGCGCAGCGCACAAAGAGAGTTGGGGCGCATGGGCATACGCACGATAGGCGAGCTTGCCCGCACGGATTCCGAGCTGCTGCGCGCCCGCTTCGGCAAAAGCGGCCTTACCTTGTGGCGTTACGCAAACGGAATGGACAGCTCCCGTGTCCGCAGACTGGGCGAGGAGGAGCCTCCGCAGTCGATAGGCAACAGCACGACCCTGCCGCAGGATATCGAGAATTTCAAGCAGGCGAGGGCGGTCCTGCTGGCGCTTGCCGACGGTGTGGGCTCGCGTCTGAGGCGGCAAAAGCTGATGTGCCGGACGGTGGAGATCGGCGTAAGAGGAACGGATCTGCGTTGGAAGAGCCACCGTATGCGTCTGCGCCACGCCACTGATGTAACAAATGAACTCGCGGCCTGCGCCGCCCAGCTTCTGAGGCAGTGCCATGAGTTTCCCGGCCCATTGCACAGCATCGGCATTCGCGCACTGGAGCTGGTACATGCGGATTGCGATGAGCAAATTGACATATTTATAGATTATGTAAACTTAAACCGCCAGCGCAGTATAGACGCTGCCATGGATAAGATACGCCAGAAGTACGGAGATAACAGCATTTGCCGTGCGTCCCTGCTGGACGAATCGGCGCTGTGGGAGGGCGGAAAGTGCAGCTTCTACCGTCCGGAGTATAATTCTCCGATTGAATTAAGCTAAATAGAATGTTATCATAAAGCATAATATCTGCCGCGACAGGCGGCGAAACGGAGATCATCATGACAGAAAGACTTTACTATGCCGACAGCAAAATGAAACTTTTCAAAGCCCGCGTCACTTCCTGCGAAAAGATAAACGACGGCTGGGCGGTCACGCTTGACAGAACGGCCTTTTTCCCCGAGGGCGGCGGCCAGGCGGGCGACAGCGGATATATAGGTGATGCGTTTGTCCGGGATACGCAGGAGAAAGCGGGGAAGGTCGTACATTATGTAAACCAAGCTCTCGACGTCGGAGCGGAATATGACTGCGCTATCGACTGGGAGCTGAGGCTCAGGAGAATGCAAAATCACTCAGGCGAGCATATTCTGTCGGGGCTCGTGCATAAGAAATATGGGTACAACAATATCGGCTTCCACATGGGTAAGGATGCTGTGACCATAGATTTCGACGGAGAGATTAGCTGGGAGGAGCTTATGCGGGTCGAGCATGAGGCGAATCGGATAGTCGCTGAAAACCGCAGGATAATTACCTCGTTCCCGCCGGAAGAAGAACTGAATACTCTGGAATACCGCAGCAAGCTTGAGCTTACGGAAAACGTGCGCATCGTGGAGATAGAGGGCGTGGATATATGCGCCTGCTGTGCGCCGCATGTTGCCTCCACAGCCGAGATCGGCATTATAAAGATACTCGACAGCGAGCGACGGCGCAGGGGAGGCGAGGGCGTCAGGATAACTATGCTCTGCGGCCTCGACGCCTATGAAAACGCCGCTGTTATCCAGAATAATAACACGGAGATATCCATGCTTCTCTCGGCCCGGCGGAACGAAACGGCGGCGGCGGTACGGCGTCTTGCGGAAGAGCGCGACAGGCTCAAGGCGAGAACGGCGGAGCTCAGCCGGTCTCTTGCACTGTGCAGAGCCGAGGCGATAAGCCCGACGGAGGGGAACATATGCATATTTGACTCGACATTGGACGAGCCGGCGCTCAGACTGCTCGTAAATGAAGCCGTGAAAAAGTGCGGCGGCGTTGCGGCGGTGTTCTCCGGCAGCGATGATGCCGGCTTCCGGTACATAATCGGCAGCCGCAGCGTTGACCTCAGGAAAGCCGCAAAGGAGATAAACGGCGCCATATCCGGCCGCGGCGGCGGCAGTCCCGAGATGATACAGGGAAATTGTACAGCCTGTACAGCAACTATTCAAAATTTTTTAAGCAATTTTTCGTTTTAGACATAAATGATATAACTGTATAAGAAAAAACCAGTAAAAATGCCTCAAATTGTCGGTTTTTTGACCAAAATGCAATTGACAATAAAGTGACGCTTTGATACAATATTAAGCATATGTGAGATGAACGTCATCTCCAAAAACACGGCAAAAATTTTTATTATGGGGGGTTATCCGTGAGAGACCTTAAGCATCTGATTTACTTTGAGAATCTGCTTCAGGAAGCCAACAATGAATTGGTGCAGCAGGCAAAGGCAGAGGGCAAATATGCACTCGGCTACACTTGCTTCTTTATGCCCGAAGTACTTCTCGACCTGCCGGGCTGCTTCTCCGTTCGTCTGAGAGCACCGCGCTGCACTTCACCCGACATCGCAACCTATTACATGTCCGGACGTGTCTGCCACTACGGACGCAGCCTCTTCGAGCGCGCGCTCGAGGGCGGCTTCAATTTCCTCGATGCGCAGTTGGCAACCGAGACCTGCACCGTCACCTGCCGCTTCCAGGAGCACATTCAGCAGAAGCACCTTGACTCCGTAAAGGATATGGACGTTATCCAGAACGATAAATTCTTCTGCGAATTTACCGATGTTCCTTTCAAAAAGAGCGGCTACGCAGTTGACTATTATTATGATCAGCTCAAAGCTCACGTTCTTGAGCCTCTCAAGAACAATCTCGGTGTTGATGTTTCCGACAAGGCACTCCTCGCCGCTATCAAGCAGCACAACGAGGTTTGCAAGCTCATAAACGAGATCGGCGACTACCGCAAGCTCGAGAACCCGACCATCACCGGCTACGAGTTCCATGTCATCCAGCTTGTTTCTCTGGTATGCCCCAAGTACCTCATTCTTCCTTACCTGCGCGAGACCGCTAAGGAGATGAAGACCCGTAAGCCCGACGAGAAGTGGCCGTTCCGCTGCAAGGTCGTTCTTGCAGGCTCCGAGAACGACGACCCCGACTTCACCAAGCTCATCGAGGGCTGCGGTGCAGAGGTCGTATGTGACCGTTACTGCTACGGTGCTGTCGAGTCCCGTCAGCCCATCGTTGTTGAAGAGGGCGAGGATCCCCTGCGCGCCATTGCTCGTCACTATCTTGACACTTCCAACTGCCCCCGCTTCATGCCGCAGCACACTATGCGTGAAAGAAAGCAGACCCTGGCAAATCTCGTCAAGGAGTACGGCGCCGATGGTCTTATCGTCTGCTCCAACAAGTTCTGCGAGTACTGGAGCTATGAGCGTGTTATCGACACAGTCGTTATGAAGCGCGACTTCGGTATTCCTGTCTGCTCCATCGAGAAGGAATACATAAACACCGCTTCCGGCCAGCTCCGTACCCGCTTCCAGGCATTCGTTGAATCCGTCGAGATCAAGAAGATCCAGGAGGGCAATTAATATGGATTTTAAGAAAGCTTTAAAAGATTTTTGGTATGGCAAGCCCCACGGCGAGCGCCGTCTCGGCGATAACTATCTGCCCAAGACCGGCCTTTACAAGCACAGAGAGTGGCGCGGCGTAAAGGATACTTTCTACTACTTCAACAAAATCTGGCTGTATAACTACATTCACATGGTTATGGACGTCATGAAGTACGGCGGACTTATTAACTTTGCAAAGGGTGTATGGAGATACCGCTGGGTCGGCCAGACCTACCTGCCCGTTCTGCATTGGTTCGACCGCGGCATGGAAGGTATGCGCGGCCCCGCAATGAAGGCCTCCGCATGGCATTACCGCGCAATGGTCAACGCGACTATCTACCAGTTCATGACCATGTTCAATGCCGACACCAAGCTGCACGGTGGCAAGAAGAACGACGACTGGTATCACACCATGGCTCACAAGGAGACCGTATGGGGCGGTATATTCTATCCCTGGTCTGACAAGTTCAAGAACGTCTCCCTCGAGATGATCCCCTACTTCGTCACCTGCCATGTTAACAGCCACACTGTTCACAACTACATCGACGCGGTTCAGTCCATCGGTCTGCCCGGCGATCCCTGCCCGATGTGCCAGGCTGAGTCCGGTCTGTACGTCCTTGACGATATCCCCGACTACAGCCCGTTCATGATCACCTGCAACGAGGCCTGCGACGGCTCCGTTTCCACCGCCGTCCTTCAGGACTGGTTCAACGACAAGCCCCTCTACGCTCTGGCAATGCCCATGCAGTTTGATGATCCTCTGGTAAAGAAGTACTGCAAGCGCGACATTGAGGAGTGCTGGAAGTTTATCGAGGAGCAGACCGGCGTTCCCTTCAACTGGGATGTGATGGTCGAGCGTCTTGAGTCTCAGAACGAGCTTCAGAAGTTCGAGTGGGAGAAGTGGGAAGTTGCCGCAAAGACCAACAGCTACCCCGTAAACGGTGTTGCTCAGGCTCTGTACCGCATCTACCAGAGCCAGTTCGGCGATCTGCCCATCTGGCACTTTGTTGACAGCAAGGTTCGCCCGATCATGGAGAGATGCGTGCGCGAGAAGACCAACACCTTCCCCAACACCCGTCACAGAGTTATCGCTTGGTCCTGCGCACCTCTGTACTACTCCAACTGGTGCACTTGGGCATATAACTGCTGGGGTCTGAATGTTATCATCAACATGGACTCCCTTATGTTTGATATGACCATCCGTACCGATAATTATGAGAACATGCTGGAAGACGTTGCTCAGTACCATATGTGGGCTCCCATGCGCCGCATGGCAGTCGGCGGTATGCACCACATCTTCGAGCTGTGGGAGTACATGGAGCGCTTCAACTGCGATATGGTCGCAATGTATGACCAGCTCCAGTGCAAGGGCATGCAGGGCGTACACGGCCTGTTCGAGGACGAGTTCCGCGACAGAAACGTTCCTGCTTTCTGGATTCCTCACGCACTGCCCGACAGCCGTACTGTCTCCCGTGCTGAGATCCGTCGCCTGATCAGCGATTACATGACAACCGTTATGCACGAAGAGCCCCTGGATCCGTCCCTGCTTGAGCTCGACGACGACATGACATGGTAATAGGAGGAGCAAAGAATATGAAGAAGTTTTTAGTAAAAGCTCTCGCGTTAGGCGGAGTTGCTTATGCGGCACTGTTTGCAGTATTTTTCTTTGACCTCGACGGCAAGCTCCTGTTCAATGTTGTAGAGCCGTTCCTCAAGAACCACTATGATAACATGGAGCGCAAAGATATGCTCACGATGCCGTACGACATGGATAAGTTCCCCAAGTACGAGTACGAAGTCTGATTTGTAAACTTAAACAATATGCAACTCCCATCCAAACGGGAGTTGCATAGCTTGAAAATTATTAGTTAAAATTATATTTTATTGGAGGCAATACTAATGAAATACTTTGGCGGCTGCGACGTAGGTTCGACCTATACAAAGGCAGTTATACTTGACGAGACCGGCAAGATGGTAGCAGATTGCACCATCCGCAGCAAGATCAATTCCGAGCTGTCCGCAGTGGCGGCAATGGAAGAAGTTTGCGGCAAGGCTGGCCTGAAGGACAGCAAGGAGCTCTCCTA
>SFEX01000046.1 GCA_004557075.1 Clostridiales bacterium
GCGTTGAGATTGGCGGTAATCGTCATTGCGTCAGCCCGATTATGAACACTGGAGCATAACGAAAATATCTAAGCTCTAATTAAGTGCGCGAGTGCAAAAGAGATTATTACCATTCTCACCGGTCGTGCTGACGCAAAAGCGACTTTTTGAAGCACAGCAACGAATCGCCCCTGCGGCGAGCAGCGCCAGCCGGTGGATGAGGCGTTAAGCATATTATAAATCAAACTTTGAATACGGAAAAATGACATTATCCATCCGGCATTGACGAACGGTGAATAATGATGTATTATTATTTAGATAATTAGTATTAAAAGGAGGAGCACTTATGGGCTTTATTCCTCAGATAACATGCCGCCGCTGCGGTGAGAAGTTCTCCGGACTACGCCGCCGCTGCCCCAAGTGCGGCACCCGCAGGGTTCAGAACAGCCGCCGCGCTCCGGGCGCAACGCCCAGCGCCGTCAAAGGCACCGCCGCCAACCAGAGAGCCGCCAACGACCGCAAATGGCAGCTCATATTCGGCATAATTTTGATCGTCGCGGTCATCGCCGCGCTCGTTGTCATGATAACCGTCAGCCTCGATAACGCGGACAATCCCAACGCCCCGGCCATGCCGACCACGCCGCCGGAGGTCTCCGCCGTCCCGACGCCGACTCCCACGCCTACCCCTACTCCCACGCCCACGCCGGAGATAACCTCGCTCGGCATCTACTACAGCGGGGAGCAGCGCACCGAGTTCCTGATTCACGTCGGGGACGAGATATCGCTCACAGGCTCGCACTTCCCGATGACCGTCGCTCCCGACTACCAGTGGTCGGTCGCCGATGAGTCCATCGCGAGCGTCACCGCCAACGAAACCGGCGGCTGCACGGTAAAGGGTCTTTCCGTCGGCACGACGAAGCTCATCCTCACCTGCTACGGAAAAACCGCCGAGTGCACGGTTTATGTGACCAACTGATAAAAACAAGTGCTTAAACGTGCAAAAAAGTATTGACAAATCCATCGGCATCGGGTAAAATAACCGTTGCCGATAAAAGGACGATTGGCGCAGCTGGTAGCGCATCCGCTTGACGTGCGGGAGGTCACAAGTTCGAGTCTTGTATCGTCCACCAAGAAAAAAAGCAGCCTTACGGCTGCTTTTTTCAATAAAATCCGTCCAAAGGACGGATTTTATTTCACTTGATGCGACAGTATCAAATATCACAATGACCGTAGGTTATTATGTCACATTTTCGAAGCAAAATATATCACTCCGGTTGGGGTAGCGCCTGCTTTTAGACAGTACGCAAAGCCCGCCTGTTTTTGCTCAATATGGACGAAAAAAATGCTCCTGTTTCAAAATAGGAGCATTTAATATTTGCATCTTAATATAGATGCTTTTATACTTTACCATTTATCACGATGAATGTCAAGAAAAACATCAAAAAAATGTTGACATCTGTAAAAAATCGTATATACTAAGATGTGAAAAGAGGGCTACCAATAGACGGTCGCCTTAATAGTTGGTTTTTTATGTACCGCTATCTTGGCCGAGGTAGCGGTACGTCTTTTTTAATGCCTTTTGGCGTTCATAAGAAGCGCTATAATTGCTACAATTAAAGTGGCAAATAAATATAACTCTTCGTGCGTTACCATTAGCAACACCTCCCCAAAGATAGTCAGGGAGGAAAAATCTATCCTCCCCGCGGGGAGGCGACCGCCTACCGAGTTCTGGTAGCCCATGGTTATATTATAAATATTTTGTACTTTTTTGTCAACGATATATTATATAACCCTTAGCTTATATAAATATATATCATTTTAACCGAGGTAGCAGAAGCGCAAAGAATAAAGACACGCAAAAAGCGTGTCTTTATTCTTCATAAAACTTGACGGATAATAAGATCAGTCCAGATCCTGAATGTTCATTTTTTCAATCTGCTTGTCGCGGCGAAGCTTATCGCGGCAGACAAAATAAATCGCCAGCGATATTAGCGTCGGAATGTTGCTCAGCAGGAAGGTTATCACCGCCTGCGCCGCAATAGTCACAGCGACCGACTCAAGCGGCACCGCTGCGTATACCACCGACCCGACCGTTGCGAGAATACTCAGCACGAGCTGTATCGCCGGTATTATCAGCCCCGGCCAGCGGCTCTCCCTCTTCGACAGGTATATTTGCAGCCAGACGACACCGCCTACGACTACCAGCGTAAACAAAATAACCCTCAACGATCCAAGCATTATTCGCGCCCTCCTTTATTCTTCTTATACTCGCCTATCAGCAGCTTCGCCGTGTCAAAATCCAGCTTGTCATTGATCGCAAGCCGCTTTATCAGCGCGATATACGGATCGCTCTCCGTGTCCTCGCTGATCTTTATCTTCTGTATCAGCCGGTCAAGCCGCAGCCGCACCGTCGGATACGTCACCTCGTACTGCTTGGCCATCTCCTTCAAGGACCCGGAGGCCAGCAGGAAGCGCTTTATAAACGAAACGTCCTCGTCGTCCAAATTTACCATCCAGTCGGGTATAACCTCAAGCGCCATAGCTTCATCCCTCGCTTTCACAATATTTAATATATACTTTAATAATATTAAAATCAATACTTAATTTTGCTTTTAATAAAACATTTTTATGGAAATTGCAGTGGGGGGGATGTTATACTCGCCTTTAAGCATAGGAGGTTTCAGTATGAAAGATTTGAAAAGTGAATGCAGGCTTGCCGTGGTGCAGGCAAGACCCGTGATGTTTGACAAGGCCGAGTGCCTGCGCAAGGCGCTGCGGCTTATAGACGAGTGCGCGGCAAACGGCGCGGAGCTTATCGTGTTCCCGGAGCTGTTCATCCCCGGCTACCCCTACGGCATGACCTTCGGCTTCACTGTCGGCAGCCGGAAGGAGGCCGGACGCAAGGATTGGAAGGTGTATTACGACAACTCTATCCTCGCCGACGGCGACGAGATGCACGCCATCATCGACAGCGCCGTCAAAAACGGCGTCTACGTCAGCATCGGCTACTCCGAGCGTGACGGGCTCAGCGGCACGCTCTATAACTCGAACATGATGATCTCGCCCGAGGGGCAGGCGCTGAACCACCGCAAGCTCAAGCCCACCGGCAGCGAGCGCGTCGTGTGGGGCGACGCCGACCGCGACTTCTTCCCCGTCATGGATACGCCGTGGGGGCCGATGGGCAATCTCATCTGCTGGGAGAGCTATATGCCGCTTGCGCGTGTGGCGCTGTACGAGAAGGGCATTTCGCTGTACATTTCGCCGAACACGAACGACAACCCCGAGTGGCAGGACACGATACGCCACATTGCCATCGAGGGGCACTGCTATTTTATAAACTGCGACATGTTCTTTGAGCGCTCGGACTACCCCGCGACCGAGAGTGCGGCGGCGGAAATCGCCGCACTGCCGGATATCGTGTGCCGCGGCGGAAGCTGCGTGATAGACCCGTTCGGGCACTTGGTGTCGGACACCGTGTGGGACAAAGAGGGCGTGATATACGCCGATCTGGATATGCAGAAGGTACCCGCGAGCCGCATGGAGCACGATGCCTGCGGCCACTATTCCCGCCCCGACGTACTTTCCTTATCGTTGCTACGCTTCAAATAGTCATTATTGCCGGTACCCGACCGGGCGGCGGCTGCCGCTGCTCGCCGCAGGGGCAATCCGCATTAAGGCTTAAAATAATCGTTTTTATCATAACACGACCGGTGAGATTGGCAAAATTTCATTTTGCACTCGCACATCGAATCAGTGCGGTGTAGAAATCAGCAGCGCAGTGATTTAGAGAATGGGAATAAAATGATGAGCTCCATTATTACCGGTCGAGTTGCGGTAGTAACGATTATTTTAAGCGTTGAAACGGCAGGAAAAAGCCTTCCCCTTGAGGGGAAGGCTTTTTCATTTGAGTTTGCACAGCTCGAAGGTGCCGCGGGCGGTGAGGACACCGCGCTCATCGTACACCGAGGCTTCGATGACGGTTATCGTCCGCCCGCTTTTGAGCACCTTGCCCTCGGCGCGAAGCCTTGAGCCGTATGAAGGGTGCAGATAGCTCATGCTCGAGCTTGTGGTGACGCCTTTCTGCCCGGTCTGCGCAACTAAAACGCCGGCCGCGACATCGCACAGCGAAAACACCAGTCCGCCATGCGCCATGCCGAGCGGATTGAGCGCCTCGGGCCGCAGCTCGGTCTCCACGACGCAGCTATCATCCTCAATATCCGTTATCACTATCCCGTTATGCGCGTTATAGCCTCCGCGCGAATTAAGCCAATCCAATTTTTCCTGCTTAGTCATCGCCTGTCTCCATATCAATCTAAATACGCACCGACGTACTTGATACGTCGATGCGCAATTCTATTTGAACATATTATAGTTCAAGCTTTTCCCTTAGTCAAAACAATTTTTCCCTCCTCGATGCGGGCCGACACGCTGTCGCCCTTGCCGAGCTTGTCCTCGAGCATAAGCTCGGCGGCTCTGTCTTCAATGAGGCTGCGTATGGCACGGCGGAGAGGGCGCGCACCGTACTTTTCGTCGTAGCCGCGCTCGGCGAGATAATCCACGACCTGCTCCGGCACGTTCAGGCTCATGCCCAGCGCCTCGAAGCGCCCGGCCACGGTCAGAAGCATGCGCTGGGTGATGCTGCGAATCTCCGCACGGTTGAGACGGTGGAAAACTATCGTCTCGTCGATGCGGTTCAGAAACTCAGGCTTGAAGGTACGGCGCAGCTCCTCGTTTATGCGCGCTTTCAGCTCATCGTCGGAGTTTTTGGCGCCGCCCTCGGGCGCAAAGCCCAGGCGGGGTCTGTCCTCTGTGATCGCCTTCGCGCCGATGTTTGATGTCATGACGATTATCGTGTTTTTGAACGACACCTGCCTACCGCCGGAATCGGTCAGATGCCCGTCGTCCATGATTTGCAGCAGGATGCTCCACACGTCCTCGTGAGCCTTCTCGATCTCGTCGAACAGCACCACCGACCACGGCTTGCGGCGCACCTTCTCGGTGAGCTGGCCGCCGTCCTCGTAGCCGACGTAGCCCGGGGGCGAGCCGATGAGCTTGCTGACGGCGTGCTTTTCCATGTATTCGGACATGTCGAGCCTTATCATCGCGTCGCTCGCGCCGTAAACGGCCTCGGCAAGCGCCCGGCACAGCTCTGTTTTGCCCACGCCCGTGGGGCCGAGGAACAGGAAGCTGCCGATGGGGCGGTTGGGGTCTGATAGCCCGACCCTGCCGCGCCGTATCGCCCGCGACACCGCCGACACGGCCTCGCTCTGCCCGATGACGCGGCGGTGCAGTATGCTCTCCATATCGCGCAGGCGCTTTGTCTCGTCCGAGCTGAGGTTTGCCACCGGGATGCCTGTCCACATCGACACGACCTCCGCAATATCCTCCGCCGTGACGAGACTTCCGCCGCTGACCCGTATTCTCGCCGCGGCCTCGTCGGCAAGGTCTATCGCCTTGTCGGGCAGGCAGCGGTCGTTTATATACCGAGCCGATAGATCCACTGCCGCTCTCAGCGCCGCGTCCGATATCTTTACCTTATGGTGCGCCTCTAAGCTCTCGCGCACGCCGCGCAGCATTGAAAGGCTGTCGGCTCTGCCCGGCTCGGATATCTTCACCGGCTGGAACCTGCGCTCGAGCGCCGCGTCCTTTTCAATGTGGCGGCGGTACTCCTCCGGCGTCGTCGCGCCGATTATCTGAACCTCGCCACGGCCGAGCGCGGGTTTCAAAATATTTGCCGCGTCTATCGCGCCCTCGGCGCTGCCCGCGCCAATTATGGTGTGCAGCTCGTCGATGAAAAGTATGACGTCGCCGGCCTTTTTCACGTCCTTGAGCACGGCCTTGACGCGCTCCTCGAAGTCGCCGCGGTATTTCGTCCCGGCAAGCAGCGCCGGCAGGTCGAGCGACACAAGCCGTTTGCCCGCCATGCTCTCGGGAGCCTTGCCGCCCGCGATGTACAGGGCTATGCCCTCCGCGACGGCGGTCTTGCCGACGCCCGGCTCGCCGATGAGCACGGGGTTATTCTTGCTGCGGCGGGAGAGTATCTGCACGCTGCGGCGTATCTCCTCGCTGCGCCCGATGACGGGGTCTATGCCCCCGGAGGCAGCTATGAGCGTGAGGTCGCGGCTGTACTGGTCGAGTACGCGCGTCTCGCTGTGGCGCTGAGTGGTCTTGGTGCTGCTCTGCGGCTGCGGCTTCGGGCGGGATGAGCCGACGCCGAACACCGCCATGATATCGGTGTAGATATCGTTTAAGTCGCAGCCGAGCGATGCGAGCGCCCTTGCGCCGCCGCAGTCGGGCTGGCGGAGGATGCCGAGCAGAATGTGCTCGGTGCCGATATAGCTGTGGCCGAGTGCGGCAGCGTCGGCAGCGGCCTTTTCAATGGCCTGCCACGCGTGCTTTGTAAGACCCTGCGCGGGAACGCCCGGCGCGCCTATACCGGCTGTTGCGCCGACGGCCTCCTTGAGATTGTGCTCGCTTATGCCCCTGTCGCGGAGTATGCGCGCGCCCAGACCCGCGCTCTCGCGCAATATCCCGAGCAGCAGGTGCTCGGTTCCCACATAGCTGTGGCCGAGGCTGAAGGCCGCAAGGCGAGCCTGCTCGATCGCTCCCTCCGCTTTCTCGGTAAATTTCTCGTTGTTTTTCAAGGCAACATTCCCCCTCGCTTGTATCATAATCTATCGGCGCCGCCGATGTTGTCGTATACGGGATTATTGCCAGATTCCAAAAGAAATAACTGAAAATATATAATTTTACATTTGCTTTTTTCGTATTATGTGTTACAATGCACTTGCAAGATTATTGCGCAAATTACATATGGAGGTTTCACAATGGCTTTTGTTATTACCGACGAGTGCCTGTCCTGCGGCGCATGCGCAGCACAGTGCCCCGCTGAAGCTATCTCTATGGGCGATCTTCACTACGAGATCGACCCCGACAAGTGCCTTGAGTGCGGCGCATGTGCAGCACAGTGCCCCGCTGAGGCTATCGAGGGTTAATTGAACCAAGGAAAAAATGCGGTATGCTCCGGCATACCGCATTTTCCTGCTCGCCCGGCGGCTGCCGCTCCTCGCCGGAGGGGCGATTCGCATTAAGGCTAAAAAGAACCTCTATTGCGGTATCCCGACCTTTACATTAGAAATTGTCGTCATGAGTCCGCGTGTAGGTCAATTTCCAGAGGTTAACGAGAACATGATTTTGGCAATATCACCAACACCGATTTGAATAATGATTATAACGACAATAGCCAATATTACTGGTCGGGCACCGGAAAAAGAGACTATTTGAAGCGTAGTAACGAATAGCCCCTCCGGCGAGGAGCGGACGGCCAATGTGTACAGAGTAATATGATAGTAAACACATGTGCAAGATGATTGTATACAGTTTTGCAGTAAAATAAAGG
>SFEX01000047.1 GCA_004557075.1 Clostridiales bacterium
TTACTGCAAAACTGTATACAATCATCTTGCACATGTGTTTACTATCATATTACTCTGTACACATTGCTCATCCGGCGGCGGCTGCCGCGAAGCAATTCGATTTTTGGCTTGCAGTGCTCTTTTTTGCGTCAGCTCGACCGGTAAAATTTAATATAATCTTTTTTACACTTGCGCACTTATATCATTGCACCCGTAAGGGCGACCATTGGTCGTCCGTTTTTTCAATCCGTTGCAATATTTTAGTTTGACCTCAGTCTGATCGGCAGGATCATGTACTTGAACTTATCGCTCTCGTCAGCGGGAACCATGATGCACGGCGATGTATTCGTGTTCAGGCAGAGCATAAGCTCGTCGGCGGGCGCAGCCTTGAGCGCGTCCATGAGGTACTTGCCGTTGAAGCCGATCTCCAGACCCTCGCCGTCTCCCTCGCAGAAGCAGACGTCGTCGGCCTTGCCGATGGGCGTTGTGCACATGCAGTCGATGAAGTTCTCATTAAAGCTCATGCGTACCGGATTTTTGGTCTTCTCGTCTATAATCAGCGCGACGCGGTCGATGACGCGCAGCAGCTCAAGGCGGTTGACCTTGATAAACCTCTGGAAGGTATCGGGCATAGCCTTTCTGTAGTTGAGAAAATCGCCCTCGAGCCTGCGGGTCACTATGACGGTGTCGCCCACGGTAAACGACACGTGGTTTCCGCCGACAAAAATGTCTATATTATCCTCGCACTCGTTCGAGCTTATACGCTCGATATCCTGAAGCGCGGAGGCGGGGACTATGAACTCGTTATGCTCTTCGGGGCCTTCTATCGCCTCGCGGCGTATCGCCAGCCTGTAGCCATCGACGGATACAACGGTCAGCAGGCCGTTTTCAACCTCAAACATCGAGCCTGTGTACACCGGGCGGCTGTCATTGTCGCTGACGGCGAAAATGCTCTGGTTTATAATGCTCTTGAGCACGTTCTGCTTTATGGAATAGCTCCTTAGCCCGTCAACGGATGGCAGCTCGGGGTATTCGCCGCTGTCCATGCCCATGAATGAAAACTCGGTTTTTCCGCACTTGACGGTCGTCATGTTCTGATCGTCCGACTCAATGGACACCATGCCGTCGGGCATGCGGCGCACCATCTCGCCGAAAAGCCTTGCGTCGAGAACGAGGCTGCCCGGCTCGGAGACTTCCGCTTCGATGTTCGTATATATGCCCTTTTTGAGGTTGTAGCCCGTGACTCTGAGGTCATTTCCGGCCTCAAGGAGTATGCCCTCGAGTGCGGGTATGGGGCTTTTGGAGGCGGCGGCTCTGGAGCTTACCGCGACTGCGGCCTGTAAAACATGCTTCTCGCAGGAAATTTTCATAATAGTCCTCCCGATAAAAAACGAAGTAATAAATATATAAATCAATAAATAGTTCAGTAGTAGAAACAGTAGTGCGCAAAACTGTTGAAAACCCGGCGAATGCCTTGAAAACGCTGAGATTTCGGTGTTCGCAAAATTGTTGATAACTTGAGCGCTTTCAACAGCAAAAATCGTGCAAAAAGTTTTCAACATTGAAGTTTTCAGTTTTCAACATCAAAAATGTTGTTTTT
Organism: Clostridiales bacterium; assembly: GCA_004557075.1. GTDB lineage: Bacteria > Bacillota > Clostridia > Oscillospirales > Oscillospiraceae > F23-B02. Next base: position 1,580 of record SFEX01000047.1, read on the forward strand.
TTAATCCGTTTTTACGCTTCAAATAATCGTTATTGCGTCAGCCCGATTATAAGCAGTGGAGTGTAACGAAAATATCCATTCTTTACGGTCGGGCTGAGGAAGTATCGACAAGCTGAAGTTTTAATGCGAATGGAGCTCACACCGAGTTTATATTCGACGTAATGTCCCTAACGGTGGCGGCAAATTTGGGGTCTTCCTTTATAAGCTCCTCGACCTTGCGTATCGACGAGAGCACCGTCGAGTGGTTTCTGTCGCCGTATTCGGCGCCGATGTCCTTGAGCGGGAGATTTGTCAGCGTGCGGACAAGGTACATGGATATCTGGCGTGCCGTGGCGGTATTCTTACTGCGGTTCTGGCCGCGCAGATCCTCCTCGCTGAGAGAGAAGTAGCGCGCGCTCTCGCGGATGATGAGCTGTGGGGAGGGGATGAACGTGCCGATGCGGGCAACGTCCTTAATAGCGCGCCGCACCGCCGCCGCGTCGATGCGGCTGTCTAATATCTCCCGATAGGCCGTGAGCCTGTTTATGACGCCCTCGATCGTGCGGACGTTTGTCGTTATCGTATCCGCGATGTATTTTACCGCGTCATCGTCGAGAATAAGGCCGAGCTGCGCTGCCTTGGCGCGGGTTATTACCATGCGCGTCTCTATATCCGGCGGCTGAATATCGGCCATCAGGCCGCCCTGGAAGCGCGACATGAGCCTGTCGTCAAGGAGGCTCATCTCGATAGGCGGACGGTCGGAGGTAATGACTATCTGGTGTCCTGCCTCGTAGATGTTGTTGAAGGTGTGGAAGAACTCCTCCTGCGTGGCCTGCTTGCCGGCAATGAACTGGATATCGTCGACGAGGAAGAGGTCGACGTTGCGGTATTTCATGCGAAACTCCTCGCCCGTGCCGTCTTTTATGGATTTGAGGAGCTGGTTTGTAAACTCATCGCCCTTTATGTAAGCGATTTTGGCCGAGGGCGTCCGCTCGCGTATGAACTGGCCGATAGCCAGCAGCAGATGCGTCTTGCCGAGGCCGGAGTTGCCGTAGATAAACAGCGGGTTGTACGCACCGCCGGGCTTTTCTGCGACCGCGACCGCGGCGTTGTGCGCGAAGCGGTTGGAGTTGCCGACGATGAAGCGGTCGAAGGTATAACCGGCCATCTCGGGCAGGGGATCGTCGTCTTTTTTCTTCTCCCTGTACGCGCCGAGCTCATCCTCGGTGAGGACGGTGAGGCCGAAGCTGGTGGAGAAAATTTCGCTCATGGCGTTTTTTATTGTCTCGGAGAAGCGGCTGACGATTATATCGCGCTTGAAGTCGGAGCTTGTCTGGAGAACGAGGGTGCTGCCGTCGATCTCGACGGGAACGCAGTCGTCAAACCATGTGGATATGGACGTTGACGTTAGGTTTTCGCCAAGTTTGTCCAGCACCGCTTTCCATATATCGCCCAGTGAATTCATGCTCATAACAGCCCTTCTCCCGTGTTTGAATTAATCATATTTCCACAAATATAATTATAGCAAAAATCTATTCATTTTTCAACATATATATTATATAAATATAGTATATTTTTGCGGCCAGCAGACACAAAAGCGATTATTTAAGATGCAGCAACGGAAGGAAAAAGAAACCGCTTCATTCATTTGAACGAAGCGGTTTGTGCTTTGAAATATCGTATCAGTAGGCGACGCCCCAGTAGATCATATGCTTTGCCTTCTTGCCGCAGATGGGGCAGGTATCGCCGAGATCCTCCTGATCGAAAGGAATGCAGCGCGAGGACATTCCCGCCTGCTCCTTCATCTTCAGCTCGCACTCGAGCTCTCCGCACCACATGGTTTTGATGAAGCCGCCCTTTTCCTCCTGGATGCGCTTTGCCTCCTCAAGGGAATGCGCCTCGAATATATGCTCGTCGAGGTTCTTTTTCGCCTTGTCGAACAGGCCCTGCTGCACGGTATCGAGCAGCTCGTGGATACGGCCGTCTATCTCATCGAGGGAGACGGATATCTTCTCTCCGTTGTCGCGGCGGACCGCCATGCACACATTATTTTCAATGTCGCGGGGGCCAAGCTCAATGCGCAGGGGCACGCCCTTCATCTCGTACTGCGCGCATTTCCAGCCGAGGCTGTTGTCGCTGACGTCGATCTTGACCCTGACGCCGGCGGCCTTGAGCCTTTCATAAAGCTCGGTCGCTTTTTCGATGACGCCGGGCTTGTGCTGCGCAACAGGCACGACGACGACCTGGATCGGCGCGATGCGCGGGGGCAGGACGAGGCCGTTGTTGTCGCCGTGGGTCATGATTATGCCGCCGATGACGCGGGTGGACAGACCCCATGAGGTCTGGTGGGGATGCTTGAGCTTGTTGTCCTTATCGGTAAAGGTGATGCCAAACTGCTCGGCAAAGCCCGTGCCGAAGTAGTGGCTGGTTCCGGACTGGAGCGCCTTGTGGTCGTGCATCATGCACTCGATCGTGTAGGTGTTGACGGCGCCCGCGAATTTCTCCTTCTCGGTCTTGTTGCCGCGGATAACGGGCATGGCGAGGTAGTTTTCGCACAGGTCGGCGTATACCTCAAGCTGGCGCAGGGTTTCCTCGCGCGCCTCGGCCTCGGTGGCGTGGAGCGTGTGTCCCTCCTGCCAGAGAAACTCTCTGCCGCGCAGGAAGGGGCGCGTGGTCTTTTCCCAGCGCAGGACGGAGCACCACTGGTTGTACAGCATCGGCAGGTCGCGCCATGAGTGGACGGTGTGGCTCCAGTGATCGCAGAAAAGCGTCTCGGAGGTCGGGCGTATGCACAGACGCTCGGTCAGCTCCTCCGAGCCGCCGACCGTTACCCACGCGCACTCCGGCGCGAAGCCCTCGACGTGGTCTTTTTCCTTTTGCAGCAGGCTCTCCGGGATGAGCATGGGCATCGAGACGTTCTCGTGGCCGCCCTCCTTGAACATCCGGTCAAGCTCCTTCTGAATATTCTCCCAAATGGCATAGCCGTATGGACGCAGAATAAACAGCCCCTTCACGCCGGAATAATCGACAAGCTCCGCCTTGGTGCAAACGTCGGTAAACCACTGGGCAAAGTCCTGCTCCATATCGGTTATCTGTTCAACTTTTTTCTCTTTTGCCATCGTTTTTCTCCTTTTTTCGCCGGGGGCCTTCCCCCAGCGTTAATAGGTAATATTTTATAAGACTCTCAACACGTTGTCAATAGCGCGAAAAATCTTGACCTGCATATAATTTTTGTCTATAATACTGTAGATAATAATAAAGTTGTTCGGAGGTGACGCGTATCAACAGGCAGCGATATATGGCGGAGCTGTCAAAGCTGCTGGCCTTCATGTTCAAAGAGGACAAGGAGGATATCCTTGCCCATTACAACAAGCTGCTCGATGAGGCCGAGGACGAGCAGGCTTTGCTCGAGGAATTCGGCTCCCCCACCAAGCTCGCGGTTACCATTTCCCGCACCTATAATCGCAACGAGCGCAAGCTCTCAGTTGAGGCCGACTCCAAGGCTGACGTTCAGCCCGCTCCCGTAGTGAAAGCGCCGAAGCCCGAGCCTGAACCGGCTCCGGAGGTGCCGTCTTACGCGGATATAATCGAGGAGATCCGCAGGGAGAAGGCCGAGGAGCAGGGCATTGAGTACAAGCCCATGTTTTTCAACGAGGAAGAAACCCCCGCTGTTGAGGAAGCTCCCGTTGTCGAGGATGCTCCCGTTGTCGAGGATGCTCCCGTTGTCGAGGAAGCTCCCGTTGTCGAGGATGCTCCCGTTGTCGAGGAAACTCCCGCTGTCGAGGAAGCTCCCGCTGACGAGGATGCTCCCACTGACGAGGATGCTCCCGCTGACGAGGAAGCTCCCACTGACGAGGATACTCCCGCTGTCGAGGAAGCTCCCGCTGACGAGGACACTCCCGCTGACGAGGATGCTCCCGCTGACGAGGACACTCCCGCTGACGAGGACACTCCCGCTGACGAGGATGCCCCGGCTGTTGAGGACACTCCCGCAGACGAAGATGCTCCCGCCGACACGGTGGTGGAGATATTTGACGAGCTTGACAGCATCGAGCCTGACGAGCCTGCGGTCGTATACAAGACAAATGTCGCGCTTCTCATATTGTACCTCATTTTTGCCATACCAATAGGACTTGTGCTGCTCGCGGCGGTCGCCGCGGTAGGGCTGCTGCTTCTGGCAACGGCTGTGGGCACGGCGGTGCTCGCCATCGAGGTCGGCGGTTTTGGCATATCCTCGTTCTCGATGTTCGCGGATATCCTGCTGTGCATAGGCGTGGCGCTCATCGGGTGTGCGCTCGCGCTCGTGCTGCTGTGGCTCGGTCTTCTGGTGCTTGGCAGGGCTTTGCCCGGGCTGTTCAGAGGCATCGTCGGGCTTGGCAGAAAATTCTGCGTCAGGGAGGTGAGCGCCAATGGCTAAGGCGAGCAAGATCATGCTTACCATCGCGCTGATCGCGCTTATTCTCGGCGCGCTGTGCATTCTCGTCGGCATCATCACCGGCGGCGACTTCGAGCGCGTGAAAAACGTTTTCTACGCAGTGTACGATATCGAAAACCGCGTGAACGGCTTAAACGCCTTCTTCACGTTCATAAGTTAACATCAACACAGCCGACCAAAGCCCGCTTTGGCCGGCTTTTTAAACCGTTTTTACATTTCAATTTATCTATATTGCGTCAGCCCGACCGGTAACATTGGCAATAATCGTTTATGCACTCGCGCACTTTTTCCTGCCGTTGCTACGCTTTAAGTAGTCGTTGCTACAGGTTCTCGACCGGTAACACTTCAACTAATCGTTATTGCACTTGCGCTCTTAATTACACCGCACCCGTAGGGGCGAGCATTGCTCGTCCGCTCCTCGCCGGAGGGGCGATTCGTTGCGACACAAAAGCGACTATTTAAAATGTAGCAACGGATCAAAAACCCCCTTTTCAAGCATTGTTTATTTTGGTATAATCGTCTGGAGACAGACACGCGCAGAAGGGCGCGGAAAGCCTCCCGCGCAAGAAAGAAGAAAATACACATAGAGAGGACGATTTGAAATGATTTCTCACGGCAAAGAGATCAAGGTTTTCACCGGAAACTCAAACCCCGAACTGGCAAAGGCAATATGCGATCAGCTTTTCAAGGATCTGGGCAACTGCACCTGCTCCAACTTCGCTGACGGCGAATGCTCCATTTCCGTTCATGAGCCCGTGCGCGGCACTGACGTTTTCATCGTTCAGTCCACCTGCAAGCCCGTAAACGATAACCTCATGGAGCTTCTTGTCATGATCGACGCAATGCGCAGAGCCTCCGCGGGACGCATCACCGCCGTTATCCCCTATTTCGGCTATGCCCGTCAGGATCGCAAGGCAAAAAGCCGCGACCCCATCTCCGCAAAGCTCGTTGCAAACCTCATCACTGCCGCAGGCGCGGATCGCGTCCTTACAATGGATCTCCACGCCGCCCAGATTCAGGGCTTCTTCGACATCCCCGTCGATAATCTGTTCGGTGCACCGCTCTTTGCAAAGCATTATCTGAAAGTCTTCGGCAAAAATAACGACGATATCATGGTCGTCTCTCCCGACGTCGGCAGCACCGCGCGTGCGCGCACCTTCTCCATGAAGCTCGGCTGCAACATGGCCATCGTCGATAAACGCCGCGAAAAGGCCAACCACTCCGAGGTCATGAACATAATCGGCAACGTCGAGGGCAAGACCTGCATCCTGCTCGACGACATGGTCGATACGGCAGGCTCTCTCTGCGGCGCGGCAAAGGCCATCGTTGAGATCGGCGGCGCGAAGGAGGTCTACGCCTGCGCAAGCCACGGCGTGCTCTCCGGCCCCGCTATCGAGCGCGTGAACAACAGCGTCATAAAAGAGCTGCTCCTGCTCGACACCATACCCTATCCCAAGGATATGCCCGCCTCCGACAAGATCAAATACATGTCCGTCGCCGGCGTATTCGCGCAGGCCATCCAGCGCGTTTACGAGGAGATCTCCATCTCCCCGCTGTTCGAGTAATTTCCATGTCGTTGCGACGCTTTATGTAGTCGTTATTGCAGTGCCCGACCGGTTTTTCCTTTTCGTTTTTAAGCTCTAAGTATTTGCTTTTTCCATAACCCGACCGGTGATAATGGAGATAATTTTCTTTGCACTCGCGCACTTAATTATAAGCAGCAATGTTCAACAGCGCTTTATCGGACACGTCGCGTAGAAGTGACAGCGTTAAATCTACCACCGTCGAGCCTTGTAATTATTGCGGGGGCCGGCGAGGCGAAGTTGAACATTGCTTCGTAGTACGTACGCACTGGGGCTGAACCAAGTTGAATCTTAGGGCGACTGTAGCGCGCTCCGCGGGTTTGCAAAGGGCTGCAAGCCCTTGCTTGCGTTTCTTTTGTAACTTTTCTTTGGCAACACAAAGAAAAGTTTTAGGAAAGGTCTGTATTTACCTCTATTGAGATTGCGGGTAGAAGAATGCACTAAGCTAACTGCTGGTGTGTCTCTCCCTCAGTCGCCTGCGGCGACAGCTCCCTCGTCAGAGGGAGCTATGAAATAATGAAAAATATGATACTGAACAAATTCCGAAACGACAACTCAATAGGCTGGCTCGTGGTATTTCTCGGAAACCCCGGACTTAAATACCGCGGCACGCGGCACAACGCCGGCTTCATGGCGGCCGAGGCGATGTCGAAAAAGCTCGGCGTCGGCATAAACAGGCTGCGCTTCAAGGCGTTGACGGCGCAGGTCGATATCGACGGGCAAAAGGTTCTGCTCATGATGCCGCAGACCTACATGAACCTCTCCGGCGAGGCCGTCGGGCAGGCGGCCAAGTTCTACAAGATAAGCCCCGAGCACGTCATCGTCGTGTCCGACGACGTGGCGCTGCCGCTCGGCAGGCTGCGCATACGCAAGGGCGGCTCGGCAGGCGGGCACAACGGCCTCAAAAACATAATACAGCACCTTGGCACCGATCAGTTCCCGCGCATGCGCATGGGCGTCGGTGCGCTTCCGCACCCGGACTATGACATGGCCGACTGGGTTCTATCAAGCTTCAAAAATCAGGACGCGGAGGACATGGAAAAGCTTGCCGAAACCGTGTGCGACGCGGTAATCTGCTATATAAGCGAGGGCACCGACCGCGCCATGAACAAATTCAACTCTTGCCAGAGGGGCGATTCGCATTTAGATTTAAAGTAATCTCTTTTGCGTCAACCCGACCGGTAATATTGGCAGTAATCGCTTTTTCGCTCGCACTCTAAATAACACAGCCGCCGCCCGTAGGGGCGAGCAATGTGTCAATAGGAAGAAGGTATACAGGAGTGCAAGATGATTGTATACAACTTACAGTCTTGAAATTTTGCGATGAATAAGCTTG
>SFEX01000005.1 GCA_004557075.1 Clostridiales bacterium
AAGCTGAAGGTTGTCAACCTGAAGACCGACCCGCAGCTCATGGGCGCACTGGGCGCTGCCGAGTATGCTCGCCAGAAGGGTCTTGCAAAGAAGTAATTCGCTAATACATAGCAGAATTCCGATTTTCTGAAAGGAGCATATGTCTATGTGCAAAGTTTGCAATATCTGCAAAAAGTCTGTTAAGATGTTTAGCATGGTCGTTGGTCTTCTTTTCGTGGTTTATTTCTGGAACCTCGATCAGAAGGTACTTGGCTGGCTGTATAAGCAGGTCAATGCCATGTACGACAGAAAGCCTGTCGATATTAAGTTCTAATCAAAGCTTTTATATCGGCGCATGAAACATGCGCCGATATATTTTTGCAAAAGAGCTGCCGCTCCGAAAGGAGCGGCAGCTCTTTTATACTATTTTAGATTCTTTTCCATTTCGCGCCGTTGGGAATATCGGTAACTTCTATTCCCGAGGCTTTGAGCTCGTCGCGTATGCGGTCAGCCTCAGCGAAGTTTTTTGCCTTCTTGGCTGCTGCGCGAGCCTTGAGCAGCTCGTCAACGGAAGCGTCAGTTTCGCCGCTCTCAGATATAACGGTGAATTCCGCATCGCCGGAGACAGCCTGCTTTTTAAGCTCCTCGCGCTTCGCGTCGGCCTTTTTGATGAGGTCTAGGCTCAGCACTCTGTCAAAATCAGCGATAACGGCAAGCTTTGTATCGTCGTTTGTTTTGTATTTCAGCACATCGTAAAGTGCGGTCACGGCAAGGGAAGTGTTAAGATCATTGTCGAGGGCGGCAACAAACTTATCCTTGAGAGCGTTGAAAGCTGCATCGTCAATAGGCTCGCCGGTGGTTTTCAGAGCCGCAACGCGGTTTATAAGCTTAAAGTAAGTGCCCTGAGCGTTATCGAGGTTTTCCCATGAGAATACGAGGGACTTGCGGTAGTGGCTCTGGAGGCAGAACAGGCGGTAGGCGAGGGGATCATAGCCCTTATCCTCAAGGAGCTGGACGGTGAGAAATTCGCCCTTTGATTTTGACATTTTGCCGCTGTTGGTGTTAAGGTGCAGCACATGCATCCAGTAGTTGCACCATTTGTGTCCGAGGTATGACTCGGACTGAGCGATCTCGTTAGTGTGGTGGGGGAAGGCGTTGTCGATACCGCCGCAGTGGATGTCGAGATCATCGCCGAGGTGCTTCATGGAAATGCCGGAGCACTCAATGTGCCAGCCGGGGTAGCCGACACCCCAGGGGGAGTCCCACTTGAGCGCCTGATCCTCGAACTTTGACTTTGTAAACCAAAGTACGAAATCATTTTTGTTGCGCTTGTTGGTATCCTCCTCAACGCCCTCGCGGACGCCAACGTCGAGATCATCGGCGTTGAAATCGTTGAAAATATAGTATTTTTCGAGCTTTGAGGTGTCAAAATAGACATTGCCGCCGGCAAAATATGCATATCCGGTGTCCATGAGCTTTGTGATGATCTTGATGTACTCATCAATGCAATTGGTTGCCGGCTCAACGACGTCGGGAGTTTTGATGTTGAGCTTTGCGCAGTCGGAGAAAAATGCGTCGGTGTAGAACTTGGCGATATCCATAACGGACTTGTTCTCGCGCTTTGCGCCCTTGAGCATCTTGTCCTCGCCCTCATCGGCGTCGCTGGTGAGATGTCCAACGTCGGTGATGTTCATAACACGCTTGACATTGTAGCCCACATAGCGCAGGTGCTTTTCAAGAATATCCTCCATGATATAGGAGCGAAGATTGCCGATATGTGCGTAATGATATACCGTAGGGCCGCAGGTATACATCTTCACGATGTCGGGATGATTGGGGACAAAATCCTCCTTTTTACGGCTTGCGGAGTTATAAAGCTTCATGTTGTATCTCCTTCAAAAAATAAATAAAGCCTCCCATGGCAAAACCATGAGAGGCGTAATATACGCGGTTCCACTCTCGTTTATAACTTGAAACGTGCCTTAACGCGGCATACGCGGAGGCATTTCCTCCTCCGAGGCTCCCGGACGCATTTCCTTTTTATCACCGCGGTCCTGCTTTCAGCCAATGTCAAGACCTCTCTGCCCGGCAAGAGAAAAAGTACTTTTTCCGTTCATAGCCAATTGGAATATTAACACCTTGAGTATTTTATGTCAAGAGCAGTGCTTAAATACTCCGATATTTTTTGCAAAATACTCTATGCCGGAGTACAGCGTGGTGATGAGGATGAGCACCCAGCAGACGATGGCGACCACATCCGCTGCCAAAAACCACGGCTGACCGGCAAGGATAAGTACGCCGAGAGCTATCATGGTAACGCCGGTCTTTATCTTGCCTGACCATGCGGCGGCAATTACTATGCCTTGCTCAACGGCTAAAAGCCTGAGACCGGATACGCCGAACTCGCGCAGCAGCACAAGCGCAACGACCCATCCGGGGATTAGCCCCACCTCAACAAAATAGCACATAGCGGCCAGAACAAGCATTTTGTCGGCAAGGGGATCCATGAATTTGCCGAAATCCGTGACCTGATTGTATTTTCTCGCAATTCTTCCATCCACAAAATCGCTGACGCACGCGATGATATACACGGCGAGAGCCCAGTAGGGAAGATCAAGATAAAGCAGGACCATAAAAACGGGGACAAGGATGATCCTCAAAACAGTAATTTTGTTAGCGGTAGTGTTCATTGTGTCATACCTCCTGGCCAATTAGGTTTCCGTCGTCGGTAACGGCAGTGATAGTCACGTCAACGATGCTGCCCTCGCCGCCGTCGCCGTCGAAATAAACAAGTCCGTCTATATCAGGTGAGTCGTAGCAGCTACGGCCTACCCACTTTTGCTCCTGTTCATCATAGTCGAGGCAAATGACGGGCAGCCTCTTCCCGATAAGCGACAGCGCAAATTCGTCCATGACCTGACTCTGAATATCCATGATGAGCTCAGCTCTCCTCTGAGCCTCGTCGTAATCAACGTGCTCCATAGCGGAGGCGGGTGTGCCCTCCTCGGGGGAGAAAGGGAAGACGCCGGCACGCTCGATCCTTGCCTCTCTTAAGAATTCGCAAAGCTCCTCAAATTCGGCTTCGCCCTCGCCGGGGAGACCGGAAATGAGGCTCGTCCTAAGAACAAGCCCGGGAATGCGCTCTCTGAGCTTTTTAAACAGCGCACGGATGTCATCGCCGGTGCCGCGGCGGTTCATTGCCTTAAGAATGCCGTTGTTTATGTGCTGAATAGGAATATCAAGATATTTTACAATTTTATCGTTTGTGGCGATCTCGTCAATGAGCTCGTCGTCGAACTGATCGGGATATGTATAGTGCAGCCTTATCCACTCGATGCCGTCTATCTCGGACAGCCTGCGGCAAAGATCTGCAAGTGAGCGTTTGCCGTAAAGATCGGTGCCGTAGCGGGTTATGTCCTGCGCGATAACGATGATCTCCTTAACGCCGTGACGCGCCAGATCCTCCGCTTCCTCTAAAATGTTCTCCATGGCTCTTGAGCGGTATCTGCCCCGGATATACGGTATGGCGCAGAAGGCGCAGAAATTATTGCAGCCCTCCGCAATGCGAAGATATGCCCAGGCAGGCCCCGTGCTGACAACTCTGGGTATCTCGTCCACGGGCGCGCTGTTATCGGAAAACAGGCTGACCGGCTTATCATCAAATACGTCGCCGACAGCCTTCACGATATCTCCGAAGCTTCCGACGCCTAAAATGGCGTCAACCTCGGGCATTTCATCGGTAACGGCGCTCCTGTAGCGCTCGCTGAGACAGCCCGTAACTATTATTTTGCCCAGCCTGCCCTCATTTTTAAGCTTTGCCATTTCAAGAATGGTGTCAATGGCCTCGCTCTTCGCGGCATCGATAAAGCCGCAGGTATTTATAATGACAGCGTCGGCGCCGTCGGGAGAGGGGGCAAGAGCGTATCCCGCCTCGGAAAGCAGATAGAGCATCTGTTCGCTGTTGACAAGATTCTTTGCGCAGCCCAGGGAGATCAGGGCGATAGTTTTATCCATCAATAATCCTCTTGAAACTTCAAATTATTGAGAGCATGCTTTATCTGCTCCCATGAATAGCCGCGCCGGAACAGCGCGTCAGAAACTTTTTTGACCTGCGCTCGATCCTCTGGGTCATTTAGCCGGGATCGCAGGAAGCGCTCAATGTATTCATCCTGCTCGGGAAGCTGCTCAAGTGCCTCGTCCCAAAGCTCACGGCTTATTCCGTGGCGCCTCAGTTCCTGCTTTATCCGAGCCTGACCGTAGCCCTTGGCGGCGTAGTGACGCACGACAGAGCCCGCATAGCTGCGGTCGTTTATAAGCCCCATTTCGCATAGCCAGTCGGCGCAAAGTTCCGCGTTATCAGGCGTTTCGCCCTTGGTGATAAGCCTGTCGTACATCTCCTTGCGCGACATGGGGCGGGTATTTATTATCCTCAAAGCACGCGCCTTGGCAAGCGCAAGCGTTGACTCGGAGCACAGCTCGGAGTATTCAGCCTCGCTAAGCTCCTTGCCCGAGTGCAAAAACCGCTCCGTTATAACGCCCAGCGAGCTTTTGATGCTGCTGCCGTCGTCAAAAACGAGGGTGAAGCGCTCGGGGGAGGTCTGCTTTATTTCAACAAGCTTCAACTTATTCAGCCTTCAAAGTCGTCCGCGCTGATATCGACGGCTCTTCCGGCGGCCTGAGCCGCCTTGCGCGCCTGCGGCGACATGAGCTTGTACGCGTTGTCGCGGATCTCCTGCTCGATCTTTGCGCACACGTCGGGATTCTGGAGAAGGTATTCCTTGACGGCGTCTCTGCCCTGAATGCGCTGATCGTTGCAGGTATACCACGCACCGGCCTTGTCGATGATCTCAAGCTTAACGCCGAGGTCAACTATCTCACCGACCTTTGATATGCCTTCGCCGTACATGATATCAAACTCTGCCTCTTTAAACGGGGGAGCGCACTTGTTCTTGATTACCTTTGCGCGTGTGCGGTTGCCGATCATCTCGCCGCCGACCTTGAGCGTTTCGACTCTGCGAACGTCAACGCGGACGGAGGCGTAGTATTTAAGCGCAAGACCGCCGGGAGTGGTCTCGGGGTTGCCGTACATAACTCCAATCTTCTGGCGAAGCTGGTTAATAAATATAACGGTGCAGCCGTTTTTGGATATGCAGCCTGCCAGACGGCGCATAGCCTGCGACATGAGCCTTGCCAGAGCGCCGACAACCGAATCGCCCATCTCGCCCTCAAGCTCGATGCGGGGTATAAGCGCCGCAACGGAGTCGATAACAACGACGTCCACTGCGCTTGAGCGCACAAGGCTCTCGGCAATGTCCAGAGCCTGCTCGCCGGTATCGGGCTGAGAGATAAGCAGACTGTCTATATCAACGCCCAAAGCTCGGGCGTATGCCGGCTCAAGCGCGTGCTCGACGTCGATGTATGCGGCCTCGCCGCCGGCCTTCTGAGCCGAGGCGACAACGTGCAGCGCAAGGGTGGTCTTACCGGACGCCTCGGGGCCGTATATCTCAACGATTCTGCCCTTGGGAACGCCGCCTATGCCGAGCGCAATGTCGAGCGAAAGAGAGCCGGTGGAGAGAGATTCAACATTCACGGGGATATCGTCGCCTAAGCGCATGATAGCGCCCTTGCCGTAGTTCTTCTCAATCTGGGCGATGCAGGTCTCAAGCGCTTTTTTCTTATCGCTCGCCTGAGAGTGGGTAGAAATGGGTGTCTTTTTCTTTTCTGCCATCTTAATTTACCTCATATATATAAATCAGTATTCGTTTTTCCATTTTCCTATAACGACGCGCTCAACACCGAGCGTATCAAGTCTGCTGTCAACGGACACATAGCCCGCCTGAAGAAGCATCCTTTTGACTGCGTCGGCCTGTCCTTCACCGACTTCAAACATTATAATACCGTTCGGGCGAAGGATGATAGTCCAGTATTTTATAATGGCCCTGTAAAAATCCAAACCGTCCTCTCCGCCGTCAAGCGCGTCCAGCGGCTCGTAATCACGCACCGAGTGGTCAAGACCGATTATATCCCCGGACGGGATATAGGGAGGATTGGATAAAATAAGGTCGAAGCTGCCTATGCCCATGGGAGGCCAGGTGGAAGCATCGGCCTGCATGGTGATTATTCTGGATGTCAGGCGATTGCCTTTGATGTTTTTGCGGCATATTTCAAGCGCGGCGGAGCTTATATCGGCCGCGACGACGCGCGTTGCGGGAAGCTCGGAGGCAACGGCGCAGGCGATGCAGCCGCTTCCGCAGCACAGGTCGAGAACGCGCCCTTTCATGCCGAACCTTTTTATGGCGTCAACGGCGGCGGTGACCATGACCTCGGTATCCATGCGCGGGATGAGAACGTCGGGAGTTACGGCAATCGGAAGCCCATAGAATTCCCAAGAGCCTGCGATATACGCAAGAGGCTCGCCTGCAAGCCTTCTCTCAAGCATGGCATTTGCCTTTTGTTCAATTTCAACCGAGGTATACAGATACATATCGCGCATGAGCTGCTCTGTGGTCTTATCGGCCGCAGCGGCAAGAAGCACGCGCGCCTCAAGTCCAAATGCCTCAACTCCGTTATCCCGAAGCTTGCTTCTGACTGCAAAATAAATATCGTTATATGTCTTTGGCATTTTTAAAAGTCCTTTGCAGTGGATAGATTACCAGGTGTCGCTGCCTTTCTCGTCGGGAATGACAAGCTCAAGCGCGCGTATGGCGCAGCGGATCATGTCATCATCCGGCTCGTTTGTGGTTATGCGCTGCATTTGCTTGCCCGGCCACGAGAGAACGGCGGACAGAAGATTATCATGCCGTCCCACCCAGCGATTGATCTCGTAGCTGATACCGACGATGACAGGAAGCACGAGGAGCTTGAGCCCCATTCTTGCAAGCGTACCGGAAACGTGGATAAAGGATCCGGCAATTATGCTTATGATGATGACGACGAACATGAAGCTTGTTCCGCAACGGGGATGCAGTCTCGGCTGTGGACGGACGTTTTCAATCGTGAGCGGAAGACCCTTTTCGTAGCAGAATATTGTTTTGTGCTCAGCACCGTGGTATGCAAACAGCCGCTTCATATCCTTCATCTTTGAACATAGGATAAGGTAGAGAAAGAAAATTATAAGCTTGAGTACGCCCTCGGCCAGTGTGCGCCAGTAAAAATCCGACTTTATCGAGGGGAACAGCCCGACGATAAAGGTGGGAAGAAACAGGAAAAGCAACAGGGAAAGACCTATTCCCAGAACCACGGCGACGCCAATGATAAGCTTCTGTGCCGTTTCGTTTGAAAAGTGCTTTTCTATCCAGAGATCGATCTTGTCAGGCTCCTCCTGCATGTCCTCGGGAAGCTGGTCTGCGGAGAAGGATATGGCCTTGACGCCGTTTATCATGGATGATAAAAAACCTGCGACGCCGCGAATAAGCGGCAGAGCCAGTATCGGAGACTTCTCCTTCAGCGGAGTTACGTCCTCGACCTTTTCTATCAGCTCATCCTGACCTCGGCATACTATAGCGCGCTTTCTCGGCCCGAGCATCATGATGCCCTCTATAAGAGCCTGACCTCCGATGGAGGTGCGGAAAGCGCATTGAGTGTTGTTATCTTTATTTGTCATGTATCTACCTCAACTTTCGGATAAGGGAAGTTTGATCTGCGCAAGGCAGCCGCCGCCCTCTGCATTTGAGATGTTGAGGATGCCGCCGTGGCGGGTGATGATCTCATTACATACGGCAAGGCCGATGCCGCTGCCGCGGTTTTTGGAGCTGCCCTTGTAGAAGCGCTCCTTGACATGAGGAAGCTCATTTGCAGGAATGCCGTGGCCGTAGTCGCGTATTTCAATGGTGACATAGCTTTTGTCAAATGAGAGCTTCGCGTCCACAACGCCTCCGTCGCCGCCGTGCTTAGCGGCATTGTCCAGCAGATTGAGAAAAACCTGCTTCAGACGCTCCGGATCGCCGGAAATGAGCGGAATATCGTATTCGGGGGCGGTGTAATTGACCTCAATCCCCGCTTCCTGCATAAGATTTCCGTAAGTCATCAGGGAATCCTCAAGCTCGGCGGCAAGATCAATAAGCTCGATGCGCAGGTTAAATCTGCCGTCCTGGATCCGTGTAAATTCAAGCAGATCGGCCACCATACCGGTCAGGCGCTCCGCTTCCTTTGAGATAATTTTAACACCGCGCAGAGAATCGCCCTGGATGGCGGGATCGTATTGGAGCGTTTCGCTCCAGCCGAGAATAGCGGTCAGGGGAGTGCGCAGCTCATGTGAGATCTGCGAGATGAATTCAGTGGTGGTCTTGTCCGACTGGGCTATCTTTTCCGACATCTGATTGATCTCGCTTGTCAGCTCACCGATCTCATTGTCTCCGGAGGTCGGAACCTGAGTTCCGTAGCTGCCGTTTGCAATGCGCTTTGCCGAATCTGTGAGATCCTGTATCGGCTTGCTGATATAGTGATCGAACCAGACGTTCACAACAACTATGTATGCGCCTATAATGACGGCAAGGATTATAGCCGGTATTATTAAGCTGTTCGCCGCCAGAGCGATGAGGCAGGCGATGAGTATGACAGCAAGAATGCTTGAGGCAAGAAGCTGCCATTTCAGGTTTTTAAAAAACATTGAGCACTTCCGATGGATAAACTAAAGATTCAGTAGCCCCATTTGTAGCCGAAGCCCCATACGGTGGTGAGAAATTCAGGCTCGGTGGGGTCTGCCTCGATTTTAATACGGAGGCGGCGTATGTTGACATCAACGGTCTTGAGCTCGCCGGAGAAATCTTCGCCCCAGACGGCTCTGAGAATATCCTCGCGGGACATCGCCTTGCCGGGGTTTTCCATGAACAGCTTTATAAGGAGATATTCGATCTGTGTGAGCTTTAAGCGTTTGCAGTCCTTTTCGAGAGTGCGGTTGCGGGTGTTGAGAAGGAAAGGGCCGCTGGAGATCTCATAGCTGGGCTTGTCGCCGGCGTCATTTCCGAGGCGGCGAATGAGCGCGTCAACACGCGCGGTAAGCTCAGCGGGGGAGAAGGGCTTTGTAACGTAATCGTCAGCACCGGTCATAAGGCCCGTGACCTTATCTATCTCCTGGCTCTTGGCTGTAAGCATGATAATTCCGATCTTGGAGCCTGATGCGCGGATGCGGCGGCAGACCTCAAAGCCGTCAATATCCGGCAGCATAACGTCAAGCAGCGCAAGGCTTATATCGGGATTTTTTTCAAGCTGGCTGAGGGCGTCCATGCCGTTTTCGGCTTCGATCGGCTCATATCCATTCCGGCGGAGGTTAATTACCACAAAACTGCGGATATTCGGTTCATCCTCAAGTACGAGTATCTTTTTCATGGCTTTTCCTCTTTCTACATTATTATGATAGAATATTGTAACATAAATATTTGCACTTTGCAACTATATGTAATGCCTAAAACCGGGCGCTTGATACTGCAAAAAGCGAACAATCACCGATTATATAAACAAAAAAGTATACGAATGCAATTATACTTGAAAAGTAGGTAAATATGGTTTATAATATGCTGGCATGCCGGTGTGATGGAATTGGTAGACGTGACGGACTCAAAATCTACAACGCCGTTTCATACCACTTTGGCGTAAACCCTTGATTTTACGGGGTTTTTGAAAACTGAATATGTAACTTGCTTTTAATGTCCCTCCACGATGTCCCTCCGATTTCTCGGACAGGACATCGGGAGATGACTTAAAATATTAAATGCCGGTGTGTCGGAATTGGCAGACGAGACAGACTCAAAATCTGTTATCCGCAAGGGTGTGTGGGTTCGAGTCCCACCACCGGCACCATAGCAGATACCGCAATTGATACAATTGTGTCAGTTGCGGTATCTGCTTTTTTATGTCCTTTTCGATGAAAATAGGGTGTTTTCCTAAACTTTGCAACACATTTTGATTGCCGTTTCCGTGATACTGTTGTTTGTTCCGGTGTGCTGATTCTGCAACCACTACATATTGTGCTTTTGTTTCGTTAAACAACCGCTATTCGTTATACAGCCGATACCAATAAAAATTGCTGCCCAGGTTTGTGCAACATAGTTACTTGCAATTCCCGGGCGGCAGAGTTAACATCACACACACTTTTTAAGGAGGGTGATGTTATGAGCATTTTAGAAGAATTCTGGTATGGCAACATCGAACCGGCAGAATATGATTCCTGCGCTACTAAGGAATACAGGGAAAGCCTAAAACTAATCAGCCGGAATGAAGATAAGTTGCTGGCAACCATGACGGAAGAACAAAAGGAACTGTTCTCCCGATATACAGACTGCGTCCGGGAATTCCAGGCAATGGCAGAATGTCTACTGTTCCAAAACAGCTTCCGGTTGGGTGGCAGAATGATGCTGGAAGTGATGAGGGGCGGGTTTAGGGATCAATAAGCACATCGAAATTCCGAGGCAGTATGTGGCTGAGAATCCGCACAATTACGGTAGTGATGCCCACTCTATCCTGGAGATGCTGTTCAGCTATTACCACGAGTGCAACAACACCGACACCGACACCGATACAGTGAAGGCTGCATTTGAGGATATATATCAGCGAATGCATGGTATGCCCCTCCGGGAGATGGATCGGATCGTGGATGCTGTCTGCACCCTCTGCCAGGAGCATGAGAAGGCCGGCTTTGTGAAAGGGATAAAGGTCGGAATCTGTTTGGATCAAGAGCTATAATTTACACCTCGTTACATCTACGATTACCGGATGTAGCGAGGTGTGTTTTCGTAATGGAGTTCACTGTTATTTCATAATAAATGGCTGGTTATATATGAAAAATATGATATAATTATTGATATATGTTTCTGGAACAGAGGGGATAACTGTGGACGATTACCAGATGACAATAGACGATATGCAGCACGCAGAATTAGTTGCCGCTCAGCCGGGGCGTAGTGCATACATTGATGAAAGCGGCAGCTTTGGTTTTGATTTTACCAAAGAAGGCACGTCTTTGTATTATGTTGTATGTGCCGTTATCGTAAACAACACCAATATTCCTGCTATTGAGAGTAAGGTTGATGAGCTACGAAGCACTTTATTTGGTGGCAAGGAAATGAAGTCCAGTGCAATTGGATCAAACCATAGTCGTCGGGCCAAAGTACTAACAGAGCTGCTGTTGCTGGATTTTCAACTTATTGTTATGATTGCTGATAAAAGGAAGTTTTATGAGGATTCACCCCTGACTGAATATAAATCGGTGTTTAAGAAGTTCCTAAACCAAAGACTGTACGATGCCATGTATCTAGCATACCCAAAACTAAAAATCATTGAAGATGAATATGGTACGGATGAATTTCAGCAAGGATACCGCAGTTATGTGCAGGAGCATAGACCTACCAGTAATATATTCGATGATTACGATTTCGATTATGCTGACAGCAAAAACAGCAATATCGTACAGATCGCTGATATCATGGCCGGATCTGTGATGCAACACTTACTGGATTCCGGCGCACCGGATGTGCTACGGATTTTTCAGGGCAGGATAGCAGATGTCGTGAAATTCCCGGATGACTACGAAATATATAAGCCCAGTACAAAACCTACGGAGCATGATAACGCTATATATCAATTGGCCTGTAAATGTGCAACAGACTACATCAATGAGAATAGGAATTCGGAAGATGAAGAAATTCGGTTACGATCCCTTTTCCTGAGGTTGTTACTCTATAATGTTCGGATGTACAGCAGTTCACGCTATGTGCATTCGGGAGAAATTGTGCAAGAACTGTCCCGCTTGACCGAAAAAAGAGTGACAAAGGATTTCCTGTACCGCCGTATTATTGCTCCACTGAGAGATGATGGTGTTCTTATTGCCAGCAGTGCGCACGGATATAAGATACCCACAAGGGCGGCGGATATTGCCACATATGTTAATCAGACAGCTTCTGTTGTTGGACCTATGTTAAGCCGTATCGAAAAATGTAGATCTCAGATCCAAAAGGCTACAGATAGCCAATTGGATATCCTGGACGATCCGGCATTGACAGGGTATAGAAGATTTTTCGGGGACTATTAACTGAGTAAGCATTTCCAGTTGGTTACTACAAAAGGTTCTGGAGTTGATAATCATGATAATTGCTAATGGAACTGTTGCCAATGACAGGGTAAACAAGTACGGAGAACTCCTCCTTCCAGAAGCAATTTTTTCGGCCTATCAGCAACAGTGGATGGATGTATTACCATACACCGTAAATCATGATAGCACACGGAGAATTGGTTCCTCACGGATTTCGGGCATTTTTATTGAGCCGGGAGCAACGTACTTAACAAATCAAATGTTAATTCCTGAAAACGATGCAGAGAAGGCAAAAGTCGACAGCCAGGTTAGGAAGTCTTATGTTTCCCGAACCGAGAAAGAGCATGGCCGCGATTTTGAACGGCTAATGTCCCTCTTGTCTGATGTCTTATCCGAAGGAAATAAACGGATATATACTGACAGTGTTGCCATAATTGATGAAGGAATTGTTCCGAGATTGATTCCTGAATTATGGGAGCAACTGGATGCGGATGGTCTTATTTGTATGTGCAATCTTACACCGGTACTTCCTGGCATATTCAGGTATGGGGAGTTTCTGATATATGCTCATCCATATTTGCGGAGAAGCCTGTCTCGTTTTAATAGTCTTAACGTTCCGTTCTTGACTTGCCTGCAAGAAAAAATGCCTAATGCCAAAATTGCGTTGGATGCAGATATGATTGGTCTTGCAGGTACGGAATCACCGCACAGAGAATATGCCTATTGGTGGGGACCCCAATTTGATAATGACTTATCAAAGATCCCTCTGGGAGTTAGTCATTTTGAGAATGAACACTACGATCGGTTGATGTCTCCTGTTCTTCATACAGAATGTGGCTGGTACATTCAAGATGATATCAGGACATTTGAATGCGAAGAAATTACAGATATACGAAATATAAATCATTCCTGCGATATGTATGGTTGCAGATATGTGCACAGTATGCTTGCTGCGGATACTGGGTTGCCCTATCATTTGGATGGCGCGATTCGTGCATATGATGATGAGAAAATGTTGCATCGACTTGATGTGAACTTAAAACAAGCAGACAGAAACACTGTGTACACAAAGCTTTGGAGAGTGGATCAGCAAATCTCTGTCGAAATTTGGAAAGAGCTTATCACCCATTATTATAGAGATAATCATCTGATTGGGGAGTACTTTGGTGGGGTTGATCAGCGACAGGCAGAAAGTGTTGATAATTCCGAAACACATCAGCCTTCCGCAGAAGTGGAGAATGAATTAATTCCTTCTGATTTACGGCCGGGGGATGGTATCAGATTGTTTATCACAATTGATGACCGAGAGGAGGACTTTGGCAAGTATGATGTTAAGCTCCGACCTCATACATACACTGGTCCACACAATCAATATATCCGCGCAATAGAGTATGAGTCAATTACGCTACTGGTGTCGGCTGCGGCTGTTCATAGATAACGTAGGCTGCGCCGCGCAAGCGTCCTTTTTCGTCACGCTCTCTTGAACGGACGATATACCCGGCGCGTTCCAGTTCCTTAACGGCTTCCCGAATAGCGTCGATTTTCTCCCGGTTGATGTGGGACAGCCCCGTAAGGGTGTAGTCCCAATCTTCGGGAAGTGACAGCATTTGAGAGAGCAGCCCTTTCGCCTTTAAGGAAAGCTCCTTGTTGCGTAAGTGGTGGTTGCTCATTACGGTATAGCCTTTGTTGCGTTCCACTCTGAAAACTGCCATAGTGTCATTGCTCCTTTGCTGTGGATTTGTTACGCAATAGAAACGCGGTTTCGGGGGAAAAGGTATAAATCCCTTGCCCGCTAAAAAACGCGCCCGCAATGCCTTATAAATCAAGGGCTTTTTCACGCCTACTGCGTAACAAAGGGCATGAAAAAAGCGGCGTTCCTGTTCTTCCTGTGTTGGAAGTGAGAAACGCCGCCCTTGCGGTACGTTATGAAATTTTTCAATCTGTTATAGGTCAATCCTCCTGTGATGTGCTATACTGGTCTTATCCGCAGCAGCTTTGAAGCATATCAAAGCTCTTTCCGTTAAAAGTAGTAAATGAGTAGTAAATTCAAGCTGCAAACTTGCGGATATGCCCGTAAATCAAGCATTTTTCGGGATAATCAATTTATTTAGCAAAAATAATATAAATATACATTATGAAATTGTTGGTAATGGAAAACCAATAATATTGTTAAATCCAAATAGTACAAATACAAATGCAATGAAATTTATTGCAAATAAGTTATCACAAGACTTTCAAGTTTATTTATTTGACAGGAGATGTTGTGGTAAAAGTGAAAGAAATTGTATTTTGAGTTATGAGGAAAGTGCAAAAGATGTATTTGAATTTATAAATAAATTAAATATTGATAAACCATATCTATTAGGAGCCAGTGGAGGAGCAACGGTTGCATTAAATGTTGCAATTCAATATCCAAATAGTATTTCAAAATTAATTTGCTGTAGCGGTGTGGCAAGAAATAGAATTATTCATAAACCTGCATATGCTAAAATAATGGAGAAAATCCCATATTATCCAGGCAAAAAAGAAAATGAAATGTTTGAAAGTTTAAATAATACTATGAAAACATTAGATAAAACGGATTTTGAAAAAATAGATGTACCAACTTTGATTGTAAATGGTGGGAAAAAAGATATAGTACCTGCTGATGAAGCAGAATATATTTCAAATAATATTAAAAATTCGGAATTGCTAATATTAGAAAAAGAAGGACATTTTAGCTATATGATTAATTGTAAGTGGTATGATAAATTAAAAGAATTTTTAGAAAGATAAATTCAAGAGTTCTAAACTCTCCTCTAAAAACATAAATGTATCTTTTTAGTAGTCTCTTGCCACGTCGTCGCAAGCCTTGCATCGCTTGCGACGACTTTTTTATTAAACTATGCGAGCACTCACACTGCCGCGCTTATATATCGTTTGCCAGCTTTTGAAGATTGCCGAAAAACTCCAACGCAAATTTTTTGAACAGCTTTGTGCTTTCGGTTTCGTTCCGGTACTTATTGTAGCTGAGTCCGACTGTCCCGAAGCATTTATCCGTCAGGGTTTTGCGGCAATATTGCCCTATGAGCGGATCCTGCGTATGGATGACGGACATAAATGCAATACCTTTTTTGTTGACAAGCACCATTCGCTGCTGAAGATCCATATCGTTCGTTTCGTATACCACATTCAGTCTCAGATTGTGCTTTTCAAATATACTGTCTATAGTTGCCCGCATGCCGCTCCCTTTAGGGGCGATTATCACCGGATACGGAGCAAGCTCTTCCAGAGTAACTATCTCTTTTTCGTACAGTGGATGATCCGGCGGTACCATAATGCTGCCCGTATCTTTGAGCACCGTGATGGTCTCGATCATTCGGGACTCTTCGCCAGTTATCGGAGGCAGCTCAATAGCGAAATCAGCCTGATTTGTATTGAGCTTTTCAATAATATCTTCGCGCTTGGCGTATGCCTCGGAGAGAACGCTGTCCGGATACTTTTCCATGAAAGCGTTATTGAGCGCGCTTAAATATCCGGCGTTATTATATAACAGCGTAGTTGTAAACTGGGCATGTTCCTGTCTTGCCGCCATGTCAACACCGAGACGGTCGAATTTATCCAGAATTTCACGAGCCTTTTTATAAAAGTAGGTGCCGTTTTCATTCAGCTTCAGACGGCGGTTTTCCAAATCAAAAAGCTTGGTGCCGAGTTCGTTTTCAAGCTGATGGATAACCTTGGTGACAAACGGCTGCGATACCTGTAGCTGCTCTGACGCCTTTGTTACGCTGCCAAGCTCCGCTGTCAGACAAAAGAACTGCAAATCCCTTATTTCCAAGGAAAACACCCCCTTACATAATAAAATATATCATTACTGGATAGGGGAGTCAATAACCTATAGGTTATGAACTTTGCTTGACAAAATATTATCTTTTCTTTCCGATTATAGTTATACTTTAAGTGTAATCAATAATGAAAGAGGGGTATATATGTCAAACGAGACAAATAATCGCTATACTTCCCGAAAGGTCGAGGTAGACGGCGTCACACTATATGACAGTGACGCTAAATTCAGAAGCAACTTTCTCAAGAAGCATCTAAAGAACACCGTTGATGTTGTCCGCTTTTCCTATATGATGGGTCAACTGGCGGTGAAACCGGTCATAGGCCCGCTTATCCGCAAAGCGCTTGAGTGGCATTATCGCTATATTCATACCAATTCCGTTGTTGTTCCGATCGAAGTTGCAAGAGACATTATCCGCAACACAACTGATATCGCGGTATCGCCGTGCGTCTGCCGCACGGTGAGAGGCAATTGCGATAATCCCATAAATACATGTTTCGGCCTTAATTTTTACGGCCAGCTAAAGAAAAAGGCGGGGGAGCGCGCCGTATCTCAAGAGGAGTGTCTTGCCGTCGCGGATATGGCTCATGAACGCGGCCTTATCGCGGTCATTGAGTCCTGCGTGCAGCCTTATCAGGATAACCTGTGCTTCTGCTGTCCCTGCTGCTGCATGCCGTTGACGCTTAAAACGCAATATCATGTGCCCTTTGTCAACTACAACGGCCCATATCTTCCCAAATTTGAGGAGGAAAAGTGCACTCACTGCCAAAAGTGCGTTAAGGCGTGTCCCGTAGGGGCAATGAGCTTCGACAAAGATGGCAAGCGCCATATAGATTTGGATAAATGCCTCGGCTGCGGCCTGTGCGAAAGCGCGTGTCCGGATAAAATCGGACATATGGAATATACCGAGTCCCGCGCGATGCCGGTCTCGGAGCCGGGCAGACTCAGAGTGTTCTTCTCCTGCCTCTGGGTTTATCTTGTGTTCATGCCGGGAGTATGGTTTTATAAGCTCTTCGCCGGGAGCAAAATGGAGCTTATGCAGTCCGATGCCCGTGACACCGACATTCTCTCCTGCAAGAAAGAGGGATACATAAACGGCGGAGAAAAGTTTGCCCCCGAAAACAGCAAAGACTGATTTAATGGGCATAATATACTCATTGGCTGTAAGCGCAGCTCTTGCCGCCCTTGCGATATATAAGAGAGCCATGACACCTGCCGCCGTTATAATGGCCTTCGCTTTCAGCGTCCTGATCTGCCGCTTTGGCGGATTGAGCGCATTTATAGTCCTTGCGCTGACCTTCCTGATTACAATGATAGCAGGTAAAGTCTGCGAGGGTCATACGGATGTACATAAGGTAAGAAAACCCCGTGCGCGCCGTGACACCGCAAGTGTGTTCTGCAATGTTTCGGTAGGGACCATCGCTATTGTGCTTTACGGGGTAACGGATAACGAGATGTTCTTCCGCGGATACGCGGCTGCAATGGCGGAATCGCTTCAAAAATCGGCTCGAAATTTGGATGCAATACAATAGATATATGTACGCTGAAGCCTGTAAATCCGGGAATATCCGGCGGCATATCCGCAGCAGGCTGCATTGCATCGGCGCTTGGGGCAATGGTACCGGCCGCATTGTATTTATCCTTTGACCTTGTCTCGTTGAGTATAGCTGTCGTTATATTTGCAGCCGGATTTACAGGCGGCGTTTTTGACAGCGTTTTGGGCTCAAGGCTTCAGCTTAAATTTATCTGTCCCGTTTGCGGTCTTGTTGTTGAGAGGCACATTCATTGTGGAGCAAATACCGTCTACGCAAGGGGCTTCAAATGGCTGGACAACAATGCGGTGAACCTTGTTTCTAACTTATTCTCCCTGTTCGTTTTTGTGTTCATATACGAGATCATATTATGATTATTTACTGCCATTATCATTGATATGAAGTAGCGTTTGAAGTCCCCGCGATATTTCCATAATAATGTGTGACTCTTTGCATGTCGGAGCAAGCACGATGCTGCTTGCTCCGATTCTTTGCGAAATCAGCAGGGGACTATTATGCAATTAGTGCAAGAGAGAGTAAAATTCATACTGTATTTTGTGTAAAAAATTCTTGACTAAATTTGTGTAATCTGCTAAAATCTTATTCTGCGTGGGGTTACTATGCCCAAAAGCGGTAAAACCACCCGAAACCCTTGATAATTAAGGGAATTTTGAAGAAAGGAGAAATGAAAATTGCCTACGTTTAACCAACTGGTGAGAAAAGGCAGAGAGAAGGTGACCTACAAGTCCACCTCCCCCGCAATGCAGAAGGGCCTGAACACCCTGAAAAATTGCGAGACTGATCTCAGCGCACCTCAGAAGAGAGGCGTCTGCACCGCAGTTCGTACCTCCACTCCTAAGAAGCCTAACTCAGCGCTGCGTAAGATCGCCCGTGTACGTCTGACTAACGGCTACGAAGTCACCGCGTATATCCCCGGCGTCGGCCACAACCTTCAGGAGCATAGCGTTGTTATGATCCGCGGCGGCCGTGTCAAGGACCTTCCCGGTGTCCGTTACCACATCATTCGCGGCACCCTCGATGCACAGGGCGTTAACGGTCGTATGCAGGCTCGCTCCAAGTACGGCGCTAAGAGACCCAAGGCTGCAAAGAAAAAGTAAAAACCAACAAAGCAAAATTTGCCCTGTTGTCTACTATATAATATTAGACCTCGGGGCGCAGACGGGAAAGTTCGCTTTTCCGAGTACCTGTGAAGTCATTTTATAATGAAGGAGGGAAGTACAGTGCCCAGAAGAGGTAATGTTCCCAAGAGAGAAATTTTACCCGATCCTATGTACAATAGCGTGCTGGTAACAAAGCTCATCAACGCTATTATGCTGGACGGCAAAAAGGGTGTTGCTCAGAAGGTCGTTTACGACGCTTTTGACATCATCAAGGAGAAGACCGACAAGGATCCCCTCGAGGCCTTCACCGAAGCAATGAACAATATCATGCCCAGCCTCGAAGTCAAGGCTCGCCGTGTCGGCGGTGCAACATATCAGGTTCCTATCGAAGTAAGACCTGCGCGTCGTCAGACCCTCGGCCTCCGCTGGCTGGTTGGCTATGCCCGTAAGCGCGGCGAAAAGACCATGAAGGAACGTCTCGCAGGTGAGATCATGGATGCCTGCAACAACCTCGGCGCATCCGTCAAGAAGCGCGAGGATACCCACAAGATGGCAGATTCCAACAAGGCATTCGCGCACTTCAGATGGTAATCTTATCAGGAGTAGATTATGCCCAGACAGTATTCACTTGAAAAAACCAGAAATATCGGAATCATGGCTCACATTGATGCCGGAAAGACTACGACCACAGAGCGTATCCTTTACTATACCGGCGTTAATTACAAAATTGGTGAGACCCATGAGGGTACCGCGACAATGGACTGGATGGAGCAGGAGCAGGAGAGAGGCATAACCATAACTTCTGCGGCTACCACCTGCCATTGGAGAGATACCCGAATTAATATCATCGATACCCCGGGTCACGTTGACTTCACCGTTGAGGTCGAGCGTTCACTTAGAGTTCTCGACGGCTGCGTAACAGTCCTCTGTGCAAAGGGGGGAGTTGAGCCCCAGTCCGAGACCGTTTGGCGGCAGGCAGATCATTACAATGTCCCCAGAATGATATACATTAACAAGATGGATATCATGGGAGCAGATTTCTATCATGTGCTTGACATGGTGCATGACAGGCTCAAATGCAATGCCGTGCCCATTCAGCTCCCGATCGGAGCCGAAGCGGACTTTCGGGGCATAATCGACCTGGTCGAAATGAACGCCCGCATTTATTACGATGATCTCGGCAATGATATGCGCACCGAGGAGATACCCGAGGATATGCGCGAGCTTGCCCAGGAATATCGCACAAATATGCTGGAGGCAATTTCGGACTTCGATGACGAGATAATGATGCTTTATCTCGAAGGCGAGGAAGTTCCGCAGGATATGATCCGAGCAGCCGTCAGAAAGGCCACCTGCGCCGTAAAGATGGTGCCCGTCGTCTGCGGTACATCTTATAAAAACAAGGGCGTGCAGAAGCTGCTCGACGCTATCGTCGATTATATGCCCTCACCGCTGGATATCCCCGCCATTGCGGGTACAAATCCCAAGACCGATGAGGAGGAGACACGCGCCGCTTCCGACAGCGAACCGTTCTCCGCACTTGCGTTCAAGATCATGACCGACCCCTTTGTCGGACGTCTCAGCTTCTTCCGTGTGTACTCCGGTACGCTGGAAGCGGGAAAGACGGTTCTCAACTCCTCAAAGGGTCAGCGCGAGAGAATCGGACGCATTCTGCTTATGCACGCAAACCACAGAGAAGACCTGACTACGGTCTACTCCGGTGACATTGCGGCCGCAGTCGGCCTCAAGAATACCACCACCGGCGACACTCTCTGTGATGAAAAGGCTCCCATAGTCCTTGAATCCATGGAATTTCCCGAGCCCGTTATCCGCGTCGCTATCGAGCCCAAGACCAAAGCCGGTCAGGAGAAGATGGCGATCGCCCTGCAAAAGCTTGCGGAGGAGGATCCAACCTTCAAGACCTACACCGATGAGGAATCCGGCCAGACGATAATCGCCGGTATGGGCGAGCTCCATCTGGAGATAATCGTTGACAGACTTCTCAGAGAGTTCAAGGTCGAAGCAAATGTCGGCAAGCCTCAGGTTTCCTATAAGGAGACTATCACACGCGAAGCTACCGTCGATACCCGCTATGCCCGCCAAACCGGCGGCAAGGGTCAGTTCGCGCACTGCAAGATCATCGTTGAGCCGAACGAGTCCGGCAAGGGCTATGAGTTTATCAACAAGATCACCGGCGGCGCGATCCCCAAGGAGTATATTCCTTGCGTTGACCAGGGTATTCAGGGCGCAATGCAGGCAGGCGTACTGGCAGGCTATCAGGTCGTGGACGTGAAGGTCACTCTTATCGACGGCTCTTACCATGAGGTCGACTCGTCTGAGATGGCGTTCAAGATCTGCGGCAGCATGGCGTTCAAGGAAGCCTGCGCAAAGGCAGGACCCACGCTTCTGGAGCCCATTATGAAAGTCGTTGTAACGGCACCCGATGAATACATGGGCGACGTTATGGGCGATATTAACGCAAGAAGAGGCCAGATCGCAGGCTCTGAGATCAACAACGGCGCCGCGATCATTGAAGCAAACGTTCCTCTTGCGTCCATGTTCGGTTACGCTACCGATCTGCGCAGCAAAACGCAGGGCAGAGCTACCTACAGCATGGAACCGAGCCACTATGTTGAGCTGCCTAAGAATCTTCAGGAGACTCTTACCGGCGCTCGCAAGGGCTAAACAACTATCAGGCAAAAAATAAGTATTTATTATTATTTGTATCAATTTTACGGAGGTTAAAATTATGGCAAAGCAGCAATTCGACAGATCCCTGCCCCACGTCAATATTGGCACTATCGGTCATATCGACCACGGCAAGACCACTCTGACCGCAGCTATCACCAAGTTCCTTGCAATGCAGGGCAACGCTGAGTACACTGACTACTCTTCCATCGATAAGGCTCCCGAAGAGAGAGAGCGTGGTATCACCATCAATACCGCACACGTTGAGTACAGAACCGCAAACCGTCACTATGCACACGTTGACTGCCCGGGCCATGCTGACTATATCAAGAACATGATCACCGGCGCAGCTCAGATGGACGGCGCTATCCTCGTTATCGCCGCATCCGACGGCCCCATGGCTCAGACCCGCGAGCACCTTCTGCTTGCCCGTCAGGTTAACGTTCCTTCCGTCCTCGTATTCCTGAACAAGTGCGATCAGGTTGACGACGAAGAGCTCCTCGAGCTGGTTGAGATGGAAGTCCGCGAGCTGCTCGACTTCTATGGCTTCCCCGGAGACGACACCCCCATCATCCGCGGTTCCGCTCTTAACGCACTCGTTTGCGAGTCCACCGACGTCAACGCTCCCGAGTATGCCTGCATCAAGGAGCTCATGGACGCAGTTGACACATGGATCCCCACTCCCGACCGCAAGGCCGACCAGCCGTTCCTCATGCCTATCGAGGACGTATTCACCATCTCCGGTCGCGGCACCGTTACCACCGGCCGTGTAGAGCGTGGCCGTGTTAAGGTTGGCGATAAGGTTCAGATCGTTGGCCTGAAGGACGAGATCTCCGAGACCACCGTTACCGGTACCGAGATGTTCCACAAGCTGCTCGAGTACGCAGAGGCTGGCGATAACGTCGGTACTCTTCTCCGTGGCGTTGCAAAGAAGGACGTAGAGCGCGGACAGGTTCTGGCAGCTCCCGGCTCCATCAAGCCCCACACCAAGTTCAAGGGCCAGGTTTACGTTCTGTCCAAGGACGAGGGCGGCCGTCATACTCCTTTCTTCAACAACTACCGTCCCCAGTTCTACTTCCGTACCACCGACGTTACCGGCGTCATCACTCTGCCCGAAGGCACTGAGATGTGCATGCCCGGCGACAACGTCGACATGGACGTTGAGCTGATCACCCCGATCGCAATCGAGAACGGCCTGCGTTTCGCTATCCGTGAGGGTGGCCGCACTGTCGGTTCCGGCGTTGTTATCGCAATCAACGAGTAATATTGACCTAATCAAAAAACAGCCCCATCGGGGCTGTTTTTTTCTATATAATGACTTACCTTATCCCGTGCATAAAGCCGTCGATCGCGGCAGAGTGGATATCGCCGCCGATGACTCTTGAGCTTTTGACGTACAATGTAGCGTATACTGTTGAGGTGCAGCTATCATAGTTCGTGACAATATATGTGTACTGCTTGCACTCAAGCCCCGCATAGGACACAAAGTCATAGCCCTGCTCTGTCTGCATTTCGCCGTAATCGGCGAGGGCGCCCTCAAAATCTCTTGGCAGCAGTACGGTGCGGCTCTCCTCGCTGTCAGGGTCGATTTCCCAACCGTATGCTTTCAGATACTTTTCTCTGCCATCGAGACTTGACACATTCAGCAGCTCACTGCTGCTGAAAAGAGAGCGCGGATTTGAGCATAGTATAACGGCAGCGGCTAAAACTATGCCTAAGATTATGAGAAATATGACCGCGCTTTTTTTCGTCAGCTTTAAACATTTTGTAAACATATTCGTAATATTAGCCTTTTCCTATTAAAATTTCCTATACTTTATGTTATAATGCAAAAGGTGATTTTATGCCAACAATGAGACTGGACAAGCTTTTATCGGAATGCGGTGTGGGCTCCAGAAAAGAGATCAAGCAGCTTATAAAAAGCGGCAGAGTTTCCGTTGACGGTTCCGCCGCAGCCTCGCCTGAGCAGAAGCTCGATACGGATAAGGCGGACGTGTGCCTTGACGGTAAGAAGATAGCGTATGCAAAATACCGCTATTATATGATGAATAAGCCTGCGGGAGTTCTGTCGGCGACTGATGACGGAAAGCAAAAAACCGTTCTTGATCTTACGACGCCCGAGATGAAAAAGATGGGTCTATTCCCGGTGGGAAGACTGGATAAAGATACGACGGGACTTCTTATCCTGACAAATGACGGCGATTTCGCACATCGCGTCATATCCCCGAAATCGGAGATAGTAAAGGTATATCATGCGCGAACCGAGACCCCCGTCAACGATGCGGATATAGCTGCTTTCGCGGATGGCCTCACACTTGGAGACGGTACAAAATGCCTCCCGGCAGGGCTCAAACCGCTGCCTGACGGAAGCTGCCTTGTCGAAGTCATGGAAGGGAAGTACCATCAGGTAAAACGCATGCTGGCCTCTCGCGGAAAACCCGTAACGGAACTCAAACGCCTTTCAATAGGCGGATTGAAGCTGGACGAAAGCCTTTCTCCGGGCTCTTTCAGAGCTTTGGAGCAAAATGAATTGTGCAGTGTGATGAGGAAATAATAACAAAAAATCCCCCCTAATATTTGGTGCTTTTAGCGAAGAAATTAGTGCTATTTTAAAAAATCCACAATTTTAAGATAATATTCTATTGAAAAACGCACAAAAAAGTATTATTATGTATGAAGTATAATTGCAGGGCTATCGTTAAAATACCCATAGACTGAAGGGGAGGAAAAGCCATGTCCAGCAGAATATTTCAGAGTGTTATTATTCAGATAAAAGAAGCAACGGACAGATGCATAGGCGTCATCGACGATCAGGGATTTGTCATCACATGCAGTGAGCTTCCCATGATCGGCTCCCGGCTCAATGATTTTCAGAGCATAAACTATGATGCATCTGCGCCCGTGCTTGTAAGCGGTATGCGTACATATAAGGTCCTCGGCAGCGGCGGCAAATTTGATTACGCCGTGTTTGTTGAGGGCTGCGACGAGATGGCGAAGGTGAGCTGCATGATGGCAGCTGTGGCCTTCAATGAAGCAAAAACCAACTATGAGGAGAAGTACAATAAAGCGGCTTTCCTCAAAAATATTATTTCCGATAATATCCTCCCCGGAGATGTTTATGTCAGAACAAAGGAACTGCATTTTGCACCTGATGTGCCGCGCGCTCTTCTGCTTATACGGCAGGTAGACCGCTCCGATGTCACGAGCGTTGAGGTACTGCAAAGCCTGTTTCCGGATAAGCAGCATGACTTTGTTATCAGCATAAACGAGACGGATATTGTTGTCATAAAAGAGCTTCCCAGCGGCGGGAACAGCGCCGAGGTAAAAGCAATCGCGGAGAGCATAGAGACTGTGCTCAAAACCGAATTGCAGATAAAATGCATTATCGGTATCGGCACCACGGCGCGCCACCTGCGCGAGCTTGCAGACCGCTATAAGGAGGCACAGATAGCAATTGATGTCGGCCGTGTGTTCGACGCGGAAAAGACTATCATCAGCTATGAAAATCTCGGCATAGGCCGTATTATATATCAGCTTCCCACGACCCTTTGCGAAATGTTTTTGAACGAAGTGTTCAAGAAAAACCCGCTTGAAACACTTGATGAGGACACGCTTGAGACGATAAATAAGTTTTTCGAGAATAACCTCAATGTTTCCGAAACAAGCCGCAAGCTGTATGTTCACCGCAATACTCTGGTGTACAGGCTTGAGAAAATCAAGAAGATCACCGGACTTGACCTGCGCGAATTTGACCACGCAATAGTGTTCAAGGTGGCAATGATGGTCAAGCAGTATCTTGACTCAGTCAATAACAACGGGCGGCACAGCATATAGCATAAGCATAAGGCGAGTATACGAACCCGTTTTTAAGCGGATATTGTCGGCACAGGCTGCGTTTCGCTCAATCACAAGGCGACAGCCTTCCTCAATCACGAAGCCTTGCCTGTACCACCACTCTCTCGCTTAAAAATCTTCGACCTCTGCAAATGGATTTTTGTTCTTTATCAAGGCAGAGGACGTAGGAATACTCGCGTATTTCAAGGACGATAACGCAGATAAAGGGCAAAAAGACTTTGCAGAGGCGGGTTCGTATGCTCGTCTTATGCTTAAGGGACGCTGCATCAAAATCCTCAGGAGGAAACCCCAATGGTTCAAATGAACAATGTAACGATGGTTTATGAAAACAGCGACGTTGCTGCGCTCGATAACATAAGCCTGACGATCAACGAGGGCGAGTTTGCTTTCCTTGTAGGCCCCTCCGGTTCCGGCAAGACAACGATAATAAAGCTGCTCACGGGCGAGATCATGGCCTCGGATGGCGAAGTCATTGTAAATGGCTTTAACATGGGAAAGCTCAAGCGCCGCAAAATGCCGATGATGCGCAGAACGCTCGGCGTTATTTTCCAGGACTTCCGTCTTATCGACAAGATGACGGTATATGATAACGTTGCCTTTGCGATGCGCGTTGTAGGCGCGGGGAATAAGGAGATCAAAGACCGTGTGCCGAAGGTTCTTGAGCTTGTCGGGCTTGAAGGCCGCGAAAAGCGCCTCCCGGCGGAGCTTTCCGGCGGCGAGCAGCAGCGCGTTGCCATAGCGAGGGCGCTTGTAAACGATCCCACTATGATAATCGCAGACGAACCCACCGGAAACCTTGACCCGGTGCGCAGCCTTGAGCTTATGCTGCTGCTTGAGAAAATAAACAGTATGGGAACCACTATTCTTGTGGTCACTCACGAAAAGGAACTGGTCAACGCTTTCTCAAAGCGCGTTATTGCCATTGACGGCGGACATCTGATCAGTGACGGAATGGACGGGTATTACAGCTATGAAGTTGAGTAAATACGGGTATCTTATAGGCGAGGGCTTCCGCAATATATTTACGCATGGCTTTATGTCCTTTGCCTCTGTTACGATAATAATCGCCTGCCTCATAGTCATGGGCAGCTTCACGCTTTTGGATATCAACGTCAATCAGATCGTTGACGACATCGGCGACCAGAATCAGATCCTTGCGTATGTTGACGAGAGCATGAGCGCTCAGGAGGCGTCCGCTACCATTCAGACTAAGCTTGAAGCTCTTGATAATGTTGCGAGCGTTGATTTTGTCAGCCGGAGCGAGGCAAGAAATGACTTCATGGAAAAATACGATGACAGCCTCATGGAGGGCATCGACGATGAGGTCTTCCGCCATCGCTTTGTCGTCCAGCTTGTCGATTTGAGCCTCATGGATGAGACAAGAGGCGAGATCGAACTCGTTGACGGAATTGAAAAGGTCAACGCGCCCACCGATTTTGTGGATAAGTTTATCTCTGTTCGCAATGTAATAAGCATCGTTTCCCTTGCGCTTATTGTGATCCTCGGCTTTGTGTCGCTGTTTATAATGAGCAATACGATAAAGCTTGCCACCTACGGTAGACGCGAGGAGATCGCCATCATGAAGATGGTCGGCGCGTCAAACAGCTTTATCCGCTGTCCGTTCATCGTTGAGGGCCTCGCCCTCGGCCTCATCGGCGGAGGCCTGGCGTTTCTGGCGCAGTGGGGACTGTATGCCGCGCTTGAAAGCAAGGTGGCTCAGACCTTGGCTATCTCTTTTATTGAGATCGTGCCGTTTACCAATGTATGGCCCTTCGTGCTTGGCACCTTCCTCGCGGTTGGTGTACTTGTCGGTGCGGTCGGCGGCGTTATAGCCATAAGAAATTACCTCAAGGTGTGAGGAGAGTATAATGAACAGAAAACTTATTGGATCGATACTTGCAATAATTCTTGTGTTGTCTATGGTACTCAGCCTTGTACTGACGGTGATACCTGTCGGGGCATAATTCCTTTGACGGAGAAAAGCCGTCGGGGTTTTAACTGAAACGGCGAAAAATAGCTTGACTGGCAATCTTTAGCTGATTGCCAGTCAAACGTGCTGTTTTGCCCATCCTGAAAGGAGAAAATACCTTGAAGAAGCAGAAGAATTCATTTTTCAACAAAAAATTCAAGCTGATCCAGCTTATAATAGTGTGCCTCGTGGTAGCAGCGCTCAGCGCCGGACTGACATATGTGCTCACTACTGGCGGCATCGGCTCAAAGCAGTATTTTGATGACGCCAAATCATATGTCGAGATTGAGAAGATCATAAACGAAAACTATATAGGCGACGTTGATGAGGACACGCTCTTTAACGCGGCGGCGTCCGCGATGGTCAGAAGCATAGATGACAAGTGGAGCTATTATATGAGCCCGGAGGAATATGCTTCGTATAAACTGACCTCTTCAAACGAGTATGCCGGCATCGGCATCAGCGTCAAGCAGAACGATGACGGCAATTTTGAAATACTTTCGGTCGACTCCGGAACACCTGCGGAAACGGCGGGACTTACGTCCGGGCAGCTTATAGTTTCGGTTGACGGTCAGGCCGTGGCGGATATGACGCTCAGCGAGGTGCAGGAGCTTATCCGCTCAAAGCTGAATAAGGATTTCCCCATGGTTGTGTCCGATAGCAAGGGCAACGAAGTGAGCGTCACGGTGGCGTGTGAGATCATCTATAAGGATCCTATATCATCAAGAATGCTCGATGGGAATATCGGATATATAAAGATCGATAACTTTGAGGCCGGAAGCAGCGAGGGCGCCATCAGCGCTATCGAAAAGCTTGTCGCGGAGGGCGCAACGTCGTTTATATTCGATGTGCGCAACAATCCCGGCGGACTGCTCAGCGAGCTTGTGTCGCTGCTTGACTATCTGCTTCCCGATGGCGACCTGTTTGTCAGCGTTGATAAGCAGGGCAACGAGACGGTCAAGACCTCGGACAAGATTTGCCTTAGCAGCAAGATGGCAGTGCTCGTCAACGCCAATACCTACAGCGCGGCTGAGTTCTTTGCTGCGGCGCTCCAGGAGTACGACTGGGCGACTATCGTAGGCGAGCATACCACCGGAAAGGCAAGGAGCCAGATAACCATTGAGCTGTCAAACGGCGGCGCGGTGCACATTTCCACCCACAAGTATCTTACTCCGAACAGAGTCGATCTGGCCGAGAACGGCGGCATAAAGCCGGATATCGAGGCAGTCAATACAAATGAGGACCCGCAGGTTCAGCTTAACGCGGCAATAAAGGCGCTGAAATAGTTAAGCATAAGGCGAGCATAGGAATCCGTTTTTAAGCGGATATTGTCGGCACAGGCTGCGTTTCGCTCAATCACAAGGCGACAGCCTTCCTCAATCGCGAAGCCTTGCCTGAACCAACACTCTCTCGCTTAAAAATCTTCGACCTCTGCAAATGAGTTTTTGTTCTTTATCGAGGCAGAGGACGCAGGAATACTGGCGTATTTCAAGGACGATAACGCAGAGAAAGGACAAAAAGACTTTGCAGAGGCGGGTTCATATGCTCGCCTTATGCTTAAGCGGCATTCAAATATATGATTTAAAATAAAGGAGAGCTAATTATGGCTACCGAAAGCAAATTTAAAATGAGTCAGGAGCGCTATGACGCTCTGAAAGCAGAACTCCAGTACCTTGAGACCGACAAGGCAAAGGAAGTGTCCGAGCAAATCAAGGAAGCCCGGAGCTTCGGCGACCTTTCTGAGAATAGCGAATATGATGAGGCGAAAACCGAACAAGGCAAGCTGTATTCCAAAATAGCAGAGATCCAGAATCTCATTGACAACGCTGAGATCGTTGAGAGAATGGACTCTGATGTCGGCAAGGGTGGGGTTACTCTCGGCAGCGTCGTCAAGGTGCGCGATCTTGACGAGGGATACGAGGAAGAGTATACCATCGTCGGTTCTCAGGAGGCAAATCCCATGGAGTACCGTGTATCCGACGATTCCCCGTTCGGCAGAGGTCTCTACGGCCATGTCGCGGGCGATAAGATAGATGTTGAAGCTCCGGCAGGAACGCTTCACTTTGAGATAATTTCCGTAGAAAATGGTTGAGTGAGGATAGGATATGAGCAACAATAATACAAATGAGACGGTGCAGGAGCAGGATCTTGGCGAGCTCCTCCAGATCCGCCGCGATAAGCTCAAGAGCTTACAGGACGAGGGCAGGGACCCCTTCCGGCAGACGAGATTTGTAAGAAGCGCATACTCGGCGGAAATTAAGGCTGATTATGATGCCTTAGCGGAAAAGACCGTTCAGGTCGCGGGCCGAATCATGTCCAAGCGCGGCATGGGCAAGGCCATTTTCTGCCACATAAAGGACGACCGCGGCCAGATACAGCTCTATATCCGCAAGGACGCGGTTACCGAGCAGGAGTTTGCGGATTTCCGCAAGTACGATATCGGTGATATAATCGGTGTGTCCGGCTATGTGTTTAAGACAAAAACCGAGGAGATATCCGTCCATGTCGAGGCGGTCACGCTGCTCTCAAAGAGCCTCAGACCA
This sequence comes from Clostridiales bacterium, assembly GCA_004557075.1. Lineage (GTDB taxonomy): Bacteria > Bacillota > Clostridia > Oscillospirales > Oscillospiraceae > F23-B02. Next base: position 29,536 of record SFEX01000005.1, read on the forward strand.
CTGCCCGAAAAGTTCCATGGCATGACCAATACAGAGCTCAAGTACCGTCAGCGCTATGTTGACCTTATCATGAGCGATGAGAGCCGCCGCAACTTTGAGATACGCTCGAAGTTTATAAGCTATGTGCGCTCCTTCCTTGAAGGACGTGGCTTTATGGAGGTGGAGACGCCGGTTCTGAACACCATCTCCGGCGGCGCGACTGCAAGACCGTTTATCACGCACCACAATACGCTGGACATTGATATGTACCTGAGAATAGCCACCGAGCTTAACCTCAAGCGCCTGATCGTCGGCGGAATTGAGCGCGTGTATGAGATAGGCCGTATCTTCCGCAACGAGGGAATGGACACGAAGCACAACCCCGAGTTTACGACCGTTGAGCTGTATCAGGCGTATGCAGACTTTAATGACATTATGGATCTGTTCGAGGAGCTGCTGTCTGGCGCGGCAATGAGCATTCTCGGCACTTATAAGTGCCGCTGGCAGGAGCAGGATATTGACCTTACGCCCGGATGGGAGCGCCTTACGATGGCTGAGGCCGTCAAGAAGTACGTTGGCGTTGACTTCATGGCGATAGACGGCGATGAAGCCGCCGTTGCCGCTGCAAAGGCAGCGGGCGTTGACATGGATAAGGTCGAGGCGACATGGGGTCACGCGCTGTACGAGACCTTCGACCAGCTCGTTGAGGAAAAGCTCATCCAGCCGACCTTCATCACCATGCACCCTGTCGATGTATCGCCTCTTGCAAAGCGCTCACCCAAGGACCCCAGACTCACTGAGCGTTTCGAGCTGTTCATCTGCCACAGCGAGATGGGCAACGCTTTCTCCGAGCTGAACGATCCTATCGACCAGCGCCAGCGCTTCCTCAAGCAGGTTGAAATGCGCGCAAACGGCGACGACGAGGCGGGAATGATGGACGATGACTTCATCAATGCGCTTGAGTACGGCATGCCTCCCACAGGCGGACTCGGCATCGGCATTGACCGCTGCGTGATGCTCCTGACCGGCGCAAGCTCCATCCGCGACGTTATCCTGTTCCCGACAATGAAGTCCTTACCGAACGACAAGTAGGAAAAACCCAGTAGTTATGCGGGTTTGCGAGGTTTGGCGAAGCCGAAAACCTTACACCTTACACCAAACTTACACCAATCGGTGCAGGAAAATGTGCAGAGGCGAAAAAATCGCATAATTAACAGAATGAATGGGCAGTCCCATAGCGGGGTTGCCCATTTTCAAACAGATGGTAAATCAATGAGAGTTTGGAGGAATGACGATGGAATACAGATGTAAAGTAACTGTACTGGATAAAAAATTGTTTCCTGAGCTTCAGGAACAGTATTGTGCCGTTCCAGACAGCGGCAAATGTCCTTGCTATAATGTGGGTGACGAGTTTATTTTCTATCGTAATGATGAAAGAGATGATTATTGGCATTGCGGTGAGGGAACATTAGTCAAATCAGGAACGCCGGACGAAGGCTGTTTGCAGTCCCCCGGGACAGCGCACTGCGGTAGTAAAGGCGTTCCGTTTTGTTCAGAGGCGTGGGACGCTATCAGCAGATACATATATACGGCGCTTCAAGGTGGAAGCATTATGCACGGCTGGACAAAAGATGACCGGGTGATGATTGCTTGTTGTAACGATGGTACAAGACCTGTTATTTTCAAAATCGAGAGATTGGATTGCGAATAAGACACCAAGTGATATTTGATTGGATTGCTATATTGCCCTTTGAGAGTGCAAATTTTCTCTCAAAGGGCTTTTTCTTTTGCCCATTCGCAAACTATGAAAAATCTTTTCTTCCAATATAATGTAATCACAGAGGAAGGAGAGGTTTTGATATGAGTAACAGTTTATCAATAGTCCACCCTGAGCTTGTTTCGGAATGGTCGAAGAAGAACCTGCCTTTAACGCCGGACAAGATTACATACGGTTCAAATAAGCTGATATGGTGGAAAGGCGCTTGTGGTCATGAATGGCAGGCAAGCGTTAAGGCTCGATCCAGCGGCGAGAAATGCCCCATCTGTTCGGGTGCAAGAGTCGTGGAGGGTATCAATGACTTGGCAACGGTAAAACCGAAGCTTGTGGCAGAGTGGTCGGGAAAAAACAAGGATTTAAAGCCCACAATGGTAACGGTCGGCTCTCATAAGAAAGTGATTTGGAAAGGAAAATGCGGTCACGAGTGGATAGCTACTGTTAAAAGCAGAGCGATAAGCGGCACAGGCTGTCCGTATTGCTCTCACAATGCAATCTTAGAAGGCTTCAATGACCTTGCTTCACAAATGCCGGAGATAGCGGCGGAATGGTCGGAAAAGAACACTCCCTTGCTGCCTAATCAGGTTACAGCGTTTGCCAACCGTAAGGTGTGGTGGAAATGTAAGAAGTGCGGCAATGAGTGGCATACGCTGATTTCCACTCGCTCCGGCGGCAGTAAATGTCCCTATTGCAGCGGACAAATTCTGTTGAAAGGTTTTAATGATTTTGCCACTACCCACCCGCAGCTTGCAGAGGAATGGTCGGTGCGTAATCTTCCGCTTACGCCGGATATGGTAAATGCAAAATCCCGCAGAAATGTGTGGTGGAAATGCAGAGAGTGCGGGTATGAGTGGAAATCGGTGATTAATGCAAGAGTGAAGGGAACGGTATGTCCGGTATGTGCCGACCGTGCGGTGTTAGCCGAATACAATGACTTGGCAACGACGGATTCGGAGCTTCTTTCTGAATGGGACTATGAGAAGAATAAGAACATATCCCCTGAAAAGATTTCAAGGAATTCAATGCAGAGTGTATGGTGGAAATGCCCTCTCGGTCATTCTTGGAAAGCGCAAATATCAGAAAGAACGATTGAGGGAAAAGGCTGTGCGGTGTGCGAGAGAGAATACCTGACTGCCTTTCCAAAACTGGCGGTTATGTTCTATGCCGGAATGAAAAAACTGAGCGTTCAGACGGATTATGATGAGGTTATCGGCATACCGCTGGAAATATACATACCTGAAGAAAAGATTGCTATTGAAACCTGCAACGGAACAGAAAAGATAGAAAGCCTAAAAGAACATCTTTGTAAAAAGCGAAATATCAGGCTCCTGAAAGTACCTTATAAAGTTGGTAATGATGAAACCGAATTTGCAGGCAAAATAAAAAAGGCGTTCCGCAGCATACATATTTTCATAACCTCTGATGAAACAAAAGACGCAGAGTTTATCCGAAAGAGATTTTTTGAATGGCGAAGAAAACAAAATCAAAACAGGAGGTTGTCAGAATGAGAGATATTACATATCATCTTTATCTTGATGAAACGGAATACAGCAGAGTTATCGAGTCGCTTATCAGCCTGAAGAACAGCCTGATCCGGCAAGGCAGATACACCGACGCAGTAGATGATGTCCTTTGTAAGTTCGTGAAAGCAAGAAAGAAAAAAATCAAAATTGAATACAGATAAAATAAAGACCTCTTACCACGATGAATGGTAGGAGGTCTTGTGTGTAGTTATTGAGGTTGATAAACAGGAATTTATACTTTCACGTGTGGATTCACGTATTGCCCATGTTTCTTTGTTGCCTTTCCGTTCCCATACTGGATTGCAAACTTTGGGCAACGATGCAAGCATCCAAGGCACATCACACATTTATCTTTTACCCAGACCGGCGTTTTGTTTTTCATCTCAATTGCCTGCACCGGGCACTTTCTTGCACAGAGTCCGCAGCCGATACAAGCGTTCTCAACATGCAGATTCTTTGTTCTTCGATTCAGTTCATAAATTGGATAGGCAACAAGAGATACGAATGCCTTCGGCTTTCGATTCGCCATAAACTGTCCACAGTCTCTATTCTCCAGATGACAAATGACTGATTTGATATCGTCCTCCGTAGTATTACTAAACTTTGCAACTTTTTCTGGTGTTGACAAGTCTAACACAGGAGTCCATGTATCCGGCATCCTCACAGAATAGAATGCTTGAATTTTCGACCGAGGTACTTCTCTGCATACTCGGAACTCGCACCCGGAGATGTTCCATATGTTGCCACATAATATAAATAGTCTGCTTTCAGCTCAGCTTTTTGCAGAAATTCTCTGGTAATGGACGGAAGCGCCCAATTATATGTCGGGCTGATTATTCCGATGCAGCTATCATGAAAAGTATAGTTTTCTTGTCTTATACAATCAACGATTGAAGCCATCTCTTCTCCGGTCGATTGAGCAATTTTTACGGCAACATATTTGCAGTTGCCGGTAGCACTGAAATATAGAACCATAGTCCCCTCCACAAATTCCGGTTTGTTTTTCTCCATTGTACTTCATAAATATGAAAAAATCAATCAACAGCCTGTTCCTTAACTGGAGCAGGCTTTTTTGCGTTATAGGGACAATTTTCAAGGTCGAAAAATTTTTTTGAAATTTTTTTCTGAAAATAGGGTGTCATTTGGACTTCCAATTCCAAATAAGTGAGAGGGTTATTTCCCCATGCGGAAGTGTATCCCCTCACGGACTTTGAAAATTGAATACACACTCACTAAGACTTTATTTCTGATGATGAGCCGCAGTATCGGGTACGCCAAGACTTTTGATGAACGAGCGAGAACTCCCGGCACAAATATCGGGTTGCCACCGATATGGCGAGGACAGTCAGAATGATAATGATACTTCTCTACGGAGCTGGCGGAGAAACCGGCAGAGGTGAAATTCCTATGATACAGATTAGCAGTCTGTTCCTTAGTGACTTCCCATAGCAAGGGGTGTTGAGAACAAATATTGCTATAATGAATATTTCAGCCGGGAAGGCGGTGCGTTTTCTCGGCTGTCTACATAGCCGCTTTTGGCAGGCGGCTATAAATCTAACGGAAGGAGGAACGCAGCAATGCCAAACTGTAAAACGATTGCTATATGCAATCAGAAAGGCGGAGTTGGTAAAACCACAACGGCAGTCAACTTGGGCGTAGGGCTTGCTATGCAGGGGAAGAAAGTCCTGCTTGTAGACGCTGATCCGCAGGGCGACCTTACTACTTGTCTTGGGTGGAAAGATACGGATAATCTTCAGAACACTATATCGGACAAAATGTTGGAGGTTATTCAGGGCAAGGAAGGCAATCAGTATAATGGAATACTGAAGCATAAAGAGGGTGTTGATCTGTTACCGTCAAGCAGCGACCTGTTTGATTTTGAAATCAGCCTTGTAACTGCGATGAACAGAGAGGTTCTTTTGAAATCATATTTAAGTGAAGTTAAGGACAGATACGATTTTATTTTAATCGACTGTTCTCCCTCACTTGGTATGATGACGCTGAACTCTTTATCGGCGGCAGACAGTGTAGTGATTCCGGTTCAGGCGCACTATCTTCCGGCGAAGTGTATGACGCAGCTTCTCCGAACCATATCTAAGGTAAAGAGATGTATCAATCCGGATTTGGCGATTGACGGTATTCTACTGACTATCGTGGATAACAGAACCAACCTTGCTAAAAGCACCGTGGAAGCGCTCAGGCAGAATTTTGGCTCGCACATTAAGATTTACAAATCCCAGATTCCGATGGCTGTAAAAGCTGCCGAGGTTGCTTCAAAGGGCGAGAGCATTTTCGCCTATGAACCAAACAGTCCGGTGTCAAAAGCCTACTCCGAATTTACGAAGGAGGTGTTAGCTGATGGCAAACAGAAAGAGCGACTTCACTCTGCCCACATTCGATGATATTTTTTCAACGCAGGAGCAGCGTGACGACGCTAAGCTATCCAAAATCCGTGATATTCCCATAAGCGAGATAGACGATTTTCCCGACCACCCGTTTAAGGTGCGTGACGATGAAGATATGTTGCAGCTCGTGGAGAGTGTCAAGGAAAGAGGCGTCATTGCACCGGCTACGGTAAGACAGAAGGAAGATGGCAGATATGAGCTTGTGTCAGGTCACAGAAGAAAGCGAGCTTGTGAACTTGCCGGATTTGATACCCTGCGCTGTGAGGTCGTTGACCTGTCAAAAGAAGAAGCCACAATCCTGATGGTCGAGAGCAATTTTCAAAGGTCGCAGATTTTACCGAGTGAAAAGGCGTTTGCCTACAAAATGAGATTGGAAGCGATGAAAAAACAAGCAGGTAGACCGAGCAAAATAAATGCGTCGCCACTGGCGACTAATTTTCAACAAGGTCGTTCTGATATGGAATTGGCTGAACAGGTCGGAGAAAGTAAAGATACGATTCGCCGATATATTCGCTTAACGGAGCTTGTTCCCGAACTGCTTGAGTTTGTTGATGAGGGGCGGATAAAAATGCGCCCTGCGGTAGAACTTTCCTATCTCGATGAAGATTGTCAGCGTGATATTGTTGATGAAATCGACTTGAACGACGCTACCCCGTCACACGCACAGACCATCAAAATGCGAAAGTTCTTTGAGGAGGGCAAGCTTACGACAGAGGTTATTTCCTCGATTATGGCTGAGGATAAGCCAAACCAAAAGGAGAAGATTGTGCTGAGAGGCGACAGAGTGCGCCAGCTTATCCCCAAAAACATTCCAATCAGCCAGACCGAGGAATATGTCTGCAAGGCACTGGAGCATTACAACAAGTTTTTGCGTAACCGTGCCGAGCGTGACAGCAGATAAGGCGGAGTGTGTCTTTTCATTCCCCCCTTTCTCACACTCTAACCCCTGATTTACAAGCTAACTTACCGAAAGGATATATACAATCTCCCTGAGTATATCTATCTCAGAGTATATATCTATCTCAAAGAGCAATCGCACAGTTGAAGCACAAAGGAGGTGTTTGCTAAGATAAAAAATTAGCTTTAAAACAAAATAACAGTTAAGGACAGACACATCGTAGAAATGCGGTGTGCTTTTTATTTTATTAGGAGGAATTTTAGAGATGATTAAGTCCAAATTCAAAAAGGTCACATCGCTGTTAATGGCAGCGCTTAAGCTTTATCAGATGACAAATCGGGAGGACTGTCCGTTTGTATTGTGGATTGGTAACAGGAGATTGATAAAACGAGAAGTGTTCAATGACTACATTCGCAAGTTGTATTCGATTTAATGAAGGAGGCGCTGGAGGATATGGGAAAAGACGGTTGTAGAAATGAAGTTCCGATTTGGCACAAATTAAACTTGTCGATTGAAGAAACAGCGGCTTACTCCGGAATAGGAGTCGGCAAGTTGTATGAGATTACAAGTCAGGAAAACTGTCCGTTTGTATTGTGGATTGGCAGTAGGAGAATGATAAAGCGGGAAGCATTTGAAAAATATGTATTGAAATCATATTCAATTTAGGAGGAGTTACAATGGACGATGAATTATTGAGATATAAGGAACAGCTTGAACAAAGGCTTTCTGAAAAGCCAATATGGGAAAAGTAGTGCTTGACGATAGAAGAAGCAGCCGAGTACACGGGTATTGGTCGTACAAAATTGAGAGCGTTAGTTAATCAGAAAAAATGTCCTTTTGTAATGCCGCTTGGTAATCAGCTTTTTGTTGTACGAGAAAAGCTTGAAAAATATCTTAAGGACAAAACGAAAATATAGAGGGAGGCGGTTAATAATGGCAAAGACTAAGCGAAAAGATAAATCAAGAGTGGTGCTTCGTACCGGAGAAATACAGAGAAAAGACGGTACATATCAATATTCTTGGACGGATAAAAATAAGAAACGCCGCTATGTATATGCAAGAACGCTGGATAATTTGAGAGAAAAAGAAGAGCAGATTGCAAAGGACATCAGCGATGGGATTAAGGCAGAAGCGAGATATACGACGGTCAATGAGCTGTACGCTTTGTGGAAGGACTTGAAGCGTGGATTGAAAGATAATACTTTTGAAAACTACAAGTATATGTACGAAACCTTTGTCCGAAAGCAGATTGGCGATAAGCGTATCTCAATGCTGAAGAAATCTGACATTAAGAGGTTTTACAATTACCTTGCTGATGAAAGAGGTCTGAAACCGGCAACGATTGATAATATTCATACGGTGCTTCATCAGATTTTGGATATGGCGGTAGATGACGACTATATCAGAAATAATCCGTCAAATAATGTGCTGAAGGAATTGAAACAATCGCATATTTTTAAGATGGAGAAACGCCGAGGTCTGACACGACCTGAACAGGAATTGTTTCTTTCCTATTTAAAAGAAACACCGAGTGTTCAGAACTGGTATCCGGTATTTGCAGTAATGGTAGGAACAGGACTTCGTGTAGGGGAGCTGACCGGACTCAGATGGTGCGATGTTGACATTGAGGAAGGTACGATTGATGTCAATCACACTTTGGTCTATTACGATCATAGAACTTCTGAGGGAAAGAGAGGTTGCTACTTTAATGTAAATACGCCTAAGACGGAAGCCGGAAACAGACAAGTGCCAATGCTCGATTTTGTAAAGGAAGCCTTTCTTATGGAAAGGGAAAGGCAGGATATGTTAGATGTGCATTGCGAAGCAACGGTTGACGGATACACAGATTTTATATTTATCAATCGTTTCGGACAGCCGCAGCATCAATCCACATTGAACAAGGCAATCCGCAGGATTATTCGGGATTGCAACGACGAGCAGTTTTTGAAAGACGACAATCCAAAAGTGTTGCTTCCGCACTTTAGTTGTCATTCTCTCAGGCATACTTTTACAACGAGAATGTGCGAAGCCGGCGTCAATGTAAAGGTCATTCAGGATACGCTTGGACACAAGGATATTTCGACAACGCTTAACATTTATACCGATGTGACAAAAGAACTGAAGCGCTCGGAATTCGAGGGGCTTGACTTATACTTTAAAAATGAGTAATATAATAGATGTATTGATGTTTCTGGTTTGGAAATGCCAATACATCTATTTTCATTTCGGCGGATATACATCATCTACATCAAATCCTACCACAGATACATCAACAGTAGTCTATATTTATCTGCGGTTGTAAACTCGATAAATGGAAGAAAAGAAGATATAGGCAAAAATATATGCTTATGAGATGATTTGTGATTTTGTCTGCTTCCGTCCCGACGATGAAGCCGCTGGATAATTAAGAAAGCTAAATTGCACAATTATTAGAAATGGGCAATCCGCAGCAGGATTGCCCATTTTCAAAATAACATAAGGAGGCTGGCTATGGACTGTACTGAAAAAAGAGTAGATATGCGGAAGCATAACCCTGATAGCGCAAAGGAGCTTCGGAGAATTTCTCCGCTGCTGTTCAAGCTTAATCACACAATGCCGATGACCGAGGAATATGCAAATGTCCTGAAAGAATTATTTCGTGACAATATCGGCGAGAACAGCTATGTGGCTGCACCGCTTAACGGAGCGCGATTGAGAATCTGAAAATAGGCAGCCATGTTTTCATTAACAGCAATTTGCTGGCGATGTCGCGCGGTGGCATTACAATAGAGGACAATGTTCAGATCGCGGGAAACGTCAGCCTTTTGTCCAATAATCACGACCTGTATGACAGAGACGTTTTGCTTTGCAAACCAATCGTTATCCGCAAGGGAGCATGGATCGGAGCAAACGCCGTAATACTGGCGGGCGTTGAGGTAGGGAAGCACGCTGTCGTCGGAGCGGGCGCTGTAGTCACAAAAGATGTTCCGGACTATGCTGTTGTTGCAGGCAATCCGGCAAAGGTAATTAAGACATTGGACAAATCAAAATTTGCAGAATAATAATCAGAGGCGTCAATGCCTTTTATGCTGTCTTTCTTTATGTCCAAAACATAATCGCACACCTGAAAGCAACGACGAGTTGCTTGCTTTTTTGCAAACTTAAAATATAATGTATTCGAGGTGATGAGCTTATGGAGACAAAAAATATTATTTTCGAACTGAGGACAAAAAGAGGGCTGTCGCAAGATGAGCTTGCTGAAAAAGTGTATGTTACTCGGCAAGCGGTATCACGTTGGGAAAACGGTGAAACAACACCTAACACAGAGACATTAAAGCTGTTATCAAAGCTGTTCGATGTTTCTATCAATACACTTTTGGGTTCACCCCGTCAGTTGATTTGCCAATGCTGCGGTATGCCCTTGGAAGATGGTAATATCAGCAAAGAAACAGATGGCGTATTTAATGAAGAATACTGCAAATGGTGCTACTCCGACGGTGAATATACTTATCACAATATGGATGATTTAGTTGACTACTGTGCCGAACATATGGCAAATGAGAACTTTACTTCTGAGCAAGTACGGGCATATATGAAAGAGATGCTGCCTAAGCTCAATTACTGGAAACGGTAAGTCAATCTATATAAAAAGAGATAGACAAATTCATAATAGCAAATAAATTATATCTGTTCTGAACTGTTCGGAACAGATATTTTTTTGAGCAAAAAATTTGATTGTTTCAGATCCGCGACTCCTAATTTTATGCTAAGCTGCTGTTGACAAGATATATACTTCGTGATATGATGTATTATGCGATGGGAGGTATGTCATGGACATTCAACTAAAAAGAGGCATGCTGGACGTTTGCGTTCTGGCGGCGATAAAAAATGAGGATTCCTACGGGTATCAGATAATAAAGGATGTGAAGCCTTATGTGGAATTGTCCGAATCGACTCTGTACACTATCCTGAAGCGCTTGGAAAACGCCGGAATGCTGACTGTGCGGACAGCGGAGCATGGCGGCAGGCTCAGAAAGTATTACCACATTACCGAGCCGGGGCTGAGGCGTATCGAGGAATTTAAGGATGAGTGGAAAGAAATTATGCTGATATACCGTTTTATAACCAAGGAGGATAGCGAAAATGAATAAGCAGGAGTTTCTTGCCGAGCTGCGTAAAGGATTATTGGGCTTACCTCATGAAGATATTGAGGAGCGCATGAGCTTTTACGGGGAAATGATAGATGATAGAGTAGAAGAGGGCTTAACCGAAGAGGAGGCTGTTGCCGAGGTGGGAGCCGTGGACGATATCGTCGCGCAGATTCTTGCGGACACGCCGCTGACGAGGCTTGTAAAAGAAAAGGTGAAGCCAAACAGAGCGCTCAAAGCATGGGAGATAGTGCTTATCGTGTTAGGCTCACCGATATGGCTGTCCTTACTTTTGGCTGCCATAGCGGTTTTCCTGTCCGTGTACGTTGCGTTATGGGCTGTCGTTGTTTCGCTGTACGCGGCGGATTTTGCGCTTGCGGTATCGGGGCTTGCCGGAATTGTCGGTGCCATAGTTTATTATTCCACGGCCGGCATGGTGCAAGCCGCGCTTTTGCTTGGCGCAGGTCTGGTCTGTGCCGGAATAAGTATATTCCTGTTTTTTGCGCTTAATAAAGTAACAGCCGGCGTTGTCATACTCAGCAAAAAGCTTCTGCTCTGCATTAAGGGCCTCTTTATGAGAAAGGGTGATGCGTAATGAAAACATCCAAAAAGATAACACTGATTATTGCAACCGCACTTGTGGTATGCGGACTGATAATTTTCTTTGTCGCTGCCGCTGCATTGGACTTTGACTTTACAAAAGTGAACTCAGCGGAGTATGTTACCAATACACATACCGTGGACGAACAGTTTGCCAACATCAGTATAGACACCGATGAATTTGATATTCGCTTTGCCCCTTCGGATGATGGCACCTGCAAGGTTGAGTGCAGAGAAAGCGATAAGGTATATAACACAGTTACGGTTAAGAATAACACCCTGACCGTTGAACGTCACGATGAACGAAGCTGGTATGAGCGGCACTTTGGCTTTTTCGTAGGTGATATGTCTATCACGGTGTATCTGCCTGAGCGGGAGTACGGAAATGTTGATTTGGAGACCTCGGTAGGGGATGTGAATATCCCGGAGTCCTTCACGTTTGACCAGTTAATAATCGAGACCGACACCGGGAATATAACCGCTGATGCAAATATAGCGGATATCCTCTCAGTTAAAACTGATACGGGTCACATAGGGCTGTCGGGTATAGAAGTAAACAGCATGGACTTGGATTCGGGCACAGGCGATATAAGCGTCAACTCCGCAAATGTCACAGATGAGATAAAGCTCAACACCGACACCGGCAGAGTCATGCTAAGCAATGCCAGATGCCATAGCCTAACGGCGGAAAGCTCCACAGGAGATATAAGCTTTAGCGATGTTGTGGTCTCCGGCGATTGCTATATGGAAAGCGACACCGGCAGAATCGAGCTTCTGGGCTTTGACGCAGAGGAGATTTTCATTGAGACAGATACCGGTGATGTTTTCGGAACGCTTCTCACCGAAAAGGTATTCATTGCCGAGTCTGATACCGGAGATGTAAGCGTTCCCAAAACCGCGAGCGGCGGCCGATGCGAGATTATAAGCGACACGGGTAATATTGAAATTGAGATAGCGTAAAAATGCAGACCTTGACAGGCATCACTCTGTCAAGGTCTGTTTTGTATTTCGGATATAATTACTTCTTTTCGCGGCGGATGTATCTTATCTGGCAGACATCGTCGCCTCTTGCGATGGTTTTGGGCAGGTCGAGCTCACAGCCGAAGCTTGCGCCTATACCTCTGTCGCCGCACATTGCGTGATCGCAGAGCCGGCTTATCTCCTCGTCGGTGCAGCCCTGCTTCTGCCATGCCTTCACGAGCGGGCAGTAGTGGAAATCTATGTCGAGGTGGTCGTCGTCGCAGTTTTTGATATCCATTTCAAACACCCACTGCGCGGCCTTTGAAAACAGGGTTTTTCTCAGACCCTTAAGGGAATCGCCGCCGCCGGCTTTTTTGCGCAGCTCGCCGCCCTGATAAAGTCCGCATCTGTAGATCGCATCCGGTGCGTAATCCTCCGCCTTCAGACCCTTCTTTGCAGCCTCGTCGCACAGCAGATACATCCACAGCGCTCTGTGCTCAAGCTGCTCTCTTACAGCGACGATGATAGGATTTTTAATTTTAGGCTCATTTACTATCTTGCTCATGTTACTCTCCTCTTAATATGTAGTCGCTAAGCTTATACATATTATACACTGTATATGTTTTTGTTGCAATATAATTATCAAAGTCGTCCTATGCTTAAATTGAACAATATGTAACATTGTCGGATAAATTGTAAACTTTGTTGGAAGGCTATTGATAAGGAAAATCGCATTAATTATAATAGAAAGCAGCAAAACAAGAGAGCACGGGTATATATTCCGGATATGAAAAGGCAAAATAAAAAGCTCACAGCAAAGCAGCAGAAAACCATCGGCATTGCCGCTATAGTAATTGCCGTTATCATTGTAGCGTTGATAACATGGCTCGCAGGAGTTCCGCTTGTAAAATTCGCATCCCAGCCCGAAAAATTTCGGGAGTGGATCAACGGACACGGGATAGGCGGCAGAGCGGCATATATCGGGATGGTCATCTTTCAGGTTATCATCGCGGTGCTGCCCGGCGAACCGTTTGAGATCGCGGGCGGCTATGCGTTCGGCGCGGTCGAGGGGACGATACTGTGCATCGTGGCCTCTACAATGGGCAGCATGCTCGTGTTCTGGCTGGTAAGGCGGTATGGCACGAAGCTCGTGGAGATATTCTTTTCCCGGGAAAAGCTGCAAAGCGTGAAGTTCCTGAAAACGAAGGAGAAACGCGACTTTCTGTATCTTATCATATTCATGATCCCCGGAACGCCCAAGGATCTTTTGAGCTACGCCGCCGGCCTGACGGATGTCAGAGTTCCCGTGTGGCTTCTTATCTGCTCGCTCGGCAGAATACCATCCATTATAACATCCACGGTCGGCGGGGATGCGCTCGGCACGAAAAATTACTGGTTTGCCGTCATAGTGTTCGCTGTGACCCTTGCCGTAAGCGCCGTCGGACTGCTTATATATAACAGAATATGCAGCCACCATAAAGGCGAGGACATGCCCGAAAAAAGCGAAGGCTGAAGCACTATGCTTCAGCCTTCGTTTTTTAGCCGAATACCCATTGATATGTCACGCCAAACGCCTCGCGTATGAAGTAGTTGAGCTTGACGGGTAAAAGTCCGGCATCCGCCGCTATGCCGCTGACATCATAATCAAGGGAGGAAGCCAGCAGCTTTGCGCGATATATATGATATTCGCTTGTGACAACGGCAACGGAGACGTCGGATACATTGTCCCGCGAGCCAATGATATCAAAGCTGTATTTCAGATTTTCATATGTTGAGGTCGCTTTGTCCTCAATAATTATCCTGCTGCCATCTATACCGTGCGCCGTCAGCCACTTGTACATTGCCAATCCCTCGGAGAGGTTTTCGCCGTCGCCCTGACCGCCGCTGACTATTGCGACGGCGTCGGGATGCTCGGCCAAATAGCCGCGAGCGGCTTCCATGCGCTCTACGAGCGAACGGGAGGGGGTATCTCCGCGCACAGCGGCGCCGAGGACTATGATATAGTCATAATCGGCATCCGAATCGCCCGATGCGGTGCTGACAATAAAGGCTTCGACCACGATGAAATACGCGATACCAAGCGCAAGCAGGATGCATATTATGCGCTTTAGCTTTTTGCCTGCCAAGCCGAAGATGATTAACAGCGCTGCGGCAAAATACAGGGTATATGCAATAAAAGACTGCCCCGTGTAGGCAAAGTTCACCACAAGTCCGACCAAGACGATAGCTGCGGCAAGGATAATGCGGCTTTTTTTCATTCGGAAAGCTCCTCCCATGACTCATATGCAGCCATGAGCTTATCATTAAGAGCCATCTTTTCGGCATCAAGCTCCATGAGCTTTTGATAGTCCGAGGAAAAAGCCTCGTATTCCTTATCCAAAGCGGCAATTTGCTCCTCGAGCTTTGATATCTCCTTTTCAAGCCGCGCAAGCTGCTTATCCTTGTTGAGGCTGCTTTTCCTCAGCGGCTGCTCCTTTTTCCGAACCTCGGTTTTGGCGGCCTGATTAAATACCGCCTGCCGCGCCTGATACTCGCGAAACTCATTGTATGTGCCCCGGTAATCGGTCACGCGCCCGTTCTCGAGATACCATACACGCGTTGCAAACTTTTCAATAAAATATCTGTCGTGCGATACAAAAAGCAGCGCTTCCGAGTATTGAGAGATCGCGTCCTCAATCCATTCGCGGCTTGCTATGTCAAGATGGTTTGTCGGCTCGTCGAGGATGAGAAAGTTTATATCGCTGCCCATGAGCATACACAGCCGCAGGCGGCTTTTTTCTCCGCCAGAGAGCGCGCCGACCTGAGTGAACACATCCTCGCCGCGAAATCCGAACGCACCCAACCTGTCGCGAGCCTCCTGCGGCTGACAGCGGCAGTCATATAGCATCGTGTCAATTAAATTGCGGCTCTCATCGGAAAAATGAATTATCTGCGGCAGGTATGCCGGACGCACCGATGGGCCGAGGTAGAGATATCCCGAGTCCGGTATCTCCTGCTGCATGATAAGCTTGACAAGCGTGGATTTTCCGGTGCCGTTATCGCCTATAAGCGCTATGCGCTCACCGCCCGTCACTGTCAGATCGAGGGTGGAGAAGAGCTTTTTCTCACCGTAGGATTTCGACAGCCCCTCGCAGACAAAGACCTCGTCTCCGTTGAACTCACGGGCTTTGAACTTGGCCGAGAGCTTTTTGTCCTCCTTGGGGCGCTCTGTCTTTTCCAGCTTCGCTATGCGCTTTTCCATTGAAAAGGCGCGCTTGTGAAGCTTGTCGTTGCCCATGAAGGCCCAGAGATGCATCTGCTCGGCAGCTCGCGTGAGCTGATCTATCTTGGCCTGATCCTTTTCGTATTTCCTGAGCTTTTCTTCAAAGCGCTTTTGCCGCTCAGTGACATAGAAGCTGTAGCCGCCGCTGTAAAACTCGGCCTTGCCGTCGCTTATCTCTATGCAGCGCCGCGCAACCTTGTCGAGGAAAAATCGGTCGTGGCTGATGGCAAGCACTGTGCCTTTAAAATGCAGAAGGTATTCTTCGAGCCACTCGGTAGCTCGCAGGTCAAGGTGGTTTGTAGGCTCGTCCAGCAGGAGAATGTCAGTTTTTTCAAGTATGAGCCTTGCGAGGTTTACCCTTGTGCGCTCGCCTCCGGAGAGCGAGTCAAAAAGCTGCTCGCGCATGCTCTGGGGAATGTCCAGACCGTTTGCAACGCGGTTTCGGTCAACCTCCATATCGTAGCCGCCTAAGAGGCGAAAATCCTCCGAAAGACGGTCGTATTCTTTTAAAAGCTGCTCTGACGAGTCGTGTTCCATGAGCGAGGCAAGCTCATCGAGTCTGGCGCTTATTTTGTAAAGCTCGCGGTGCGCGTCGCGCAGCACATCCTCGGTCGTCCAATCGGGAGGGTAGACGGGGATCTGAGAAATAAGCCCCATGCGCTTGCCGGATGCCACGGCGACTGCTCCCTCGTCGTAGCCGATCTCGCCGGTTAGGATTCGGAACAGCGTTGTTTTGCCGCAGCCGTTATGGCCGAGAATGCCGACGCGCTCACCCTCGGCAATGTCGAAGCTGAGCCCGTCAAGGATGTTTTTACCCAGCTCAAAGGACTTTACAAGCCCTTTGACGGATATATCTGTCATGTTAAATCACCTAAAATAGTTATTGATTATTTTACCGCAGCCTGAAGCACGGCGTTTGCAACTCCGCCTGCCGCGCGCAGGCCGCTGCCGCCGTTTTCAACAAGCACGGCAAAGGCGTATGGGTGCTCCTCGTCGTTTAAAAATCCGACGAACCAGCCGTGGGCCTCCTTGCCGTTGCCGACCTCGGCCGTGCCGGTCTTGGCGGAAATATCAAGTCCGGGGAAGGTCGAATTGCCGTATTTATACACGACGTTGTAGTTCATCATGGACGCGACCTTCTGCGCCGTGTCTGCGGAAATAAGCTCGGTTTTCTTATCGGATGTGCCGAGCAGAGATGGCTCAACGACCGTGCCGCCGTTTGCATAGGCGCACACAAGCCGCATCATGGCATAGGGTGAGACAAGGTCGTTGTACTGACCGATACCCGACCACGCCATGGAAGCGCTCATGGAGCTGTCCTTGTCGTAATTTCCCGTCGCCGTCGTGATATTATCCAGCTGAAGCTGCTGAGTAAGGCCGAGGTTTTCGGCATATTCGGCGATCACATCGGGGCCCAGCTCAAGCGCAATCTGACCGAAAGCGCAGTTGCAGGAATTTGCAAGAGCCTGCTCTATGGTCTGCTCGCCATGGTGCCCGGTGCAGTTTATGTTTACGCCCTTTACATTCAGCGAGCCATAGCAGCTAAAGCTGCGGTGGTAAAGATCGTCCATGTTTTCAATGGCGGCGGTGAGGGTAACGAGCTTGAAAACGGAGCCGGGAACAAAGGTCGAGCTGATGCAGCGATTTATATAAGCGCCGTCGGGCAGCGTCTCGGGCGGATTCATCGGGTCGATGGACGGGGAGGATACCATGCAGATGATTTCACCCGTCTTATAATTGCACACGATAACTGCGCCGCTGCGCCCGTTGAGCGCCTCATACGCCTTGAGGTTTAAATCGGCATCGACCGTGAGCTTCAGGGTCACGTCATCCTGTTCCTCAATGCCGGTTATGAGACTGAAGCCGGATAACTGCTTTTGAAACGACTGCAGTGCGCCTGTTCCTACGTTTCCGACGTAGTCGCCCACGAGGTGATAGCAGGCTGTGCGGATGTTGGCATCCTCTGCGTAGTATTTGCCGCCGCCGCCCATTTTGGCGAGCACGGTGCCGTTGCGGTCTGTCAGCGTATACTCACAGCCGGAGGTGGATGCGTCAAAAAACAGCGCCCATTCTTCGCCGTGCTGAATATAGCGCACAACGTACACAACGAGTCCGACTATCATCATGAAAGCCATTAAAAGAGCAAGGGACGCTCTGAGAGAAACTTTTTTCATGCCTCGGCCTCCTTAGCTTTGCGCGATTTAGCGTCGGGTGGCTTGACGACGAAGCTTGCGCCTTTTCGAGTGTCACCGGCTTTTATGAACGCCAAAAGCATCCAGCATGCAAGCACGGAGGTACCGCCGCGCGATACAAATGGGAAGGTGACGCCGGTGAAGGGGAGAATATCGACAGAGCCGAAAACATTGAGCGCTACCTGAACCATGAACATTGTCGCCGTAGCGCAGGCAGCTATGGAATAATAGGCGCTGCGCCCATGACTTGAGTTACGCACGGCAAAGAAAGTGAGCACCAGAATCGCCAGCACAGCGCAAATTGCAATAATAAGCCCCAATTCCTCGCACATAACACCGAATACAGTGTCCGTATTTCCTGCGAAAGTGCCCTTGAGCCAGCCGTTTCCGGTGCCTTTGCCGAACAGCCCGCCGGAAGCTCCGGCAGACATGGCGTGGGTCTGCTGATATCCCGTGTCGTAAACATCCTCCCAGACGTGCCCCCAGGCGGCAAAGCGCTGAGCAACGTGAGCCTTAATGCGCAGCATAAGAAAGCCCGCCATGCCCGCGCCCGTAATGGCGAGCGCAATTGTAGCAATCGAGCCTGAGCGCATGAAGGAGATGACAAGGAAGGTGACGAAGAATATGAGCGCTGTGCCGAAATCGCTGCTGAGCGCGAGGAAAATGACGCACAACGCGGAAAAGGCTATGAAAGAGATAAGGTTTTTGGTGCTGAAAAGCCTGTCGAGCGTAGCCGCGCCGACATAGATGAAAGCGACCTTTACAAATTCGGACGGCTGAATGGATATACCGGCGATCTCAATCCAGTTTTTCGCGCCGTATTGCGTTTTGGCAAAGACGAGAACGGCCGCCAAAACCGCTAGCGAGAGCACAGCCAGCGGGGTGCGGAGCTTTTTCGTCCTGTCAAGATCCCTGAGCCACCAGCCAAGCGCAAAGAACAGAATAACTCCGGCAAAAACAATGACTATCTGCCGTATCATTTCCTCCGGAACGGAGGAGGCGATAACCGAAAGCCCGATGGTGGAGAGGAAGAACGCGATAGTCTCCACCTCAAAACCTGTGCGCCTTATGCTGCGCATGGCAAAATAGCAGAACCATTCGAGCAGAATGAGCAGGATGAAGCCCAGACCGATTCCGGCGATATGCTCACTCTCGGTGTTGATGCAGTTCTCTATGAGAAGCAGAAACTGAAAAATGCTCAGGAAGAAAAGCGTGACGGCGGGATGCACTCTCTTCCAGCTCATTGTGCGGCGAGCTTCAATAGCGTCGCGCTGCTTTTCGCTAATATCACGAAAGCGCACACTGTTACCGGCGAGGTTGAGAACGTCCCCGTCCTTAACGACGGAACCGTTGACCTGAACCTTGTCGCCGTTGACCCAGACTCCGCCCTTGGAGAAAATATCGAATATACGCCACACGCCCTTTGGGCTGCGGATAAGAACGGCGTGTACGCGGCTGACAGTCTCATAGGGCAGGCATATATCAGCCGAGCGGGAGCGCCCGATAAGATTTTCCCAGTGGTTTATCAGGGCAACACCCTCGTCCTTGTGTATATAGCCCCAGATCTCCGTCTGCGACTTGCTGCTGAGCATGGAGCGAGTGCAGCGGATAAGAACGATCAGAGCAAAAACAGGAAGAATATATGAAATTATACTGACAATGATGTCTGGCACTCGGTTCACCTCTGTTTAATAATAATATAACATTATAGCATTATTTCTGCTCATTGACAAGCGAGCCGGATTTATTTACAATAGGTTCATGAATGATAAGAGAGTGAAAAAGTGGATAATAATATTTGCGGTCGTATTTGCCGTGTGCATAGGTGCGTTTATGATCCTGCGGCATTTGGGAATGCAGGGAACGGTTGCCGTTATCCGCGTTGACGGCGAGATTTATGAAAAAATTAATCTTGATACCGTAACTGTTGCATATGACATGGAAATAAGGACTGAGTTTGGGTATAATAAACTACACATAGAGCATGGCGGCATAAGCGTTGCGGAGGCCGACTGCCGCGACCAGATATGCATACGCCAGGGCACGGTGACCGAGGCCGGAGTGCCGATAGTGTGTCTGCCGCACCGCCTTACGATTGAAATCGTGGGAGGCGACCTTGATGCGTAACACTCGCTCTCTTGCGCTCATGGCGATGCTCACGGCGGTGTCGCTTATCGTGTTTGTTATCGAGGCGCAGATACCGCCGATTGTGCCCATACCCGGCGTGAAGCTTGGCATAGCCAATATGATAACTCTGACTGCAATGCTAATCCTCGGCCGCAGGGAAGCGGGGGTCATCCTCCTGCTGCGCATCGTAATGGGCAGCTTTTTCGCCGGAGGCGTGTCAGGGCTGATGTTCAGCATCGCGGGGGGAACGCTTGCGTACCTTATCATGTGCCTCACGCTGAAGCTCTTTCCGGAAAAAATGCTCTGGGTCGTGAGCATCTTCGGTGCGATCGCGCATAATGCAGGCCAGCTTGCAGTCGCGATAGCGATAACAAAAACCTCGGGACTTATTGTGTACGTGCCTGTGCTTGCCGCCTCGGCAATAGTGACGGGTGCTTTCACCGGACTTGGCGCAATGTATGTAAGTAGTGCGCTAAGAAGGCTGGACAAACAGTATTAAAAGTATTATAATAGCTAAAACCGACAATAGACGGAAATAATTTATTTTAGGAGATATATTAAAATGAGCGAATGTACACATGATTGTGCCTCTTGCAGCGAAAATTGCAGCGAGCGCGATATGAGCGCAAAGCTTAATCCGGCGGCAAGCGTCAAGAAGGTAATTGCCGTTGTCAGCGGCAAGGGCGGCGTAGGCAAGAGCCTCGTAACGAGCCTCATGGCAAGCGAGATGCAGCGCAGAGGTCATCAGGCTGCGGTTCTCGACGCCGACGTGACCGGCCCCTCAATCCCCAAGGGCTTCGGAATAACCGAGCATGCCCACGGCACCGAGGAGCTTCTCGTACCGTGCTATTCCAACAAGGGCACTCAGATAATGTCCATTAACCTTATCCTCGATAACGAAACCGACCCCGTTGTGTGGCGCGGTCCCATTATTGCAGGCGTTGTGACCCAGTTCTGGACCGATGTGCTCTGGGACAACGTCGATTACATGTTCGTCGATATGCCTCCCGGAACCGGCGATGTGCCTCTTACCGTGTTCCAGTCTCTGCCCGTTGACGGAATAATCATTGTAACCTCTCCCCAGGAGCTGGTATCGATGATCGTTGCAAAAGCAGTCAACATGGCAAAGATGATGAATGTTCCCGTGCTCGGCATTGTTGAGAACATGAGCTATTACAAGTGCCCCGACTGCGGCAAGGAGCATGAGATCTTCGGCGCGAGCAAGGTAAAGCAGGTTGCCGAGGAGTTCGGTATTGCTCACTATGCGCGTATGCCGATAGACCCCGTTGTCGCTACAATGGTCGATGCGGGCGAAGTTGAAAGTGTTAACGCCGACGCTCTCAGCGAGCTGGCGGACTTTATAGAAAAAGGAGAATAAACCATGGTAATTGCAGTAGCATACAAAGACAACGAGATTTTTGAGCACTTCGGCCATGCCGAGATGTTTGCGATCTACAAGACGAATGAAGAGAATACCGAGCTCGTTTCCAAGGAGCTTGTCGAGGTCAAGGAGAGCGGCCACCAGGCTGTTGCAGACCTCATGGATAGCTGCGGTGTTGACGCTGTTATCGTCGGCAATATTGGCACCGGTGCAAGGCAGGCTCTTGCCGAGTACGGCATCGTAGCATTTGCGGGCTTCTGCGGCAACGCAGACGACGCTGCCGAGCTTATGATGCGCGGCCAGCTCCCTTATCTGTCCGACGAGGGCGGATGCAGCGGCGGTTGCAGCGGATGCCACGGTCATGACGAAGACGGCGGCTGCGGCTGCGGTGGTCACGACCATGAAGACGGCAGTTGCGGTTGCGGCTGCCACTGAGAAAATGAACATAAAAAACTCCGGACTTGAGTCCGGAGTTTTTTCATTACTTAACTATAACGTTTTGTTCTATCCATTCTGCCCAGGCCGAGTAGCCGTCCCCGTAAAAATGGATGCCGTCGGGGGAGAACTCGCTGCCTAACTTGCCGGTTTCGTCGTCAAACTTAACGTTTGAATCAAGATAGAATATGGTCTCATCGTCGGCAAATTCCTTGATATATCCGTTAAATGTGTCGATGTTTGCGTTGTTGACCGTGCTGCCCTTGGCGTCCTGCGCTGCCGTGACATGCAGATTCGCCATGATGTAGATAATGGCGTTCGGCTGGCTCTGGCGAACTGTGTCCAGAAGCTCGGAATATCTGTTCGCAACGGTGGCAAGATCGCCGCCGATATCATTTATTCCAAGCATTATGTAAACCTTACCGAACTGAGCGCTTTGCAGCAGGGTGGGGAGGGTGACGCTGCCGTAGCCGGAAACGTCGGCGTAGGTGCTGCGCGAGCCGATAACGCTGAGGCCGACGGTTGAGAAGAACGTGGCGTCTTTAAGACCGCCAACCATCTGAATGCCGACTGTGCGTGAGTCGCCGATAAAAAGCGCGTCCTTGAAGTAGCCTTCAGGCGCGGGGCCAAATGTCGGAGCGGGAGTCGGTGCCGGAGTTGGCTCCGGCGTCGGCTCGGATATCCCGGGAGCGCCGCTATTGTCAGGGCTTGGCGTGGAATCGTCGCCATTTTGCAGGCGAATGGTAATAACTGCGACGAGTGCCAAAACGAGTATTATGATAACAAAAACAAGTGATTTTTTGCGCATGGTAACCTCCAATCTACGGAATAAGCGGGCGGTACATCGGCTAAAAGTACCGCCCGAAAGTATTTATAATTTTAATGTGTCCGACGAAATCAGCCGGCTTCGGCGAGCCTGACCTTCAACTGAACGGGGTTGTGGTCGGAGAACTCAAATCCGGCATCGATCGTGTTGACCGAAATAAACTCGACATTGGGGGAGATAATAAAGCCGTCGATTATGTAATACTGGGTGTGCTCGGCGTCTTCAGGATTGAACGGCTGATTGAGGAGACGGCAGCTCGGAACATTGAGGTCATATGCCATCTTCCAGCCCTCAGGCATGATATCCTCGGTGATCGTGCCGGGGGTCCAGAGATCCGGGTTGAGCGTCGGATACTTATCGAGGCCGCCGGGGAAGGTCTGGTTGAAGTCGCCTCCGGCTATGACATAATTGCCCTTTTCGTATTCGGACTGAATAAATTCACGAAGCTGCTTTGTCTGGGCAATTTTGCCCTCTCCGTCGTCATACGCCTCAAGATGGAGGTTGACGATCACAAGCTTTTTATCGCTGCAGTCTATGGGAAGATAGCTGACAAGCAGGCAGCGCTTGAGGTTTGCGGTGCTCACGGGCCAGTCAAACGGGCAAGGCAGAGAGATGCGGTCGGCCGAATCTATGCTGTATGCCGTGTTTGTCAGTACGCCGCTGTTGACCTTGCCGATAGGCGGCAGGGGATAGGGAACAAAGGAGCAGGAGTAATTGAGCGCATATGTGCTGTTGTATATGCCGAGATATTCCCTTGCGTTTATCCCGTAGGTACGGGAGGAATCGAGATCGACCTCCTGAAGCATATAGATATCAGCCTTGTTTTCATCGCTGTAGAGCTGATTATATATCCCGAGGAGATTCGCGGTAACGCCGTCCTTGTCGTATGAGGAGACATTTTTTCCGCCGTCCATGAAGAAATCAGCGTCCTTGCCAAGCCCAGCGTAGCCGGTGTTCCAGCTTATAATGGTAAGCTTCTGACCGAGCGAAGGCGATGAACTGTCCTCTTTGGAATTGGTTTCAATATTAACGTCAGTGACATCGGCGGGATTAAACTCGGTTACGGATAGCCAGATAATAAGACCGGCGGCGAGAACGAG
Organism: Clostridiales bacterium; assembly: GCA_004557075.1. Taxonomy (GTDB): domain Bacteria; phylum Bacillota; class Clostridia; order Oscillospirales; family Oscillospiraceae; genus F23-B02. The sequence goes on from SFEX01000005.1 coordinate 53,125, forward strand.
AATGACGCCGAGAATAATAAGTACGATTTTTAGGATCTTCTTTGCCATTTTAAACCTCACCTCAATTTGTGTTATTTTACATATTAACACAGCGGCACATTCTATTCAAGATTTTTTGCGTATCAATTGTGCAATTGGATGAAAAAAGGCTTTTGAGCTTGCTATGGCGAGACTTTTGGCGTATACTCTAATATGCTTAAAAATCACAATGTATGGAGACTGAAATGAGCTACAACATCATAAGAAACAGCGACCCTGAGCTTTACGGAGCCATGGAGAAGGAACTGCAGCGCCAGCGCGATCACATTGAGCTTATCGCATCGGAAAACTTCACAAGTCCTGCGGTCATGGCGGCTGTCGGCAGCCATTTGACAAATAAATATGCTGAGGGCTACCCCGGCGCAAGGTATTACGGCGGCTGCGAGTATGTTGACGTCGTCGAGCAGCTTGCTATTGACAGAGCAAAGGAGCTTTTTGGCGCCGAGCACGCAAATGTCCAGCCGCATTCCGGCTCTCAGGCGAATGTTGCGGTGTATCTCGCGCTTTTGAAGCCGGGCGACACTATCCTCGGCATGGATCTCAGCCACGGCGGTCATCTGACCCACGGTTCAAAGGCGTCGATCTCCGGCAAATACTTCAATGCTTGCTTCTACGGCGTTGACCCCAAGACAGAAACCATCGACTATGAAAAGGCTATGCAGACGGCGGGGGAGTGCAAGCCCAAGCTTATCATCGCGGGGGCGAGCGCGTATCCGCGTTTTATAGACTTTAAGAAAATGCGTGAGATAGCCGACGAGGTCGGTGCATATCTCATGGTCGATATGGCGCATATCGGAGGACTTGTTGCCGCCGGAGTTCATCCCAGCCCCGTTCCGTATGCGGATATCGTCACCTGCACCACCCATAAGACTCTGCGCGGCCCGCGCGGTGCGCTTATACTCTGCAAGGACGAGCTTAAAAAGAAGATAAACAGCGGCGTTTTCCCCGGAACTCAGGGCGGCCCGCTCATGCACGTTATCGCGGGCAAGGCGGTTTGCTTTAAAGAGGCGATGAGCGATGACTTCAAGCAGTACCAGACGCAGGTCGTGAAGAATGCTGCGGTCCTTGCCGATACGCTTCGCGCCGGAGGCATACGCCTTGTGTCCGGCGGAACGGACAACCACCTCATGCTTGCTGATACAATGACGCTCGGTCGCACGGGCATGGAGGTTCAGGAGCTTCTCGATATGGCGCATATTACCGCGAACAAGAACGCCATACCCTTTGATACGCAGCCTGTAAAGCTCACAAGCGGCATGCGCTTCGGCACTCCCGCCGTGACTACCCGCGGCATGAAGGAAGATGAGATGAAGGAGATCGGCGGCATGATAGTTCGCCTGATAAGCGAGGGCGAGGGTGCTGTCGATGATGTAAAACAGCAGGTCATAGCGCTTTGCGAGCGCTTCCCGCTTTACCCTGAAATGTGATGATATATAAAAAACAGCCCCATCGGGGCTGTTTTTTTGTTGCGAACTTAAAGCTCTGCTATGACCTCGCACTCAACGAGCCCGTCTTTCGGCAGACGGGCGACCTCGACGCAGGAGCGGGCGGGGAATGGCTCTGTGAAATACTGTGCGTACACGGCGTTGACTGCGCCGAAATCATCCATGTTCTTGATGAAAACGGTGGTCTTCACTACCTTTGACATATCGGAGCCTGCGGCCTTGAGCACTGCGGCGAGATTTTTAAATGCCTGATGAGCCTGAGCCTCAACGCCTTCGAGAAGAGCGCCGGTTGCGGGATCAATGCCAAGCTGTCCCGATGTGTAGACCATGCTTCCGACTACCTGAGCCTGAGAGTAAGGGCCTAATGCGGCGGGTGCGTTTGTTGTGGATACGAGTTTCATGATAGTTCCTCCTGCTTTAATGAATGTTTAATTGATAACCTTTGTTTTTCAGCTCGGCAACAACATTTTTGCCGTGAGCCTCGCCGCCGACCTCGCAGGCTATGTGGACGTTCGTCTCATTGGGGTTAAGTCCCGCACTGAGCCTGTCGTGCTCGACCGAAAGAATGTTTGCACCGAGAGCGGCAACGTCGTTGAGCAGTCCGCCGAGGCTGCCCGGCTTATCGAGCAGCGTTACGGTGAATTTCAGTCTGCGGTGTCTTGAAACAAGACCCTGCTCGATGATGCACTGGATGAAGCTTACGTCAATGTTGCCGCCGGAGAGCAGGCACACGGCCTTTTTGCCCTTGACATCGACCTTGCCGTTCAGAACGGCTGCAACCGGGGTTGCGCCGGAGGGCTCGACGATCTGCTTGCAGCGCTCCATGAGCATGAGTATCGCGTCGGATATCTCCATATCGCTGACTGTCACAACATCGTCAACATAGCGGTTTATAAGCTCGACCGTAATATCTCCGGGAGCCTTGACGGCAATGCCGTCGGCGATAGTGGACACAGTATCGGTACTTATGTACCTTTTCTCCCGGAATGACTGTGCTATAGCGTTCGCGCCCTCTGCCTGAACTCCGACGATGCGTATGCGGGGGTTAATCTGCTTTATGCAGGCGGCGACACCCGCGAGCAGTCCGCCGCCTCCGGCAGGAACAATTACGACGTCCACAGTGGGAAGATCGCTTAATATCTCCAGGCCGAGAGTACCCTGACCGGCTATGACCTCAAGGTCGTTGTAAGGATGCAGGAAGGTCGCGCCCTCAGCTTCGCATATCTCGCAGGCTTTGGCGTATGCGTCGTCGTAGCAGTCGCCGCTGAGTACCACATTTGCGCCGTAGCCCTGAGTGGCCTGAACCTTGGCGATGGGCGCGGTCGCGGGCATTGCGATGGTTGCTGGAATGCCGAAATTTTTTGCGGCGAATGCGACGCCCTGTGCGTGATTGCCGGCCGAGGACGCGACAACGCTTTTGACCTCGCCGCGCTCCACGAGAGCCGCGATCTTGTTGCTTGCGCCCCTTATCTTAAAGGAGCCGGTCTTTTGCCTGTTTTCGCATTTGAGATATATCTGCCCGCCGGTCATTGCCGAGAAGGTAGACGACATATCAAGCTCTGTGTGATGCAAAACCGGCTTTAGCCGCTGAGCGGCAAACTCTATTTCCTGAAGCTTCAGTTCCACGATAATACACCTCGTATATTAAAATTTTTGCTTAGGATTATTTTACCCCGATTGCATCGTCTATTCAATAGTATAGTTGAAAAAATGTCTTTATGGGAGCAACAAAATTGAGCGCTGTTCACCCCATAAAGACATTTTTCTTTCAGAACCGTACAACGAGCCTGTCAGCCGATAGCAGAGATACCGTCAACATAGCTTTTCATCTCGCTGCGGCTTTTTACTCCCTTGCAGCCGTCGATCACCTTTTGCTGTCCTGCCTCGTCCAGCGCCGAAAAGTAAAAGAAGGCGTCGGCGTTCTGCATCAGAGCCATTCCGAGGCCGAGCGGAATATCACTGCCGTTTTTCGCGTTCATAGTAATCACCTCAACGCTATTTTTAACAAAAGAAATAAAAATATGCGGCGTCACTGACGCCGCATAAAGCTGCTTGAAATTAATTTTTGTATGGCAGGGAATTGAAATAGCTTGTATCGGGCTGCCCTGCGATAGTCCATCCGCTGCCGTCGTGGGCAATGGAGATAGCGCCGGTAAAGCCGCCGTCGGTGACGAAGTTAATGACGGAGCTGCCGTCGGTCGAGGTGAAGCGGAGCTTTGTTCCAGACTGAAGAATGCTGCCGCTTGTAAGCGTTATGCCCTTTGAGGTCGTGACGAAAACGCCGTCGTTATCGAAAACAAGTTCTCCTTCGTCCTTCGTGTAGGCACCGCCACTCAGAGTATAGCTGCTTGAGACCTTATAAGTGCCGAGAATATTTACCTCCGTGTCAAGCAGCAGCTTACCGTCGGAAAATTCCTTTATGCCTCCGTCAAGAACCGTGGCCGACAGAGGCTCTGCCGCGTCGCTATTGTATATGAAAGCATTTGTAACAGCTTTTCCGTCGGCGTCAGGGCCGCAATAGTAAATTTCCATGCTGCCGTCGCCGTCAAGGTCGTAAAGCCTAAGGCTTGTTGCCGAGCTGAGAGGGCTTATGCTGTTTGCTGCCTCATAGGATACACCGTTTGACTCAACGACAACGAACATACCGTTATCTTTGGCAGAGAGGTCTATCGTCTCATCCTTGCCGTCGCCGTCAAGGTCAGTGGAGTAGGGGAGACGGTCTGTGATTATCTTACCGTTTTTCGCGTTGGGGTCGGTTACTTTCAAATCGCCGTTTTCATCGAGAGAAAGAAGCCTCTCTTCGACGCTTCCGTCGCTGAGAGCAAAGCGTATAATCATGCCCGGCTCAGTGCTGGAAAGCTCGGCGTTTATTGCAAGCGCAGAAGCATCGCTCATGTCGCTGCAATATACGATTTCGCGCACTAAAGTGTAGCTTCCGTTTTCGGGATGATAATTTATCGTGTAGACATTGACGTCGTATACATTGCCCTCAGCCGAAACGATAATGGACTTAATATTTTCGTCAGCGTCGCTGCCTAGCAGAGTAAAGGCGGAATTGTCCGCGTCTGCGGCAAAGACCGCGTCAACGTTGCCCTCATCGTCGCCGCTGTGCTCGGCGGGGAGAAAGCGCTCGTCAATGAGCGAGCCTATAACGTCGAATCCGACCGTGAATTCATAGAATCCGTTTGCGATATCCGCAATTTCGCCGGGATTTGCTATTATAACAATACCCTCGTTCGTGAGATACCAGTGCCCGTCGGAAACGAGCGAGCGCAGAGTGTCGGTATACCCCTCGGTGAAGAAAGTGTCCTTGTACTTCTCGTCCTCGTTTAATGAGACGAGGATGTTCTCGGAAACGGCGTTTACGATCTTTTCAAGGTCGTCGCCGAGGTCAGCAAGCTTTAGCTCGTCGCCGGTCTGCGCATCATAGTTGTGCCCCGTTATGGCCAGAGTGTTTGCCGTGCCGAGAGACGCTCTGTCAACCACGCGGAAGGATATGATTGCGCTGTCGGCACGCTCGGTCCTCACGGTACGGTTCATTGAAAACGGGGCGAGTCCCTCGGCTGTACCATCACCGATATTGGTAGTATATGCTGCTTTGTTTGACGTGAGCTGCTCGCCGGTGAATATGGCGTTCAGCTCGTCAATATTGGCGTTGAGCTTATCGGCTGCTTCCGCGCGGGTAGGCATGGTGATGTGCGGCGTCATGTATGTAACGCCATCCTCGGCGGTAACATCGCTCATTTCGATAACAACATCGCCGCTGCTGCCGGCATTGGAGTTTATAATCCTGTGGTCGGCGGTCACCGTGATATCAATACGCGCGTGGTTTGAAAAGTCATCCGTGAACGACCTGACGGCTATGGTGTCAAGGTTCTCGTCATATATGCATATGCTGTAATCTATTTCGACAGGCTCGGAGCTGTCGGCCTTTTCGCCGGCAAAGTCAAAATGTATGACGTCTCCGACGGCGATAGCCGATTTATCCGCGTTTGAGTAGGACTCTGAGCCCTGCTCGGTGCCGCAGGATACGGTGAATACGTCGTCTGCTTCCATTGTGATATAAACGCCGCACTCGCGCTCGGCGTCTCCGTTATCTTTCTTTCCGCAGGCGCAAAGCGTAAATATAAGTATAAGTGCCATCAAAGCGGCTGTAAATCTGCGCAAAAAACCATCTCCTTAGGTTTATCATTAATAAAAGAAATTATACCACGGTATGTCCAACAAATCCATAGTTGACATCAAAACTTAATAGAACGGAAACATTTAAATAAAAATTTCCCCGCTTCAGACGAAGCGGGGAAATTAATAATCTGATTAATGGTTGTGATCGGGGTAGTGGATATGGAGCAGATCGTGGGCGCGGCCGCGAAGCAGCTTATAGATGCTGTCAAGAGCCGGGTTCTGCTCGCTTGAGCGCAGAGCGCAGTCCTCATCGGCAACGAATATGCCCTCGTTGCGAACCGCCTTTTCGCTCTGGCATGCGGGGGGCTGACCGCCGCCGCCGATGCAGCCGTTGGGGCAGGCCATAACCTCGACAAAGTGGAAGAACTCCTCGCCGCTCTCGATCTTCTCTATCAGCCTGTCTGCATTTCCGAGACCGTTTACGACGGCAATTTTGAGAGTGAGATCACCGGCTGTGACCTCAAACGCCTTTGTGCCCTCAAGGCCGCGGACGCCGCACTCGGCAACGCTTGCGATGGATTCCGTTGTGACAGCGCCGAGAACGTGACGGATGACAGCCTCGGTAACGCCGCCGGTAACGCCGAATATGACACCTGCGCCCGTGTACGGTGCGAAGGGTTCGTCAGGCTCGGAGTCGGGGAGGTTTTTGAAGTAGATACCGGCCTCGGTGATCATTCTCGCCAGCTCCTGAGAGGTGAGAACAAGATCGATGAGCCTCTCGCCGTCCTTGACAAGCTCGGGACGGGCGGCTTCCGCCTTCTTCGCGGTACAGGGCATGATTGCTACGGAATAGATCTCATCCTCAGTAAACTGCTGACGGATCAGCGCGCCGAACATCTCCATAGGCGAGCCGCAGGTGGAAACCTGAGGCATCAGGTTCGGATGCTTATTCTCAACATGCTTTATCCAGCCGGGGCAGCATGAGGTGAACATGGGGAGCTTTGCGCCGGTCTTGAGCTTTTCCATGAACTCGGCAGACTCCTCAATGATGGTGAGGTCGGCAGTCAGGGAGGTGTCAAAAACATAGTCGGCGCCGAGCATCTTGAGCGCGGTGACGATCTTGCCCATGACGGGAACGTTGCCGGGAATACCGAATTCCTGACCGATGCCGACGCGAACAGCGGGAGCGACCTGCACGGCGACTTTCTTTGATGAGTCAAAGATCGCCTGCCACATCTCGCTGACCTGATTCTTGATAACGATAGCGCCGGTGGGGCAGACCGAGGCGCACTGGCCGCAGCCAACGCACTTGGTGTCGGCAAGCTTATTGTCAAAGCCGCAGGAGACGAAGGTCTCTATGCCGCGGTTTGCAAAGTCGATAGCGTGGATATTCTGAACCTCGGAGCACATTCTGATGCACTTGCAACAGAGAATGCACTTGGAGGGGTCGCGCACGATGGCGGGGGAGGAGTCGTCGATGGGAAGCTTGCAGTAGTCGTTCGAGAAACGTACATTGGTAACATTGTAGCGCTTTGCGTATTCCTGAAGCTTGCACTTGCCGGACTTCTCACAGGTGGTACACTCGGCTCTGTGGCCGGCCAGCAACAGCTCAAGTATCATCTGGCGATGCTTCCTGAGCTTTGCGGTGTTTGTGCGGACAACCATGCCGTCCTTGGGTACCAAGGTGCAGGCAGCCTCTATACCGCCGCGCTCATTTTCGACAACGCAGAGGCGGCAGCCGCCGTAGATGGAAAGGCTTTCACAGTAGCAGAGATTGGGAATGTCGATATGATTCTGCAATGCAACTTCGAGTACGTTGCGCGCATTTTCAAATTCACAGCTAATGCCGTCTATGACCATATGCTTCATATCATCAAACCTCCTTTATCGCGTGCTTCGGGCAGCCGATCTTACATTCACGGCACTTGATGCACTTCTCAGGGTCAATAACGTGGGGCTTTCTCAGCTCGCCGGAGATAGCGCCGGTGGGGCAGTTCCTTGCGCACTTTGTGCAGCCGATGCATTTGAGCGGGTCAATCCACATGGTGCACAGTGAGCGGCAGACGCCTGCGGGGCATTTCTTGTCGCGGACGTGTGCGACATATTCATCCTTGAAATATTTCAGCGTGCTGAGCACGGGATTGGTAGCGGTTTTGCCGAGGCCGCAGAGCGAGCAGCTCTTGACAACGGATGCAAGCTCCTGCAGCATGTCGAGATCTTCCATCTCGCCGGTGCCATGGGTGATACGCTCAAGGATCGCCTGTATCCTGGGTATGCCCTCACGACAGGTGTTGCACTTGCCGCAGGACTCCTTCTTCGTGAAGTTCATGAAGAAGCGGGCTATCTCGACCATGCAGGTATCGTCGCCCATGACGATCATTCCGCCGGAGCCGATGATCGCACCGATCTTCTTGGTGGAGTCAAAGTCAAGGGGCAGATCCAGGTGCTCCTCGGTGAGGCAGCCGCCGGAGGGGCCGCCTATCTGAACGGCCTTGAATGTGCCGTTTTTAACGCCGCCGCCGATGTTGAACACTATCTCGCGCAGAGTGGTGCCCATGGGAACTTCGATAAGGCCGGTGTTCTTGATGTTGCCGGCAAGAGAGAAGGCTTTCGTGCCGCTGCTCGTCTCCGTGCCGATGGCCTTATACCATGCCGAGCCGTTGTTTATGATAACGGGTACGTTTGCAAAGGTCTCGACGTTGTTCAGGGAGGTGGGAGCGTTGAACAGACCGCGGTCGACGCTTCTGGGCGGCTTGGTTCTGGGCATACCGCGCTGTCCCTCGATGGAGGCGGTCAGCGCCGAGCCTTCGCCGCAGACGAATGCGCCCGCGCCCTTGCTAATTCTTATATGGAAGCTCTTTCCGGAGCCGAAGATATCATCGCCGACAATGCCGTATTTCTCCGCCGCTTCAATGGCCTTGCTCAGACGTCTGACAGCGTTGGGGTACTCGGCGCGGACATATATGTAAGCTTCGGTCGCGCCGCAGGCAACGCCCGCGATTATCATGCCTTCGAGCATCTTGTGGGGGTCGCCCTCCATGATGGAGCAGTCCATGAACGCGCCGGGGTCGCCCTCGTCACCGTTGCAGACGATGTACTTTACGGGAGCATCCTTGTGGGCCGCGACCTGGGACCACTTTTTGCCGGTGGGGAATCCTGCGCCGCCGCGTCCGCGCAGACCGGAGTCTGTCACCTCTGCGATGACCTCATCGGGCGTCATATCAAACAGAGCCTTTTCGAGCGCGGCGTAACCGCCGACTGCGATGTATTCCTCAATGCTCTCGGAAGCGATGCGTCCGCAGTTTGCGAGAGCAACGCGGGTCTGGCCTTTGTAGAAGGGAATATCCTCCTGACGGTTGTAGGCTCTGCCGTTGTCGTGATATACGAGTCTGTCGATTACCTCGCCGCCGAGAATGGTGCGCTCGATGATCTCGTCGCAGTCCTCGGGCTTTACTTTCATATAAAGTATGCCTTCCGGCTCGATGCGGATGAGGGGAGCGAGAGAGCATAGGCCGTGGCAGCCGCAGGTCTTGAGGCCGATGGGCTCGGGGTGGTCAACATGATCCTCGATTGAGATCTGTACGGGTAGTCCGCGGGAGACGAGAGCCTTGTTGAGGCAATCGTATATCTCCTTTGAACCGGCCGCGAGACAGCCGGAGCCGCCGCAGACGAGGATCTTATACTTCTGCTTGTCGAGCGCTGCCTTGCATTCAGTGCGGAACGCATGCAGCTCCTGGCGTGAATTCAGTTTCATACTCATTCTGCCTCCCTTAACTCTGCGATAAGTTTGTACATCTTTTCGGGGGTCATTTGCGGATGTACCACGTCATTTACGGTGCATACCGGGGCAAGGCCACAGGCACCGAGGCAAGAGACGCGCTCGATGGTGAAAAGACCGTCAGCGGACATATGATCCTCCGGCTTCATACCGGTAGCGGCGTAGAGGGCCTCCTGAACATCGTCGGACTTGCGGACATGGCATGCCGTGCCGTTGCAGACCTTTATAATGTACTTGCCCTTTTCGTTCATGGAAAAATTCTCGTAGAAAGTGGCGACGCCGTACAGCTCCGCTTCGCTCATGCCAAGTTTTTCGGCAATGTATGTGAGAGCGTCCTTAGGCAGGAACTTGTATTCACTCTGAACTTCCTGCATTATAGCTATTGCCTTTGTCTTGCTATACTCATGCTTTTTGAGCACGGAGTCGACTAAAGAGAAATCTACCTTGACCAAAATTGTATCATCCTTTCTCAATATAATTGCGCTTTAACGAATTGCTGTTTTTATGCTTTTAATTATAGATACAAAGTCTCCACCTGTAAAGAATAATTAAAATTTTGATTAATTCACATTTTCGTAATATACATAAAATCATATGGTGCAGCACAGGTGAAAATACTGATAAAAAGCCTTAAAGTGTCAAACATTTAAAACCTGCAATTAGTTGTATTTGCTAATAAAATCAGATTTTTTTCGTCATGTTTACCAAAAAATATTAAGCTTGATATTTGACAAACTTTTCGGCGGATGAATAGTTTGTTTTTTAGCAAAAGAAATTCACTTGACTTTGCGTCGGGTTTATGTATAATGAAAAACGAAAATGTCTCACATGAGACAAAAATGGTGAATTTTATGAAGCTGAGTGAGAAGGAATTTAATACAGTCAAGGGCACCCGCCTGTTCAGAGGAGCGGCGGATGCGGTGCTTCGCAAGGTCATTGTAGCCACCGACTGCGAGCTTCGTGGCTTCGCAAAAGGCGATACGATCTACAGCGGCACAAGCTTCAGCCGCAGTCTCGGTGTGCTGCTTGAGGGCAGCCTCAGAGTGACTAAGGACAATACCGACGGGCACGCCATGATAATGAGCACGCTCACCCCCGGCTCGCTTTTCGGTGCGGCGGCGCTGTTTAACGATGAGGAGCGCTACGCTACCAATATAACCGCCCTTGAGCCGAGCAGGATCGTGTTCTTTTCACAGCGGCTTGTTGAGCGTATGATCCGCAGAGAGCCGACAATTGCGGAAAACTATATTAAGTATCTGTCTGAGCGGATATTATTTCTGAACAAGAAGCTGTTTCTTCTTACTGCCGGCACTGCCGAGCAGAGACTCTCGAGCTTTCTGCTTGACAATCTGCCCGGCTCTGAGCCGGTGGAGCTTCCGCTTCCGATGAACAGGCTTGCCGACGCGCTTAATATTTCCCGCGCCTCGCTTTACAGGGCGATGGATTCGCTGTGCGAGAGCGGAGCCGTTGTGAAAACGGGGAAGAAAATATGTATCATAGATGCCGAAAGGCTAAAAAATATATGAGGTGATAAAATGAAAAAGTATCTGTCAATTCTGCTTGCGCTGTGCATGCTGCTCAGCGTTGCGGTCGGCTGCACGCAGCAGCCCGATGATGAGCCCGAAGTCAAGGAAGAAGCGCAGACCATTCGTGTCGGAGCGCTCACAGGCCCCACCGCAATGGGCATGGTCAAGCTCATGGACGCAAGCGACAAGGGCGAGAGCGAGAACACATATGAGTTCCAGCTCCAGAGCGAGGCGTCGGCGTTTGTATCCGCTCTTGCAAAGGGCGAGATAGACATCGCAGCCGTACCGGCAAACCTTGCCTCCGTTGTCTATAACAACACAGACGGCGCTGTTGAGCTTCTTGCCATCAATACCCTCGGTGTGCTGTATATAGTTGAGCGCGGTGAGAGCATCAACAGCTTTGCAGACCTTGCGGGAAAGACGATTTACGCAACCGGTGAGGGCGCGTCTCCCGAATTTGGCCTGAAATATTTGCTCAAGGAAAACGGCCTTGACGGCGACAATGCACCCACTATCCAGTGGTGTGCCGATACTACCGAGGCGCTGTCCTACATCGCCTCCGATGAAAATGCGATAGCCATGCTGCCTCAGCCCTTCGTAACGGCGGCTCAGGCGAAGGTCGACGGTCTGCGTGTAGCGCTTGACCTCAATGCCGAGTGGGAGAAGCTCGATAACGGTTCTGCCATGGTAACGGGCGTTGTGCTCGCGAGGAAAGAGTTTGCCGAAAGCTATCCTCAGCAGCTTGCAAAGTTCATGGAAGAGTACAGCAATTCCGTGAATTTCGTGCTTGAGAATACCGAGGACGCAGCCCAGCTCATCGGCGGCTACGAGATCGTCAAGGCGCCCATTGCGCAGAAGGCTCTGCCTTATTGCAACATTACGTTCATGACCGGCAGCGAGATGAAAACCGCAATGGAAGGCTATCTCGGCGTGCTGTATGAAATGAACCCCGCGTCTGTCGGCGGCGCGATGCCCGATGCGGATTTCTACTATGTCCCGGAAAAATAAAAACATATTCGGCAAAGTAATTGCCGTGGTGTTTGCGCTGGCAGTATGGCAGGTCGCCGCAGTAACGGTCGACTTGCCGATACTGCTCGTGTCGCCTGTCGAGGTGCTTGTAAGGCTCACGAGCATATGGCAGACTGAAAACTTTGCAGGCTCAATATGGTTCAGCTTTTACCACATTGCCGGAGGCTTTCTGATAGCGCTTGCGCTCGGCGTACTGCTGGCGTCGCTTTCGGCTCGCTTTTCGTGGATAGAAACAATGCTTTGGCCGTTTATGATAACCGTCAAAACCGTACCGGTTGCGTCGTTCGTGGTCATCTGCCTAATATGGCTGTCGGCGCAGAATCTGTCGGTGTTCATTTCTTTCCTCATAGTGCTGCCTGTCGTTTACGGAAATGTCCTCGAAGGCATAAAAAACGAGGATCGGGCGATGCTTGAGATGGGCAGAGTGTTCAGAATGCCGTTTTTGCGCAAAGTTTTGTATATACACCTTCCGCAGCTCAAGCCCTTTGTTATGTCCGCGTGCTCAACAGCGCTCGGCATGGCGTGGAAAGCGGGAGTGGCGGCTGAGATCATCGGCACACCCGACGGCTCGATAGGCAAGCAGTTATATTACGCCAAAATCTATCTTGACACTGACGATCTGCTGTGCTGGACGCTCATAATCGTCATAATAAGCGTGGCGTTTGAAAAGCTGTTCATGTGGCTGCTGAGGTCATTTTACCGAAGATTGGAGCATGGCTGATGGAACTTAAAAACATAAGTAAAGCCTTTGACGGCAAGCAGGTTTTAAGCGATATAAGCATCGTCGTGCCCAAGGGCAGCCGGGTGCTTATAAGCGGTGTTTCGGGCAGGGGAAAAACTACTCTGTTGAGGATAATGTTAGGGCTGATAAAGCCCGACAGCGGCGAGGTGATAGGCGCTTTTTCAAAGCAGGCGGCAGTATTTCAGGAGGATAGATTGCAGGCGGAATTTACGCCTGTTACCTGCGTGAAAATGGTATGCGCTCCTCATGTCTCAAGGCAGGAGATATGCGCACAGCTCGGCGAGGTCGGTCTTGCAGAGCATATTGATAAGCCCACCGGTAAGCTCTCCGGCGGACAGCGCCGCAGGGTGGCGATCGTGAGAGCTGTCATGAGCGACGCGGACGCCATATTTTTTGATGAGCCGTTCACGGGGTTTGACGGGAAAACAAAGCTTACTGTGATAGACTATATAAACAGGCACACAAATGGCAAAACGCTTGTATTTGTAAGCCATGCGGCAGAGGATGCAGAGCTGCTCAAAGCAAAAGAAATCCGTATCTGAAATTATCAGATACGGATTTCTTATATGCTATGAGATGGTTTCCTTTGTGGGAAGCTTTGCCCTCTGGACAAAACCTATTATTTGCCCCGACAGAATAACGGTCAGAAGCGAGTAGGCGAGCCTGCCGAGCGGGATATAGCTGATAGAGAGCGCTAAAACGATGAGATCGCTTGCGAGATACACCCACTGAATTTTAACTTTCAGCAGGCTCGAAAGACTGAGCGCCAGGGAATCGTCGCCCGTGGGCGCGGAGCCTATACGCACGCACAGCCCGACGCCTATACCGACAAACAGCGAGCCAACTATTGCGGCAAGCAGCGGGGTATCAGCGAGCTGCGGCCAGAGCGGCGGGAATTGCTCAAATATAGCGTAGAATATCGAAAAGCTTCCGCCGGCAACAACCGAGTACGCAATAAATTCCTTGCCGAGCAGCCTGAATCCCAGCAGGTAGCAAAGCAGATTCATGATAAAACCGCTCACAGACGGAGAAATGCCGAACCAGTGGTGCAGCAGCAGGGTAAGACCCAGCACACCGCCCTCCGTAACTCCGGACATTGAGTGAACATTATATAGACCGAAAGAGAGTATAGCGCTTCCTATGAGCGCGGTTATACATCGCTTCGGACTTAGCTTGGGGATCATTTTTTAACAAAACCTTTCTTAAGCATAAGACAAGTATACGAACCCGCCTCTGCAAAGTCTTTTTGTCCTTTATCTTCGTTATCTTCCTTGAAATATGCGAGTATTCCTGCGTCCTCTGCCTTGACAAAGAACAAAAATCCAATTGCAGAGGTCGTAGATTTTTAAGTGAGATAGGGTTGGCACAGGCAAGGCTTCGTGATTGAGGAAGGCTGTCGCCTTGGCGAAACGCAGCTTGTGCCGGCAATATCCGCTTAAAAACGGGTTCGGATGCTTGCCTTATGCTTAAATTTAATCGCTGCACCTTCCATAGAGCCTCGTCATTTCGGCAATCTCGGCAGCGAGCGTGTGACCAAGCTGGGCGCTCGTTACCCGCCACTGCCAGTTTCCGCCGAGGGTGCCGGGCGTGTTTATTCTTGCGTCCGCGCCAAGCTCAAGCCAGTCCTGGAGCTGGGCTATGAACACGGAGGCGACAGAGCTCATGCCGCCGCGGATAATACCGCGAACAAAGCCCTCCCGCTCGTTAAGGCCGAGGTAGCGTTCGGCTTTTTTTAGCTCTCCGGCTGAGGCATCCCGCATCCATGCGGCAAGTGGCGCGTTGTCGTGAGTGCCGGTGTAGCACACGCAGTTGGATGAGTAGCGGTGGGGGAGGTAGTCGCTCTCCTCTTCGGGGTCGAACGCAAATTCTAAAACCTTCATCCCGGGCAGCTTCGATTCATGCAGCAGCTCGTGCACCTCGGGGCCGAGAGTGCCGAGATCCTCCGCAATAAACTGGGTGTTTGAAAACCACGCCGTAAGCCTGCCGACAAGGTCGATGCCGGGGCCTTTGACCCACCGCCCAGCCTTTGCGGTTTCTGCGCCGTAGGGAACGGCCCAAAAGCTCTCAAAGCCGCGGAAATGGTCGATTCTCATTGCGTCAAAAAGCCTTGCCGCGCCGTCAACGCGGCGTATCCACCAGCCGTAGCCGTTGCGCTCCATGGCGGCATAGTTATATAGAGGGTTTCCCCAGAGCTGACCGTCCTCGCTGAAATAATCAGGAGGCACGCCCGCGACCTCAAGCGGGATATTGTCCTCATCGAGCAAGAAGCAGGAAGGCTCAGACCATACGTCGGCTGAATCGAGGGCAACATATATGGGCAGATCGCCCATAATGCTCACGCCCTTTTGGTGTGCATATGAGCGAAGCTGCTCCCATTGCCGGAAAAAAATAAACTGTATATACTCGAAAAACTCGACCTCGTCTTTGAGTAGGCGGCTGTGTTTTTGAGCAGCCTCCGGCGTGCGCAGCCTTATTCCCTCATCCGGCCAATTATACCATGCCGCCATACCAAAGTGGCGCTTAACGGCCATGAACAGTGCGTAATCGGGAAGCCATGCGGAGTTTTTGAGAACAAAATCGTCAAATTCGCTTCTGCTTTTCGCGATGCCGCGAGCGGCGGCAATTTTCAAAACGCGCAGCCTGTTATCGTAAATTTTACCGTAATCGACCTTCGTGGGATCACTGCCCCAGTCGATGCCGTCAAGCATAGACTTCTCAAGCAGACCTTCTTTGCACAGCATATCAAGGTCGATGAGATAGGGATTACCGGCAAAGGTGGAGAAGCTCTGGTACGGGGAGTCTCCGCAGCCCGTGGGGCCGACGGGCAGTATCTGCCACCAGCTCTGCTTTGCCTCGGCGAGAAAATCAATAAAATCGTAAGCGGCTTTGCCTATCGTGCCGATACCGTATTCCGATGGCAGAGAAAATATCGGCAGCAGTATGCCGCTGCTTCTTTTTAGGGCCATGCTGTCAATCCTTTCTGTGCATAAGAGCAAGCTGATAAAAAGCGACGGCGCTTGCGGCGGCGACGTTGAGCGAATCAACCCCATGGGACATGGGTATGCGCACCGTGTAATCACAGTCGTCGATAGTGCCGGAGGCCAGACCGTCGCCCTCAGTCCCGAGCACTATGGCTAGCTTTTCCTCGCCCATAAGCGCGGCGTCGTATATCGGCAGGGAATCGTCTCTCAAAGCCATAGCCGCCGTCTTGAAGCCAAGAGCATGAAGCGCATCCTGCCATGAGCTTTCGCAGTCGAGATATGTCCACGGAACCTGAAAAACAGTACCCATGCTCACTCGCACCGCCCTGCGGTACAGCGGGTCGCTCCCGTTTGAGGTCAGAAGAACGGCGTCAATCCCCAGCGCCGCTGCCGAGCGGAATATCGCGCCGATATTTGTCGGGTTCATCACGTTTTCGAGCACTGCGATCCTGCTTGCGCCGACGCATATATCCTCAAGCGAGGGAAGCGGAGGGCGCAGCATGGCGCACAGCATTCCGCGCGTGAGATGAAAGCCCGTAAGCTGGGTCAGAACTTCAAGCTCCGCCGTGTAAACCGGAATATCTTTACGGTAGCGGGAAAGGATATCCTTAGCCTTGCCGTCTGCGTGCCGCGTTTCCATGAGAAACGAGAGGGGATGGCAGCCTGCGTCGAGCGCGCGCTCAATGACAAGCGGGCTTTCGGCAATGAACATGGCGTTTTTGGGGTCTTTGCGATTAACAAGCTGATTCTCCGTGAGCCGAGCGTAAATATCAAGCTCCGGTGCGGAAAAATCCTTTATTTCAATGATATTTGCCATAGTTATCTCCATTTGAAAGCAATAACAATATATTACCCTCTACCGCGAATAAATTCAATAGCATTATGATTTATACTCTCTGCACAAAATGTTCGATAATGTTTACACTAAGTTCACAGTTATTTAACAATTATACTATTTGCCGGTATTAATATATAAATATACAAATCGCAGAAAAAAGCTGTTAAATCACTCACAAATAATGGGAGTCTTCAAAACTGCGATAAACCAATAGCCTTTAAATTATAGGAACATTTTATAAGGAGATGTAAAAATGCGAAAAAATCTAAAGAAGCTCGCAACGATATTCTTGGCAGTTGCAATGATTTTCAGCATTGCCGTTCCGGCATTTGCCGCGAACGACTCGTATTCCGACACGACTTACGGTTACAGAACCAACGAATATGAGTTTGGCAAGATATCGCATCCTAACAAAGCGACAAGCACACCTGACGGCCTTGTTGATTACATGGGCAACGGCAATGTGGCTGTTTCGGGAAGCGTCGCCGGCGCCGATGAGCAGGGCGACCGGGGTCAGAGCTACTCATGGTCTGCTATGGCTTACGGCGACTATGTATATGTCGGTACCTGCTATGCGGCAATGGGTAATACATTGTCAGCCATGGATTCCGTAATGGGTCATGACTTCGACGAGGACGTCATGCGCGCAGAGCTTAACGCGATTTTCAACGGCACCTTCTTCTACGGTCAGGAGGACGGCGTTGACTCCAAGGGCATACTTGTTAAGGTCAACGTACATACCGGCGAAATGAAGCTCATCATGTCCAAGTCCCTCAATAATATAGCCCCGCTGTTCCGCAACGCAATAACTTATAATGACAAGCTGTACTTCTGTGGCAGCGTGGTTGCAAATGGGCGCCCGGGTCTGCCCAGCATTTATGAGATTGATCCCAAGGACGATAGCTTCAAGTGCGTCTATGAGGGCCTGAGCGATATGAATGAGTATATGCAGGCATACCAAAAGGGCGTATGCACCGGCATCCGCGGTATGGCTGTATATGACGGCAAGCTCGTTGTCAGCAACGTCGGCGTTGACGGCGGATATATCCTCATTTCCGATAACCCCTCCGAGGGCTTCACGAAGATAGCAACTCAGAGCGATCTTTATAATTATCCCGCTATCCGCTATGTTGACAGCGTTTACGGCGGCGGTATATGGGAGATCGTTGAGTATAACGGCAGCCTGTATGTTGCGATGTGCTCCGGCACTCCCGAGACCCGCGTAGGGGACAATATGCGCTCATTTGCCATAATCCGCGGCGACTGCTCCGGCGACTGGAACGACCCTGACGCGTGGAAGTGGACTCCCGTTGTCGGCGATAAAAACGACGGAGCGCTTTACACCTTCGGCATTGACCCTGCGCGCACCCGTGCGGCGGCGTGCAATATGTGCATCTACGACGGATATCTGTACATCGGCGAGTACAACGACGAGGAGATACCTCTCGAAGAGCTTATCTTCGACCAGGACTTCGGCTTCTTGGCGAGAAACCTTGAGCAGTCTGTAAACCTCTACAGAATGAGCATCGGCAGCGACGGCAAGGAGAAAATGGAGCTTGTAATGGGCGAACCGACGGAGATGTTCCCCAACGGCGGCATTCTTTGCAAGGAATCCGGCTTCGGCGACTATGAGAACCAGTATATCTGGCAGTCTAAGGTGTTTGACGGCAAGCTGTTTATCGGCACTTTCGACACCAGCTCTCTGCTTGAGCCTCTCGGCCAGTTCACAAACGGCGATCTTCTGAAAATGTCTCGTGATGAGTGGGCAAGCCAGTTAAATTATCTCAAGGTCATGCTCCAGCTTATCATCAAGAATAAGACCGAAAAGCTTATGCCCTATGCGGCAAACACGCTCGTTGAGCAAGCTGCCGACGAGGAGGATGCAGCGCTCACAAGTGAGCAGAAGGACGAGTTGTCCGCATCCATCACAGACGGTAGCATCGACGCGGGCTACAGCACCGGCGTTATAGCCACAATGCGCCAGATAAACAAATACCTCGGCGAGCTCAAGGACGTTGTTGAGACAAACGACATCGAGGGCTTTGTAAATACCTATGAGAAGGCCATAAACCTGTATGAAAAAATAAGTGCCAAGCTGCCCGACAGCATCAAGAACGCTTATGAAAAGCTCATTAATATCGTGCAGCTTGACAACATGAAGGACCTTGTGACCTGCCTAAAGACCCTTTCCACAGCAGAGCGCGGCTTTGGACTGTACACCATTGAGTCGAATGACGGCAAGCTCAGCCTAAAGACCATCACAAGAGACGGCTTTGGCGATCCGTTCAACCACGGCCTGCGCACTTTTGCCGCAAACGACAGTCAGGGCTGGATGGTAATAGGCACGGCTAACCCCTTTATGGGAACGCAGCTCTGGCGCACCACAATAGATGTTCCCGATGCTGATCCCGATATGCCCTTCACCGATATAAGCGACTGTATTCAGGATTACCAGGACGCAATACTCTGGGCATACAACAATGACATAACCAAGGGAACTACAGATACGACCTTCAGCCCCAATCAGGTGTGTACCCGTGCCCAGACGGTCACCTTCCTGTGGCGCGCAATGGGATGCCCCAAGGCAAGCAACACTTCAAATCCGTTTACCGACGTTAGTGTGGGCAGCTTCTATTACGACGCGGTTTTGTGGGCGGTAGAAAACGGCATAACCCTTGGCACGACGGCAACAACCTTCTCGCCTAACGATACAGTGACCCGCGGTCAGGTCGTTACCTTCCTCTACAGGGCTGAGGGCAGCCCCTCTGTAAGCGGAAGCTGCGATTTCACCGATGTTCAGCAGGGAACATACTGCTATGACGCGGTTATCTGGGCGGTAGAAAACGGCGTGACCAAGGGCAAGACGAGCACAACGTTCGCACCCGCCTCCGGCTGCACCAGAGCGCAGATAGTAACCTTCCTGTACAGGGATCTTGCTGAATAAAACACAAATAATCATAGCCCGTGCCTTTTTAAAGGCACGGGCTAATTTTTCGTGTACTCAAAGCTGTTGATATTTTCTAAATCTATGTTATAATGATTTCATACCAAACGAAAGCGGTGAAAAAATGTCCAATTTTTCTTGCAGGTAAAATGAATATGCGGCAGTGCCGGGCTTTATGGTATTGCTGCGCCTATTGCAAGAAAGTTATAAGTATATAATGCAACCTTATAGTTGCACTGCTTTAAGCTGCGAGAATTGACTTTCTTGCGGCTTTTATTTTCCGTAATAAAGGGGTGATCCGGCTATGTCAATGATAAAAGCTGAAAATCTTACATTCGCTTATCCATCGAGCTGCGATAACGTTTTTGAGAACGTGAATTTTCAAATTGATACCGATTGGAAGCTTGGCTTTGTCGGAAGAAACGGACGGGGCAAAACAACTTTTCTGAACCTGCTGCTCGGGAAATATGAGTATAATGGGAAGATAATATCCTCCGTGCAGTTTGACTATTTCCCATGTGCCGTTGCGGACAAGAGCAGATCGACGGAGAGCGTTTTGCAGGAGGTTTGCCCTCTTGCGGAGGAATGGGAGATCATGCGTGAGCTGTCATACCTTGAGGTGGACGCCGACGTGCTTTGGCGGGAATTTGGAACGCTCTCAAACGGAGAGCAGACAAAGACCCTGCTTGCGGCTCTTTTTCTCAACGACGGACATTTCCTGCTAATAGACGAGCCGACAAATCATCTCGACAGCAAGGCGAGAGAGCTTGTGGCAAAATATCTGAAAAAGAAGAAGGGCTTTATTCTTGTATCGCACGACCGCAGCTTTCTCGATAGCTGTGTTGACCATATCCTGTCGATAAACAGGGCGAATATTGAGGTGCAAAGCGGCAATTTCTCGTCATGGATGGCAAACTTTGAGCGTCAGCAGGAATTTGAAGCGGCTCAAAATGAGAAGATTCAAAAGGATATCGGACGTCTGCAAAAGGCGGTAAAACGCTCGGCGGCATGGTCTGATCAGGTTGAAGCGTCAAAATACGGCGCCGGCGTGCCCGACAGGGGCTATGTCGGCCATAAAGCCGCGAAAATGATGAAGCGGTCAAAGACTATAGAGGCGAGAGCGCAGAATGCGATCGAGCAAAAATCCGAGCTTCTGAAAAATACTGAAACCTCGGAAAAGCTAAAGCTTGCGCCACTGCTGCATTATGCAGATGCGCTCGTTTCCCTCCGCGATGTTGCGGCATGCTATGACGGGAGGGCAGTGTGCGAGCCTGTCACTTTCAATGTGCGCCGAGGCGAGCGGGCAGCGCTGGACGGGAGAAACGGAAGCGGCAAAAGCAGCCTGCTGAAGCTCATAAATGGCGAGCATATCGAGCATACGGGCACATTGGAGCTCGCTTCCGGTATCGTCATATCATATGTGCCGCAGGACACATCGCATTTACGGGGGAATTTATCGGATTTTGCGTATGAGAATCATATAGATGAAAGCCTTATGAAGGCTATCCTGCGAAAAATGGATTTTGAACGGATACAGTTTGAAAAGGATATGCAGGATTTTTCGGGCGGGCAAAAGAAGAAGGTTCTCATTGCAAAAAGCATCTGCGAACAGGCGCACTTGTATGTGTGGGATGAGCCGCTCAATTACATTGACATTTATTCGCGCATGCAAATTGAACAGGTCATAAAGGAGTTTTCCCCTGCGATGGTTTTCGTTGAACACGACAGCGCTTTCAGAGCAGCTATAGCGACAAAAACCATTCAGCTAAAATGATATAGGAGCAGTACCATACATCCGTGTACCTTTCAACTCGACAGCCATGACCTGAAAGCACAAAAAACCTCTTTTGCCATAGCAGACAAAAGAGGTTTTTATATTTATCCAAAGTACAGTTTACAAGGGACTACACAGGGTAACGGTCTGACGGGAGGATTACCGCCCGTCAGATTTTCCATGTAATGTTCAAGCTGTCGCTTGTGGC
>SFEX01000020.1 GCA_004557075.1 Clostridiales bacterium
GCAGCGCGGCAAAATAGATGCCGGATACCGGAAATCACGTTCTCGTTAACCTCTGGCAATCAACCAACACGAGGACGAGCAATGCTCGCCCCTACGGGTACAATCTAATTTGTGCAGGCAAAAAATAACTGTCAGATATTCTCAAGTGTTTCGAGAAGCTGCTGCGCGCTGTCGGCGATGGGAGCGCCGAAAGTGTCCAAAAGCCGCCTTTCACGAAAGCCCCACGACACAAGAACGCACTTACATCCCGCGTTTTCGGCGGTGCGGAAATCCACGTCGGAGTCGCCGACGTACACGGCGTCGTCCATGTCGCAGCCGAGAGATCGCGCCGTCTCAAAAACGGAGTCGGGCGCGGGCTTTTTGCGCACTCCCTCGCGCTCGCCGACAACGCTGTCGAAAGCGCCGGGGAAGTAGTGCGCGATGAGCTTCTTCGCGGGCTTGTCCGCCTTGTTCGACACGACGCCGAGCATCGCGCCGCGCTCTTTGAGGCTGCGCAAAAGCTCCGGTATGCCCGGATATGGCGCGGTCTTATTTTCACAGTTTGCCGTGTAATGCGTTTTGAACGCGGCAAAGACGCTGTCTGTAAGCTCGGCATCCGTTCCCTCCGGAACGGCGCGCTCTATGAGTTTTCTTATGCCGTTGCCGACAAAGCGCCGCACCTCGTCGAGACTGCGCTCAGGCAGCCCCGCGCTTTTGAGGGCGAAATTTGTCGAAGCGCAAAGATCCTCAAGGGTGTAGAGCAGGGTGCCGTCAAGATCGAAAATAATAAGCTTCTTCATTATCGGTTTCTCTCCAGAATATTGTAATATATCCGACAAAGAATTTCAAGATTGTTCACTAATATTTGATTGACCGTAAAGACATACGGTGCTAAAATATATAACGATTTTTCGGGAAGGGGGTCTCGGCCATGGAGGACAAGACCATATTGGAAGAGCTGCTGGACAATTCTCTCGGACATCGTCACGACAATATGAAGATGGACAAGGCGTATCACCTGTTGTCGGCAGGCGCTATTGCGGAAGCCGATGCCCTGTTCGATGAGATACTGACGGAAGAGCCCTTCAACCGCGACGCGCTGACCGGCAAACGGCTCATAGCGCGCCAGGCGCGGGTCGAGCAGCGCATGGACAACGCGGGCGAGCGGGTCCACAGGGCAAAGCTTGCCTCGCCGGAGGCAGAGCCTGAACCCGAGGCGGAGCCGAAACCTAAGCGGAAAAATCCGCTGCGCTCGAAAAAGGTGCTCACGGCGCTCGTCGTGGCGTTTGTGATGTTCTGCGGCCTCGCCGCCGCCTATGTCGGAACGGGCGGCTTTGACGGCGAAACGGCGGAAAACCCGCCTGAGTACAGTCAGCAGCAGTAAATAGAAATAGAACTTTAGCCGTCGTATGGTTTTTGCCATACGGCGGCTTTTTCATTTATGATATCAATAGAAGCTCGCCACCGGGTTTTCCGGAACAGCGCAGTCCTCGTGGGAGACGAAGGTCAGCACCGGCCCCTTACCGCCGTAAGCGCGGCTGAACTTATGGTTGACGCGGGCGGTCAGAATGTGCCACGAATCGCCCACGATATCGTCCGAGTGCTCCCACTTGCAGATAAGCCCTGCAAACTGGATATCGTCGGCGCAGCATGCCATGACGTGACGGCCGACGATGAAGCTGCCCTCGGGCACCTTCTTGCGCTTGAGGTAGCGGCACTTGAAGCGCACGATCTTGTTCTCGTACTTCTTCGTCTCCTCGGACAGGTCGCGGTACCAGATGGCGAAATCGTCGTCGCCTATCTCGATAACGGGCGCGTTGATATCAAACGGCAGGGGATCCTCGATCTCGTCGTAGCGCACTGTGCCGTCGGCGTATTCATAGGCGATGTCGCTGCGCCGGGACGCGCCGCGCACGAGCTTGTGCAGGCTCATCTGGTCGATGCTGTCGTTGTAGCGGTTAAACACGACAAGCTCCGCGCTCTTGAGCTTATCATACACAAGGTTTCGCATATTCGCGTTGTAGCTCTCGATAGTCCTTGCGTCCGCGAAGAAAAACTCCTGATAGACCATCCAGAACTCCGGCAGAGCCTGGTACAGATCATCGAGCATCCACATGCCGTTATACTCGATAACTACCCGCTCGCAGCGGTTCTCGTCCAGCCACTTGCGCAGAGCGCCGCGGGTAAGCTCTTTCTGATCCTCGACGACCTGGATGAACACGTTCGGCGCGGAGAACTGGTCGGGGGCGTATTCCTCCTCGCCCTCCTCGCAGACTATAAGCAGGGTGCGCTCGCCGCTGTTAAAGCGCTTGTCCTCGAGCGTCTCCTGAATAAATTTTGTTTTTCCGCTCTCAAGAAAGCCTGTGAACAGAAATACGGGAATGTCTCTAACTTCACTCAATATTAAACAGCTCCTTAATAGCCTGCTCGTTTATTTTTGAGCCGATGACGCACAGTCTGCCCGTGACGGCGGCTCCGCCGCGGCGAATATCGCTCTCGCCGGGGACGTAGTCGAAGTATATCCACTGACCGTCGGTTGCATCGACAAAGCCCTTGGCGCGGAGAATGATGCCGTACTTCTCCTCATCACCCAGCTTTGACAGAATGTCGCGAAGCTCGTCCTCGGAGAACTTTTTCGGAGTCTCAACGCCCCATGAGGTGAATACCTCGTCGGCGTGGTGGTCGTGACCGCAGCCGCAGTGCTCGCCGTGCTCGTGGTCGTGGTCATGGTGATGCTCGTGGTCGTGATCGTGATGATGCTCATGCTCATGGTCGTGGTCATGGCCGCAGCCGCAGTGCTCGTCGTGCTCATGATGATGCTCGTGCTCGTGGTGGTGCTCCATCTCCTGCATGGTGGTAGACAGGGAATCGACGCGGTCCATAACGGCGACTATCTGCTCGCCGCCAAGCTCTGCCCAGGGGGTGGTTATAATGGTCGCGTTGGGGTTTAGCTGGCTGAGCATCGCGCTTGCGGCGACTACCTTGCCGTCGGATGCGGTATCGGTGCGGCTGAGCACGATGACGTCGGCGTGCTGCACCTGATCGTTGAAGAACTCGCCGAAGTTGCGGATGTACATGCGGCACTTGCCCGCGTCAACGACGGTGACCTTCGCGCCGATCTCGCAGCCCTCGACACCGGCGACGGCCTTTGCAACGTCGGAGAGCTTGCCCACGCCGGACGGCTCGATGATGATGCGGTCGGGCGCGTATTCGGCGATGACCTTCTTGAGCGCCTCGGTGAAATCGCCCACGAGGGTGCAGCAGATGCAGCCGGAGTTCATCTCGGTTATCTGCACGCCGGCGTCCTTGAGGAAACCGCCGTCGATGGCGATCTCGCCGAACTCGTTCTCAATGAGGACGAGCTTTTCGTTTTTATAGCCCTCTGCGATAAGCTTGCGTATAAGCGTGGTTTTGCCCGCGCCGAGGAAGCCGGAAAAAATGTCTATCTTAGTCAAGGATATTACCTCCAATTAATAATGTTCTATCAAATAATTAATTATAGCACAAATTTTTATTTTTGCAAACTGCTGACGCAGGGGCGATTCGCGTTGAGATTGGCAGTAGTCGTTATTGCGTCAGCCCGAATATAAACAATGGCAATAAACAAAACAACGGAGGCAACCAAATGATTGCCTCCGAAAGTTTTATGCGCATTAATTGAACGCGCGAGTGCAAAAACGATTATTGCCAATGTTACCGGTCGGGCTGACGCAAAAACGACTCTTTAAAATGTTGCAACGAATTGAATTACTTGCTGACGGACTCGAACTCTGCGACTATTTCCGCGTCGGGAGCCTTGGTGAGCAGCGACACGACGACGATGAAGATGCAGGAGATCACAAACGCCGGGAGCAGCTCGTAAATCGCGAGTACGCCGCCCATGGGAGCGATCGCGTACTTCCAGATGAACACCATTGCCGCGCCCGAGAACATACCGGCGATGGCGCCCCACTTATTGCAGCGCTTCCAGAACAGGCCGAAGAGCATGATCGGCCCGAAGGTTGCGCCGAAGCCCGCCCACGCGAAGGATACGATTGAGAAGATGGAGCTTTCCGGATCGAGGGCAAACAGCACGCCGAGGACGGCGATGCAGATGACCGCTATGCGGGCGATGAGCATGCTCTTCTTGTCGGAGAGCTTGATGCCCAGAACGTCGGTGACGATGTTGTGCGTAACGCCGGAGGCGGCGGCCAGAAGCTGTGCGTCGGCGGTGGACATCGTGGCGGCGAGGATGCCCGCCAGCAGGATGCCGGCAATGATTGCGAAGAAGGCGCCGTGAGAGGCGATTATCTGAGCGACGGAGGGGATGAGGTTCTCGGCAGCGGAGGAGCTTGCGAACATCTCGATAGCTCCGGCCTTTGCCATGCCGTAGCCGACGATGCCGATGACGACCGCGACGGCGAGGGAGATAACGACCCAGACCGTGCCGACGCGGCGGGAGGTCTTGAGCTTATTCTCGTCGTTTATCGCCATGAAGTGGGTCAGGATGTGAGGCATGCCGAAGTAGCCGAGCGCCCACGCGATGGTGGAGGCGATATCAAGCGGCGCGTAGGCCGCAGCCTCTGTGCTCTCGATGGAGGTTCTTGAGAACATATCCAGATATCCGGGGATCTCGGAGGCGTTTGCGATAACCTGATCCCAGCCGCCGGCGACGTTGATGCCGAATATGACGACGACGATCAGAGTGACAGTCATGACGATGCTCTGGATAAGGCTCGTGACGGAGGCCGCCATGAAGCCGCCGAGGGAGGTGTAGGCCACGATAACGATCGCGGAGATGAGCATCGCTGCGGTGTAGTCGAAGCCGAACAGACCGCTGAAGAGCTTGCCGCAGGCGACGAAGCCGGAGGCGGTGTAGACAACGAAGAAGACGATTATCATCACGGCGCCGAAGGTCTCGATGATCTTTGTGTTGTCACGGAAACGGCGGGCGATGAAATCGGGAACTGTGATGGCGTTGACCTTAACCGAGTAGCGGCGCAGACGCTTTGCCACGAACAGCCAGTTAAGATATGTGCCGATGATAAGGCCGATAGCCGTCCAGCTCGCTTCCGCGATGCCGCAGAAGAACGCAAGCCCCGGAACGCCCATGAGCAGCCACGCGCTCATATCGGACGCCTCGGTGGACAGCGCCGTAACGATAGGACCGAGCTTTCTGCCGCCGAGATAGAAGTCGCCGGCGTTGGACTGATCCTTGGAATAAATAAGGCCGATAACGAGCATACCCACGAGGTACACGCCGATAGCGACCAGTATACATACCATAATACCTGATGTCATAATTTCTTTCCTCAACTCTCTATTTTTTGCGATGTTTGAATTATAGCGGCGCAAAATTGCGGTTGCAAGGGCAAAAACCGGGAAAAACCTTGATTTTTTCAAAAAAATCGCTATACTATTATTATCCCTAATATAATTCATGTTAATATGAATTATTTTCATGCATCTACAAAAGAGAGGCAGAGCCATGATATCAAAATACGAGGCATTGGCCAAGGTGGTGGAGCTTGGCAGCCTGACGAAGGCAGCAGAGGCGCTCGGCTGCACGCAGTCGGCTGTAAGCCACGCGATAAGCAATCTTGAGAGCGAATTCGGCTTCGCGATATTAAAACGCTCCCGCGCGGGGGTGCGTCTGACGAGCGAGGGCGAGAGAATCATGCCGCCGGTACGCGGAATGCTAAACTACGAAGAGCAGCTCAAGCAGACCGTCTCCGCGATACGCGGCCTTGATTTCGGCACCGTGCGCATCGGCGCGTTTACCTCCGTCGCTGTACACTGGCTGCCGAGCGTCATCAAGGAGTTTCAGAGCGATTATCCAAATGTGGATATAAAACTGCTCAACGGCGACTATCACGACGTTGAGCAGTGGATAATAGAGGGCAGTGTTGATTTGGGCTTTGTGAACGTACCGGCGGATC
Organism: Clostridiales bacterium; assembly: GCA_004557075.1. Lineage (GTDB taxonomy): Bacteria > Bacillota > Clostridia > Oscillospirales > Oscillospiraceae > F23-B02. The sequence continues at coordinate 5,898 of SFEX01000020.1, forward strand.
TCGGCTGTGAGTGCGTGCCGCTGATGGAGGACAGACTGCTTGCCATTCTGCCGCGCGATCACAAGTTCGCGTCGTATCCGAAGTTTCCGCTCGTCGAGTGCGAGACGGAGGCATTTATAACTCTGCTCGAGACTTCAAACCACGACGCGAACAAGGCGCTGTCGGCGGCGGGGATAAAGCCGAACATCCGCTTCTCGACCAAGGACGACTACGCGATAATCGCCATGGTGGAGCAGGGCTTGGGCATATCCATCATGCCGGAGCTGCTGCTCAAGGGCAGGCACGATGATGTCGTGATACGCGAGCTTGTGCCGCCGTCAAAGCGAACCATCGGCCTTGCCATACCCGAAACGAGCAAGGCAAGCCCCGCGACGCGCAGATTCGCCGACTATATTGTAAAGTGGGTCACTGAGCATTGATAAGATGCTGCTGTCAGCGAAGGTTTATAACGCAGATCTCCGGCTTGTTGAAAACGCGGGGTATGGCCTCGTAGCCGGCGAGACCGGCGGTGATGATGAGCTGAAGCCTGCCATCGACAACGAAGCTGCCGCAGTCATATTTGGGGAAAAGCCCCTGCGTCGGCGCGACAAGCCCGCCGATGAGCGGAAGCCGCACAACGCCGCCGTGGGTGTGGCCGCTGATGTACAGGTCGGCGTTCCAGCGCTCCCGTGCGCTGTCGGAAATCAGGTTCTCCGGCATGTGCATGAGCACGATTGCAGGTGTGTCCGTGCTGCCGATTTCCTCCTGCATTTCGTAGTCAAGCTCCTCATCCCAATTGGAGCTGCGGTAGTGACCGCTGGTGCCGCCGACGCGAACGATGTTCCCGCCGATCTCGGTCTCGACATAGTTATCATACAGGACAAAGATCCCCGTTTCAGCGATCCTGTCCAAAAGCTCCTCGCCGTGCTGGGCCATGTAATCGACCTCGTGGTTGCCGGTGGAGTAGTATACCGGCGCGATCTCCTGCAATTTAACGAGCAGCCGCAGGAACCGCTGAATATCGTCCTCGTCCGCGCTGCGGCTTATCATGTCGCCCACGGCGAATATGGCGTCGGGCTTCTGGCGGGAGATCAGGGCAAGCAGCTCGCTGTTGTCCTCGCCGTATTCCTTCGAGTGCAGGTCGGATATTGCGACTATCCTTGCGGGTGTCTCGATCCCGTCGATATGCACGTCATATTCGGTGCTCTTCAGCTCCTTTGAGCATATGACTGCGGAGATCGCCGACGCTCCTGCGGCAAGGACGATGATGGCTATCAAGATAATTTTAAGCATTTTTTTCATTTAATTATTTTGTATTCCCGAAGAAGCCTGGTGCGCTGCGCGCCGAGCTTTACGCTGTCGGCGGCGGAGTTGCCTTCGCCCTGACGGGCGAGATAGCGAATTATACGGACAGACCATGCGAGCGGCAGTGCAGCCGCGCTTTTTTTTACCCACGGAAAGTTTTCCTCCATGACCGCCCTGTTCGGAAACAGGGTTCGCACGAGGGGGATGTGGGCCTTTTTTTCGTATGCCGACTCAACGGCGCTGAGGGTCATTGTGCCGCTGTGCCTGCGGCTCATGTCCGCCGAGCCGTAGACGCCTCCGGAAAGGGCGTCCTCGATAAGCGCTGTGCAGTTGGCCTCCGGCCAGATGCCGGGGAGACTAAGGCCGCAGTATTTTTCGGCGGCGTCGAAGATCGCCGCGGCGAAATACTCGCCGCCTATCGCGCTCATAGTGTCTTTAACGCGCTGCCAGTCGATATCGTATGCCTGCCCCCACAGCGCGATATCGCATATCTGACGCAGTCCGACGCCGGAGTTAATAAAGTGCTTGTACGCATGCAGCAGCAGGAAGCTCATGTGGTCGGTATCGTCGAGCGTGAGCAGCCGGGCTCCCTCTATGTGCCGAACCTGCGCCCGGGCGAAGAATCCGGCGTTATAGCGGTTGAGCGCGTTCAGCGCGCTGCTGTCGCGGGGAAACAGCTCCCAGTGCCCTTCAATGAGCAGGCCGTTTCTCGTGTAGCGCGCCTCGTGGGAGTTTTTGTAGTCCGGCGCTCCGGCCTGAAAGCCGAGCTCCAGCATTTTTTCGTGAAAGGCGGGGTATTGCCCGAGCGGGATGTAAAGATCTTCGTCCGCAGAGGAGCGCAGGTCGGGCTTTGGATACAGTGCTCGGCAGACGATGCCTTTGACGACAACGGGGCTGATCCCCGCGTCGGACAGCGCGGCGTATACCGACAGAAACTCGGCGGTGCGCGCCGTCTGCGCGGCGACAAGGCGGCGAACCTGCTTTTTGCAGCCCAAACGCAGAGCTTCGGGCATGCTTCCGCCGGCCGTCTCAAATATCATGGGCAGCATTTTCTGCTCCTGCGCGAGACGTATAAGTCGCTGCCATCCATCCTCGGACAGCTCCGCCGCAACCGTCTCACCCCGCAGGTGCGCCGATATGCAGTTGAGGAAAATTTCGTCAGGGGTCATTTCGTCAATTTTTCTTAACAAGACCTTTTATCGTGTTGAGTATGTAAGTGAAGCTTTCCAATTTAAACAGCATCGAGCCTCCGACGTATATTAGAATTCCCAAGGGAATCTGTATAAGAAGCGTAAGCCAGTTTGAAAGCTCGAGAAACCGCACGCAGTAGACAATACCGAACATAAACGCCGATAAAAGCATCGGCGGCGCAATATCCGCAATTTGCTGACTGTAGGAGTAGTTAAGCAGTCTGCGGGTCGGGAATGCGTTGATCAGATAATTTATGACTGTAAATAAAAGATTGCTGGCAGCCATAACAAGCGGACCGAACCACATGGTCGCGGCAAGTATGGCAAAACCGATGACTTCCTTTATAATTTCAAGCCTGAGATATATTTCGCTGTGCCCAAGTGCTTTTATTGCGTTAAGATTTGCCGTTTGCAGCGGTAAAAACGCATAGGTTATACAGAATATAATCAAGAACGGCACACAGGGCAGCCATTTATCCGTAAGCAAAACCGAGACTAACGGCGTCGAGCAGGCGGCAAGACCCAGCATGAGGGGCCACATAACATAAGAGCTTATACTTATTGAGCGCCGTGTCATTGCTCTGACCGAAGCGACGTCGTCCTGCGCGGATGACATAACCGGAAACAAAACGCTTCTATCGCGGAATTTACATTGATGACTATGACATTGGGGATCATGTAGCCGCGGTTATACATAGCAAGACTCTGAGTTGAGTACATTTTGCCGATTATAAGCTGGCGCAGGTTATTATAAACAGTATTTATGAGGCTGGAGACAAGCAACTGCCAGCCGAAGGTGAACAGACCGCAGAACCGTTTGAATGAAAATACCGGCTTCGGCCTCCATTTTACAGTGAGCCATAATATGGCTGTGCCAACGATATTACTGAATAAGCTCTGCGCAACTAAAGCCCAGACTCCGCAGCTGCGGTAAGCCATCCATATTCCGAGAATCGCTGAGCCGACGGTACCGCCGAGAGTGGAGAAAAAGAAGCGCTTGAATTGCAGGTTGCGGGACACAAACGCCCGCTGGACATTCCGAACGCCGGAAATAATGAGCGTCAGACCCATGACCCGAATGATACTCGTAAGCTCCGGAATATCGTAAAATCCGGCTATCAGAGGGGCAATAAAAAACAGCAAAAAATATAAAAGGACGCACATAAAAATGTTAAAATAGAACACCGAGGAGAAATCCAGGTCGTCCGCGTCCTTTTTCTGAATAAGCGCGCTGCCGAGGCCGCTGTCTATAAAGACATTCAGGATCTCCATAAGAACCGTGACTATCGCGACCGTTCCGAAAACGACCGGGTCAAGCAGGCGGGCAAGTATAATGGAGACAATGAATGTGACGCACTGAGCGCCGAAGCGCTCAAGAAAGGTCCACACAAGGCCGGACAGAGCATGCTCTTTTACGTTATTCTGTTGTTCTTCTTGCTTATCTGTCATAATTTGAAATCTCAATGAGATGTTTTTTCAGCGAGGCTGATATTTATTGCAAAATCAATTGCTCAATCTTTTCGATGCGATCAAAAAAGAATTTTTTGTGCAGAGCATTAATATCCGAATCAATGTTTATGCTGCACCTGCCTTCGAGGATTTCGATCATTCCGTCCAGCAAGCCCTCAACGCTGTTTTCAACGAGGATTACTTTGCTTGGGTCTGCGCATTCTTCAAACACGGGAAGCGTAGCTACCAGAGCGGGCTTTCCCAATATGTTAGCTTCCTGAAGAGTAAGTCCATAGGTTTCAGATGTTGACGCGCTTACAAACCAATCGGCAGCGTTGATTATCGGATACGGGTTATCCAGCCAACCAAATAATTCAACGTTTGTAAGCTCATTTTCTTTAATATAGTTTTCCAGATTTTCGCGTTCCTCGCCGTCGCCAACTATCCAGAGGGAAAATTCATGTTTTTCTTTAAGCATTTTTGCGCATTCAAGTAATCGAGAGTTCTTTTTATCATAGGAGAGACGTCCAACAGAGACAAAAACAGGACGGCATACATTGGCAGGTAAGTGGACTGCTTCTTGAGAGCGCTCGACTATATCAAGTACGTTCAAAGGATTATAGCAAACGATCAAGTTGCCCGGATCGCCCAAATAATCCAAAATAAGCTGCCTTTTGTATTCAGAAACACAGATGACCCGGTCAAATGCTGATAAGCATTCTCTTTCTTCATTCGGAGATTTAAAATATGAGCTTGCCCAAGCGCTGTTAACACCCGTGTGCATCCAGGCAATTTTTCTGTTTGCCCTCATATGAGCGCCGAGCTTTATGTACCAGCCGTCTTTGATGGTCAGCACGATGTCATATTTGCCAAGCAGTATATATATATACAATACAGCAATTGCCTGAACTTGAACCAGAACCATGCGACAGACCACTTCTTATAAGCTGCGCTGCTTCTGAAAACACCTTTGATCTTGATGCTGTCCAAAAACAAGCTCCTGCCTTCATCCGGCCCCTCTAAAGTCGTGACTGTGACGGAATATAAGTCAGACTTTGCCGCAAGATAATTTGCAATTTCCTGTAATACTTTTTCAACTCCGCCGCCGGTAAGTTTGTTGCATAGAATAAAAACTTTCCGCTTTTTTGCGTCCACCATTCAATCTCTCCCGTAAATATCTCTTGTATAAACCTTATCCGAGACGTCGTCGAGATCCGCTTCCATGCGGTTTGCGATGATGACCGCAGACATGCTCTTGAAGTGCTCAAGCTCGCGCACGACCGGCAGGCCGTTAAACTCTGCTGCATCGAGCGTGGGCTCGTATATGACGACCTCCGCGCCCGCAGCTTTTAGGCGGTCTATGACCCCCCGGATGCTGCTTTCACGGAAATTATCCGAATTTGCCTTCATCGTGAGCCTGTAAACGCCCACCGTTCCGCCCTGCGCCTTTTTCAGCACCATTCGTGCGATGTGGTCCTTGCGCTCGTCGTTTGCGGCGACTGAGGCGGAGATTATTTTGTTCGGTATGCTTCCAAAATTGGCCACGAGCTGCTTCGTGTCCTTGGGCAGGCAGTAGCCACCGTAGCCGAAGGACGGATTGTTATAATGCGCTCCGATGCGCGGGTCAAGGCAGATGCCGTCAACGATCTGGCGCGTGTTCAGACCGTTTAACTCGCAGTAGGTGTCCAGCTCGTTAAAATAGCTTACACGCACGGCAAGGTATGTATTTGCAAAAAGCTTTATCGCCTCGGCCTCGGTGGGCAGGGTATACAGCACGGGAATGTTTTTGTCCTCCGCGCCCTCAAGGAGCAGTTGCGCGAAAAGCTCCGCGTCGCTGCGCAGGCTCTCCGGCGCTCCGACGACGATACGGCTGGGATGCAGATTGTCATACAGCGCCTTACCTTCGCGCAGAAACTCGGGCGAGAACAGCAGCCGCGGCAGCCTGAATTTTTCGCGGATAGAATTTGTATACCCAACGGGGACGGTGGATTTTATGACCACCAGAGCGTCGGGGTTGACCCTCTCCACAAGGCCGAGAACCGCCTCGACGGAGGAGGTGTTGAACAGATTTTTTTCCGTGTCGTAGTCCGTAGGCGTGGCGATAACTATAAGCTCCGCGTCGCGGTAGGCCGCCTCGGCATCGACCGTGGCAGTGAGCCTGAGCTTACGATGAGCCAGAAAATCCGATATTTCGTTATCGACGATGGGCGAGCGCCTGCTGTTTATTATATCCGCCTTGGCGGGGGTCGTTGTGACAGCGGTCACCTCATTGTGCTGCGCGAGCAGCACGGCCTGCGCGAGGCCGACATATCCCACGCCTGCTACTGCTGTTTTCATTATGTTTTCCTCTCAGATCACCGGCGGGAAGCCGGACTTTTTACCCTCGGCGGTGTCAAGCACAAGCTGTACCTCCATGCCGAAGCGCTTATCCAGGCTCAGGAACTTTTCCTTTGCCGTGAGGTGGGCATTCCTGCGCAGTAAGCCACATTTTTCGGGGTCGCGCATAAGCTCGATTATGCGCTCGGCAGCCTCGCCCTCGTCGTCATACATGACGCAGTTGAAGCCGTTCTCAACATACTCGTCAACCGAGTGATTATTGTTCGTCACGATAAGGCAGCCCTGCCCCATCTCCTCATAGAGAATGTTGACGCGGTTCCACTCGCCGACCTGAAGCGTGGCAAAGGAGTTTCGCGCGTATTCATGGCATTCCGCCTGCGGCTTTCCGCCCTCAAAATGGATGTAGTCGGAAAGCGACAGCTCCCCGGCGAGCCGGACGACGGTGTTGTACATTCCGCTTCCGCTGTGGTTGCCGGTGCCGACAAAATACATATGGAACGGATACCCGCGCTTGTGCAGCTCGTGCAGTATCCTGACGCCCCTGTCTTGCCGCTTGACATCGGTGATGCGGTTGACAAGCGAAAGGCACATCGGGTCGTAGGTTGAGGGATATTCGCCGGTGATGCCGGTATCCACGACCGGCTGCTCAGACGGTATGGCGACGGCCGAGCGCCAGAAATAAAAGTCAAATTTTTTCTTTTTCACGCCGAGGATATCGTATAGCTCATCGGCGCGGCTGCCGTCGTTGGTGGCAAGGATGAAGCTCTTGCGGCTTATCATGGAAAGCGTGATGTAGGTGTAATCCTTCAGCGCCCTGAACCAGCGGCGAAGCCTGCCCTTCATAGGCTCGAGAACGTTTGCCATCTCCTGCGTTCCGAACTGGCGAAGCGCGCAGGGTATGCCCATTTTTGCGGCAGCTCGCACACCCATATGCGCGCCCTCGCTCATGCCGTAAACAAAGTCGTAATGCCGTGCTTTGAGCAGCTTTTTTGCCTCACGTCCGAGGCGAATGGGAAGCTCAAGCGAACCGAGCAGTCCCCTGTGCCGGGGCTTTATCTGTATAAAGTTTTCTTTTTTGAAATACTCGCTTTCGACAAGACTATAATCCTTCGCGGAGTACAGCAGCATGTCCACGGTGTGCCCCCGCTCAAGCAGCAGCTTGAAAGGATAGTAAAACGCCGGCAGCCCCGACAGGGTCTCGTCGTGCATCCCGCCGAGTATCGTGTCCACCGCGGGATTTTCAAATGCTATGTAAAGAATTCTCATTAATCAGCACACCTTAATTGTCTAAATTTGGATGCCACTGTCGGTTAGAGTCGTTTAACAGTAGAGTTATTCAAAACAATAATTATAATCAGAGATTGAAAAATGCATATTAATTAAATAAACTTCTGATGTCAGAGCTTTTGTAACGAAAATATCGAACAAAGATATAGGCAAGTATCAGGGGAATATAGGCGTAATAATCCATACCGGGCTCGGAGTAAGTGTGACAGAAAAGCTCTGTGGCAAAAGCCAGAGGTACCAGATTATGCCCCTTTAACACTTCAAAAGTAACGAATATAAGAAAGATCGCCAGTAAAGCGCCGCCTACATAGCCGGAAAAAAGCATGATGGTCAAAAAGGTGCTGTGAGTACCCATTGTATTGCCGCTGTCAGACCAATAATCATATCCGCCGCCGAACACGGGCTTCTGATGGATAAGCTCCCATGCAGTTTCCCATATCTTATCTCTGCCTGAGCTGTCGCTCGGGTCAAACAGACGGTGACTGTATGTGCCGGAGGAAACATAAAAAATGATGATAAGAATAACAATTGTGACCGCTATTATTCCGAGCTTCGCGCTAAATCGCTTGTCCTTGTCAGTCATCTCGCGGCATTTTTCCCAGAACATCAGAAATACGCCGATAGCCAAAGCATAGAACGCACTTCGGCAGCCTATTGCAAAAGCGGTGTAGGAGCAGAGTATAAGCGCTGCCGCTCCGAACAGTCGCTTTTTTCCCCACAGCATGAACACAGCTCCGCACAGGACTCCGGGAACCACAGAGAACGCCATGGCGTTTCTGTTGATTTCAGCACTGAGATAATTTATATGCTGATTGCCGCTTGAACGAAGCAGGGAAGGGTTGCTGTAAAGCACCACGACGGCACAGATACAGCAGGCCACAGCTACGGTCTTAATGATCAACTTAATCTCGTGCCTGCTCCATGGTCTGGATGCTGCCAGTATGAAAAACAGGCCGAAAAGCTCCATGCTGACGACAGTCTCAAACGAGCTTGACGTTATGGGGAAGGCAAAGAAGATGACGACATAGTACGCAAGATTTATCAGCATCCATTTTTCCGCGCCGAAGCGGTATATGCCACCGCGTGAACTGAGCAGACATATGAGAATGAACGCCGGCCTGAAAAATATCGTCAGGCCGCCGGGGAGGACGGGCAAAAATCCAAGCACCAGCAGAATGATGAGGCAAAGTACAAGACAGGGCATGGAAATGCCGGGCCCGTTGCGATCGGTATAGGTTATTAATCTGTCTGAAGCGTATTCCATAGTGTTCCTTTGAGCGCTGAATTTTACTTCCTGCAATAGATTTCACAGAGCTTTTTTGCAACGGCAGCGTCATCATAGTTGTTCCTGAGGAACTCAAGGCGAGCGGGCTCCGGTGAGCGCTCAGAAGCGTTTATAACCGCCTCAGCCCAGTCCTCGTCGGGAGCGTCGAGTGGCAGGTACACAGCTCGACCGTCGGCATTGGTATCCTCGGGAACGACGTCCGAGGCAACACAGGCAAGTCCTCCGGCCTGCGCCTCTATCATTGCCATGCCGAAGCCCTCATATCTCGAGGGAAACAGGAAAACATCCATTGCCTGATAGGCCTTTTCAACGTCCGGCATAGCGCCGGTGATAATAAGCTTGTCGGATATCCCGAGACGCTCTGCCATACTGCGGACGTCCTCCTCCAGAGGACCGTCGCCGGTAAGCATAAGAGCAGCGTCGCGCTTTTCCGATATGCGTTTAAAAACGCTGACTATTTTTTCGTGATTCTTTGCGGGCAGGAAATGCCCCACATGTCCTACAACGAATTTCCCATCCAGACCGTATTTCTTACGCATTTTTTCGCGTACGCCCGGGTCAAAGGCAAAACGATTGCAGTCGATGCCATCTGGCAGTACCTCTGCTCTTCGGCTCTCTACGGCTCTGTCTCCGAAAACATGGCGGCAGGCCTTCTCCGAGCAGCCGAGCATACAGGTCGCGTTCTTATTTATAAGTTCGCGCATCAGAGTTTCGTAGGCGAGGCGTGTGACCGAGCGGCTTTCGCCCGTGTGGGCGTTATGCGCGTGGGCGATGCGTATGGGAACACCGTGCTTTTTTGCGGATCGGAGAACAAGCCCCGAATAGAAAAAAACATGACTGTGTACAGCGGCGAAGGGATCGCTTTTCTCAAAAACGGCGTTGAGATTTTCGATAAGGCTCCTGTTTCCGTCAAAGTAATAAATGTGCCCGCCGTGGGCAAGGACTTCCTCATCGTAAAGTCCCGTCTTACCGCTGGTCATGGCAAAGTCAAATTGAACCTCGGAGGTATCCATCCGCCGGTACATGTTCATAACAAAGTTTTCCACCCCGCCGGGATTAAGAGCACCGAAAACATGCAAAACTCTTATGGGCTCGCTCATGCCGTGCTCTCCTTTGCGTCTTTTGAAAATTCGCGGTAGAAGTCAAAACGCCGCTTTTCAAGCTTTTCCTTTTCAAAATCGGCGGCACGGGAGAAATTCGCCCTCGCCATGGCGGACATGGAGTCTTTGCTGAGACCCTCGAGCATATCCACTATTGTGCCGACGTCTTTGGCGGGGAATATAGAACCATTGCCCAGCAACTCCGGCATACCGCCTATCCGCGAGCCGAAGGCCGGCAGAGCACGGCTCATGGCCTCGATCAACGCACGGGGCATGCCCTCCTGCAAGCTGGGCTGTATGTAAAGATCAAGTCCGTCGAACCAACCGAACATCCTGTCGTGCGGTATACTTCCCTCAAATACGACCTGCTCCGACACCCCGAGCTTCTCCGCAAGCTCGCGAAGCCGCGCACTGTCTCCGCCTCCGGCGAGGCGGTATTCAAAATCCGCCCGCCCCTTAGCCTTTAGTGAGGCGAGCGCCTCGATAACAAAGTGTTGACCCTTGAAAGCAACGTTTACCGCTGCGGCGGTGCCTATGACGGTCTTGCCGTCGCTCCGATTTATCTTTTCGAGCCTTTTTTCGAGGAGCACGCCGTCTGCAGGGAACAGCTCAACGTCGGATATCGCGGCGCTTTTGCCGCCGGATGGATACCTGCGCTGCAAAAATTCGTCCGTAACATATACGGCGTGCGAGGCGTGCTTCATGCAGAATCTCATTTGCAGCCACGAATTCGGCGCGAGAAGCTTTCCCCTCAGGCTGTGGTTCCAAAGACTGCCCCAGGGGCAGCCGACGGCCTCGGCAAGGTATGGTTTTCCGAGCTTCTTACAATATCCTGCGGCTATCCTGCCGCTGCGCGACGGAACGCGCATGATGACAGCGCGGTCAGGGGTGATATTCTCCTTTATGATGCGCCTGTAACGCCTGCGCAGGCTGAGGCTGAAAAAGTTTTTGAGACTTGCCGTCAGATCAGGCAGCCACACGATGCTTATCCGCTCGCTGCTGAGCTTATTCATGCGCGAGAGCGCTTCCGTATCATCGGGACTGACGGGAGAGCGGCGCATGAGCAGGGTTATGTGCTCGAAGTGCTCGAGATAGCGGTCGAATATCTCCTGCGAGAACGCCGAGCCTGTGTACAGATTGCCCTGCGCGTCCTCGGCTACCTTATCCTCATAGACAAATAAAAGTTCCAAAATCCAACACCTCAGTATAAGTGCTTCAAGGTCTCTTCAACGACGGCCTCTTTGTCGAATTTCAGGCTGACATACTCGAATGATGCAACCGCCATCTTCATTTTGTCGGCATAACTGAGTTCAATGAAATGTTTCATGGCGACGTAGAGACTGTCGGCGCTTTTCGGTTTGCACAGAAATCCGGATGTGTTATCGATGACGGCCTCCATGCAGCCGTGGATATTGCTTGTTATAAGCGGCCTGCCCATGGCTCCTGCCTCCAGAAGAACATTTGACATGCCTTCGTGATAGGACGGAAGCACAACGCAGTGGGCTTTTGCGTAAAAATCCGCAACATCATTGCGGAAGCCGTGAAAGTCTATAACACCCTGATTGTTCAGCAGCTCCGTCTGCCGCTGATAGGATTCCTCAAACATGCCGACGACATCTAAGCGGACCCCATCTCCGTATTCGGATTTAAGCTTTGAAATAGCGGAATACAGCTCATCTATGCCCTTTTCCTTCATGATGCGGCCGACGAAAAGAAAATTCACAGGCCCTGAGGGGGGGTAATCTGTCAAGCTGTATTCTGAGGCGTCAATACCCGCACCGTTGAGAACACAGGTGTGGGCTTCATTTACCACGCCCGCTCCGACGAGAGTATCTTTGTTGCCCTCGTTTTCAAAAAAAACTACTTTTGCTTTTTTTAGGGCAAATTTATACATGGAGAGCACAAGCTTTTTAAGCACACCGCTGCCCTCGAGCGCAGAACCAAGCCCAGTGATATTTGCTGAGTATGGAATTTTCAGTAGCCTGCATGCGATACCACCGTATATATTAGGCTTTACGGTGTATGTAATTACAAGATCCGGCCTTATTTTTTTCAAAAGCCTGCGATAAGTCCGAAACAGACTTAAATCCTTAAATGGATTCATACCGCGGCGCTCAATGGCCGTTTCAATGTACTCACAGCCAATATCCCGGAGCTTGGGTATAAGCTCGCCGCTGGGCAAGAGTACATATACTCTGTTTCCGTCGGAGATCAGGCGTTTTAACAGCGCCTTTCTGAACTTATATAATCCGACGTCAAAATTTGCTATAACAACGATAGTTTTATTTTTTAGCTGCCGGGATTCCAATATAAACACCCTTTTCCGTAATGTTTTTTACCACGGCGGCGCCCGCGCCGATAACGCAGCCGCCGCAGATTGAAATACCGTTTTTTACGGATGCGCCGATACCTATGTGAGTTTCCGGGCCTATTCTGACCGTGCCGCCTAAAGCCGCGTTAGGCGACAGATGAACGTAGTCGCCGATATCGTTATCATGCTCGATGACAGACGAGGTGTTTATGATGCAATGTCTGCCGATTTTGGCGCATGGGTTTACTACGGCACCCGCGCATATCATGCAGCCTTCGCCGATCTCAGCAAAAGAAGATATGACGGCGGACGGATGAACTGCAGTGTACCAATGAACGTCAAGAGTTTCGGCTATCCTACGGCGGACGGCATTTGCTCCAATCGCGATGACAAACTCACAGTCATTGAAACGCATTGCGTCCTGCGTATTGCCGATGACGGGAAAGCCAAGAACATTTAGCCCCTTGTCTGCGTTATCATCCAAAATTCCGACAACGACATCTCCGCACAGGAGAACGATATCGATAACAACCTTAGCGTGATTACCCGCGCCTATAATGACAACCTTTCTATTCATTGACATAGGCCTCCAAGCCCATGAATTCCTCCATTGTGGCAGAAGTGTTGGAGGAAATGCCCGAGCGGCAAAAAACTGCTTTTACCGTATGCAGAATGATTTTCACATCAAGCAGGAAGCTGATATGCTCGACATAGTAAATGTCCATCTCGAACTTTTCCTCCCATGTGAGGGAGTTGCGGCCGTTTGCCTGCGCGTAGCCGGTCAGCCCGGGCATAACGTCGTGCCGGTGCCGCTGGCGCTCGTTATACCGCGGCAGATACCGCACAAGCAGCGGACGCGGTCCGACGATGGACATGCTGCCGGTGAAAATATTCCACAGCTCCGGCAGCTCGTCGAGCGAAGTGCTGCGCAGAGCTCTGCCGAACGGGGTCAGCCGCTCCTCATCGGGGAGAAGCACGCCGCTTTCATCATAGATATCTCTCATGGTACGGAATTTATACAGCCTGAATATCCTGCCGTGCTTTCCCGGGCGCTCCTGAGAAAAAATCACCGGACGGCCGAGCCTGAGAAGCACGAAAAGCGCGGTTATTGCCATTACGGGGCACAGCACTATAATCGCACATCCGGACAGCAGGATATCCAGTGCGCGCTTGATGTACTTTTCGTAAAATGAAGCTCTGTGCTGCATGGCGACCTCCTTAACGGCGCAATATGACACAATAATTTGACTTTACAATATTATCACTAAATTATGCGGAAATCAATGTAAAAGCGCTGCTTTTTGCAAGTTTACGGAAATTTCCGGCGGCGTTGTGACGGCGGATGCCATAAAAAATATCCCGCGAGGCAAAATCGGCTTGCGGGATACTGTAGTATTTGCTTTGCGAAGAGACCGCAAATCGGCTCAAAGAGCTATTTACAGACGATAAGCCTTGCTTCATGCTCTTTGAAAAAGCTCAGCCAGTGTTCATCGGGCGCGGCGTCGGTGAAAACGGCGTTGACATCGTCCATGGACATTATGCCGTGGGTCTTGCAGCGGCCGAATTTCTTCGAGTCGATGAGCACATAGCGCTCCTTCGAGTTGCGGAGCATGGCGCTTCTTATCGCGGCCTCCTCCTCGTCGCTGTGGGTCAGGCCGAAGGTCATGTCCAGACCGGAGCAGCTAACGAACGCCTTGCCCGCGAACAGGCCGGACAGCTCGGCCAAAGTGCTATGGCCGACGAAGGAATGCGACCTGTCGGTGTACCGGCCGCCAAGCGCGATTATCCGAACGCTGTCGCTCGCGCACAGCTCGTTGAGAACGCCTAAGCTGTTTGTCATGACAGTAAGCTCAAGACCCGAGGTGGCGATCAGCTTTGAAAGATAAAGCGTTGTAGTGCTACTGTCGAGAAACAGGAAGTCACCCTCCTCGATCTCCTGAAAGCACCTTGCGGCGATACGCTTTTTCTCATCGATCATCGAGCTCTGGCGGAAATTGTACGGAGCTTCGCCGTCGGGAGTTGCGCGGTAGGCGCCGCCGTGAACGCGGACGATCATCGGGTCCTCGGCGCTGATCCTTTGCAGATCCCGGCGTATTGTCTCGCCGCTGACGCCGAACATGCAGCTCAGCTCCGACACGGTAACGCTGTTTTGCTTGTAAAGTATTTGCTTTATGCTGTTTTCTCTGTCTACACATAACATAATAAACTCTCCAAGTCACCGTTATACTTCAAGAATAAACCAAAACGGCAAAAATTACAACAGATATTTGGCAATAAATTCATGAAATTTCACAGATTACCGATTTATCACCATTTCCAGTCAGAAATTTTCAAAATTTTTGACCGGAAATGCGGTAAAAAGTCTGAACTAATTGCGAAAAATCAAGTAAATTGCACAAAATGTGGGAAAATATTTATTATTTCAATTAAATGCAGAAATTGAAAAGATACCGCACACGGAATATGTACAAACCTCAGTGTCATATCATACATCAGGTGATGATATGATAAGTTATTTTTCCGAGCTTCGGTATAAGGAAGTTATTGATATACATTCCGGCAGGCGCTTGGGCTACGTCTGCGACGCGGAGTTTGACGAGTGCGAGGGTAGGCTTATATCCCTCATAACGCCGGGCAGAGCCAAGCTTTTCGGGCTGCTGGGCAGGGAGGACGACTACATCCTGCCGTGGAAATGCATAGCCAAGATCGGCGGCGATATCATACTTGTGGAGCTTGAGGCCGATCAGCCCCGCCGCCACAGGGAAAAACGAAAAATATTTTAACAAAATGGTAAAAAACTATTGAAATTCCAGAACAAATCTGGTATTATATCAAGGCATTTCGCACGGGAGCGGACTTTCTTCCATGTGGCTGCGGCGTGGCCGCGGCTGGGAAAAGGGGATGATACTCCCGGAGGAAAAAACAAAATCAGGAGGAAAAAACAATGTCAGTAGTATCTATGAAGCAGCTGCTGGAAGCCGGCGTCCATTTCGGACACCAGACCCGCCGCTGGAACCCCAAGATGGCCGAATACATCTATATGGAGCGTAACGGCATCTACATCATCGACCTGCAGAAGACCGTCAAGAAGCTCGAGGAGGCTTACTCCTTCGTGCGCGATCTCGCCGCAAACGGCCAGAGCATCCTTTTCGTCGGAACCAAGAAGCAGGCTGCCGAGGCAGTCAAGGAAGAGGCTGCCCGCGTAGGAATGTACTACGTCAACGCACGTTGGCTCGGCGGCATGCTCACAAACTTCAAGACCATGCGCACCCGTATCGACCGCCTTGCTCAGCTCAAGAAGATGCAGGAGGACGGCACCTTCGATATGCTGCCCAAGAAGGAAGTCATCAAGCTCATGGGCGAGATGGACAAGCTCGAGAAGTACCTCGGCGGCGTTAAGGAAATGAAGAAGCTCCCCGGCGCTATCTTCGTCGTTGACCCCCGCAAGGAGCACAACGCCATCGCAGAGGCTCGCAAGCTGCACATCCCCATCGTCGCTATCGTTGATACCAACTGCGACCCCGACGAGGTCGATTACGTCATTCCCGCAAACGATGACGCTATCCGCGCCATCCGCCTGATCGCTTCCACCATGGCAAACGCCGTTCAGGAAGGCCGTCAGGGCGCCGACGCCGAGGTCGAGGAGACCATGGCAGAGGCTGAGGCCGAGAAGGTCGAAGAGGAATAATCTAAACAAAAATTAACAGGGGGCGAATCTGCCCCCTTTTTCAAATTGAATTACAGGAGGAAAAAATAATGGCATTTACCGCACAGGACGTTAAGGCTCTCCGTGAGATGACGAACGTCGGCATGATGGACTGCAAGAAGGCTCTGACCGAGTGCGACGGCGATATGGATAAGGCAGTTGAGTGGCTCCGCGAAAAGGGTCTGGCAAAGGCCGCTAAGAAGGCAGGACGCATCGCGGCAGAGGGCATGGCATATGCCGCCGTTTGCCCCGAGTGCGGCGTCGGCGCAGTTGTCGAAGTCAACTGCGAGACCGATTTCTGCGCAAAGAGCGAGCTGTTCGTCGCTTTCGTTAAGGATATCTGCAAGGTCGTAATTAAGGATAACCCCGCCGACGTTGAGGCTCTCATGAACTGCAAGTACCCCGGCAGCGAGCTTACCGTAGCCGAGACTCTGCCCGAGAAGGTCATGTCCATCGGCGAGAACCTCCAGATCCGCCGCTTCGTCCGCTATGGTGAGAACACCTCCGTGGCATATGTCCACGCAGGCGGCAAGATCGGCGTTCTGGTAAATCTGGCTGTCGAGGGCGGCATTGACGCCACCGAGATCGGCAAGGACGTCGCAATGCAGATCGCGGCTCTCAACCCCCGCTTCTGGGATAAGAGCGAGGTCACCGAGGATGTCCTCGAGCAGGAGAAGAAGATCGCTATGGCTCTGATGGATCAGGATCCGAAGAACGCATCCAAGCCCGCAGCTATCAAGGAAAAGATCGTCATGGGCAAGATGAACAAGTTCTATCAGGAAAACTGCCTGCTCCAGCAGGAGTTCGTCAAGGACGGCAGCATGAGCGTTGAGAAGTATATCGAGTCCGCAGCAAAGGCACTCGGCGGCTCCGTGAAGTTTGTCACCGCCGTTCGCTTCGCAAAGGGCGAGGGCATCGAGAAGAAGGAAGAGGACTTCGCGGCCGAGGTCGCAGCCCAGATGAACATGGGCAAGAAGTAATCCCCGAAAATGCAATAAGACAGCCGATACCCGGTCGGGTATCGGCTTTTTTCCTATCGTTGCAGCGCTTCAAGTAGTCGGTATTGCTGGTTCTC
Organism: Clostridiales bacterium; assembly: GCA_004557075.1. Lineage (GTDB taxonomy): Bacteria > Bacillota > Clostridia > Oscillospirales > Oscillospiraceae > F23-B02. The sequence goes on from SFEX01000020.1 coordinate 22,922, forward strand.
GACCGGTAATAGCGGAGTTTTCTTCTCTGCACTCGCGCGCTCAATTAGAGCGGCAGCGTTAAAATAACCTCCGCACCTACGGGTGCGGAGATTGTTTAACATTTATACTTCTAATTTAGTGCGCGAGTGCAATAAAGATTACTTTAGTGTAAATGGTCGGGCTGACGCAATAACGATTACATGAAGCGTAAAAATCGGATAAAAAAGTTACTGAAGCTTGAGGTCGCCGTCCTTTATCCAACCGAGCTTGCGGCAGATAAGCCCGAAGACCCACGACAAAACAGCGGGCAGGACGATTGCGACGAGGGCAAGACCTATCCAGTCCATGGCCGTCGGTATCATGGCCGCCGCGCCGTCGAGTACGGCCTCGGCGGAAGGATTTGCCCAGCCCGTCCATACGCCGATGGGGCCTACAAGGCCGCAGGTGCCCATGCCGGAAGAGACCGCCGCACCGTTCATCTCAAGCTTGAAGATGCATGTGGCGACAGGCCCCGTGACGGCGCTTGCCGCGATCGCGGGGATCCATATCTTCGGGTTGCGGACGATGTTGCCCATCTGGAGCATTGAGGTGCCCAAGCCCTGGGACACGATGCCGCCCCAGCCGTTTTCACGGAAGGAGATGACGGCAAAGCCGACCATGTTCGCGCAGCAGCCGGCTAAAGCCGCGCCGCCGGCAAGACCCGTCAGGCTCAGCGCCGCGCAGATCGCCGCCGAGGATATAGGCAGCGTCAGCGCAATGCCGACGATCACGGACACCACAATGCCCATGATAAACGGCTGCTGGGTGGTCGCCCACTTTATGAGCGTGCCGACCGCCATCGCGCCCTTGCCGATGGGCGCCGCGATAAAGTACGCAAGACCGATGCCGATGAGAATCGTGACGATGGGGGTCACGAGTATATCAATCTTCGTCTCCTTGGAGACCATTTTGCCGAACTCCGAGGCGATGACCGCCACGACGTAAACAGCGAGAGGGCCGCCCGCGCCGCCCATGACGTTGGTGGCGTAGCCGACCGGTATGAGCGAAAACAGCACCATTGGCGGCGCGTTCAGCGCAAAGCCTATGGCTACCGCCATGCCCGGCCCGACCATGGAGGAGGCAAATTTACCTATCGTATAGCCGACGCCGCCGATCTCAATAAGCGGCTTCGCCAAAAACGCTATGCCGAGCTGGGTGCCCAGCGTGTCGAGAATAGTGCCGACGAGCAGAGTGCAGAAAAGCCCCTGCGCCATTGCGCTGAGCGCGTCGATACCGTAGCGCTTGAGGCTGACCTCAATATCCTTGCGCTTAAAAAATGCTTTTACCTTGGACATGGCGATCGCATCTCCTTAAAACAATAGACATTACAGGTGTCTTGACACCTGTAATGTCTAATTTAACTGCAATATACGCTTTTGTCAACCTAAGTTTAAATATTATCAGTCATAAAGAAGCCCGGACTCGGCAAGGGCTGCGCGCGTGCGCTCGAAGCAGCCGTCGTCGGGACAGGAGAGCGTGTGCAGATGCACACCGCCGGTGAGCTGGCACAGCGGCGTGACCTCGCCGTGCCGGAGCTTTTCGATAAACTGCGAAACGTCGTAGCGGCTCGATAGTTGGAGCTGACCTGTGAGCTGGCCGTAGATCGGATGCTCGACCGTGACGCTTATCACGGTGCAGCCGTTATCGACCATGATATTCAGCTCCCGTTCGGTGTCCTCGACGCCGTGCATGCACGCGATGGTGTATACCCTGCCGGGCGCGGCCTCAAGGACATAGCCGCGCGGCGTTGCGGTGATGCTCTCGCCGGCTGCTCTGAGCAGGGCGATATCGCCGACGATTATCTGGCGGCTGACAGAGAGCTGAGAGGCAAGGCTTGCGGCGCTCACAGGGCGGATATCCGCTCTGAGGATCGCCATTATTTTTTCTCGTCGGGAAGCGGCGTCCATATATTCACCTCAGCGGCCGCGCTCGAGCATGGCGTCCTTGAGCGCCATGAGCTTTTCGGAGAGGTCGACATAGTATTCATGCGGGAAATCAAAGCGCTTGACCTCCGGCCACAGGGTGCTGACCTCGTAGGCGCAGCGGCGCTTTATCTCGTCGAGCGAGGGCAGCTTGTAGACAAGCTCGCCGTTTTTGAATATCGGCACCTGAAGCTCCACGGCGCTGAAGTTTTCCATGGTTTTGCGCTTCCAGCGCGCCTCGGGGTCGCAGATCTCAAGGGGCTTGGAGTCGTCAACGCACTCGTCGTGCAGGCAGATGTAGTCGGCCTCGGCCATGCCGTTTTCGCGGTCGAAGAAGCGGTAGACCTTTTTAAAGCCGGGGTTTGTGATCTTGCCCACGTTTTCACTTATCTTGATTTTAGGAGTTATGCCGCCCTTATCGTCCTCGACCGCGCACAGCTTGTATACGCCGCCGAAAACGGGGTCGGATTTCGAGGTGATGAGCCTCTCGCCGACGCCGAAGGAGTCGATCTTCGCGCCCTGGAGCAGCAGCTCGGTTATCAGGCGCTCGTCAAGGGCGTTGGAAACGGTGATCTTGCACTCCGGCCAGCCGGCCTCGTCGAGCATGGCTCTTGCCTTGCGAGTCAGATACGCCATGTCGCCGGAGTCGAAGCGGATGCCGCACTTTGTTATGCCGAGGGGGCGGAGCACCTCGTTAAAGGCTCGGATGGCGTTGGGAACGCCGCTTTTGAGGGAGTTGTAGGTATCGACCAGCAGGACGGCGTTGGTGGGATAGGTCTTGCAGTAGGCCACGAAGGCGTCATATTCGGAGTCGAACATCTGAACCCATGAGTGCGCCATGGTGCCGCCTGCGGGCACGCCGTAGAGCGTGTCGGATACGGCGCAGGCCGTACCCGCGCAGCCGCCGATGTAAGCGGCTCTGGCTCCGGTCACGGCACCGTCGATACCCTGGGCGCGTCTTGAGCCGAACTCGAGCACCGTTCTGCCCTCGGCGGCGCGGCAGACGCGGTTTGCCTTGGTCGCGATAAGGCTCTGGTGGTTTATCTCCAGCAGTACATATGTCTCGATAAGCTGCGCCTGTATAGCGGGCGCGCGCACCGTCAGGATAGGTTCGCGCGGGAATACGGGAGTGCCCTCGGGCACTGCCCAGATATCGCCCTCGAACTTGAAATTTTTCAGATAATCGAGGAAGCCCTCGGAGAACATATTGCGGCCGCGCAGATATTCGATGTCCTCCTCGTCGAAGTGCAGGTTTTGGATATAATCGACTACCTGCTCAAGTCCGGCGGCGATGGCGAAGCCGCCGTTGTCGGGATTCTGACGGTAGAAAACGTCAAAATATGTGATTTTATCCGCCATGCCATTGTCGAAGTATCCGTTGCCCATCGTGAGCTCGTAATAGTCGCACAGCATGGTCAGATTAAGCTTTCTGTTATTCATGTCTGCCTCCAAGGTAGTTTTTATCTATTAAGTTGGATTATATAACAAAAAATATTTAATGCAACCATTGTTATTTTAATATCTTACCCAACTCCTCGCCGGATGGCTCGACAGTGGCAGGTTATACGCTGTCGCGTCTAAAGGACTCATCGTAGGGGCGAGCATCGCTCGTCCGCATGTAGGTCAATTTCCAGAGGATAACGAGAATGTGATTTTGGCATCTATCATCTATTTTGCCGCGCTGCATGATTTGAGAAACGGACGAGCGATGTGTACAGAGTAATATGATAGTAAACACATGTGCAAGATGATTGTATACAGTTTTGCAGTAAAATAAAGGCATAAAACACATACAA
>SFEX01000021.1 GCA_004557075.1 Clostridiales bacterium
GTATGTGTTTTATGCCTTTATTTTACTGCAAAACTGTATACAATCATCTTGCACATGTGTTTACTATCATATTACTCTGTACACATTGCTCGTCCGCTTGTGGGTCAATTTCCAGAGAATAACGAGAACGTGATTTTGGCAATAGCATCTATTTTGCCGTGCTGCAAGATTTGAGAAACGGACGGCCAATGGCCGCCCCTACGGGTGCGGTGCAATGTTATTGAACGCGCGAGTGCATTATAGAGAATATTGCCGTTATCACCGGTCGGGCACCGGAAATAGAGATTACATAAAGCATTGCAGCGGCTTAAAAAAGGAGAACATAGCAATGAAAAAAATAACCACGAAAATGATAATAGTGAGCGCGATGCTCATTGCGCTCGACGTGATATTCTCACGCATTTTAGCCCTGAACGTGCTCACCGTGAAGGTGGGACTGGGCTTTGCGGCGGTCGCCGTGAGCGCGATGCTCTATGGCCCGGCGTGGGGCGCGCTGTGCGCAGCGCTGGGCGATCTTGTCGGCGCGATAGCGTTTCCCACGGGCGCGTATTTTCCGGGCTTTACCGTGACCGCGGCGGTGGCGGGATTTGTATTCGGCCTGTTTCTGTACAAAAGCCGCCCGGGGTTTAAGGAGTGCTTCCTTGCCGCGCTGACAAACGGCCTTGTCGTGACGCTTATTCTCAACACCCTGATGATACACTTCGTGTTCGGCCCTCCGCTCTGGCCGCTGTTTTACACCAGACTTGCCGAGTTCGGCGTCATGCTCGTCATCCAGACGCTCGTCATGCTGGCGCTCAGCCGCTCTGACGCGCTGTACGGCAAATTAATGGAGCTTCGCGGATAAAAATTGCCGAAAGCCCTTGACAAATAAGCGGGAATTTGATATTGTATTCGAGCGCTCCGAAGACAGCAGGTAGCTTTTGGTGTAAACCCTGCCGAGGAAGGCATCGGCTTTGAATGCTTACAGCCTCCATGTCTGCGGACAGGGAGGCTTTTTTCTTTTGAGCGCGGATCACAAGTGTGGAGGTGAAAAAACACACATGCCTAACGCAAAAGTTCTCAGCGAAAAGCAGGCGATCGTAGAAGCGCTCGTCGAGCGTATAAACGGCGCAAGCGCCGGCATCTTCGTCGATTACCAGGGTATTACCGTGGCCGAGGATACCGCACTTCGTACCGAAATGCGCAAAGAGGGCGTTGACTACACCGTAGTCAAGAACACCCTTACCCGGATCGCTATCGACAAGGTCGGCATGAACGAGCTTGACCCCATTCTCAACGGCAGCACGTCTCTGGCCACCAGCAGCAGCGATCCCATCGCACCCTTCCGTATCATCAGCGACTATTCCAAGAAGCTGAACGAGAAGTTCAACATCAAGGCCGCCTTCATGGAGGGCAAGATCCTCGATGAGCGGGAGATCGCGGAGTTGTCCGCACTGACTTCCAAGAACGACCTGTACTCAAAGCTGGCAGGCTCTCTGAACGCCATAATGGGCGGTCTGGCAGTATGCCTGACGGAAGTCATCGAGCAGAAAGGCGGCGCACCCGAGGCCGCACCCGAAGCAGCGGAATGATCCGACTGCCGACAAAGATTAAATTTGGAGGAAAACAATAATGGCAAGCGAAAAAATCACCGCCATGATCGACGAGATCAAGGCTCTTTCCGTTCTCGAGCTCAAGGAGCTCGTTGATGAGATTTGCGAGACCTTCGGTGTCTCCGCAGTTGCAGCAGCAGCTCCCGCAGCAGGCGGAGCAGTCGAGGCAGCAGCAGAAAAGACCGAGTTCGACGTTGTTATGACCGGCTTCGGCGATCAGAAGATCAAGGTCATCAAGGAGATCCGCGGCATCACCAACCTCGGCCTGGCAGAGGCAAAGGCAATGGTCGAGAAGGTTCCCGTAGCCGTCAAGGAAGGCGTTTCCAAGGAAGACGCAGAGGCTCTCAAGGCTCAGCTCGAGGCCGTCGGCGCAACCGTCGAGATAAAGTAATTTATTACTTAAATATTAAAAACCGCAGACCTTGTGTCTGCGGTTTTCCTTTTTTATATCGTTGCAACGCTTCAAATAATCTTTACTGCGTCAGCCCGACCGGGCGGCTGCTGCCGCTCCTCGCCGCAGGGGCAATTCGTTGCTACGCTTAAAATAATAGTTTTTACCGGTGCCCGACCGGTGAGATTTAAGGTAATCTTTATTGCACTCGCGCTCTTAATAACAAATTAAAAGTTTTCGCCCGCCTTTTTCAAAAGGCGGTGGGGTTTGGGGGGGCAGCGCCCCCGAGCATAGCGTCACAAAGCGCAAAAACGGCTATTTGAAGCCTTAATCCGAATTGCCCCTCCAGTGAGATGGCGTCAGCAGCAGGGTCAATCGTTACTGAGCTTTACAACGACCATGTTGTCTATTATCTGAATGCTGCCGGACTGAGGGTAAACAGGCATGGCCTGAACGGTCTCGCTGGCAGCAAGAGCAGCGGCAGTCTCGGTCTTGCCGGTGTAGACCTCGCTCGGGAAGCCAAGATAGTAACGCAGAAAGTGCCCGTAGGTGTATGTAGTGCGGAAGCCGGGCATATCGTAGACACCGATGAGCTTGACGTCATCCAACTGCGGAGTTGCGTTGAGAGCGTCATCGCGAACCTGACTGCCTACCAGCACCAGACTCATTCCCTGCTCGTAGCCATCGCAGGATTCCACCTTCTCTAACAGGCGGTTTGAATAAGCGGTACACTGGCGCATACTGAGGTCAATCTTCAGGTAGACGGAGTTAGCAAACACGGCGTAGGAATAGGCGGTGAGGGCAATAGTCAGGAGTATGATCCATGCGGAAACTGTCTGGAAGGATCTGAGAGGGAGCTGTTTAAAGTTAAGCTCCATGTAATCTACAAGCGCCACCGGCGCTATGAGAATATAGGCATAGCCGAAGAGCATAAGCGTGTGTACCCCGGCTTCGGGAACCATGACGTAGATAAGACTGCCCGCAAAAGGGTACAGAGCAGCCAGCACAACAGCCAGTATGCTGCGCAGCGCGCCCAATTTCCGTTTCCAGAGCATCAGCACCAGCAGTACGGCGCCCAACAGTGCCGACGCGGCAAAGGCGTATTTCAGAAAGACGAAATGACAGCCCACGGAGTCGGTCATGTAAAAATTGATATACTCGTCAAAGCCCTTCGATATGAGCGAAGGTATCTCCGCCAGCGACAATTTTCCCATGTCCGATATGCCCATGTAGTCTACAAGGGCGACATTCCGGGTGCTGATGCGGACGATGATCATGTATGCCGCCAGAGCCACAGCCAAGGTGAGCACCAGCCGCAGGCCCTTAAGCAGGAGCTGTTTAAAGGAGCGCTCGCCGTCCAGCGTCTCAAACAGCAGCGCACCGACCATAAGCACCGCCGCCACAGGGAAATAGCTCTGATAGATGCCCATGGACAGGGTAAGGGATATAGCCCCAAGCAGGCTTCCCCACCAGCCGTGCCGTACGGACAGATATGCACTGAGGGCTGCCAGCAGTAAGCCGAAGAAATAGCCGTCGGCGGTGAACATATAGGTCAAGGTTGCAGTCACCGTGGGGAAAGAGACGATGATGCCTGCAGTGACGATGCAGCCGATGGGGTGGCGGATACGCAGAAGCGAGACGGTCAGGCAGGCAACTCCCGCCAGACACAAAATACTCAGTAGGCCAATCAACCATGGCATGCTGAAGTTGCCGTCCAGACCGAGAATGGAGGGCAGCAGCCAACGTCCGGAAGCCGTGCCGTAATCGGCAATGAAGAGATGTCCTATGTCATCATGGTTGGTCAGTTTGTTTGTGAACATATACAGATGAGTCACCAGACCCAGCGCCACGGCCGAGGCGAAGGTCAGACGGATATATCCTGGAATGCGCCTCCATAGCCTGGAGGCGCAATTGTATGGTGTTTTAAGGGCACGATCAGATTTCATTGTGGGTCACTCCTATCTTTTTGGCAGGCTCTCGATACCAGGTAGCGGGGTCGCCCTTTTACCTCCATGAAAATTTGGGATATGTAATAACCTATAATGCCAAGGCTTATCATCAAAATGCTGCCTATCAGCAGCAGTACGAGAATGACCGTGGTGAAGCCGTCCAAAGCGTTGCCGCTTGCCCAATTTATAAGAGTCTGAACCCCGAGCACCAGAGAAAACAGAAAAGTCAGCACACCCAGTGCTGTGACGATCTGCATAGGTGCGGAGGAGTAAGAACTAATGTTGGAGATGGCGTAGCGGAACAGCGAAAGAGTTGCCCAGTGGCTCTTACCCAACTCTCGCTCGGCAACGTTGAATTCAACATCAATGCTACGGAAGCCTACCCATGAGACCAGTGCCCGGAAGAAGGTCTTGCGCTCGGACAGGCCAAGCAGCGTGTCCACAACCTTACGGTCGAGCAGTTTAAAGTCAGAGGATCGGGACATGTCTATCTTTACGGCCTTGGACATCATCTTGTAGAAGGTTTTTGCGGAAAAAGAGTGCAGACCACCCTCTCGACCACGGTCGATCTTAACGCCGTTGACGACCTCCCAACCCTGCTGCCAAAGCGCGTACATCTCGGGCAGCTTCTCGGGCGGGTGTTGTAGGTCGCAGTCCATCACAGCGCAGCAGTCTCCGTCTGCAGCCTCAAGACCTGCGAAAATGGCGGCCTCCTTACCGAAGTTACGGGAGAAGCCGACACCCCGCACGGAGCCGTTGGACTCCGTAACTTTGGCGATTTCCTCCCATGTGCCGTCGGTGGAGCCGTCGTCCACAAAAATCAGCTCGTATTGAATGCCTGCACCACGCAAGATATCCCCGATACGTTCTGCGGCGCGGGATATTAAACCAGTCTCATTGTAGGCGGGAAGAATAACAGAAAGCATTGATTGTGCCTTTCTCCTCCGGAGCCTTATTGCGTGATTTAGCAGCCCGGAGGTGTTTTTTGTAAAAACATTATATACTAACAGCCTTTTGTTTTCAATACCTTGCAAAGGCATTTTACTGAGGCGATTAAAGTAATAACAAGCGAAAAAATGAGCGCCATGATCGTCGGAATCAAGGCTCAGCTCGAGGGGTACAGCAAAGCAATTCGGATTGAAGTTTCAGCTTGTCAATACTTCCTCTGCCCGACCGCAGAGCCTGGATATTTTAACCACACTAATTAAACGCGCGAGTGCAATAAAGACTACTGCCAATCTCACCGGTCGGGCACCGGCAGTATCGACTATTTAAGATGTGGCAACGAATCGCTCTGCGCCAGCCGGCGCAAATAAAAACTGAGGTGATCGCCCGATCACCTCAGTTTGTGTGTTTTTGTGGGTTATGTACTTGAATTATTCCTCTACGGTCTTGCCGCTGGTCCTGGTGCCGATGGTGGCGCGCAGGACGAACAGAGTTGCAATGGTGATCACGATCGCGATGGGCAGGCAGATCCAGATGTTCTTCACGAAGCCCGCGATGATGAAGTTTACGAAGCTGATCGCAGCGACGGTGACGACATAGGGGATCTGGGTGCGGACGTGGTCGATGTGGTTGACGTTAGCACCGGCAGAGGCCATGATGGTCGTGTCGGAGATGGGGGAGCAGTGGTCGCCGCAGACGGCGCCGGCAAGGCAGGCGGAGATGCCGATCATGAGCAGAGGATCGCCGACCTTGAAGATGGGGAGAACGATGGGGATGAGGATGCCGAAGGTGCCCCAGCTCGTGCCGGTAGCAAATGCGAGGATGCATGCAACGATAAAGATGATCGCCGGAAGCATGTTAAACAGTCCCTGAGACGCGGTGGCCATAACGTCGGCGACGTAAACGTCCGCGCCGAGCATGCCGGTCATGTTCTTGAGGGAGACGGCGAGGGAGAGAATGAGAATCGCGGGAGCCATCGCGTTGAAGCCCTTGAGCAGGCATTCCATTGCGCCCTTGAAGGTGGTAACGCGGCGGCAGAGCAGGTAGATGATGGAGAGAATGACTGCGATGAGAGTGCCCCAGGGCAGAGCGACGAACGCGTCGGTGTTGCCGAAGGAGGCGATGAAGTCACCGGCGAACTCGGGATCGGTGCCGAAGTAGCCGCCGACATAGATAAGGCCGAGCACGCAGAAGACGATGAGCAGAATAACAGGAATGAGCATATCCCAGAGGCTTGCGCGGGGGGACTCAATCTCCTCGTCGCCGCCGAGGGAGCCAAGCTCGCCCTTGAGCGCTTCAAGCTCTGCCTTTGCCATCGGGCCGTAGTCAAAGCCCATGATGGAGAGACCGACGACGAACACGAGAGTCATCAGAGAGTAGAAGTTAAAGGGAATAGCCTGAACGAAAAGCTGGATGCCGGAGATGCCCGCGTCAAGGTCGGAGGCAACGCCTGCGACGGCGGCCGCCCAGGAGGAGACGGGAGCGATCATGCAGATAGGAGCTGCGGTGGCGTCGATTATGTACGCAAGCTTTGCGCGGGAGATGCGCTGGTTATCGGAAAGCGGACGCATTACAGAGCCGACGGTCAGGCAGTTGAAGTAGTCGTCGATGAAGATGAGAACGCCGAGTGCGAAGGTGGCCAGCAGGGTGCCTGCACGGCTCTTGACATGGCGTGCTGCCCACTTGCCGAAGGCCGACGATGCGCCGGTTGAGTTGACAAGCGCGACGAGCATACCCAGCAGGATCAGGAACATGAAGTTGCCCGCGTTGCCCTCGATGGCGGGGACGAAGCCCTCGTTGACGATGGTGTTAACGGTCTCGACAGGCTGGAAGCCGGTCACGAACAGAGCGCCGACGAGTATGCCGACGAACAGTGAACTGTAGGTCTCCTTGGTGATAAGCGCAAGTACGATTGCGACTATCGGCGGGACCAGCGCCCAGAAGGTGTTTACGAATTCCATGATGTTTATCTTCCTTTCTTTGAACAAAAAAATTGAGTCATGACGCTTCATGACTCAACAGGAAAATACATAGCAATTTCATGCCGATCATGACAGCTCTCCGCAAAATGCGACAGTCTACAGGATATTATCCTGCATCCCAGGCACCCGACCCTCGGGAAAAGGTCGAACCCTTCGGCGGCAGCCCCTTTCGCTTAACGCTTCCCGGCGTTTTTGCAAAGCTACTGATGGCGACCGCGCCTCTATCATGCCTTTGTTCAATTGCCATCCATTATAGCGACAAAAAATGTTTTGTCAACACAAAAAGTTAATAATTTAGAATTTAACAATATTTTTCGCGCATTTTCATTTATCCTTGTGCTTTGGTGCAGACAATGATACAATATATTGCGGCGGCTGCCGCGAAGCGATTCGCTTGAAGATTTAAAATAATCTTTTTTGCTTCAGCCCGATTATAAACATTGGTGCATAACGAAAATATCCAAGTTCTAAATCGGTGCGCTGTTGATATTTTCATCGCACTAATTAAGCGCGCGAGTGCAAAAACGATTTATTTCAGTGTAGACTGTCGGGCTGACGCAAAAGAGATTATCAAAAATTTTAATGCGAATCGCCCCTCCGGCGAGGAGCGCCGCAACGAAAGGAAAAAGGGAAAAACATGAAATATGGATTTATAGGATTAGGAAATATGGCGGGCGCGATAATTTCCGGCATGGCGTCCTGCGGCAAGTTCAAAAACGACTATCTCTACGGCTACAACCGCAGCGAGGCAAAGACGAAAGCGCTGAAGGAAAAGCACGGGCTTATCCCCTGCGCGTCGGCGTCCGAGGTTGCCGAAAAGTCGGAGGTCATCGTGCTGGCGGTCAAGCCGCAGATGATGCAGGGCGTGCTTGACGAAATTGGAAAGCTCATAACGAAGGAGAAGCTTGTCATCAGCATCGCGGCGGGCAAGAGCACCGAGTGGTACGCCGAGCGCCTTGCAAAGGGCGTGCCGGTCGTGCGCATCATGCCAAATATCAACGCCAAGGTCAAGGCGTCGGTCACGGCCGTGTGCGGCGGCAAGAGCGCTACCGATGCGCATATAAAAATAGCCGACGGCATTTTCTCGAGCGTCGGCAAGGTGTATCATATAGATGAGACGATGTTCCCCGCGTTCGGCGCATTAGGCGGAGCGTCGGGCGCGTTCGTGCTGATGTTCATTGACGCGCTGGCGGAAGCGGGCGTGCGCGCGGGCTTTTCAAGACCTGTCGCCGAGGAGATCGCCGAGGGCGTGGTCGTCGGCAGCGGAGCGCTCGCCATGGACGGCGACGAGCACCCGATAGCGCTGATGAACAGGGTGTGCTCCCCCGGCGGAACGACCATAGAGGGCGTGTGCAGGCTCCGCGAGCTGGGCTTCGAGAGCGCCGTACAGCAGGGCATACAGGCGATAATCGAAAAAGATATTTCCCTTTCGCGTTGAGATTTAAAGTAATCTTGCTTGCGTCAGCCCGATTGTATAAATTGGAAATAAACGAACAACGGACGACCAATGGTCGCCCCTACAGGTGCGGTGCAGCCGACGGATGAGGTGTTCTCACAGCTTGGCAGCCGTGGAGCACACATCCTTTAGGCAGCATTCCTCGCAGCGGGGTGAGCGCGCGGTGCACACGGCTCTGCCGTGCAGCACGAGACGATGGCAGAAGTCGGAGCTTTTCTCCGGCGGGAGCTGCTTGCGCAGCTCGGCCTCGATCTTGACGGGGTCCTTGAGATCGTCCACCAGCCCGAGCCTGTTTGACAGCCTTATGCAGTGGGTGTCCACGACCGTGGAGCCGGGGACATTGTAGACATCGCCGAGGATGAGATTCGCGGTCTTGCGCCCGACGCCGGGGAGTTTGAGAAGCTGCTCCATCGTGTCGGGAACCCTGCCGCCGAAGTCGTCAATGAGCATGCGCGCAGCGCCCACGATATCCCGCGCCTTGGCTCTGTAAAAGCCGCAGGAGTGGATATACGGCTCGACCTCCTCCGGCTGCGCCTGCGCGAAGCTCTCGAGCGTCGGAAAGCGCTCGAACAGCGCGGGAGTGACCATATTGACCCTCGCGTCGGTGCACTGCGCTGCAAGCCGCACGGAAAACAGCAGCTCGTAGGCCTTATTATAATCGAGCGTACACTCGGCCAGGGGGTACTCCTCCTCCAAGCCGTGTACGATAGCGTCGACCTGAGTTTCAGGAAGCATTTTTATCACCTCGACTGATTTTAGCATAATCAGACGCATTTTGCCTATAGCAAATTCTACAATCGGAGGTAGCCATGTATAAGCCCCTTGCGGATGAGATAAGACCGTCGCGGCTCGACGAGGTCGTCGGGCAGCGGCACATTTTGGGCGAGAGGGGCATGCTGCGGCGCATTGTCGAGAGCGGCAGCATCCCGAATATGATATTCTACGGCCCGTCGGGCACGGGCAAGACCACCGTTGCGCGCATAATCGCGGAGAAAACCAACCGCAGCCTGCGCAAGCTCAACGCCACCACCGCCGGCATATCCGACATCAAGGACATCATCGCGGAGCTGGACACGCTGCTGACTCCGGGCGGCGTGCTGCTGTACCTTGACGAGATACAGTATTTCAACAAAAAGCAGCAGCAGTCGCTGCTGGAGTTTATCGAGGACGGGCGCATAACGCTCATCGCGTCCACGACGGAGAACCCGTACTTCTGCGTGTTCAACGCGATTTTGAGCCGCTCGACCGTGTTTGAATTCAAGCACGTTTCCGCGGCCGAGGTCGAGCCCGCGGTGCTGCGCGCGGTGAATATCCTCTCCGAGCGCGAGGGGCTTGTCCCGGAGCTTGAGGACGGGGTCGTCGGGCGCATCGCGTCGGCCTGCGGCGGCGATGTGCGCAAGGCGATAAACGCCGTGGAGCTGCTGTTTTCGGCGGGACGGCGCGAGGGCGGCAAGATAAGCATAAGCCTTGACGACGCGCGCGCGATATCCCAGCGCAGCGCCATGCGCTATGACAGGGACGGCGACGAGCACTTTGACGCGCTCTCGGCGCTGATGAAGTCTCTGCGCGGCTCTGACCCGGACGCTGCGCTGCACTATTTAGCGCGGCTGCTCGAGGTAGGCGACCTCACGGGGGCGTGCCGCCGCATACTGTGCTCGGCGAGCGAGGATATCGGGCTTGCGTATCCGCAGGCGGTGCCGATAGTCAAGGCATGCGTGGACTCGGCGCTGCAACTGGGGCTGCCGGAGGCGCGGCTGCCGCTGGCCGAGGCGGTCATTTTCCTTGCCACCGCGCCGAAATCAAACAGCGGCGTCATGGCCATCGACGCGGCGATAGCGGATGTGCGCGCGGGCAAAACAGGCCCCGTTCCGCGCGAGCTGCAAAATGTCCACGCCGACGGCACGGGCTTTGAGCGCGAGCAGGGCTATAAGTACCCGCACAGCTTTCCGAACCACTGGGTCAGGCAGCAGTACCTGCCCGACGCGATAAAAAACGCGCGCTACTATGAGTACGGCGATAATAAGATAGAGCAGGCCGCCAGAGCCTACTGGGAGGCGATCAAGAAGTAATGGATATTCAGGTCGGAGATATTTTGACGATGAAAAAGCAGCACCCCTGCGGCGAAAAGCGCTGGGAGGTGCTGCGCATAGGCGCGGACTTCAAGCTCCGCTGCCTCGGCTGCGGCCGCGAGGTCATGGGCCCGCGCAGCAAGTTTGAAAAAAACATCCGCGATTGCCATCGAGGCGATTCGGCGCCGACTGGCGCCAAGTGATTCGTTGCTACATCTTAAATAATCGCTTCTGCGTCAGCCCGGTTATATTAATTGGAAATAAACGAACAATGGAGGCAATCAAATGACTGCCTCCAAATTTTTATGTGCACCAATTAAGAGCGCGAGTGCAAAAGCGATTATTGCCAGTCTCACCGGTCGGGCTGACGCAATAACGATTACTTAAAATCTCAATGCGAATAGCCTCAATGGCAATTGCCCCTCCGGCGAGGAGCGTCAGCAGGCGAAAAACGCTTTCCGGATTCGGAAAGCGTTTTCTATATAAGCCTCATCTGTCGCTGGGGCCGGGGTCATAATCCCCAAAAATCATGTCGTCGATGTCAGTTCCCATCTTTTTCACCTCGAATAAATTCAGCATGCTTTCAATATATGCCGCCGAAGGTGAAAAGATGACTGTAAATTTCAGGCTTTCAAAATTATGCTGACTATCTCGGGGCGATTAAACAGCCTCGATATCGGCACGGAGTTGCCAAGCCCGCGCGATACTATCATGGTGTAGCGCCCGTTTTCGTATAGCCCCGCATCGTAGTCTGGGAACAGCGTGCGGTCGGTGCCGATAAGCCCACCGATGCCGGGCAGCCGGACAAGTCCGCCGTGCGCGTGGCCGCTGAGTATGAGATCGACCGGCAGCTCGGGGTATTCCTCCATCCAGTAGTTGCGGTGCCCGAGCAGAATTTTGTAGCTGTCGGGGTATTTATCGTCAAGCTCCGCCATAAGCTCCGGCGGGCTTGGCATATCCGCGTAGGCGAGCGGATCCTCGACCCCGGCCAGGACGATGCTGTCACCGTTGCGCTCAAGCACAACTGCGTCATTTCCGAGATACTTCACGCCCGCGTCCTCCATGATGCCGCGCACCTCGTCCGCGAGACGCGAGCCGAACTCGTGATTGCCGCTGACAAAGTATACGTCGCAGATCTTGACAAGCTCCGGCACGAGCGCTCTGACGGCCTCGAGATCGCCGGAATCGGTCACAAAATCGCCCGTCAGCGCGATGATATCCGGCTCCTGCCGCCGCACCTGTTCGACGAGCCTGTCGCCGAAATCCGAACCGTGCAGATCGGAGAGCTGGATTATTTTAAAGCCGTCGAAGCCGTCGGGACATCGGTCGGAGGAGACGGTGTATTCGGTGAGCTGAAGATGCTCCGCGCTGTCCCACACCGCGAAAGCGAGCAGCGCGGCCAGCAGCGCGAGTATGAGCAGCGGCGTAAGCCATGTGCGTTTTTTGCCGTGTTTTTTCAATATAGCGCCTCACAAAAATTGATCTGTTCAATTGTAACACAGCTTTTGCAGCGACGCAAGCTCCTCGCCGAAGGGGCGATTCGCGTTGAGATTGGCAGTAGTCGTTACTGTGTCAGCCCGATTATAAACATTGGAATATAACGAAAAATGGAGGCAATTATTTGGTTGCCTCCGAAATTTTTATGCGCGCTAATCGAACGCACGAGTGCATAAGAGATTATTTGAAATCTCACCGGTCAGGCTGGCGCAATAGCGATTGTGCCAAGCGTAGCGACGAAAGGAAAAGAACACCTCATCCGTCACGCTTCGCATGCCACCTTCCCCTCAAGGGGAAGGCTTGATACAGAGTCTAAATTCGGCCGTTCTAATTGAACGCGCGAGTGCAATAACGATTACAACAAATCTTACCGGTCGGGTTATGGAAAAAGCGATTATATGAAGCGTAGCAACGAAATAAAGAGGTTGCGTTGGCAGATAAAAGCATTTATAATTGTAATAATAACTGATTTTAAGGGAGTTTTGCCATGAAGAAGCTGCGTTATACCGCCGCCGCGATGTGCCTGATCCTTCTGCTGGGCGTCTTTGCCCCGCCGCGCGCCCTTGCCGCCGAAGGCCCCGAGCTTCGCTCCGCCAAAAGCGCGCTTGTGGGCGATATGAGCAGCGGCAGGATACTGTACTCGGTGGGCGCTTACACGAGAAGCGAGCCTGCCAGCATCACCAAGATCATGACTCTGCTTCTGGCGGCAGAGGCGATAGAGGCCGGGGAGGTCTCCGCCGACGACATGGTGACGGCCTCGAAAAACTGCCGCTTTGATCTCACCGACGACAGCTCAACGGCGCACATAAACGCAGGCGAGACGATGAGCCTCAAAGACCTCATGTACTGCGCGGCGCTCGCCTCGGCAAACGAGGCTTGCAATATAATCGCCGAGCATATCTGCGGCTCGGTGGAAAAATTCGTCGAGCGTATGAATACCCGCGCCGCCGAGCTGGGCTGCGACGGCACGCATTTTGCGAACACTCACGGCCTGCCCGATGAAAACCACTACACGACGGCGCGCGACCTTTTCGTCATAGCCTGCGAGGGCATGCGCCACCCACTGTTCGCGGAGCTTGTGGGCACGGTAAATTACACCGTTCCGGCCACGA
The DNA here is from genome assembly GCA_004557075.1 of Clostridiales bacterium. Lineage (GTDB taxonomy): Bacteria > Bacillota > Clostridia > Oscillospirales > Oscillospiraceae > F23-B02. Next base: position 12,994 of record SFEX01000021.1, read on the forward strand.
ACGTCAAGCGATCAGTATATGTACGAGGGCGCGGTGGGCATAAAAACCGGGCGCACCGACGCTGCCGGATTCTGTCTTGTGGGCGCTGTGCAGCGCGACGGGATGAACCTTATAACCGTCGTTCTCGGCGCCGAGGGCGACCGGGAGGAGCGCGAGTATTTTGACTCCTTCGGCGATACGGTGAAGCTCCTTGACTGGTGCTTTGAAAACTACTCCTACCGCAGCGTTGTCGAAAAGGGGCTCACTGTGGGAGTGCAGCCGGTTCTGATAGACGGCAGGCGCGGAGAACTTCCGCTTGTCTGCGCGGAGGAGATAAACGCACTGGTGCCGAACGGGCTTGACGCGTCGCAGCTTCAAAAGACCGTTACGCTGGGTGAGGAAACGCTGTCGGCCGTGCCGGAGGAGGGCGCGGAGCTTGGCAGCGTGAGCTTCACGGACGGCGACGGCAACGCCTACGGCACGGTGAAGCTCATCGCGGGAGGCGAGATAGAATACGAGCCGGAGCCGACGCCGGAACCGAAACCGGGCATGAGCGATCAGCAGAAGAAGGCGGCGATGATCGTCTGCGCGCTGCTGGTGCTCGTTGTGTTCATACTTACGCTTGCGCTCGTGCGCAGAGGCCGTGCGGCAAAGCATAGGAAAAGTAAAAAGGGCGCGCCGCGCAGCGGAGGAAAGCGATGAAGCGGATAAGCCTGCTCCTTTTAGCGCTGCTGCTTGTGCTCTCGGCCTGCACGAGCGCCGCGCCCGAGCCGACCCCGGAGCCGACGGTCGTCCCGACGGGAGGGACGGAGCTTTGGTACCACCGCGCACAGAACAGGTATAACATGCAGTACGACGGCTTCGGCGAATATCTGGAAATGCTGTGCGATGATTTTTACGGCGGCAGCGTGGAGACGATACTCGGCATACTGCCCCAGCCGGACAAGGATGATGAGATTGCACAAAAGAGGGCTTGGTACGGCAAAGAATACGGCTCGGACTGGCGCTATGTCATCTCCGAAAAACACGAGACGGAGCTTGGAGAAAAGGCGTGCTTAAACTTCGCGGCGGAGCTGAACGAGCTTTGCGGCAGGATAGAGGTGCTTACCGAAGCGGCAAACGCATGGGGCGATACCGAGTGGGCGGATTTCGCGTCCGGCGTCGGCTGTGGCGTCGAGGACGCAAAGCGGCTTGTTGAGGCGTATGCCGCGATGGCGGACGCCTGCCGCGACGCCGAGGTGACGGCGGCGATTGAAACGGAAATCGTTCTCGGCTTTTCCGGCAGCGAGACCGAAGCGCTCCAAACCACGGAGAAAAATACGATCTACGAGGTAAACGGCCTGTACGTCTCCGAAATGCTCATAGACACAAGCTACGGCATAGTTAATTTGATATACTAATGCAAAAGACAGCGCAGAGGGCAAAAAATGCTCTTTGCGTTGTCTTTATATTTACGCCTTTTTCTCTGCTATATTGATGACCGACTTGCCTTGTTTCCGGGCGTATCTTACTGTGGCAAGAGCGCCGCCGAAGTCCCGACATACATAGGCAATTACGGTATCTGCGCGATCTACCATCCAGCGGTTTCTAAACTGTATAGCTGCCTTGTGGTATGTATTATCCAGTTCCTCCGGAATAATTATTTGGTCGTAATAAAGACGATAATACTCTTTGTCCATGTTCAGTCGATTTGACATATAGGGCAACACCAGAGCCAGCGTGATACACTTTTCCGGGTGGCGACGTTTTGCCGCCCGTACTGCACCAGCTCCCATGCTGTCAAACTGACCCATACCACCGTTTAAAAACAGGAACTCTTTATCCGTCTGCAACAGCTTTTCAATTTCAGCATCTAATCGCGCCTCAATGCCGGACTGATACACTTCACGATGACCTGAAAATACGCAAGTAGTCATGGCGCCTCCCAAAAAGTATGCCCAATATTAGAGCATATTATATGACCATTATATCGAGCATAATAAAAACATGCAAGATATTTGGGAGGTGTTCTATGATTGTTTATGATCCGCTTTGGAAAACGTTAAAGAAAAAAGGTCTCTCCACCTATACTCTGAGAGTTAAATTTCAAATCAGCGGAAGCACAGTCCAGCGTTTGCGGAAAAACATGTCCGTTTCCACAAACACTTTGGATGACTTATGCAATTTACTGGATTGTTCTTTATCAGAGATTGCCGAACATGTCCCGGATAAGGAATGACGGCTTCCGAAAGGGTCAGCGGGGAAACGATTCTTAGAAACCATTGCAAAACCTGAAAAATAAGGTACGGCATCACATTCGGTGCCGTACCATTTTTGTTTGAAAAATTTTCTTGTGATTTTAAGCCGATTTATTTCTGCCCGGATCTTTTGCGGGCTTCCTCGAACTTTTTGAGAGCCTCCTCATACTCGCGGCGGGCGGCCTCGTAATCGGCCTGACGCGCCTCGCTCTCAAGGCGCTCGGTCTCCTCGTTGAGCCTGCGGGTCATCTCCTCAAGCTCCTCGATATCCTTAGCGCTTTTGACATCCTTCGGTGCCTCGGCACGACGCTTTGACTTCTTCGGCGCGGGCTTTTCGTCCTCCTCGTCGTCGTCATAGTCGCCGTAGTCGTCGTAATTGCGCACCTTGGGCTTCCGGGCGCGGCGCTGCTTTTCCTTCTTGGGCGCGGGCTCTTCAACGCCGTCATCGTAGAATCTGGACGGCGCCGCCTTTTCGGGCGCGACGCCCGCGAGAGCGCCGTTATAGGACTTGACGCAGACCGCGGCGAGTATAGCGGCGATAAGAGCGACCGCGAGCAGAACCAGCATGGCGATGCTCTGCATGCTGCCGTCGCCGGAGCCGTCGGAAAGGGCGTAGGTGAAATACATATAATCCTTCGTGAAGCCGTAGATATTCAGGGCAGCGGCGCCCACGGCGGTTATGCCGCCGGCTAAAAGCGCAAGACGCAGCTTCAGACCGTTCGGGCGAAGCGCGGCGACAAGCCCTGCGGCTCCGGCGATGACGCCTACAACGCAGAGTATGCGCAGCAGCGAGCAAAGGCTCTGGCGAACGTCAAGCTCGGCGGTGAGCCTGTCGGTGTCCTCCTCGGTGTATTCGCGCGCGGCCGCGAGCACGGACTCGTAGTCTGTCTCATCGGTCACCTTGTCGGCGATGCCGTCGATATCCATGAGCGTGGCGATGCCGGTCTTTACCGCTTCCTCGGCGTCGTCAAACTCCGTGAGCTGATCCTTCAGCTCGTTCATCTTGTCAACGTTCTCGTTGAGCTGCGTCTGCCCGGCGTTGAGCTGATTTTTGGCGCTGGCAAGCTGAGCCTTGCCGGCGTCAAGCTGCGCCTTTGCCGCGTCGAGCTGGGACTTGCCGTTATCGAGCTGCACCTTGGCATCGGCAAGCTGAGCTTTGCCGTCAGCAAGCTGCTGCTCGGCGTCGGCTATCTTGGCGTTTGCAGCGCTCAGCTCCGCCTGACCGGCCTCATATTCGCGTATCGCGTCCTTGAGCTCCTGAACGGAGGTATAGCCGTGCCGCGCCAGATACTCGGAGATGCGGTCGGAGCTGTCGATAAGATTTATAACATCGTAAACGGGCTTGGCTCGCTCATACGCGGGCGTCGCCGCGTCAAGCCGCTCCTGACCCGCGTCGCGCTGGAGCTTTGCCTCGGCGAGCTGGTCCTCGGCGTCGGCGATCTTCTGCTCGGCGGCGTTATACTCGGCGAGCTTTTCGTTGTAGAGCTTTTCCGCCGCGTCATACTCCGCCTGACCCTGGGCTATGCGGTTTGCGCCGGCGTTATACTGCGCCTGTCCCTGGCTGAGCTTCGTCCCGCCGACGTCGTCGGTCACGACGCTCTCGGCAAACTCGCGCTCGTCCTCGGCGCGCTGCTCCTCGTTCTGTTTCAGCTCGGCGACGCGCTCGTCAAGGATATCGACGAAATCAATGATATCCGCTCTCTGATTTCTCTTGAAGCGGAGTATCTGCGAGATATCGTCCATACCTGAGCTTGCAGCAAAAAAGCCGAATATCGAGGCCAATATCAGGCATACGCTGATCGCGGTCAACAATGTTCTTTTCATTTTGCTTTTCCTTTCTCAATGCGCCGGAATGAGTTCCCCCATCATCCCGACACTGTAATTACGTTATTTTGTGTTTTTCCTCTGCTGCCGCGCAAGATCCTCGAAATCCTCGGCAAAGCGCACGGGAAGCGCTCTGCGCCCTCTGCCGGAAAATCTTGTCCTGCGGATGAACTTATCCCCCCAGATAAGCGTCTGCGGAAGAACGAAGAATACCAGAAACAGCGATATGAATGTACCACGGCCAAGGGCCACGCCTATGGCGGAGGTGGTCGGCTCGCTCGTGAGCAGGCCGATGAGCAGACCGGCGATTGCAAGGATGCTGCCGGAGGTTATGAGCGTCGGCAGTGCGCCGTTTAGCGCTCCGACCACGGCCTTGCGGCGCGAGACGCGCTGATCGCGCAGGGTCGTATAGCGATTGGAGACAACTATGGCGTAGTCGATGTTCGCGCCCATCTGAATGGCGCTGACTATGAGGTAGCCGACGAAGAATATGTGGTCGCCCGTGAAATACGGAACGGAAAAGTTTATCCAAATACTGCCCTGAATGACCGCGATGAGCAGCACCGCGAGTCCGAACGAGCGGAAGGTGAGTATAATGACTAAAACGACGAAAACGGCCGAGAGCACGCTGACCATGACGCTGTCCTGCGAGAAGGACATATCGAGATCGCGGGCTGCCGTCGCGTCGCCGGCGACGTAAACGTCGTCGCCGTAATAGCTCTCGGCAATATTGTGCAGCTCTCCGATGAGCGCGTAGGTCTCGTCGCTCTGCACGGCAGTGTCGCAGTAGATGAGCATGCGGCTGTAGTGCCTGCCCTGAAGCTGCGCCTTGGCATCGGTAAGCTGGGCGTAAAGATCCTCGACCGTGCCGAGCTGATCTGCCGGAAGCTCCACCACGCCGCTCTCGACGGTGTCATACAGGAACAGGAACAGGTCGATGAGCGGGACTTTGTACCGGTGCAGATCCTCCGTCACGAGGTCGTAGTCGGAGTTGTGCGCGGCATAGTAGGCAAACAGAGCCGAGGCCGTCACATTGTCAAGCCCGGCAAGCTGCGAAAACTCGTCGATGCTGAGCTTGTCCCCAAGGCGGTAGTGGTCGAGCACCTCGACGCTTGCAATGCCGAGCACGGAGGTGACATGCTCCTTTTCCGCTATCTCGTCGAGCATTTTTGCCTCCGTCTCGTAGTCGCCGGAGGGCACGACGAGCGCCATCATGTTGTTCTCGCCGAAGGTGTCGATTATCTGCGCGTGTGCCTCCTGACTTTCGTTCATGCGCACGGGGTAGACGTCGCGGTAGTTATATGAAAACGGGCACTGGTTTGAAAAATACAGGCCGACAAGCGCAATGCAGATGAACACCGGCGGGATTATCTTGCGCGTTTTCCACGCGAAGCGGCCTATGCCGTCGATGCGCGGGACGAAGCTGCGGTGCTTTGTCTTTTCTATCGCCTTGCCGAAGGCCAGCAGCAGCCCCGGCATGAGCAGGAACACCGATAGCATGGAGAACACGATGGATTTTATCAGCACCTTGCCGAGGTCGCCGCCGAGACCGAACTGCATGAAGGTCATGGCGATAAGCCCGCCTATGGTGGTGAGGCTTGATGACGCGATCTCCGGCACGGCCTTTTCCAGCGCAAGTATCATCGCCTCGCGCTGATCGGAGGCGTTCAGCTTTTCCTCGGCAAAGCGGTTGCAGAGTATGACGGCGTAGTCGATGGCAAGCGCAAGCTGGAGGATGAGCGTCACGGAATTTGAGACATAGGATATCGATTCAAACAGAAAGTTTGTGCCTATCTGGAGTATTGCCGCCGCAACGAAGGTGATTATAAGCACCGGCACCTCGGCATAGCTGCGCGAGGTGAGCAGCAGCAGAGCAGAGACTATTATGACGACCAAAATGCCGACATAGATCATTTCCCTGACTATGGCGCTGTTGAGGTCGGCTCCGACCTCGGTGTATATCTTCGCATCGCCCGAGGCGTTTACAAGAGTGCGAAGCTCACTCAGCGCGTTTATGCTCACTTCGTCGCCTTCCCCGCCCGCGAACGACACATCAAACAGCGCGCAGTTATCCTTATAGTGCTTCTCTGTGTCGTCAAAATCCGCCGAGCGTATGCCGTCTATCTCCCGAATCTCGGCAGCAAGCTCCTGCGCCCTGTCAACGGAGATATCCTCCACCATGACCCTCGCCGTGCCGTAGGTGATAAATTCGCCCTTCATGGCGGCAAGACCCCGGCGCGTCTCCGTCTCGGCGGGGAGGAAATTATACAGGTTATCCTCAACGACCGTCAGCGTGGAGGTATATATAGACAGCAGCGCCGCTGCCAGAAACAATATCATTATAAGCTTTCTTTTATCAACAATGAACTTTGCGATGTTATGCATGATAAGACTCCGTACATTAGTGATGCATCAAGATATTCTATTACATTATTGAGAATACTTCAAGGGAGATTTGTCAATTTTTTATTAATAATGCTTGAATAATGCCGAAAAGGGCGATATAATCAAATCCCTTAGGAGGATGATGTATGGTAACATTTCTTTCCAAGCTGTTTATAAAAAATCCCGGCGATTACGCCGATCAGGTCGTGCGAAAGGCCTACGGCAGCCTGTGCAGTATTCTCGGCATTTTCCTGAACGTGCTGCTGTTCGCGGGCAAGTACATCGCAGGGGTCATCTCCGGCTCGATAGCCATAACGGCCGACGCTTTCAATAACCTCTCCGACGCGGGCTCATCCGCCATCTCGCTGCTGGGCTTTCGCCTCTCGGGCAAAAGACCCGACCCGGATCACCCATTTGGCCACGGCAGGATAGAGTACATATCCGGCCTTGCCGTCGCCGCGATGATAATCGTCATGGGCGTGGAGCTGCTCATAAGCTCGGTGCAGAAGATAATAAGCCCCGAGCCTGTCGAGGTCGGACTTCTTCCGGCAATCATACTGGTTGTGTCCATATTAGTCAAGGTCTATATGTGCGTTTACAACAAATCCGTCGGCAAAAAGATAGGCTCGACCGCCATGATAGCAACGGGAACGGACAGCCTGTCCGACTCGATAGCCACCGCCGTCGTGCTGCTTTCGATGGGCGTTACTTATGTATTCGACGTGAATATCGACGGCTACGCGGGCGTTTTGGTCGCTGCGTTCATCCTCTTTGCGGGCTACAACGTCGCCAAGGACACACTCTCCCCGCTGCTGGGTCAGGCTCCCGACCCGGAGTTTGTTGACAGCATAGAGGAGCTTGTTATGAGCAGCGGCTCCGTCATCGGCATGCACGATTTAGTTGTGCATGACTACGGCCCGGGCAGGGTTATGATAAGCCTGCATGCGGAGGTTGACGGCAAGGGCGATATCTTTGAGCTTCACGATGAGATAGACCTCATCGAGCGCAGGCTCAAGGATGAGCTTGGCTGCGACGCGACCATACACATGGACCCCGTTGAGACCGACAACGAGCAGGTGACGGCCGAGCGCCGTGCGCTCGAGGGCGTGTTAGCGGAGCTGGGCTGCATCATCAGCATGCACGATTTCCGCATGGTCGTAGGGCCGAGCCACACGAATCTTATTTTCGACGTCGTCGTCGCGCCCGATTGCAGCAAGACCCCGGCTCAGGTGCGCAGCGAGGTATGCGCGGCTGTTGAGGAAAAGCTTCCGAACCGCTTTGCCGTAGTTAACGTCGATACCTCCTTTGTGAAGTAGCCATGGCAGAGACATCAAGTCTTAGAAGGCCGTTTCCGAGGTACGCCGTTATACCGCTGGCGCTCCTTATATGCTTGCACTTTACCGTTTATAACGGCACGAAGCTTATAAATGTGCTCATACCGGCGGTAAACGTCAGCCTTCCCATCGACGCGGCTATACCGCTTGTGCCGGAGTGGGTCTTTATCTACGAGCTTACGTTTCTGTTCTGGGCTGCGGGGATGATAATGGTCGGGAGCCAGAAGGAAATCCTGTGCTATAAGCTGCTCGGCTGCACCGTCGTGGCGGAGCTAATATGTGCGGTGTTTTTCCTGTTTATGCCGTCGTATGTTGTGATCCCGGAGCTTGAAGTTGACAGCCTTGCTTCGTGGATGCTTGCATTCACATATCAAATGGACGTGCCGACCAACTGCTTCCCGTCCATGCACTGCCTGCTGGCGTATATAGTCTTCCGGCAGTCGTTTTACTGTGATAATGTAAAGCCGTGGATGAAAGCGCTTGCGGGCGTTATCACGGTGCTTGTGTGCCTGTCAACGGTTTTTGTCAAGCAGCATGTGGTGCTCGATATTATAGGCGGGCTTTTCTGCGGCGAGCTTGCGATGCAGTGGGGCATGAGGTCGAATGTATGGAAGGTATTTTATAAAGTCAACAAAAAATTAATGCCAAAGATTTGGAAAGATAACGAATTGGTATTTGCGGAGGAAAAATGAAAGCTGTAATGACTGTTATAGGCGCCGACTGCATAGGCATAGTGGCGCAGGTCAGCACCCTGCTGGCGAAAATGAACGTGAATATACTGGACGTGAGCCAGACCATCATGGAGGGGCTTTTCACCATGACCATGCTGGTGGACACCGCAAAAAGCGAGCAGCGGTTTGAGGATATACGCGCGGCTCTTGACGCCAAGGGCGTGGAGATGGGGCTGAAGATACGCATCCAGCGCGCGGATCTGTTCACCGCGATGCACAGAATTTGAGGTGGAGCGATGCTTGACCTTGCCGATATAAAACAGACGGTGGACATGATAGACCACCAGCATTTAGATATCCGCACCATAACCATGGGCATCTCCCTGCTCGACTGCGCCGACCCCGATATAGGCCGCTGCGCGGAAAAGATATACGATAAAATATGCCGCAAGGCCGAAAGGCTCGTCGCCGTCGGCTGCGACATTGAAAACGAATTCGGCATCCCCATCGTCAATAAGCGCATATCGGTAACGCCGGTCGCGCTCATCGCCGCCGGCTGCGGCAAGGGCGATATCGCGCATCTTGCGAAGGCTCTGGACGCTGCTGCGCGAAGCTGCGGCGTAAACTTCATCGGCGGCTATTCCGCTCTTGTCCACAAGGGCTTTACAGACAGTGACAGGCGCCTTATCGAGAGCATACCCCGCGCCCTCGCGGAAACGGAGCTTGTGTGCTCAAGCGTGAATATAGCGACGACGAAGGCGGGTATCAACATGGACGCCGTCGCAGCTCTCGGCAGAGTTATAAAGGAGACGGCAGCTCTCACCGCCGACCGCGACGGCTTCGGCTGCGCCAAGCTCGTGGTGTTTGCAAACGCCGTCGAGGATAACCCCTTCATGGCGGGCGCCTTCCACGGCGTTGGCGAGGGTGAGAGCGTTATAAACGTCGGCGTATCAGGCCCCGGCGTTGTTCACAGTGCGCTTAAAGAGGTGCGAGGTCTGCCCTTTGATGAGGTGGCGGAGACGATAAAGCGCACCGCGTTCAGGATAACCCGCATGGGTCAGCTTGTTGCTCAGGAGGCATCGCGCCGACTGGGCGTGCCCTTCGGCGTTGTCGATCTCTCCCTTGCGCCGACGCCCGCAGTCGGCGACAGCGTTGCGCGCATCCTTGAGGAGATGGGGCTTGAGACCTGCGGAACCCATGGCACCACGGCGGCGCTCGCGCTTTTAAACGACGCGGTGAAAAAGGGCGGCATAATGGCGTCAAGCCATGTCGGAGGCTTATCGGGCGCGTTCATCCCTGTCAGCGAGGACGAGGGCATGATAGCCGCCGCCGGCAGCGGAGCGCTGACGATAGATAAGCTCGAGGCCATGACCTGCGTCTGCTCTGTGGGGCTTGACATGATAGCCGTGCCGGGCGATACTCCCGCCGAGACGATATCCGCCATCATCGCCGACGAGGCGGCCATAGGCATGGTAAACTCCAAGACGACCGCCGTCAGGATAATCCCCGCGCCCGGAAAGACGGTCGGGGACGAGGTGCAGTTTGGTGGACTGCTCGGCAGCGCGCCGGTCATGAGCGTGCACGGCGAGAGCGCAAAGGAGTTCATCGCAAGGGGCGGACGCATCCCCGCGCCCATGCAGAGCCTTAAAAACTGAAAAAATTCAAATCACATATTGACAAAAGGTTTTTTGGTGGTTATAATTTGCCTATCTTTTGCGAAAGGCAGGCGGGTGAACATGATTGTTTGCAATAATAACGCTGCGTGTTCCCTGTCTAAGTCTGCCCATAACGCCATTTCCGGTATCTTTGCCTTTTTTAATGCAGTACGCTTTTATGCATACTGCATTTTTTATTATTATGGGGCAGGAAAACTGATCCCGCAAAGGACGTAAATGGTGGCATGCCGCTTTGAGCGGCCAATATTGTCATTATGAGCGGCTTCCTTTACGGGGAGCCGCTTTTTAGTTTTGCGATAAGGAGAAAGACAAACGTTATGATAGCCGTTATCGTTAATATGTGTACAGTGCTGCTCGGCAGTATGATCGGCATTTTGTGCCGCAATAAAATAAAGCAGTCGTATATAGATATCATCATATCCGCCCTCGCGCTGGTAACGATAGTTATAGGCATCGTCAGCGCCGTCGGCTCGAAGGATACGCTGTGCCTTATCATCTGCATGGTTTTGGGAACGGTGCTCGGCACGCTCATGAAGATCGACGAGGGTATCGACGGCGCTGGCGACTTTATAAAGAATAAGGTGCTGCGCGGCAAAAACGCGGGCGGCCGCTTCACCGAGGGCTTTGTCTCGGCAAGCATCCTGTTCTGCGTCGGCTCGATGACCATCATGGGCTCGTTCGAGGCGGGAATAAACCATAATTACGATATAATCTTTGCCAAAAGTGCGCTGGATTTCGTATCGTCTATGATGTTTGGCGCGGCGATGGGGCTGGGCGTTACCTTCTCGGCATTTTTCGTGCTGCTGTTTCAGGGCGCTCTTACCCTGCTGGCGGGCGTCATTGCCCCGTATTTGGGCGCCGATGTGGTCGCGGAGATGTCCGCCGTCGGCGGCACGATACTCATCGGTATGGGGCTTAATATGCTTGAGCTGTCGCCCAAAAAAATCAAATCCGCAAATATGCTGCCGGGAATTTTCCTTCCGATAGCCTATATACCGCTCTATGAGCTGATAATAAAATTATTCTGATGTGAGGTAAGCCGAAATGAACGAACTTGAACTGTCCAGAAAAGAGATAAGCAGAATAGACGCCGAAATGGCGAAGCTGTTCGAGCAGCGCATGAGAGAGTGCGAGACGATAGCCGAGTATAAGAAAAAATGCGGCCTGTCCATCCGCGACACCGACCGCGAGGAAGAGCTTATCGCGCGCAACCGCAAGATGATCGAGAGCGCGGATGTCGAGAGCTACTACATCCGCTTCATGCGCAATACCATCGACCTGTCCTGCGCTTACCAGTCGAGGCTCATGAAGGGAATGCGCGTGACCTACTGCGGCGTCGAGGGCGCGTTCGCGTACATGGCGGCAAAGCGCATGTTCCCGGAAGCCGAGCTTGTGCCGTTTGCGGATTTTGCCGACGCGTACAGAGCGGTCGAGAGCGGGGAATTTGACTGCGCGGTGCTGCCGCTGGAGAACAGCGCAGCGGGCGAGGTCGGAACGGTCATGGATCTGCTGTTTTCGGGCAGCCTGTATGTAAATCAGGTCATCGACCTGCCTGTCGTGCACAACCTCATGGCGCCCTCCGGCGCGAGCATCGACGGCATAAAGACCGTCGTAAGCCACCCGCAGGCACTCGACCAGTGCGGCGAGTATATCCGCCGTCACGGCTTTGAGACTCTGCCGTATTCAAACACGGCGCTGGCCGCAAAGCACGTTAAGGAGGCGGGCGATCCGAGCGTCGCCGCCATCGCGTCGGACGATACGGCCACCCTTTTCGGCCTTGATATGCTCGATAGGACCATAAACGACGTTAAGAACAACACCACCCGCTTTGCCGCGTTCTCAAGAGCGCAGAATCGCCCCACAACGCCGAAAAAGCGCGAGGACGAGAGCTTTATTCTGGTGTTCACCGTGCGCAACGAGGCAGGCTCGCTTGCCCAGACGCTGAATATAATCGGCGCTCACGGTTTCAACATGCGCTCCCTGCGCAGCCGCCCGATGAAGGAGCTTCAGTGGAACTACTTCTTCTACATCGAGGCCGAGGGCAGCATCTATAACGAAAACGGACAGGATATGCTGCGCGAGCTTTCCGCAATATGCGCAAAGCTGCGGCTCGTCGGCACCTACTACACGGATCTGAAAACCGAGGGGTGAGCAGGATGATAATTCCCGTTAAGGCCGATAACGGCAGCTACGACATCGTGCTCGAGCGCGGCTGTCTAAAAAACGCAGGGCAGCTCTTAAACCTTGACAGACGCGCGCTGATCGTCACCGACGACGGCGTTCCTGAGCAGTACGCCCGGTGCGTTGCGGCGCAGTGTGCGCAGCCCTTTGTCGTTACCGTACCCAAGGGCGAGGGCAGCAAGAGCTTTGAGGGACTTCAAAGCCTGCTGGCGGCAATGCTGGACGCTTCCTTTTCGCGCGGCGACTGCGTTGTGGCCGTCGGCGGCGGCGTGGTGGGCGATCTGAGCGGCTTTGCCGCCTCCTGCTACATGCGCGGCGTTGATTTTTACAACATCCCGACAACGCTCCTTGCGCAGGTCGATTCCTCCGTCGGCGGCAAGACCGCGGTAAACTTCGGCGGAGTGAAAAACATCGTCGGCGCGTTTTATCAGCCGAAAAAGGTGCTGATAGACCCCGATACGCTGACTACTCTCGAGCGCCGTCAGCTCATGGCGGGGCTTGCCGAGGCGATAAAAATGGCCGCGACGAGCGATAGAGCGCTGTTTGAGCTTATTGAAAACAGCGACAGCCTTGAGCGCGATCTGCCGGAGATAATACGGCGCTGCCTGCTTATTAAAAGCGGCGTCGTTGAAAAAGACCCGGAGGAGCACGGCCTGCGCCGCATCCTGAATTTCGGACACACCGTCGGCCACGCCATAGAGGGCGCGGAGAGAGGCCGTCTTTTGCACGGCGAGTGCGTTGCGCTTGGCATGCCGCCGATGTCCACGGGTGATGCGCGCGAGCGCATAGTGAGCGTTTTACAAAAATACGGCCTGCCGACGGAGATCGAGCAGAGCGCCACGGAGCTTATGCCCTATCTCATCCACGATAAAAAGATGGCGGGGCGCACGGTCAAGGCGGTTTTAGTCGATGAAATAGGGCAATTTCGCCTTTGCGATATGCTGCCGGAGGATATCCTCGGCGGTTTGGAGAAAAAATCATGAAAAACACATTCGGACAAAGCGTTTCGGTCACCCTTTTCGGGGAGAGCCACGGTGCGGCCGTGGGCGCTGTCATCGACGGGCTTGCGCCGGGGATAGCGGTCAGCGAGGAAGAGATCGCGCGGCAGTTATCCCGCCGCCGCCCCAGCTCGCCGCTCGACACGCCGCGTCAGGAGCGGGATAATTTCAAGATACTCAGCGGTGTGTTCGGCGGCAAAACCACCGGTACGCCGGTATGCATAGTCATACCGAACGAGAACGTGCGCAGCGGCGACTATAATTACGGCCCCGCGAGGCCGTCCCACGCCGATTACGCGGCCTTCTGCAAGTATCACGGCTATGAGGACTACCGCGGCGGGGGGCACTTCTCCGGCAGGATAACGGCGGCTCTCGTCGCCGCCGGGGGCATACTCATACCCGCGCTGGAGGGTCTGGGGATAAGCATAGGAACGCATATCCTCGCCTGCGGCGGCGTTTGGGACAGAAGCTTTGCCGAGAACGCAAAAGAGGACATAGCGAGCCTTAAAAACAGCGACTTTCCCGTGCTTGAGCCTGAGCGCGGCACGGCTATGGCAGAGCGGATATTGCAGGCGCGGGAAGCGGCTGACAGCGTCGGCGGTATAACCGAGACTGCTGTATGCGGTGTGATGCCGGGGCTTGGCGAGCCGTGGTTTGACAGCGTCGAGGGGCTTTTATCCCATGCGGTGTTCTCGCTCGGCGGCGTCAAGGGCATAGAGTTCGGGCTGGGCTTCGGCTTTGCCGATGGGCGCGGAAGCGAGTGCAACGACGCGCTGAGGATGAGCGACGGGCGCATCATAACGAAAACGAACCATAACGGCGGCATAAACGGCGGCATAACAAACGGCATGGATATCCTCTTCCGCTGTGCCGTCAAGCCCACGGCCTCGATAGCAAGGCAGCAGGAGACGGTGGATTTCATAAAGCGCGAGGAAACGGAGCTGAGCATACACGGCCGCCACGACCCGGCCATCGTCCGGCGCATATGCCCGGTGCTCGATGCCGTTACGGCCATTGTGCTGTGCGACCTGCTTGCGCAGCGCTTCGGAACCGATATCCTTAAAGGAGAAAAACAATGAAGTATGGACTTATAGGCGAGCACCTTGGCCACAGCTATTCATGCGAGATACACGGTGCTATCGCAGATTATGAATACGAGCTGAAAGAGCTTGCGCCCGATGAGCTTGACGGCTTCATGCGGGCAAAGGAGTTTAACGCAATAAACGTCACGATCCCGTATAAGCAGGCCGTAATACCGTACCTTGACGAGATATCGGACAGGGCGCGGAGAATAGGCGCCGTGAACACCGTTGTCAATCGCGGCGGCAGGCTTTATGGCGACAACACCGATTTTGCCGGTATGTCGGCTCTGGCAAAGAAAATGAAAATCAACTTTGAGGGCAGAAAGGTGCTCATTCTCGGCACCGGCGGCACCTCAAAAACGGCGCGGGCGGTGGCCGAGAGCCTTGGCGCTAAGCAGATTTTCAACGTCTCCCGCCACGGCGGCGAAAACGGTCTTATAAGCTACGAGCAGGCTGTGCAATTACACAGCGATGCGCAGATAATAATAAACACAACGCCCGTCGGGATGTACCCGAACAGCGAAAAAACGCCCATCGACATAAGCGCCTTCGGCGCGCTTGAGGGCGTGCTCGACGCGATATATCACCCCCTGAGAACAAACCTCGTTTTGGACGCTCTCGAGCGCGGCATACCCGCCTCCGGCGGACTGTACATGCTCTCGGCTCAGGCGGTCTACGCATCGGCGGTGTTTTTAGGAAAAGAGGTCGAGCCGGAGCTTATCGAAAAGGCCTATAATATTGTCAAGTCGGACAAGCAGAACATAGTGCTCGTCGGCATGCCCTCAAGCGGCAAGACAACCGTCGGCAGGATAATCGCAGAGCGAACGGGCAAGAGCTTTGCCGACACCGACGATATCATCGTAAACGAGATAGGAATGCCGATAGCGCAGTATTTTGCCGAGCGCGGCGAGACAGCGTTTCGCGATCTTGAGAGCCGCGTTCTCAATGATGCGTCGCAAAAAGGCGGCTGCGTCATAGCAACGGGCGGCGGCGCGGTGCTCAGAGCGGAGAATGTCCGCGCAATGCGGCGCAACGGCACGGTCGTATTCATCGACAGAGCGATAGAGAAGCTCATCGCCACCGACGACAGACCGCTCTCGTCAAACAGGGCGGCGCTGGAGAAGCTCTATAGCGCGCGCTACGATATCTACAAAGCCGCCGCCGACCTGATCATTTCCGGCAACGGAACGCCCGATGAGGTCGCGCAGGCGGTGCTGGAGGAGCTTTAATCATGAAATTTCTTGTTTTGAACGGCCCGAATATAAACATCCTCGGCATCCGTGAGCCGGAGATATACGGCAGGCAGAGCTATGACGAGCTGTGCGCGCTCATAAAAGAGCACGCAAAAAAGCTTGGCGTGCAGGTGGAGTTTTACCAGTCAAATCACGAGGGCGACCTCGTCGATGCGATACAGCGCTCGTATTTTGACGGCGTTGACGGCATCGTCTTTAACCCCGCCGCCTATACCCACACGAGCGTTGCCATCGCGGACGCGGTGAAGGGCGTCGGCATCCCGACGGTGGAGGTGCACATCTCCGAGGTTTCCGAGCGCGAAGCGTTCCGTCAGGTAAGCTACATCCGCGACGTCGCGGTAAAGACGATAACAGGCCGTGGCTTTGCCGGCTACACGGACGCCATGGACTTTCTCGTGAAGCTTCAGGGAGATAAAAAATGAGGGTGAGTATAAAGCCCGGACTTTGCGCGGGTTCAGTTTCCGCGCCGCCGTCGAAAAGCTGCGCCCACCGCATGCTCATCAGCGCGGCTCTGGCTCAGGGCGAGAGCCGGATAAAGGGTCTGAGCCGCAGCGAGGATATGCTCGCAACGCTCGACTGCATTGCCGCTCTCGGCGCGAGGGCGTCTCTCGACGGAGATACGGCGGTCATAACGGGCGGCAAAGCCGCCGACGACGAAGCTGTATTCCCCTGCCGCGAGAGCGGGAGCACCCTGCGCTTCATGATCCCCATTGCGGCGGCCTGCTGCGGCAGAGCGCGCTTTACCGGCACAAAGCGCCTGTATGAGCGCGGCATCGGTATATACGAGGAGCTGTTCGCGCAAAAGGGCATAGGCATAAAAAAGCACCCCGAAGGGCTTGAGATAAGCGGCAAATTGCCACCGGGCGAGTACGTTTTTCGCGGCGATGTGAGCAGTCAGTTCGTCACGGGACTGCTGTTTGCCTTGCCCCTGCTCGACGGGGACAGCCTTATCCGCGTTCTGCCGCCGGTCGAGAGCCGGGGGTATATAGACTTAACGCTCGATGTGCTGAAAAAATTCGGCGTTACAGTCACGGAAGCGCCGGAGAACACCTTCCTGATTGCCGGAGGCCAGAGCTATGCTCCCCGCAGTGTGCAGGTCGAGGGCGACTGGTCAAATGCGGCGGCGCTGCTTGCGCTGAATAATTTGGGCGGCGCAGTCACCGTTACGGGGCTTAATGAGGACAGCATACAGGGCGACAGGGTGTGCGCAGAGTACCTTTCGCGGCTCAAAAGTCCAAACGCGCAGATAGATATTTCAAACTGCCCCGACCTCGGCCCCGTGCTTATGGCCGCGGCGGCGCACGCAGGCGTCGGCGCCGTGTTCACCGGAACCCGCCGACTGAGGATAAAGGAGAGCGACCGCGCCGAAGCGATGGCGCAGGAGCTGCGCAAATTCGGCACTGAGGTCGAAGTAAACGATAACAGCGTAATTATAAAGCCCGGACGGCTGCAAAGCCCGACGGAAATATTAAGCGGCCATAACGATCACCGCATCGTCATGGCTATGAGCCTGCTTGCGAGCGCCGTCGGCGGAACGATAGACGACGCGCAGGCGGTGCGCAAGAGCTACCCGGACTTTTTCGATGTACTGCGGCGGCTCGGATTGGAGGTAGAGTATGCAGATCAATAAAAACATAAAAATACTAATCGTGGGCCTCGGACTGATGGGCGGAAGCTACGCCGAGGCGCTCACGGACAAGGGCTTTGAGGTCGGCGCGATATGCCGCCGTCAGGAAACGCTCGATTTCGCGCTCGAAAAGGGCTTTGTAAAGCACGGACGCTGCGAGGTAGACCCCGAATACATCGGGCAGTTCGACCTGCTCATTTTCGCGCTGTACCCGCACACCTTCATCGAGTGGATAAGGGATAATCAGCAGTATATAAAGCCCCGCGCGCTTTTGACCGACGTCACGGGTGTCAAGTGCAGCATCGTGTACACGATACAGGATATGCTTCGATCAGACCTTGAATTTATCGGCGCGCACCCGATGGCCGGACGCGAGCTGAGCGGCATCGAGTACGCGACAAAGGAGATATTCAGCGGTGCAAACTACATCGTGACGCCGACGGCGAAAAACACCGCCCGCGCGATAGAATTTTGCCGCCAGCTCGGCACGGAGATGGGCTTTAAGACCGTGTGCGAGCTCTCTCCCCCAGAGCATGACGAGATGATAGGCTTCCTGTCCCAGCTTGCGCACTGCATCGCGGTGTCGCTCATGCTGTGCAAGGATTCGCGCAGGCTCGTCGATTACACCGGCGACTCCTTCCGCGACCTCACGCGCATAGCCAAGATAAACGACGTCATGTGGAGCGAGCTGTTCCTGCTCAACAAAGATCAGCTTCTGGCGCAGATGGATCTGTTCATGGAGAAGTTTACGCAGCTTCGCAACGGCATAGCGGACGAGGATACCGAGTCCATTCGGGCAATGATGCGGCTTTCAAAGCAGCACAGAGAATATTTTGACATCAGGGAAGACAGATAAATGAACATTGAATTTAAGAGAAAAATGCCGACGCCCCAGGCGCTCAAGGACATGTACCCGATATCGGATGAGCTTGTCGCGGTAAAGCGGGCAAACGATAAGGAGATACAGGCCGTATTCTCCGGCGAGGACGACAGGCTCGTGCTGATAATCGGCCCCTGCTCCGCCGACCGCGAGGACGCGGTGATTGACTATATCTCGCGCCTGCGTGGCTTGCAGGAGAAGGTCAGGGATAAGATAATCATCATACCGAGGGTCTACACCAATAAGCCCCGCACCACCGGCGACGGCTACAAGGGCATGCTGCACCAGCCCGACCCCAACAGCTCACCCGATATGCTCAAGGGGCTTATCGCCATACGCAAGCTGCACATGAAGGTGCTCGAGCGGACGGGCTTTTCCTGCGCCGACGAGATGCTCTACCCCGAAAATCACCACTACCTCAGCGACGTGCTCAGCTATGTCGCTGTCGGTGCAAGGTCTGTTGAAAATCAGCTCCACCGGCTCACCGCCAGCGGGCTTGATATCCCCGTGGGCATGAAAAATCCGACAGGCGGCGACCTGTCGGTCATGATGAACTCCATCACCGCCGCCCAGCACGCGCACACCTTCGTGTACTCAAACTGGGAGGTTTGCAGCCACGGTAACCCGCTTGCCCACGCGATACTGCGCGGCTACGCCAACAAGCACGGGCGCACCGTGCCGAACTACCACTACGAGGATCTGCGGCTGCTGTGCGAGCTTTACGCGAAAAGCTCCCTTGTAAACCCCGGCGTCGTCATAGACACAAACCACTCAAATTCCGGCAAGCGCTGGGATGAGCAGCCGCGCATCGCAAAGGAGATACTGCACAGCACGCGGCACTCGGACGATATAAAGCGCATGGTCAAGGGTCTGATGATAGAGTCGTACATCGAAGACGGCAACCAGAAGCCCGACGGCTGCGTCTACGGCAAATCCATAACCGACCCCTGCCTCGGCTGGGAAAAGACCGAGCGGCTCGTGCTTGAGCTTGCGGATCTGAGATGAGAATAGGGAAAGGAGCAAAATAATGATATCGGAAAAAATGCTTGCCCTCGGCGAGAGCCGTTCCGTGATAAGGGATATATCCGAGTTCGGCGCGGCAAGGGCTCAGGAGATAGGCGCGGAGAACGTGTTTGACTTCAGCATCGGAAACCCCAGCGTCCCCGCCCCCGAGAAGGTGAATAAGACGCTGAGCCGCCTGCTTGAGAGTATGGACAGCATCACCCTGCACAGCTACACTCCCGCACCCGGCATGATGGCGGCCAGAGCCGCCGCGGCGCGCTCGGAGAGCCGCAGAGCGGGATTTGACATACCCGCGCAGAGTGTTTATCTCACCTGCGGCGCATCCTCGTCGCTTGCGATCACCCTGCGTGCGCTCGTGTGCCCCGGCGATAAAATAGCGCTGCTCGCGCCGTACTTTCCCGAGTACAAGGTCTTTGTCGAGAACGCGGGTGCGGAGGCGGTCGTTATCCCGCCTGCGGATCTGAGTATGCAGCCGGATATCGAAAAGCTGAAAGAGGCGGCCGAGAGCGGCATCAAGGCCGTTATCGTAAATTCGCCGAACAACCCCTCGGGCGCGATACTCAGCGCCGAGACGCTGAAAACAATGGCAGATATCCTCACTGCGGCGTCTGAGAAAAAAGGCGAGAGCATATACATCATCGCCGACGAGCCGTACAGAGAGCTTGTCTATGACGGCGCTCAGGTTCCGTATGTGCCGGGCATATATCCGAACACCGTCGTGTGCTATTCCTACAGCAAGTCGCTGTCTTTGCCGGGCGAGAGGCTTGGCTATATCATGGTGCCGCCCTGCGCCGCCGACAGCGAAAAAGTGTTCGCCGCCGTGTGCGGAGCGGGAAGATCGCTGGGCTATCTGTGCGCGCCGTCGCTTTTCCAGTACATGCTCGCCGAGTGCGCAGACGAGATGCCCGATACCGCCGTGTACGCCAAAAATCGCGCGCTGCTGTACGGCGGCCTGAGCGAGCTGGGCTTTGAGTGCGTCAAGCCCGACGGCGCGTTTTATCTCTTCGTGAAGGCGCCGAACGGCATGAGCGCTGCCGAGTTCTGCGAGGCGGCAAAGCGCTTCGAGCTGCTGCTCGTCCCGTCGGACAGCTTCGGCGTGGAGGGCTATGCCCGCGTGGCCTACTGCGTGTCCGAAGACGTCATCCGCCGCTCCATGCCGGCGTTTGCAAAGCTCGCCCTGCTCGCCGCAGGGGCAGCTCGGATTTAGATTGGTGGTAATCGTTATTGTGCCAGCCCGACCGGTGAGATTTTAGCTAATCTGTATTGCACTCGCGCATTTAATTAGTGCGGCAGAATAAAGACTAAGTTTCAAGCCTTCCCCTTGAGGGGAAGGCTTTAGTCGTTGAAACGGGAGAAAAAATAGGCTATAATATTGCCATAAACGATGAACGCAAGGGTGATGAAATGTACAGAATACTTGTTGTTGAAGACGACAGAGGCATTGCCGAGGCGATAAAAACGCAGGCAGAGCTGTGGAGCCTCGAGGCGGTCTGCGCGGAGAATTTCCGCGATGTGCTCGCGGATTTTGCGCGGGTGCAGCCGCACCTTGTGCTGATGGATATAACGCTGCCGTTTTTTAACGGCTATCACTGGTGCGGCGAGATACGCAAGATCTCCAAGGTGCCGATAATCTTCATATCCTCGGCATCGGACAACATGAACATCGTCATGGCCATGAGCCTCGGCGCGGACGATTTTATAGCCAAGCCCTTCGACGGGGCGGTGCTCATGGCAAAAATTCAGGCGCTGCTGCGCCGAAGCTACGACTTTGCCGCAGCGATGCCGCTGCTCGAGCACCGGGGCGCATTTCTCGACACGGGCGATAACTCGCTGACCTTCCGGGGCGAAAAGATCGCCCTGACGAAGAACGAGTACCGCATCCTGCTGTGCCTGATGGAGAACAAGGGCAAGGTCGTCAGCCGCGAAAAGCTCATGGAGCGGCTCTGGCAGACCGACAGCTTCGTGGACGAGAACACCCTTACAGTGAACGTCGGCAGACTGCGCAAAAAGCTCGACGCGGCGGGGCTTGAGGGCTTTATAAAAACGCGCTTTGCCGTGGGATATATAGTGGAGTAGACGAATGAAGCTTTTTTCAGCGTATCTGAAACAGCATATTAAGCTTATAATTGCCGCCGTGGGCTGCGCCGCGATATTCGCCGTCTGCTTTGCGCTGTATCATCTGCCGCTGATGGCGGTGGTGTACCCTGTCGGGCTGAGTCTGCTGCTCATCGTGCTGCTTGTACTGCGCGATTATAAAAAGGTGAAGGCCAAGCACAGGCTGCTGTGCGCGCTAAATGAGATAAGCGTCGCCGACGCGCTGCCTGCCGGGGACGGCATCGACGATATTGACTATGCGCGGATAATCGAGCTTCTTGCCGAGAGCCGCGAGCAGCTTCGCATGGGGCTCGAGCGCAGCTTTGAGGACATGCAGGACTACTACACCGTCTGGACGCACCAGATAAAAACGCCCATCGCGGCTATGCGCCTGAGCCTGCAAAGCGTCGACGACCCCAAGGCGCGACGCCTGCTGTCAGAGCTTGGGCGGATAGAGCACTACGTTGAGATGGCGATGGTGTATCTCCGGCTCGGCTCGGACACGACAGATTACGTCATCAGGGAGCATGAGCTTGACGCGATAATACGCCGCTCGGTGCGCAAATTCGCAGGGGAGTTTATCGACAGGAGGATAAGCCTTGAGTTTGAGCCTACCGGCCAGACGGTAGTGAGCGACGAGAAGTGGCTCCGCTTTGTGATAGAGCAGGTGCTCTCAAACGCGCTCAAATATACACCCGCGGGCAGCGTGAGGATATACATGACGCCGCCGAAAACCCTGTGCATACGCGACACCGGCATCGGCATCGCGCCGGAGGATCTGCCGAGGATATTTGAAAAGGGCTACACCGGCTATAACGGCAGAGCCGACGCGGCTGCAAGCGGCTTGGGGCTGTACCTCTGTCAGGGCATATGCCGCCGCTTAGGTCACGGAATAAACGCCGTGTCCGAGCCCGACTGCGGCACGGAGATACGAATAGATCTTGCGCAGACGGAGCTTGAAGTCGAATAACTGCTGACGCAGGGTCAATTCGGCGGCGGCTGCCGCAGAGCGATTCGATTTAGGACTTCAAATAGTCGTTTTTGCCATAACCCGACCGGGCGGCTGCTGCCGCAGAGCAATCCGCGTTGAGGCTTCAAATAATTGCTTTTGCGGGTGCCCGACGGGTGATAATGGCAATTAGTGAACAAACGGACGGCCAATGGCCGCCCCTACGGGTGCAGACCTTGTTCAACATTGCATTATCTAATTTAGTGCGCGAGTGCAAAGAAGATTAGCTGAAATCTCACCGGTCGAGAACCTGCAATAACGATTATTATGAAGCGTTGCAACGAAAGGGAAAAAGCGCGAGTGCAAAAGCGATTATCTAAAATTTCACCGGTCGGGCTGACGCAGTAGTGACTATTTGAAATGTAGCAACGAAAAGGAAAAGATGACAAATATGTTAGAAATTCAGGGGGAAATGTAAGACCATTCGATGGCTTTGCATTTCCCTTTGCCGTAAAATATGTATGCAAAGCAAAAGCAAAGGAGCAAAGCAAATGAGCATACTGAATGTAAAAAGCCTCAGAAAAGTCTATACGACGCGCCTTGGCGACAGCAAGGTTGAGGCGCTCAGAAACGTCAATTTCAGCGTTGAGGAGGGCGAGTACGTCGCCATCATGGGCGAGAGCGGCTCGGGCAAAACGACGCTGCTGAACATCCTTGCCGCCCTTGACAAGCCCACCTCCGGCCTCGTATCTCTCGACGGCAGGGAGCTGACCCGCATAAAAGACAGCGAGGCGGCGAATTTCCGGCGCGACAATCTCGGCTTCGTGTTTCAGGAATTTAACCTGCTGGACACCTTCACGCTCGAGGACAACATCTTCCTGCCGCTGGTGCTCGCGGGCAAGAGCTATGACGAGATGCACTCGCGCATCATCCCCATCGCAAAGGAACTGGGTATAAGCGAGCTGCTGAAGAAGTACCCCTACGAGGTGTCCGGCGGCCAGAAGCAGCGCGCCGCCGTCGCCCGAGCGCTCATAACGAACCCGCGCATTATCCTTGCCGACGAGCCGACGGGCGCGCTCGACTCCAAGGCGACCGACGAGCTGCTGCGCCTGTTCGGGCAGATAAACGCCAGGGGCCAGACGATACTCATGGTAACGCACTCTGTCAAGGCTGCCTCCCACGCCTCCCGCGTGCTGTTTATAAAAGACGGCGAGGTGTTCCACCAGCTCTACCGCGGCAACAGCAGCGAGCAGCAGCTCTACCAGAGGATATCCGACACCTTAACTATTCTTGCAACGGGCGGTGAGATAGAATGAAGCTCGGCTTTTATCCCAAGCTTGCATGGAGCGGCATGAGAAAAAACAGCAAGCTGTATGTACCCTATACCCTCGCCGGGGCGGGCATGGCGGCGCTGTTTTACATCATAAGCTACCTGTCCTCCTCGGAGTCCCTGCTGATGGTCGGCGGAGGCGGCAATATTGCGATAATACTCGGAATGGGAAAGTTCGTCATCGCGGTATTCTCTCTGCTGTTTCTGTTTTACACAAACTCCTTCCTCGTTCGCCGGCGCTATAAGGAATTCGGATTGTATAACGTCCTTGGCATGAACAAGCTGAATATCTCGCGCATACTGCTGTGGGAGACGCTTATAAACGCGCTCATATCCATCGGCGGCGGCGTGCTGCTCGGCATCGTGTTTTCAAAGCTCGCGGAGCTTGGACTGCTCAACATGATCGGCTCGGACGTAAACTTCTCCCTGGGCGTCTCCGTTATTTCGATAATATTCACCGTCGGGCTTTTCGGCGCGATATACCTGCTTATCTACTTGAACGCCGTGATAAGAATAAACCTGAGCAGCGCGACGGAGCTTGTAAAAAGCGAAAACGCGGGCGAAAAGCCGCCAAAGGCAAACTGGCTGCTGGGCATCGCGGGCGTTGTTATCCTCGGCGCGGCGTATTATATCGCCGTGAGCATCAAATCCCCGCTCACCGCGATCACCCTGTTCTTCTTCGCGGTAATAATGGTCATCATAGCGACCTACCTCGTGTTTATCGCAGGCTCTGTTCTGATGTGCAGGATTTTGCAAAAGAACAAGGGCTATTACTATAAGAAAAACCACTTCGTGTCCGTGTCGTCGATGAGCTACCGCATGAAGCGCAACGGCGCGGGGCTTGCGTCGATATGCATCCTTGCGACGATGGTGCTTGTCATGATATCCTCCACGACCTGCCTGTACTTCGGCACCGAGGACTCGCTGCGCGCAAGATACCCGCGCAATGTAAACGTCAGCGTATGGTACAACGAGCAGGAGAATATGAGCGACGAGTCCGTGTCCGCGTACAGGGATAAGATAAACGCCGCCGCTGCGGATGTCGGCATCGACAATGTCCTCGATTACCGCAGCATTGCCACCTCCGGCGTCCTCGCGGACGGCGGTCTGAGAACCGACGAAGCGTCAATTACAAATGACTTCATATTTACCTACAGCTCCATCGCCGAGGCGTACATCATACCGCTGTCGGACTACAACGCCATGTCAGAAACCAAGGAAACGCTGTCTGACGACGAGGCGCTGGTGTTTGCGTACAGGACAGACTACACAAGCGACATCTTCGCCGTTGACGACGGAACGCAGTTTAAGGTCAAAAAGGTGCTCGACAGCATGCCCTGCTACAGCGGCGACGCCATGGCGAGCATCGCAACAGGGATTTACGTCGTCGTGTCGGATAAGAGCTTTGCCGAGGGCGATTTTACGTCGCAAAACGGCTCAAGTTATAGCTGGAAGTACGG
This sequence comes from Clostridiales bacterium, assembly GCA_004557075.1. Taxonomy (GTDB): domain Bacteria; phylum Bacillota; class Clostridia; order Oscillospirales; family Oscillospiraceae; genus F23-B02. The sequence continues at coordinate 37,977 of SFEX01000021.1, forward strand.
CTTTGACACCGCCCTGAGTGATGATGAGGAAATGACGCTCGCTCAGAGAATATACGGGGTCATCGACCGCATCGACGAGAACAGCATTAGCAGCTCCGTGGAGTCAATTGCGCAAAACAGAGCCGAATTTTACGAGCTGTACGGTGGGCTGTTCTTCCTCGGCATAATTCTGAGCATCGCGTTTATCTGCGCGGCGGTTCTGATAATCTACTATAAGCAGATATCCGAGGGCTATGAGGACGCCCGCCGCTTCGAGATAATGCAGAACGTCGGCATGACGAAAAAGGAGATACGCAGCAGCATAAACTCCCAGCTTCTGACGGTGTTTTTCATGCCGCTGGTGTTCGCGGGGCTGCACCTGGGCTTTGCATTCCCGTTTATCCACAAAATGCTGATGCTGTTTAACCTCAATAACCTACCCCTGCTGATAGGCACAACGGTGATAAGCTTCTGCGCCTTCGCGCTGCTGTACGCTGTGGTGTATAAGATCACCTCCAATTCGTATTACAATATCGTCAGCGCCCGCAATTGACATTGAGGCGATTCGCGTTAAGAGTGGCAATTATCGTTAGTGCGTCAGCCCGATTATGAACACTGGAGCATAACGAAAATATCTAAGCTCTAATTAAGTGTGCGAGTGCACTAACGATTACTGCAAACCTCATCGGTCGGGCTGAGGAAGTATCGACTATTTGGAGCGCAGCAACGAAAGGGAAAAGATTGATTATGGGTGCCTCCCCGTGGTATACTGTAAACAGGAATATCACAGGGGGAACAGGGCATGGCTGATAATGACAACATATACAGAGCGGCGCGGAAAGCCGCCGCGGAGAAAAATCCCAAGCTGCGGAGCTGCGAGAGCGCGCAGAGCGCCGTCAATATCGAACGCACGCGGCTGCTGGCTATTGAGAACGGCCAGAAGCTGCCAAACCCCGAGGATGTCAAGCGCATGGCGGAGGTTTACGGCGCGCCGGAGCTGTGCAACCACTATTGCAGCACCCAGTGTCCGCTCGGCGAGCGAACGCCGACGCTCATAAGCGACGATTTGGACAGGATATCCGTGCTGCTCATGAGCTCGCTGCACGCGCTCGAGCGGGTCGAGAGCAGTGTGTATGAGATCCTTGCCGACGGCCGCATCGACGAGTCGGAGCTGCCGGAGCTTGACAAGATAATCGATACGCTCGACAGAATAAGCTACAGCGCCGATTCGCTCAATCTATGGACGCAGAAGAACCTCGGCCACGAGCACCCGCAGAAAAAGCACTAAATCTTTTTGCAATGATTTGAAATGTTGCATCTGTAGGGGCGAGCATAGTGTCAATAGGAAGAAGGTATACAGGAGTGCAAGATGATTGTATACAACTTACAGTCTTGAAATTTTGCGATGAATAAGCTT
>SFEX01000022.1 GCA_004557075.1 Clostridiales bacterium
ATAGGATAAGGATAATAGGTATCAGGAAAAATCAAATGATATCAAATCTCCCAAACAAAAGCGTTTAGAATTAAGTTTCATTTTGCGAGTGGGAATAAGTAAAATGTGCCGAAAAGCCGAAAAACCCAGCTCCAGAGCTGGAAAAACGGTAGTTTTCGTGGCAACACCCACTGATTTGATAGCAGATTGATAGCAGACGCAGAACCGAGTTTACTTTATTTTGTTCTGCGTGGCGATGGGTTTGCAGGTTTGCAATCCCTTCCATCCAAATCCTATAGAGAACCTGAAAAGGCTCTACTGACTTTCTGAAAAGAAGTCGGTAGAGCCTTTTTGCTGTTTATTCCGTTTCTTTTAGGGATTCCACCAGCATATCGCTGAATTCCTGTGAGGGCGTGACCTTGACCCAGCCGGGCTTGCTGGCAAGCTCCGGGTATCTGTAACGCCACTGATCGTATTCCTCTTTGGTGATCTCTCCCGCTTCCAGTTTGGCGGCCTGTGCCTGCCAGCTGGTGAGCATATCAAAGAGATTATGAAAATCACTGCCCCGGGACTTGTCCAGACGCAGACAGACTTCTCCATCAATCTCACCGATCTTCAGGCCATACATATCCTCCAGGGCAAACAGGGTGTGCATCAGGCCAATGTAGCTGTCAATGTCGGGCAGATCGAGGGCCTTGGGTGATACGTCCAGCGCCTGCGCCAGTTTGTTCGTCAGGTCGGCTTTTGGCGTCCGGGTGCCGGATTCATATTGGGCCATACGAACATCGGCGGTCTTCTCCGGGAAGCCCACCAACGTGCCAAGGTATTTCTGTGTCATACCCCGCAAATTGCGGAGAAAATGAATTCTCTCACCAATCGCCATAACAGCCAACTCCAATCAAGTTTGTCGTTGCACACAGTATAGCATATTTGTTTAGAAGAAGTCAATATAACCAAAGCAGAAAAGTTTAATTGTTTTCCCGCAATCCACTTGACTTTAACGGATATGCTTAGTATAATCAAAATGAAGTTAAACAATTATGCTTAACATGACGAAAGGAGGTGAACTCAAATGGCAGGACAGATGTTCATGCGCGTGGATGAGGTTGCAGAGGAACTGGGCGTTTCTAAGCCCTATTGTGGAGTATGGTGTAACGGAATTTATTGTAGGCCACTACGGAGAATTTGACCGCCTTGCCGCCAAGGCGGTGATTGTCGCAAAGCAGACACACCCAGAGGTTACGCTGTCCTTGCTACTACCATATCACCCTGTAGAGCGCCCAATTGAAAAGCCAGAGGGTTTTGACAGCACCTACTATCCACCCGGTATGGAATCGGTTCCGAGAAAACTGGCTATTGTAAGAGCGAACCAGTATGTTGTTGATCATGTTGATTACTTAATCGCATATGCCTGGCATCCTGCAAGTAATGCCCGTGAACTGGTGGAGTATTCACAAAAAAGAGAGCAAGCTGGATTAATGAAAGTGATGAATCTAGCCCAGATTGCACTTTGGAGTTAAAGTTCTCTTCTTCCTTTTAATAAACCAAGTATGTTCGTTTTCCTTGACAATTTCGTTTAAACGAATATAATAAAAGTAGAGTAGTTTATTTAGTTGTAATTTTGCGATGAGGTGTTACCGTGAATGGATATATAACCGCACAGGAAGCCGCAGAAAAATGGGGCATTTCACCCCGACAAGTTCAAATCCTCTGTAAAGAAAACCGTATTGTAGGAGCAACAAGAATGAGTCGCATTTGGATCATCCCTGAAAATGCAGAAAAACCGACCAGTGATAAGAAAGCGCAACGTGGGAGGAAGAATGATGCTTCAACGCACCATATATGAAAAACAGAATATCGACCTATCCTCCGCGCCTTGGACAATGCATGAGTTTTTTGCAGGAAGCGGCCTTGTTGCATATGGACTGAAAGGAATGTTTGCGCCTATTTGGGCGAACGATATTAGCGAGCAGAAGGCTGCCGTTTATGAGGCAAACTTTGGTTGTGAGCATTTTGAACTAGGAGACATTAAAAATGTGAGCGGAAGGGATTTACCGTTTGCCCATTTATCATGGGCTAGCTTTCCGTGCCAAGATCTGTCTTTAGCCGGCTCTTTGGGAGGAATCCACGCTTCAAGAAGTGGGTTAGTATGGGAATGGTTGCGTGTCTTGGACGAAATGGAACAAACGCCCAATATCCTGTTGCTGGAAAACGTCTCTGGTCTACTTTCTACAAACGGAGGCAATAACTATCGTGTCCTTCACATGGCGCTTGTTGACCGAGGCTTCGATTGCGGCGCAATTGTTTTAAATGCATCACACTTTGTACCGCAATCCAGACCAAGAGTATTCATTATTGCGGTACGACATGGATGCAAAATCCCAAGCAACTTAGTAGGAGAAGGACCTTGCTGGCTCCATAGCAAAGCGGCGACTGATTTAGGAAAGTCTCTGCCAGGATGGATCTGGTGGAAAACAGAAAAGCCGCCGCGTCGTGTCGAATCGCTGAAAGATATTATAGAAAATGATATCCCCTTCGATAAAGACAATGTGCTTAAGCTTATACCGGAGCGCCATCAGATCAAGTTGGATGAACACGATATTATTTACGCAACAGGTTATCGTCGGACGCGTTATGGAGAACAACAGCTGGAACTGCGGTTTGATGGTATTGCCGGGTGTTTACGAACGCCAGAAGGCGGAAGTAGCAAGCAGTATTTGGTAGTCAAGAAAAATGGAGAAACTCATGCAAGACTATTAACTGTCCGTGAAGCAGCAAGGCTAATGGGAGCGCCAGATAGCTTCATTTTGCCCGGCAGTTATAACGATGGGTACAAAGCGATGGGAGATGCAGTGGTTATGCCTGTCGCGCAGTTTATTGGAGAACGATTCCTAACCAAAATTGCGGAGGCTGTATATGATGATTAGTCCCGAAAAACGGCTAAAAGCGTTTCAAACAGAAAATAACATCTTTACCAAAGGCCCGCTGTCTCTGGTTGTTCAGTTTACTCGTTTAGTACGCGACAAAGAGTTTCCTTTAAACTCTGAGGATTTTCAAACAAGTAGTAAAGGTCAAGTCGCCGGACTTGGCGGTGGAAATCTTAAAAAGATTCTGAAAGAGCATGGCATAACGCAGCAGCTTTCTGCAGAGGGTGGACGAACCAGTCGCGGGAGCATGGGACTGATGATAAAATACGTTGATTTCCTCAACGCATGGAATGTAGAGCAAGCCGTCGATTTCTCTTTCGTTGAAGGATTTTGGGCAGAACAGGTTCGCGAATATTTCAGAAATCAGCCTTTTGTTTTGACGGCAGACGCGTCCAAAACTATCGGCGCCAATTTGGATGAGCTGTTTGAGCAGGCAAAGAAACGGCAGAAGCAAAATCCGGGCACACAGTATTTAGGAACAGTATTGCAGCATTTGGTTGCCGCTAAACTGAGCCTTATTATGCCGGAGGGGGCTTTTGAGATTCACGGCGCGTCGGTTGCAGACGGTCCCACTGACCGCAACGGTGATTTCGTCATTAATAATACGATTATTCACTGTACCACTATGCCCGGAGCATTGTTGATTGAGAAATGCAAAACAAATTTGCGCAGCGGTTGCCATCCTGTTATCATCACGATCTTTGACCGGGTACATACGGCGCTAAATCTGGCGGAGGACGCTGGTCTTGCTGGGCGTGTAGAGGTATGGGATATTCAGCAATTCCTGTCCGCAAATGTGTATGAGCATAGTCTTTTTGATGAGGCAAAACGCAATTCTACGCTTTCTGATATTATTAGCCTCTACAACAACATTGTACTAGAGACAGAAACCGATCCGAGCCTCCGTATTGAGTTTGAAGCAAGGTGATTGATTGTGGCCGACGTTTTTGACGCCGAAAAGCGATCTGACATTATGCGGCGGGTCAAATCAAAGAAGAATAAGTCTACGGAACTTCGCCTGATTGAAATATTTAAGCAGAATGGCATTACAGGCTGGAGACGAAACTACCCAGTAAAAGGGCATCCTGATTTTGTGTTTCCAAAGCGGAAGGTCGCTGTGTTCGTAGACGGATGCTTTTGGCATGGACATGACTGCCGCAATACCCGTCCTGCAGATCATCAAGAATATTGGCAAAAAAAGCGGGAGCGGAATATAAAGCACGATCAAGAAGTGACCGCTATGTTTGAGGCGCGAGGCTGGACTGTGTTGCGGATTTGGGAGTGCGAGCTGAAAAAGAAAAACGAAGCCAATTTGTGTATGAAGTTATTGAGCATTTGGCCTTAGGATGGTAAATGAAATGGGAGAAAAGGTAATAGGAATTGATTTGTTTTCTGGCGCGGGGGGGTTGTCTCTGGGTGCGGAAATGGCGGGAATAGATGTAAAAATTGCCGTCGAGAGCGACCCCTTTGCGGCAAAAACCTATCAATTAAATCATCCACAAACAGTGGTTTTAAATAAAGATATCAGGACAGTTAAAGACTTTCCTGTTGATCGGAAAAACAGTACATTAATTCTCTTTGGCGGCCCTCCATGCCAAGGTTTCTCTACATCCAACCAAAAGACTCGTAACAAGAGCAATCCCCAGAATTGGCTTTTCCAAGAATTTATCCGAATTACCAAAGAAGTAAGGCCGGAATGGATTGTTTTCGAGAACGTTAAGGGCATCATGGAAACCGCAAAAGGCTTTTTTGTAGAAGAGATTACTAAGAAATTTACTGAATTAAGCTATACATGCACTCCTTTGGTTTTGTGCGCTTCCAATTATGGTGTTCCACAGACACGCTCCCGATTCTTCCTAATTGGCTCACTACATGGGAAAAAGCCTAATATTCCAATTACTTGCTCATCGATGATTACCGTAAAAGATGCCATTGAGGATCTACCGAGTTTGGAAAATGGTGCCAACCAGGATGTGCTGGGATATAAAATGGAAGCAAAATCTGATTACGCAAAGGCGCTTAGAAAAGGGCTGGAAATGTGCAGCGGGAATTTAGTCACACGGAATGCTGATACTGTTTTAAGGCGATATGCGTATATTCCTCAAGGCGGTAATTGGAAGGATATACCTGATGAGCTCATGGGCAATTATGCAGATAAGACCAGATGCCATACAGGTATATATAGGCGGCTATCTGAAGTAGAGCCTTCAGTAACTGTAGGTAACTATAGAAAAAGCATGTTAATACACCCTTGGGAGAACCGTGGATTATCCGTAAGGGAAGCTGCTAGATTGCAATCTTTTCCAGATTGGTATGTGTTTAGTGGTAGTATAGGTTTTCAGCAGCAACAGGTTGGTAATGCAGTTCCGCCCTTTTTAGCAAGGGCTGTATTTCAAGCCATTATTAGTGCTAATAGGGAGGAATAGTATATGACTTTAAAAGATATACAACAGAGCAAATTATTAGATGAGTTGCTGAATATAGGCGGATCAGATGAATATCCAAGTACATTTGGAAGAAAGCCACATATAGAACGATATAAAGAACTTGCCAATAAATTTGCGAATTATCCAGTGGAAATGGGAGCAATGCAAGAAACTATTAAGACATGGATAGCAGCAGTTCAAGAAAAAACCAAAGAAATCAATTCCATTGATGACATAAAGGAAAGAGAAAAAGAATTTAATAAACTGTTTGAGGACGATCCTATTATCTTCTTGAATCGCCATGATGCCTCCCATACCAAAAAGGTTATGGAAAAAGCATTAGAAATAATAAAATGTTTTAGAAATATTAGATTTTCATGCTATGAAATATATTTTTTGTTGTGTGCAATCGTTGTACACGATATAGGCAATATATATGGTCGTACGGGGCATGAGAAAAAAATTGCAGAAATTCTTAATTCTGAATGTGCTTCAATTATTCCAGATTCCATTGAAAGACGAGTCATTTCAAGAATTGCAGGAGTTCACGGAGGCAAAATCTATGGTAGCTCCGATACTATAAGCGTTTTGAATGAAACATATACCGTTAACGGTTTTGACATTAAAGAACAACTTTTGGCAGCAATACTACGCTTTGCAGATGAGCTAGCTGATGATGCATCGAGGGCAAATTATGATGCTATGGACAGTGGAATAATTGGAGAGGCAAGTGAAATTTATCACGTATATTCAGAAAAGCTGCATACAGTGTCACTACGGCAAAATAAAGTTACGAATGCGTTTGAAGTTTTTTTAGCCTATCAATTTGATGCGAGTATTGCAAAAAAGCTTTATGGTAAAGCGGGGCAAAAAAGATATCTTATTGATGAAATCTATGCGCGAACCATAAAAATGGAACGAGAGCGAAGATATTGTATACGTTACTTACGCCCCTATTGTTCATTGGAACGGATAAATGTACAGATTGTTATCACAAAAGATGTCTTTGATGAAGAAAAAATCTCATACACTTTAGAAGAAAAAGGATATCCAATTATTCCATTTTCTTCAATTAAGGATGCCCGCAATGATATTCTGAGCGGCGAAGAATTAGCTGCAAAACTTGAAGGAGTGAGAGTGTGATGGCTCGAGTAAACCCGTTTCAAATAAAGACTCCAGAGAAACTTTCCCCAGATGAGGCGGCAAGTCTCTTTGTTGACGTATTTACTGACTATCAAAAGATTAAGGCACAGGGGCATACATTTATTATGGGGCCAAGAGGCATCGGAAAGAGTATGATTTTTCGTTACCTTGAACCTGACTGTCAGTGCGTTTCCCAAAAAGTGAAAATTGATCAGATTGAGTTCCTGGGATTATATATTCCTTTAAGAAATGCTAGTTTTACAACAATAACCGAACTCACTCGCTTGGAACGAAATGCGGCACATATAATCAACGAACATATAATGGTAACATATGCTTTGCAAAAAGTATTTAGTAGTCTATCAAATCTAAATCTATATTATGATAACGACGATTGGGATATTTCTGCGCGTAAATTCTATTATAATGAGTTTTTACCAAGACTTCCTGTTGGAAATTATGCCAACTGTGAAAAAGCAAAAATTTATGAAGTTTTTGATACAATGGCTAAGCAGATGGAAAGTTTCTATAGGCAAGCAATACAATATGCGAAAAAGCTATCCTTTACTAAGGACGTGTATCCATACGATGGTCCCCTTTTCGATTATTTAGACTTTGTAGTTCCCTTGATATCTAAACTTTCTTCCATAGAATGCTTCCCGCAGAAAACAATATACTTTCTGATTGATGATGCACACTGCCTTACATCGCTCCAGACTCAAGTTCTTAATTTTTGGGTGTCTACACGTACATCTGGAGAAATTAGCTTAAAAATTTCAAGTCAGTACAATTATAAACATTACTACACAATTACTGGATCAACGATTGACACTCCGCATGATTATTCAGAAGTCGACATGACGATCGTTTATACTGGAAAAGCAAAGCCAACATATAAAAAGCGTATCACAGAAATAATTGAAAAAAGGCTTCTCAATGTTGGCATTTCAAAAACTGCTGAGGAATTCTTTCCTTGCAACGAAGAGCAGGAGAGAAAAATTCAAGAGATTGCCAATCAGTATCGAATTCAGTTTGATGAAGGTAAAGGACGCGGTAACAAACGTAGTGATGATGCGTTGCGCTATGCCAGACCGGATTATATCAAGAATTTATTAGGGACATCAAAAAGCGGGTCGACTTATAGTTATTCCGGATTTGAGCAGTTGGTACACTTGTCGTCAGGCATTGCTAGATCATTTTTAGAATCTGCGTATAAAATGTATGCTGAAGAGTTGTCTGGTACTGATGGAACTCAAGAAATACCATTTATTACTGATTCGACACAAAATACTATTGTGCGAGATGATGCCAACCATTTTCTGTTTGACGATTTACCCAAATATGCTAAGGTGCCGGAAAGTAGTTCTAATATTGAAGAGGACATATATCCTGAAGAAGATATCGACAAGTTGTCCAATCTAATTCAAGCACTTGGTGGATTATTTAGACAGATTCTTGTTTCTGAGAGATCTGAAAGAAGGGTGTTCTCAATTGCTATTTCTGATGCACCTTCTACAGAAGTTGAGAAAATATTAAATCTTGGCATTCAATTGGGATATTTCCATTGTTCCACTATTGGCAGAAAAGATGGAAAAAGTGGTGGTCGGACTAAACTGTATATCCTTAATCGTCGTCTTTCTCCAATTTGGACGCTAGATCCAACTTCGTTTGCAGGTTATCTTTTTGTTCAGAACTATTTGCTTGAAAGAGCAATGACGGAGCCGTTCAGTTTACTGCGACGTCTTGGAAAAGATTCGCCGACTGAAGAAATGTATCAGTTAACTCTTTTTGATGATAGCTATATGGATGAGTTTTCTGTAGAGGAGGGTGAGTAAATGTTTGAAACAATGAGTATAAGTAGATTAGATGATTTTATTACATGCGAGTTTGACCTCTTTATCTGTTTTAATAGTTTCGAGAAAAGATGCACATCTATTGCTTCACATATCCCTACAGATAAATTCAAGGCGTTTTTGGTCCTTACTAATCAGCTGCATTTAGAAAATGAAGATAATAATCTACAAGAGTTAACTAATCTTTTTGCTGATAAAGCATCAGTGCTTCGTGTTGATTTATCTGCACCGATAGTTGTTGCAGATAAAATAATAGACCGGTTGAATTATATAAATGAACGCACTCCTTTAAATCGAATTTTCGTAGATATTACAACATTTACGCACGAAACTCTTTTGATCCTTGTGGCAATTCTAAACGAAAAATATAATAATGCAGAAATAATTTGGGGCTACAATAATGCTAAAGAATATTCACCTGATATTAATGACCCAAAAAAGAAATGGCTAAGTCGCGGTATAGGCGACGTGAGATCAATTCTTGGATATTCTGGCGATTTAAAACCATCTCTGGATAATCTGTTGATAGTCATAGTCGGATATGAGTATGAAAGAGCTGCAAGAATTATCGATGCAATTGCGCCTGACTATTTAGCAATTGGGTACAATAACGAAAGCAATTCTTCGACAGAAAAAAATCAGGATGCTAACGAGGGATACGCGAAGCTTCTAAAAAATATGTCGGCATATTTTGAACAAACGATAGATTTTGTGGTTCCCAGCAATGATCCGTTTAAGGCGTATGAGGCAATATGTAACGAGCTTGATACTATTGGTAAAAACGTGAATATTACGATCGTGCCTATGAATAATAAGCTATCGACAATGGGAGTAGCATTAGTAGGTTTAAGAAGGCCGGAAATTCAAATATGTTATGCTCCCGCTTTAGTATATAATACATCTTCGTATTCAAGCCCAGGAGACACATGCTATATTTTTTCTTTTAATACACATAAACAGGAAGAGAATCATCCACAGGAGGTTCAAAATGAAAGTAATTAACCCATCCTTTGAAATCATGGGGAATATTAACCCGATAGTGATTTTAAAAAATATAGAATCCTATGGGCGTGTATGTTATAAAAGCGAAGGATTAATCACTGAAGACTCTGCTATTCCTTTTATACGCCGTATTTTAAAAAGCGGCCATGAATCTGTAATTGAGCACGAAAAAATCACAGTTAAAATAATTTGTGATCGGGGCGTTACGCATGAAATCGTACGACATAGAATTGCAAGCTATAGCCAAGAAAGTACACGATATTGTAATTATTCCAAAGACAAATTTGGGAATGAGCTTACTTTTATTAAGCCTGTTTTTTGGCCTGAGAATTCTCGAGAATATGAAATCTGGGAAAGCCAAATGCAAGCAATTGAGGATAGCTATATAAAATTGCTTCAGCTAGGTGCAACTCCTGAGCAGGCACGAAGTGTTCTGCCGAATAGCTTGAAAACTGAAATTGTTGTCACAATGAACTTAAGAGAATGGCGTCATTTCTTCAAACTTCGCACGTCCAAACATGCACATCCACAGATGAGAGAAATTAGCATTCCGCTTTTGGAGAAAATGTGCGAATTGTTTCCACCGATATTTGAAGATATCAAGGCGGGAACTTGATTCTTTTATTAGGTAAAAGAATGATAGCATAAACCGATAGCTTTTTGATAGCAGAAAGTCGGATACCCCAAGGGATTTGGATAATCGGTATCAAATCAAGTCAAATGGAATCAAATCACCTATACAGAAAAGTTTAGAAGGCGGTTTCATTTGGCGAGTGGGAGTAAGAAAAACTATGTTAGAAGCCATTGCCAATGCAGCTATTGGCAATGGCTTTTTACCGCTCTATTATGTCGGACTAAATTCAAGTCAATCGCATCTGGATAGCTGGTTCAATGCAATGAACATTCGTAGGTAAAAAGCAAAAATATATGCGCAAAATTTTTGCGTCGGGATATTGAATTTTGCACACCGTAGTTTTATAATAAGGCCGAAGTGAATATTGGGGAGCTTGTGAGACAGGCTGAGAGGACGGTATAACCTTCGACCCGTATAACCTGATTTGGATAATACCAACGTAGGGACAGATTGAAAGTTTAAATTGGCGAGTATACCGAAATCGGTATACTCGCTTTATGTTTGATTTTTGATTGGAGGGAATAAAAATGCTTGAAGCTTGTATGAACAATCTGAGAGAAAGATCAGCGCTGATCCATAACATAACAAACTATGTCACGGTCAACGACGTCGCCAATATGCTGCTGGCCTGCGGAGCCAGCCCGATAATGGCCGATGAGCCGGATGAGGTGTATGATATCACATCCATCTGCGGCGGCCTGAACATAAACATCGGAACGCTCAATAAGCGCAGCATCGAGGCAATGTTTGTCGCCGGTCGCAGGGCAAATGAGCTCGGACATACAGTCCTGCTCGACCCCGTGGGCGCGGGAGCAAGTGCGCTTCGCACCGAGACGGCGCTGAGCCTTGTCGATGAGCTTCGCTTCGATGTTATCCGCGGTAATATCTCCGAGATCAAGGCTTTAGCGCTCGGCAGCGGAACGACTAAGGGCGTCGACGCGGACGTAGCCGATGCCGTAACGGAGGAGAACCTTGACGCGATGGTGGCCTTCGCAAAGGACTTCGCGGGAAAGAAAAGCTGCATCGTCGCGATAACGGGCGCGATAGATCTGGTCGCAGACGCGCAGCGGTGCTATGTCATACGCAACGGCAGACCCGAGATGAGCAAGATCACGGGAACCGGCTGCCAGCTCTCCGGTATGATGACCGCCTTCGTCACGGCAAACCCGGAAAATAAGCTCGCGGCTGCGGCAGCGGCTGTCTGCACGATGGGCCTTGCCGGTGAGATCGGCTTTGCTAATATGCTCCCGGGCGACGGCAACTCCACCTATCGCAATCGCATCATCGACGCCGTTTACAACATGAGCGGCAGAACTCTAAAGGCAGGTGCAAAATATGAGCTTAGATAAAAACAGTCTGCTTCTGTACGCCGTGACGGACAGGCATTGGCTGAACGGCGCAAGCCTGTATGAGCAGGTCGAGCAGGCCATAGAGGGTGGCGCAAGCTTCGTCCAGCTCCGGGAAAAGGAGCTTGGGCAGGAGGCGTTTCTTCAAGAGGCTATTGAGATACAAAAGCTGTGCCGCAAATACCGCGTGCCGTTTGTGATAAACGACAACGTTGAAATCGCGCGCAGCATAGACGCCGACGGCGTGCACGTCGGGCAGAGCGACATGGAGGCGGGCAATGTGCGCGCGCTCATCGGGGAGGATAAGATACTCGGCGTATCCGCGCAGACAGTCGAGCAGGCAGTCCTTGCCGAGAAAAGGGGAGCTGACTATCTCGGCGTCGGCGCTGTGTTCCACACAGGCTCAAAGGCCGATGCATCCGAGGTTAGCTTCGAGACGCTCAAGGCCATATGCGAGGCCGTAAAAATTCCTGTTATAGCCATTGGCGGTATAAGCCGTGACAATGTCCTGAGCCTTGGCGGAAGCGGCATATGCGGCATCGCGGTTATAAGCGCGATATTTGCGCAGAAGGATATACGCGGCGCAACCTCCGAGCTTCGGCGGCTTACCGAAGAAATGGTGGCGCTGTGATACGCGGAGCTGTTTTCGACTTCGACGGAACGCTGTTTGACTCGATGTTTATCTGGGACAGCATCGGCTCTGAGTACCTGCGCTCAATAGGCTTTGAGCCGAGGGAAGGACTCGACAGCGTCCTCAAGAGCATGAGCCTGTACCAGGCCGCGTGCTATTACAGGAGCGAATACGGCGTTGAGCTCCCGGTCGACGAGATAATGGACGGCGTTAACCGCATGATAGAGCACTATTATAAGGATATCGTGCAGCCGAAACCTAACGTAAGTGAGTTTTTGCGAAAACTTCGTGAGCGGGACGTTAAGCTGTGCATTGCGACGGCGACCGATAAATATCTTATCGAAGCTGCGCTCGAGCGCACCGGGCTGGCAGGGTATTTTTCCGATATCCTGACCTGCTCCGAGGTAGGCCACGGCAAGGACGAGCCGGATATATTCAGGCAGGCTGTGCGCAGGCTCTGCACGGAAAAGGACACCACGCTCATATTTGAGGACGCACTGTACGCCATGAAAACGGCAAAGCGCGACGGATTTAAGGTAGTCGGCGTTTTCGATAAATTTGAGGAGAATCCCGACGGCGTTAAAGCGCTCGCGGACATTTATTTATCCGATTACACGGACTTTGACTTAGCGCTTATTTAAAAAAATCAAGCGGCAAATTGGGGGCACCACCTTTTGCCGCTATATAAAATTAATGCTGAAAAAAAGTAAAGGAGACGATAAAATGAGAACAGCATTAACAATCGCCGGAAGCGATTCCAGCGGAGGCGCCGGTATTCAGGCAGACATTAAGACAATGTCGATGAACGGTGTTTATGCCATGAGCGCTATAACGGCGCTTACCGCGCAGAACACCACCGGCGTAACAGGTATCATGGAGGTATCGCCCGAATTTTTGGGCGAGCAGCTCGACGCAGTGTTTACGGACATCCGCCCTGACGCCGTGAAGATCGGCATGGTTTCATCCGGCAAGCTTATAGAGAAGATCGCGGAAAAGCTGACGGCGTATCAGGCGGAAAACATCGTTGTCGACCCTGTAATGGTGGCGACAAGCGGCGCAAAGCTCATAAGCGACGAGGCGATATATGTACTCAAAAGAGCGCTTCTGCCGCTCGCTGCGGTCATCACGCCCAATATCCCCGAGACGGAGGTTTTGGCGGACATGGCCGTAAAGACCCCGGAGGATATGCTGAAGGCGGCTGAAAAGATAAGCCGCGAATACGGCTGCGCCGTGCTCTGCAAGGGCGGGCACAGCTTAAACGACGCAAACGACCTGCTGTACGCAGACGGCAAGATGCGCTGGTTTAAGGGCAAGCGCATCGACAATCCCAACACCCACGGAACGGGCTGCACGCTCTCAAGCGCGATAGCGTCAAACCTCGCCAAGGGCTTTGCTTTAGAGGAGGCCATCGAGAGGGCGAAGGACTATATCTCCGGCGCGCTTTCGGCCATGCTCGACTTAGGAAAAGGCAGCGGCCCAATGAACCACGCCTTCGCGCTGAGCGGCGAGTTTGCAAAGGAGGCGCGCTGATATGGAGGAAAAACGCACCTCAATATTTGAAAACGGCCTTATCTGGTTTGGCGCGGGCGTGTCCATAGCCGAGATACTCACCGGCACTTACATTGCGCCGCTCGGCTTCGGAAAGGGTCTGCTTGCGATAATCTTAGGTCACATTATCGGCTGCACGATGCTGTTTTTCGCGGGACTTATCGGCGGCAGAGTGCGCAAAAGCGCTATGGAGACCGTCAAGCTGAGCTTCGGACAAAAGGGCAGCCTGCTCTTTGCGCTGCTTAATATATTGCAGCTTGTCGGCTGGACGGCCATCATGATATATGACGGCGCGCTTGCCGCAAACAGTGCGCTGGAAGCCGGCGCATGGGTGTGGTGCCTCGTTATCGGCGCGCTTATTATCCTCTGGATACTCGTCGGCATAAAGAATTTGGGTAAGATAAACACCGTCGCAATGGCGGCGCTGTTTGTGCTGACAATAATCCTCTGCAAGGTCATTTTCGGCGACGGCTCGCCTGTTGGCGTCTCGGACGATGGGATAAGCTTCGGAGCGGCGCTGGAGCTTTCTGTCGCAATGCCGCTGTCGTGGCTGCCGCTCATAAGCGACTATACGAGAAGCGCAAAGGAGCCTGTAAAGGCCACCGCCGTCAGCGCCGTGGTGTACGGGCTTGTAAGCTGCTGGATGTATGTTATCGGCATGGGCGCGGCTATATATACGGGTGAGTATGACGTTGCGCAGATAATGGTCAAGGCGGGGCTCGGCATCGCCGGACTTCTCATCATCGTGCTATCCACGGTCACGACGACCTTCCTCGACGCATACTCCGCCGGCGTATCCAGCGAGACGGTGTTCCCGAAGTGGAGCGGCAAGTGGGTCGCCGTCGGCGCGGCTGTAATCGGCACTGTCGCCGCGATAATATACCCCATGGATAATATCACCGATTTCCTCTATCTCATAGGCTCTGTGTTCGCTCCGATGATAGCGATACAGATCGCGGATTTCTTCATATTGAAGCAGGACAGAAGCAATCGTCAGGTCAGCGCCCAGAACCTTATAATCTGGCTCGTGGGCTTTGTTATCTATAGGCTTCTTATGAACGTGGATATAGTTGTCGGCAACACATTCCCCGATATGCTGATAACGATTCTCATCTGCGTTGTCGTATCAAAGCTCCGCAGAGATAACGCAAACTGAACAGCAAAAAATCTCCTATGGCAATTGCCATAGGAGATTTTTTTGAAATTGGCAAAGCGCTTTCAGCGCAAGGACGCCTTATATTCCGCGCCCCAGTTTTCCATGGAATCGAGGATCGGCTTTAAGCTCTGGCCGAGCTCGGTCAGCGAATACTCCACCCTCGGCGGCACCTCCGCATATACCTTGCGGTCTATAAGCCCGCTCTCCTCCATATCGCGAAGCTGCGCCGTCAGTACCTTCTGCGATACGCTGCCTATGGATTTTTTCAGCTCGCCGAAGCGCTTTGTGCCCGGCAGCAGATCGCGCAGGATGAGAACCTTCCACTTATCGCCGATGAGGGTCAGCGTTGTCTCGACAGGGCAGGCGGGCAGTTCGTTTGCTACATTCTGTACACTCATTGAAATTACCTCCGGCATAGTTTCTTTTAGTAACTTATAATATTATTATACCCTACATCCCAATACGGGGTCAAGTACCGCACTTTTTTGGCGCTTCCGGAAAGGAAAAACCCTTGAAATTGCGCATTAGTTTCCTTTTGGTAACTACGGCACAATATTGTGCGTACTTGCGCAGTGAAAAGTCCGCAGTTACAATAGTATCAGAAAAAAGGTGCGGAGGTATAATATGAACGCTCAGAGATGTTTGGAAATATTAAGGGAAATAAAAGATGTCGCGTTTGCGACCGTCGATGAAAACGGGCTTCCTCAAATTCGCATAATCGATGTGATGATAGTTGAAAATGAGAAGCTGTACTTTTGCACGGCACGGGGAAAAGACTTTCACCGTCAGCTTACGGAAAACGGTCAGGTAGCCATTACGGGAATGAACAGAGAATTTCAGATGATACGTTTAAGCGGCAAGGCTGAAAAGCTGGAAGAGCACAAATATTGGATAGACCGCATTTTCGATGAAAATCCGAGCATGAACGCCGTATATCTCGGCGAGAGCAGATATATACTTGATGCGTTCTGCGTTGCAAACGCGAATATTGAATTTTTTGACTTGGGTAAAGAGCCGATAGTCAGAGAAAGTTTTGCCATCGGAAATAATAAAGCGCAGAAAAAAGGCTTTGAAATTTCCGATTCCTGCATAGGCTGCGGAAAATGCAAAAGGCTCTGCCCTCAGCAGTGCATAAGCGAGGGAAAACCGTTTGAGATCAGTCAAAATCACTGCCTTCACTGCGGTTTGTGTTTTGAAAATTGCCCCGTAAAGGCAATTACGAGAAGGAGCGAGTAAAAATGATTAAAGATATGTGGTCTGTCTTTCTGGACAGAAAGGATTTCTTCTTAGATCTGCTGCTGGAGCATTTGGAAATATCTCTGGCTTCCATTTTGATTGCCATAGTGCTCGGCGGTCTTGTAGGAGTTCTTATCAGCGAATTTCAGAAAAGCGCGAAGCCGACTTTAGGCGTTATCAATTTCCTGTACACGATACCGTCAATTTCCATGCTCGGCTTTTTGATACCCTTTTCGGGGGTGGGAAACGCAACCGCGATAATCGCGCTGACGGTCTATGCGCTGCTGCCGATGGTGCGCAATACGCATACAGGCATCACCAATGTTGACCCCGCGATCTTAGAGGCCGCGAAGGGTATGGGAAGCACAAGAGCGCAGATGCTGTTTAAGATAAAGCTCCCGCTTGCCATGCCCGTTATCATGTCGGGTATTCGCAATATGGTGACGATGACGATAGCTCTTGCCGGTATAGCCTCATTCATCGGCGCGGGCGGATTAGGCGTCGCGATTTACCGTGGCATTACGACAAATAACGCGGCGATGACAATGGTCGGCAGCCTGCTGATCGCGCTGCTCGCTCTCGCTATGGACTTTTTGCTTGGGTTCATCGAAAAACGAATGAGTAAACACAGCGTTAAGAATACGAAAACAAACAGGGTAATTGCCGCTGTCGCCGTGGTTCTGTGTGCGTGCATTGCGGGCGGCGTGTTTATAAACACACAGCAGAAGGACACCATACATATCGCCACAAAGCCGATGACGGAGCAGTACATTCTCGGCGAAATGCTGGATATCCTTATCGAACAGGACACGGATTTGAACGTCGAGCTGACGCAGGGCGTCGGCGGCGGAACGTCGAACATCCAGCCGGCGATGGAGAGCGGAGAATTTGACCTGTACCCTGAGTACACGGGCACGGGCTGGAACATGGTGCTCAAGCACGACGGCTTGTACACCGAGGATTTGTTCGGCGAGCTGGAGAATGAATATAGCGAACGATTCAATATGAAATGGGTCGGAATGTATGGCTTTAACAATACCTTCGGCATAGTCGTTCGCCGTGAAATAGCTGAACAGTACGACCTGAAAACCTGTTCCGACTTAAAGTCCGTGGCGGGTGAGCTCATCTTTGGCGCGGAGTATGATTTCTTTGAGCGCGAGGATGGATACGACGCTTTTTGTGAAGCCTACGGATTGCAGTTCGGCAAAACGATGGATCTGGATATTGGACTTAAATATCAGGCGATCAATCAGAAAAAGATAGACGTGATGGTCATTTTCACAACGGACGGACAGCTATCGGAGTCTGACGTGGTAGTTTTGGAAGATGACAAGCAGTTTTATCCCTCTTATATTTGCGGGAACGTGGTCCGCACGCAGGTGCTTGAGAAATACCCGGAGCTGGAAGCTGTGCTTGAAAAGCTCAGCGGACTTATAAAATACAGCGACATGGCGGCAATGAACTATTCTGTCGAAACGGAAAACAGCGAGCCGAGAGCGGTGGCGGAGGATTTCCTGCGCAGTCACGGCCTTTTACAGTGAGGTGAAGCAAAGTGAAAACAGCGATAGAGTTTAAGAACGTCAAAAAAGCATACGGCGAAAAGGTGGTTATGGAAGGGCTCGACCTGTCGGTAGAAAAAGGCGAATTTGTAACGATAATCGGTTCGTCCGGCTGCGGAAAAACAACCGCGCTCAAAATGGTAAACGGCCTTATTCAGCCGACCTCGGGCGATATATTCGTTGACGGCGAAAATATACGCGATAAAAACCAGACGGAGCTTCGCAGAAATATCGGCTATGCCATTCAGGGCAGCGTGCTGTTCCCGCATATGACGGTGGAGCAGAATATATCGTATGTTCCGAACCTGCTCAACAGACAGAATAAAGAAAAAACGAAAAACGCCGTATCCAAATGGATGGAAATTGTCGGACTTTCGGAGGACCTGAAGCACCGCTATCCGTCCGAACTTTCGGGCGGTCAGCAGCAGAGGGTCGGCATTGCCCGCGCCTTGGCGGCGTCGCCGGATATTCTGCTGATGGATGAGCCTTTCGGCGCGGTGGATGAGATAACGCGCGGACAGCTTCAGACGGAGCTGAAGCGTATACACAGGCAGACCGGAATTACCGTGCTGTTCGTGACTCACGATATTTCCGAGGCGCTGAAGCTCGGCACAAGGGTGCTCGTTATGGACAAGGGGAAAATCGAGCAGTTTGCAAAGCCGGAAGAGCTGCTCTGCCGCCCCGCGACCGAGTTCGTAAGGGAGCTGGTAAAGCGTGAGCGCCGCACCTGCTACCTTCCGGAAGGCAGGCTGGCTTCCTGCGAATTCAGCGGCGCTGTCGGAGAAAGGGAAAGCCATGAAGCAAATTGAACGGAGAAAATATCTGGTACAGGCATTGAAGCAGGAAAATGAGCATTATAAGAACCTTGCCGTTCCAGATGACGCTGCCGAACAAAAGCTTCTTCTGCGCGCCCTTTTTAATGTGCGCATGCCCGCCCCGGCGCCGGAGGAATTTTTGGCGGTGCAGGATGAATATCTGCAAGAGGAGACAAGGCAAAAGGGTGTTACGGAGCTTGCAGAGCTCAGCCCGGTGCAGGAGGATATCTACCTCTGGCAGGGCGATATAACGACGATTGCCTGCGACGGCATAGTAAACGCCGCCAACAGCCAGATGCTCGGCTGCTTCTGCCCAAACCACGGCTGCATCGACAATGCCATCCACACCTATGCCGGGGTGCAGCTCAGGCTTGAGTGCGCAAAGCTTATGCGGCGGCAGGGTCACGAGGAGGAGACGGGCAGGGCTAAAATAACGCCCGCGTACAATCTGCCGTGCAGGTACTTTCTGCACACGGTCGGTCCGATAATCGAGGGAGCCTTGACGCGGCGGGATTGCGAGCTGCTCTCGTCCTGCTACCGCTCATGCTTGGAGCTGGCAGAGCAAAACGGCCTGAGCAGCATCGCGTTTTGCTGCATCTCAACAGGCGAATTTCGCTTTCCAAACGATAAAGCGGCGCAGATCGCCGTTCAGACCGTAAAAGAATTTAAAGCGCAAACACAAAGTGAAATCAAGGTGATATTCAATATTTTCAAGGACAGCGACTATGAAATCTACAGAAACTTACTTGGATAGTATAAAAAAGCTCAGAGAGAGCCTTGATAAGGCCGACGCCGTCGTCATCGGTGCCGGCGCGGGGCTTTCGACCTCGGCGGGGTTTGTATATACGGGCGAGCGCTTCAAACGGTATTTTTCAGATTTTGAAGCAAAGTACGGCTTTCACGATATGTACTCCGGCGGCTTTTACCCCTACCCCACGCCGGAGGAGCATTGGGCATATTGGAGCAGGTATATCTACTATAACCGCTATGTCGATATCCCGGGAGAAGCCTATTACGACCTGCTTGAGCTTGTAAAGGACAAGGACTATTTCGTGATAACCACGAATGTGGATCACTGCTTCCAGAAGACAGGTTTTGATAAGGAGCGCCTGTTTTATACTCAGGGAGATTACGGCTTGCTCCAGTGCTCGGAGCCCTGCTGCAATGAGACCTTTGAAAATGAGGACATGATATGGAAAATGTTAGCCGGGCAGAAAAATATGCGCGTTCCGACGGAGCTTTTGCCTGTATGCCCGCACTGCGGCAAACCGCTGACGATGAATCTGCGCTCGGACGACAGCTTCGTTGAGGATACCGGCTGGCACTCTGCGGCGGAGCGCTATGAGAAGTTCCTGCGAACAAGAAGCGGTAAAAGGATACTGCTTTTGGAGCTTGGCGTCGGGTTTAACACCCCCGTTATCATAAAATACCCTTTCTGGAAGCTGACGGCGCAGAATAATCGCGCGACCTATGCCTGCGTCAACTTCGGCGAGGCGATAGCCCCCGGTGAGATAAAAGAGCAGTCTATCTGCATCAATGCTGATATTGCGGCTGTGTTAAAGGGTTTAGGACAGACAAGCGGCACACAATAAAATTGCTTAAAAATTTTTAAATTTCCTCTTTACCTTTGGAGAAATTAGCGCTATATTATTGCCGAAGGTGAGAAAATGAACAGCAAAGAAATCGTACGCTTCCTTAAATTTTTAGGCTTTTCTATAAGCGCCGGGCTTGTGGAGATGGGCGTTTTCGCGCTTTTAAACGAGCTGACGAGCCTGAGCTACTGGCCGTGCTATCTTACGGCGCTCGTGCTGTCCGTCGTCTGGAACTTTACCCTAAACCGCAAGTTTACTTTCCGCTCGGCTGCAAACGTCCCCGTTGCGATGCTCAAGGCGCTTGCGTATTACGCGGTGTTCACGCCGCTGACGACCCTGCTCGGGCAATATTTAGCCGAGGGACTGGGCTGGAACGAATATCTTGTGACCGGGATAAACATGGTGCTGAACTTCACAACGGAGTTTTTGTATCAGCGCTTTTTCGTGTTCGGCAAGACTATCGACAGCGCCGGGAAAAAGTGACGGCATTTGACAAGCAATAGCGGAAACGGTATACTGTGTTAAGACCAAATGGAGAGGGCGGCACAGAGTATGGAAAAGCTTATTTTTAAAGAATTTGAGATCTGCCCGGCGTATGAACACGAAGGGCACATAGCGCAGCTTTTTTCAGAATACACGCGGATGCTCAAGGATAACGACCTCACGGTCGCGGCCTACCTTGAGCTGCAAAACTACGACGATGAGCTTGCGGACCTCAGACACAAATACGGCGAGCCGGACGGCAGACTGTATATCGCTTTCCTCGATGGTGCAGCCGTCGGCTGCGTCGGCATGAAGCGTCAGGACGAGCGCTCCTGCGAGCTAAAGCGCCTGTATGTGCGCCCCGAATACCGGGGGAGGGGACTTGCCCGCTACATGTCCGAGCTGATACTTGCCGAGGCAAAGAAGGCCGGGTACGAGCGGGTGCTGCTCGACACTCTGGATTTTCTCAAAGACGCGCAGGCATTGTATAAGCGCCTCGGGTTTCGCGAGATCCCCAAGTATAACGACAGCCCCATGAAAAACGCAATGTATATGGAATACGAGCTATGATAAAATACGTTCTTTTTGATGTTGACGATACGCTGCTCGACTTCGGCAAGGCCGAGGCAGCGGCCATAAGAAAAACATTTGAGCGCATCGGTATCCCCGCGACGGACGAGACGGTGCGCCGCTACAGCGAGATAAACAACGAGCAGTGGCGGCTTCTTGAAAAAGGCGTGATCACCCGCAGCGAGGTGCTCACGCGCAGGTTTGATATTCTCTTTGCCGAACTTGGGATCAAGGGTATACCCAGCGAGATGGCGCAGGCAAGCTATGAGTACCTGCTCGGCATCGGACACTATTTCGTTGACGGTGCGCCGGAGCTTTTAAAGGCGCTCGAGGGCAGGTACGAGCTGTACATAATTTCAAATGGAACTGCCTCCGTGCAGAGCAGCCGCTTAAAAAGCGCGGGAATAATCCCGTACTTCCGCAATATTTTCATCTCGGAGCGGCTCGGCTTCAATAAGCCGTCAAAGGAGTTTTTCGACGCCTGTTTCGAGCGCATACCGGGCTTTGAAAAGGACAAGGCCGTTATCGTGGGCGACAGGCTGTCATCTGATATACTCGGCGGCATAAACGCGGGAGTGCGCACCTGCTGGTTTAACCCTAAAGGCGAAGCGCCCGACCCGGAAATTCCGGCAGACTACGAGATAAGACAGCTTAGCGAGCTCCCCGCTCTGCTTGAGAGAATATGAAAAACGTGAGACTTTTATAGTCTCACGTTTTTGTGTATTTCAATTTCGCCCATGGCATCCGCCCTGAGGCACAATCCAACGAAAAAGCCCTCATACTCAAAGCTTTGCAGGCAAAAGCCCTCCACGCCGCCTATGACGGAAAAGCCCTGCATATCGGCAAGGCGGGAGCCAGTGGCCTTTATATAGCTCTCCTTGAGCACCCACAGGCGGCAGAATTCGCGGTCTGGCTGGGCACTCTCAGCAACGGCTCTGTATTCCGCAGGCGCGAAAAAGCGCTCTGCAAGCCTCTCAGAGCCTTCGCGCACGGTCTCTATATCGATGCCGATATCGCTGCCCGCGACGGCGCAGACGGCGTATGAGCCGCTGTGCGCGAGGGAGAAATACAGGGGTGAGCCCTCAAAATACGGCTTGCCGTTTTTGCCGAGCGAATATTCGGTGCGGCCGGTGGCCTTTCGGAGCAGAAGCTCCGCGCCGAGGGACTGACGCTTTTTCTCGTCGTTTGGCAGCCGCAGTACCTTCTGCCTGCGTGTTTCTGATACTTCCTGCATGGCAGAAGCTATGTCAAGAGCGCTTGTGTCGGCAATATAAAGCCTTATCATGCGCGCATGGCGTCAAGCGTTTTCTGAAACAGTGTATCAAGCTCCCAGCCGAGCATCTGCGCGCCCGTTGTGATGACGTCGCGCGAGCAGCCCGCGGCAAACTTCTTGTCCTTGAATTTTTTCTTTATCGACTTGACCTCCATGTCCGATATCCCGGTCGGGCGCATGAGCGCGGCCGCGCCTATAAGACCCGTAAGCTCGTCCGTCGCAAAGAGTACCTTTTCCATGAACTCGGTCGGCTCAACATCGGCGCAGATACCGTAGCCGTGGCTCACGACGGCGTGTATCATTTCCTCGTCGATGTCCAGCTCGTGCAGCATCTCGTTTGCCTTGACGCAGTGCTGCTCGGGGTAGAGCTCAAAGTCAATGTCGTGCAGCATTCCTACAGCCGCCCAGAAATCCACGCGGTCGGGGTCAAATTCCTTTGCAAGCTCGCCCATGACCTTGGACACGGTCTCGGCATGCTGAATGTGGAAAGGATCCTTGTTATAGCGCATGACAAGCTCCTTGGCCTGCTCAACGCCCGGTATATAGCTCATTTTATTACCTCCTGTGCTTAATGATGAATTATTTTACTACCAAAACAGTCATAAATCAACACAAGACTTTTTATGTGCGGCAAAGTGTGATAAAATAAGAAAAAAGCTGCAAAGAGAGGAACAAATATGAGTGAAAACCCAATTGAAAGGGCATTTTGCTATTTGGAAACTCCGATAGGAACGCTCCGCATTGCCGAGAGCGAAAAGGGCATATTGAGCCTGCGCTTTGACGATCCCGTGCAGACGCCGCCTACGATGCGCGGGCTGTATCTTGACGATGCCTGCCGTCAGCTAAGCGAGTATTTTTCAAAAAAGCGACGCAGCTTTGAGCTGCCGCTCGATTTGCGGGGCAGTCAGTTCCAGAAGCGCGTATGGAGCGAGCTTCAGCGCATCCCTTACGGACAGACGCGCAGCTACGGCGAGATCGCGGAGAATGTCGGCAATCCCAAGGCCGCGCGGGCTGTGGGGCTTGCAAATAACCGCAACCCCATACTTATAATCATCCCCTGCCACCGCGTTGTGTGCAAGGATAAAAAGCCCGTCGGCTACGCAGGCGGGATAGAACGCAAGAAATACCTGCTGGAGCTTGAGCGCGAAGCGTGATATAATATATAAACTTATCTGCAAAGGACTGATACTATGAAGGCACAGCGGAAATTTCCGCGGTTTGTAATAAGCGCAAAGGGTACGCGCTGGGTAGAGCAGGGGCACCCGTGGATATACGCGGCCGAGGTCGTGTCGGCGGATGAGGCCGAGAACGGGGCGCTCGTGGACGCTGTGAGCGAAAAGGGCAAGTACCTCGGCACGGGCTTTGTGAGCTTTGAGAGCAAAATTCGCGTCCGCCTTGTATCGCGCAACGCAAACGACAGCTTTGACGCAAACTTCTGGCGGCGGCGCATAGGCTACGCATGGGACTATCGCAAGACCGTCATGGGCGATGACATATCCTGCTGCCGCGTCATTTTCGGCGAAGCCGACGGCTTCCCCGGCCTCACGGTGGACAGGTTTTCGGATATCCTCGTGACGCAGACGCTGTCGGTCGGCATGGAAAGACTCAAGCCTCTTATCTTCACACTGATCGTCGAGCGCCTGCGCGCCGACGGGCAGGAGATACGCGGCATATATGAACGAAACGACGTCGCCATACGATCCCTTGAGGGGCTCCCGCAGAACAAAGGCTGGTTTGAGCTTGAAGGAGAGGATCACCCCGATAGCTGCGTGACGGAGATATGCGAAAACGGCATTTATTACAGCATAGATGTTGAAAACGGCCAGAAGACAGGGTTCTTCCTCGACCAGAAATACAACCGCCTTGCCGTCGCGAGGCTCGCAAAGGGCAGGCGCGTGCTCGACTGCTTCACGCACACAGGCTCGTTTGCCCTGAACGCGGCTAAGGGCGGGGCAGAGCATGTGACCGCAGTTGACGTGTCCGAAACCGCCGTCGAGATGGCAAGGGAGAACGCCCGCAGAAACGGCCTTGACGGGAACATGGACTTTATTGCCGCAAATGTGTTCGACCTCCTGCCGGAGCTTGAGAGCCGCGGCGGTAAGCCGTTTGATTTTATAATCCTCGACCCGCCGGCGTTTACAAAATCACGCAAGACCGTGCAAAGCGCCGAGCGCGGCTATAAGGAGATAAACCTGCGCGCGCTGAAGCTTCTGCCGCGCGGCGGGTATTTTGCGACCGCGTCGTGCAGCCATTTCATGCCGTCGGAGCTTTTCGTTAAGATGCTGCGCTCGGCGGCGGCCGACGCCGGCGTTGAGCTGCGTCAGATAGAGGCAAGGCAGCAGGCGCCGGATCATCCGATACTCTGGAACGTACCGGAGACAGATTACCTGAAATTTTATATATTCCAAGTAGTGTAAAAAAACATCGGACTTTTTTAAGTCCGATGTTTTTTGTCAGGGGCCTATAGCCTTAGGGCTGACCTCGGGGCTGGCGTTCGGGATGGCGGTGGGAGTATCGCTTTCGTTCATGCCGTCGTCGTCCGGATCGAGGATGTTGTCATCGTCATCGGGATCGATAATGCTGTCGCCGTCGCCATCGGGGTCAAGGATGTTGCCGTCGTTGTTGCCGTTGTTGTTAGTGCCGCCGTTGTCGCCGATGTAGCCGTCGTTCCCGCTGTCTACATTGCCGTCGCCGCAGCCTGCGAGACAGGTACACAAAAGCGCAAGGACAAGTATAAGAGTTCCGAGCTTTTTCACGCGTTTTACCTCCAAAAAGTATTTGCCGTATTAGCTTTGCCCAAAGATAAAAATATATTCGCGTTGAAAATACTTTCGGAGGATGATATATTAAAAACATGAAAAATTTACTGAAAAATGAAATATACGAAGCCGAGATAGTCGGCTACAGCTCCGACGGCAGCGGCGTTGCGCGTATTGAGGGCAGGGCGGTGTTCGTACCGAGAACGATCGTGGGCGAAATTTGGAGGATAGTCATCGTCAAGGTGAGCGCCTCGGCCGTCTACGGCAGGGCACTGGAGGCGATTAAAGTATCGCCCGAGCGCAGAGCACCCGCGTGCGAAAAAAGCATACGCTGCGGCGGATGCAGCCTGTGGCACATGAGCTACGAGGAGGAAAAACGCTTCAAGCTCTGCAAATTAAACGACGCCCTGCGGCATATCGGCCGCCAGACCGTGCAGGCCGGGGAGATACTCGGCAGCTACAGGGTAGAGCGCTACCGCAACAAGGGCATATATGCCGTGCGCAGCGTCGGCGGCGAGATAAAAAGCGGCTTTTTCGCACAGCGCAGCCATGAGCTTGTGCCGATAGACCGCTGCCTCATCCAGTCCGAGCTTGCCGACAGAGCTGCGGCTGCGGTCGTGGAGTTCATGACTAAAAACGGTGTCACGGCATATGACGAGAAAACCGAGCGCGGGCTTGTGCGCCATGTGTATGTGCGCACAGCCGAAGCTACCTCCGACGCGGTGGCGGTTATCGTGGTCAGCGGCGGCTTGGGCGCAAAAACCGATAAGCTTATGTCGAGCCTGCGCGATGCCTGCCCGGAGCTTACCGGCATAGTCCTCAATGTGAATAAAAGCGCTGGCAATACGGTGCTGTCGGGCGCGTTTCACACCCTGTGGGGACGAGAGTGCATTACAGACCGGCTCGGCGGCTTTGAGTTTGAGATCGCGCCTCAGGCGTTTTATCAGATAAACCCTCCCCAGGCGGAGCGGCTGTATGCCAAGGCGGTGGAATATGCCGTACCGGACGGCTGCGGCACGGTGCTGGAGCTATACTGCGGAGCGGGAACGATAAGCCTGTTTCTGTCAAAATACGCAAAAAGAGTGATCGGCGCGGAGATAATACCCGAGGCCGTCCAAAACGCGCGCGAAAATGCCGAGCGCAACGGCGTGGAGAATGTGGAATTTTTCTGCGCGGACGCGTCGGAGGCGGCGGAGAGGTTTTTGAGAGAGGGTGCACGCCCGGACGCCGTGGTAGTCGATCCACCCCGCAAGGGCATGGACAAAGCGGCAATACACACCGTCTGCGGCATGGAGCCTGAGCGCGTGGTGTATGTCTCCTGCAACCCGTCAACGCTTGCGCGCGACATCCTCGCTTTCAATGAGCACGGCTACGAGCTGAAAAAAGCCACCGCTGTCGATATGTTCCCGAGAACGAGCCATGTCGAGACGGTTGTTCAGTTGGTTAGAAAAAAGCCGGATACATATATCGACATTACCGTTGATATGGACGAGCTGGATTTAACATCATCCGAAGCAAAGGCA
>SFEX01000048.1 GCA_004557075.1 Clostridiales bacterium
CGGAGAGCATCATTGCCGAAATACTCACTCACGCATCAAAAAGCAGAACAGCGTGACTTCCGCCACGCTGTTCTCTCTAAAGCTATAAACCTGTCTTATTCGCTGCTACCCTGAGGCAGGAATTTTTTTACTACAAGCCTTCCCCTTGAGGGGCGCCGGCTGGCGCAAAGCAATCCGCGTTAAGAATGGCAATAATCGTTTTTACCAATGCCCGACCGGGGGAGAGCGGAAAATATTTTGCCTCAAGCCTTCCCCTTGAGGGGAAGGTTTGTATGTTCTAATTGAGGGCGCGAGTGCAAAAAAGACTATCTGAAACCTTACCGGTCGAGTTATGGCAAAAGCGATTATTTGAAGCTAAAAAGCGAATTGAAAAAATCTTAAATCGTGCGGTCAAGCACCGTTACTTGTGTGATCACATCACGCAGACGATCTGAACCGACCATATATTCAAGAACTTCGTCAGATGTATTGCAGAGCTTTTCTGTTTCTTCCCGATAGGCAGCGGAAATACTTATTTGTCCATTGCCGCGATGCGTAATGCTGTATAGATTTCCGTTCCATGAGAATTCAACCTCTCCGTGCCGTCTCATGCAGGTCTTGAAGTCGCTGATCGTTGTAAATCTGTTCTGTTCCGGTGAATTGGCGGGAACAATTGTGTTTCCCATAAAGCAAAGTCCTCCATATTGTTTGAATTCCGGAGCACCCTCCGGGTAGTTGATTGGCGGCTGTGGCTCAGGATATCCCGCTGGCTTGTTCCAATGAATCGGATGGTCGTGCGGATTGGTATGTGCCCATGGCTGATTATGATCTGTATAGTGGCGCTCTGTTACTGCACGCCCATCCGCACCAATCTTTGTATCAACACGATACCCGTTCGTATATGTTGTCTTTATTTCCCCCGGTTCACCCAAAAATCGTTTATCATTCGGCTTTTTCGGGCTTGGCCTCCATTTTCCGCCGTAAGCGCTGCCGCCTCCGGCGGATACCCTGTATGCAAACATTATATCACGGTTTTTTGACGTTGTATCGGGAATTTTGAAGTTTCCATGAACTGAGTTCATAGTCCACATACACAATATCGCCCTGCATCTCTGGAAAAGGTGTGTTGAGCGCGCTCAAGTGCAGTTCGTCCGCCGTGACAGGCAGACTGAAAAAGCCTGGCTTGAGATAGGGAGAGTTATAATGATATATCGCTTGCGCGATATGATATACGTTCCCCATATGCCGGAGGCATATATCATCGCACAAAGTGCGCTATCATACCGGAGATATATCACCAGTTCCGCAAGGAACGGATATCATTGTAAAGGCCCACTCATGTCTTGGCAGACAAAAGTGGGCCTTTACATGGTCTGAGTGTAATTATAGGATCTGGCAAAAACCAGTTATATCAATAGTTTGCAAGCGGCGAGCAAGGGGTTTTATCAAAGAGCACGGTCGTTTACATCTACCTGAGTAATGATGTCGCGTAGGCGCTCATCTCCAATTCTGTATTCCAGCAGTTCATCAGGAGTGTCAAAGAATGTAGTATGTATGGAAGGCGTGACTATGAAAAACTTTTGGCCATTGTTAAAGATCCCGTATGTATTTCCATTCCACTCAATCACAATTTCACCGCCGCGGCGTAAGCTGTCTTTAAACTCACTAATTGTTTTAAATCGCATTGCTTCAGGATCGCACCAAAGCTCAGTATTCATTCTTCCAACATCTCCCGATTGCATATTCTTAAACTCTGGAGCACCATCCGGATACTCTTCGCACCAGTAATCAGTGGGTTTATCTCAAATCGTGCGGTCAAGCACCGTGACCTGTGTGATCACATCACGCAGACGATCTGAACCGACCATATATTCAAGAGCGGCATCAGAATTCTCGAATATATTGTTTTCATTTGGGATGTCTGAACAGGTGATTCGAATAGACCCATTTTCTGACCAAATGCCATATTCCTGTCCTTGCCATTCTATGACAACTTCTGCGCCATAACGCATGCTGGTTTTGAACTCACTAATAGTTTTAAAACGATATGCTTCCGGATCATATGAAATGGTGTTTGTATCCAAAAAAGCTCTCCCTTTCCTATATTGTTTTAAATCCGGAGCACCCTCCGGGTAGTTGATTGCCGCTCCTTTTTGCGGGTGCTCGTCGGGGTTATTCCAGGTGACCGGATGGTCATGAGGATTAGAGTGTCCACTTCCAGGCGCATGGCCAGTTTCGTGACGAAGTATGATCGCGTTCCCGTTTATCTTAAATGTTCCGGTGCAGAACCGTTACTTGGGTAATAACATCCCGCAAACGATCTTCCCCCACCTGATAGTTCAGAACATCATCGGGTGTATCATAAATCTTCTCCTGTTCTCCATTTGTAAGCGCAATGCAGTACTTATCTCCGTAAAAACATACGCCATATTGCAGTCCTTTCCAGACAAAGACAGGCTCTCCGCCGCGAATAATGCATTCTTTGAAATTTGATATGGTTTTGAATCGATTCTCTTCATCAGAATTAAAAGTGTATTTCATAATAGCACCTCTGAAAACCTTGAACTCTGGTGCGCCATAGGGATACTCTTCGCGCCAGTAATTCGTATGTGGCTTTTCAAAATTAGGGACACCTTTTCTGGGAGAATCCCAGTTGATTTTATGGTCATGGGAGTTGGAATGGAGTCTTGGATTGGGTTTTGTAGTATGGTGCCTTTCCGCAATCGCCCTGAGGTCTTTTCCGATCTTTGTTAAAAATACTTCTCCATTTGAAAATTCCGTTACTTTTATTTCACCAGGTTCGCCTAAAAATCTGTTGTCATTCGGTTTATTCGGACTTGGCCTCCATTTTCCGCCGTAAGCGCTGCCGCCTCCGGCGGATCAGACGAGCGATGCTCGCCCCTACGGGTGCAGAGGCTGTTGAATACTGCTGCTTCTAATTTAGTGCGCGAGCGCAAAGACGATTAGCTGAAAACTCTATGGTCGAGCACCGGCAAAAGCAATTACATAAAGCTTAAAAACGAAAAGGAAAAACCGGTCGGGTTATAGCAAAAACGACTATATGGAGCGTAGCAACGAATTGCTCTGCGGCAGCAGCCGTCAGATCGTGCGGCTTACGACGTTGACCTTGGTTATAACATCGCGCAGCCTATCCCCGCCGACTATATACTCAAGCGCGTCATCGGCGGTCTCGCACACCTTTTCGGTTTCGGGCTTGTACGCCTCATAGATAGTTATCTTGTTATCCGTTCCATATCTTATAACGCCGTATTCCTTACCCTTCCATGTAAATTCTATCTCTGCTCCCCAGTTTATACTTTGTTTAAACTCACTTATTGACTCAAAATTTAAGCTCATGTCATCTGTGATTATAAGCGGTTCGCTCATTTTTACATCTCCTATACAGTTTTTGAATTCAGGGACTATACCATAATAATTTATCGGCGGCCCCGGTTTTGGATGACAGTCAGGCCCTTTCCATTCTATGATATGGTCGTGTGGGTTGGTATGTTTTGCAGGGTTAGTGTGTACTGTTTCATGACGCTCTCTTTCGGCCCTGCCGTCTAATCCAATCTTGGTTAGAAATACTTCTCCCTTTTTCGTCTTTGTTATTTTGATTTCTCCCGGTTCTCCTAAATACCTACTGTCATTCGGTTTATTAGGATTCGGCCTCCATTTTCCGCCGTAAGCGCTGCCGCCTCCGGCGGATACCCTGTATGCAAACATTATATCACGGTTTTTTGACGTTGTATCGGGAATTTTGAAGATGAGCTGAGCTCATAGTCCACATACACAATATCGCCCTGCATCTCAGCAAATGGCGTGTTGTAGCAAATGATTTTTTCCGGCTCTATACGTCTGAGCATCTCATTGTACCCCGCCATAAACCATTCCTTTTGATCCTGACGGTTATCATGCTCTGACGCCATATAGGTTGAGACGGCAACTACACTTCCCTTTTCAATTCCCCCAAAGCAAAAGTCGAATGTGCTTTCGTCACCCCAGTTGACACTGGGAATAACGCGGATTCCCTTTGAAGCCCAATATGCACCGCACCAACGGTTTCGGAACACATTGTATAATTGCATAACCGGAGCCATTTCCAGATACATGCTGAAATCAGGCGATAACACAGCACGATAGCGGGAAAGTCTTTCTATATCGTCGTCCGGGCTTTTCCATACCCGCTCGAAGCGATAGTCGTATAGGAAAAAGTGTACCATACGGTCAATATGCTCAGTATCTCCAATATGAGTTTTGTCAAAGCCTATAAGAAGCAAATTGCTGAAATCATCCGGTCTTGGCTCAAACTTCGGAATAATCGGTATTTTCAATTTACCCTCACCCGGAAATTGATTGCGGAGCATAGTTTGGCTGGTGCGATAATTGTAGTTTTCTTCTGTCATCTAATGACCTCCTATAGATGATTGGGGCAAAGTATCCTCACCCATAGACTGCATTGACACAAAAGTTGTACGTTTGCGTACAACAAAAAACAGCGTTTTTCTATCCTTATAAATGCACCACTTTGTGTAATTTTTTCAGTTCTGCTCCTTCGGGGGGAATTTCTGAACTCCCCAGATGCCGACGAGCACCGCGAACATCGCTATGAGCGACACCGGCGAAAAAGGCTCGCCCAGCAGCACTATGCCGGCCGCAACGGAGATCACCGTCGTCAGATTGCACAGGCTTATGACGTTTGCCATCGGCGCGTTCGCCACGGCATAGTTAAACAGGCTGTAGCCCGCAACGGACGCCCCCAGCGAAAGGTACAGCACTGCCGCGACAAAGTCCGCATTCGCCAGCGGCGCTATTATCGCGCCCAAATCACCGCGATGCTCGGCAAATGCAAGCACCGTATAGAATACCCCGCCCATGAGCTGCATGAAATATGTGCGCTCGTACACCGAAAACTCGTCGGAAATACCCCGGCTTATCACGCCGTAGGCAGAGCCCGATATCACCGCCGCGATAAGGAAGATAACGCCTATAAACTGCACCTGTCCGCCGCTGTTTTCGACCACGCTGATAAGCGCGATACCGGCTATCGACAAAAGGCTGAACAGCCACTGCGCCCTGCTCGGCCTGTCCTTGAGAAACGCCGCCGCCATGATGAGCGTGACGATCGGTATGACAGCGATCATCAGTCCCGAAAACGCTGAATTGGTGTAGCGCAGACCGTACTGCTCGCCGATGAAATATATGCACGGCTCCATCGCGCCGAGAAGCAGCAGCGGCTTGATATTTTTGCCGCGCAGCCGTATTTTGACTTTGCCCAAAATAACGGGTATGCTCAGTACGAGCACCGCTAAATCGAATCGGTAAGCGATCAGCACAAACGGCGTTGCACTCTCCTGCGCAAGCTTTGATGCAAGGAAGCTGAAGCCCCACAGGGTATACACTCCCACCGCCGCAAGCATCGCCTTAACATGGTTTTTGCTTCTTGTCATGCCGCCCTCCTCTCAACCTTCATTCCGTCGCTGAATATGACTATGCTGCCGTCGAGATCGGTGCGGTAGACTGTGACGTCAGCGTCGGACAGGCGGCTCAGGCACTCCTCGTGCGGGTGGCCGTAGCTGTTGCCCGTTTCGCAGGAGATGATGCCTATCTTCGGCTGCGCCTCGTACAAAAACTGATAGCAGCTCGAGCCGGAGGAACCGTGATGCCCCACCTTGAGCACATCGCATTGCAGACTGGTGCCGTCGTTTATAAGGTCTTTTTCCGCCTTTGCGGTCATGTCGCCGGTGAACAGAAAGTATGTGTCGCCGTATTCAAGGCGCATAACAAGGCTATCGTCATTCTGATTATCGTAGTCCCTGAGCGGGCCTATGAAGCTGAAGCTTGCCCCGCCGAGCATAAAGGTCTCCTCCAGTTCGGGGATCGTAAAGTCAAGCCCCGCAGCATAGACGGCGTCGGCAAAAATCTCATACGAGGGACTGTCGGACGCGTAGGGCGATGTGAAAACAGTCTCGACCTCCAGCGCCTCAACGACCGCGTCAAGCCCGCCGCAATGGTCTGCGTGGGCGTGGGTGCAGACGAGGTAGTCGAGCTTCTCAATGCCGAGCTTATCAAGATAGTTCAGCAGCTCATCCGATGCTGACGGCTCGCCGCCGTCGATGAGCATATACTCGCCGTTGCAGCACACAAGCTCGCTGTCGCCCTGCCCGACATCTATGTAATGTACATATAGCCCGTCCATGGGCACGGTTACCCTGTTTTTCTGGCTGTCTATGCTCTGCCATATCAGCAGTCCGACCGCTATCAGCACTATCACCAGCGCAAGCAGGGGATTTTTCTTCGCAAATCCGGCAAACCTATTAACATCGCGTTTACTTACTTTTTTGCTCATAGATAACCTCCGACGCTCACCTTTTGCTTAAACAGCGAATATTTTCTCACATCGCGGCGAAAAATGCAATATTAAAGCTTTTCAAACTCCGTTTAATATTTTATAATGTCTGCAAGAAAAGGATGTGAAGGAATGAAATATATTCTCATAATCGGCGACGGCATGGCCGACAATCCGCTTGAGGAGCTGGGCGGTCTGACGCCGCTGCAATACGCGAAAAAGCCGTTCATAGACGAGCTTGCAGCAAAGGGCGAGGTCGGGAGCGTTCTGAACGTTCCGCACGGTCTGCCCGCCGGGAGCGACACCGCGATAATGTCCATATTCGGCTGCGACCCCAATCTGTACTACACCGGCAGAGCGCCTCTCGAGGCCGCCGCGACAGGAATAAAGCTCAACGCCGGCGACGTTGCCTACCGCTGCAACATGGTCACCTACGAGGAGGGCGACATGCCCTTTGAGGAAAAGCGCATACTGTCGCATTCGGCAGGCTCGATAGACGGGGCTGTTTCCGACGAGATCGTAACGGCGCTGTTTTCCGCCCCCGAGTTTGCGCCCTATGCCGAAAAAGCCGGAATGCACGTCAATCTCGGTCACTCTTTCCGGCATATCGCCGTGCAGTCGGGCGCGGACATAAAGGGCATCTCCCTTGCCCCGCCGCACGACCACCTCGGCGAAAAAATCGGTCCCCTGCTCCCGAAAGGCTGCGATAACGCTGCAGTGCTGCTCGGGCTCATGAAAAAGGCAAACGAGATACTCGAGCGCCATCCCCTGAACGAAAAGCTTCGCGCCGAGGGCAAAATGCCCGCGAACGGAGTTTGGTTCTGGGCCGAGGGCACGGCGGTAAAGCTGCCCGACTTCAAGCAGGAGAACGGTCACGACGGCGTTGTCGTATCCGCCGTTCCGCTCTGCCACGGCATAGCCGCCCTGACTGGGCTTGACTTCGTATGCCCCGAGGGCGCGACGGGCGAGCTTGACACCAATTACGAAGCGAAGCTTCAGGCGGCGCTGGATATCCTCTCCGAGCATGATTTTGCCGCCGTTCACGTCGAAGCGCCGGACGAATGCACCCACAACGGCGACCTCAAGGGCAAAATTCAGGCCTTAGAGTGGCTCGATACCCGCATGATACGCCCGCTTGACGCGGCAATGCGAGAGCGCGGCTGGGACTACCGTCTGCTGTTTCTGTCCGACCACAAGACACTGACTTCAACACGCGGGCACGACGGCGATCCCGTTCCGTATATGATCTACGACAGCCGCCGCTGCGACGGCTGCGGACTGCCCTACACCGAGGACAGCGGCGCTGCCGGCCCGCAGGTCAATTCCGGCGTTGCGCTCATGTCAATGCTCTTTGAACGATGAAAAGTACAGTCGAAAACGCTTACGCAAAAATAAATATCTCCCTTGACGTCACAGGCAAGCGCCCCGACGGGTATCACGACATGCTCATGGTGATGCAGTCGGTCACGCTCTGCGACGAGCTTTATCTCACACTCACGGATAACGGTGTCTGCCGCGCCGAGTGCAATCTGCGCTTTGTGCCATGCGACGAGCGCAACCTCGCCGTGCGTGCCGCGAAGCTGTTTTTCGCGCACTGCGGTCTTGAGAGCATGGGTGCTCATATTGCCATTAATAAGCGCATCCCCGTCGGCGCGGGCATGGCAGGGGGCTCCAGCGATGCCGCAGCGGTGCTAAGGGCATTAAACCGGCTCACAGGTCAGGGACTTAGCTGCTCAGAGCTTGAGGAGCTTGCGTCTCAGATTGGCTCGGACGTTGCCTTCTGCATCGCGGGAGGGACGCGCCTTGCCTCCGGCCGGGGCGATATATTAAGCCCGCTGCCATCTCTGCCCAACTGCCATATCGTCATATGCAAGCCGGACTTTTCCGTCTCAACGCCCGAGTCGTTCAGGAAGCTCGATTCCGTCAGGCTGCGCTGCCATCCGGACACTGCCGGGATCCTTGACGCTCTCGACGGCGGCGAGCTTGCGCAGATAGCGCGGCGCATGTACAACGTGTTTGAGGATATCCCTGACAGGCGGCATTCCGACATCGCGCGGATAAAGGGCATGATGCTCGATCACGGCGCTTTGGGTTCTGTCATGACCGGCACGGGCTCGGCGGTATTCGGTCTGTTCGGAGATCCGTCGTCCGCGAAAACGGCACAGGATGCCCTCAGCCGCGAATACCGAAGCTGCTTCCTTGCGAAAAATATGCCGCGCCTTGATGTTTAGAAAACGGTCAAACCGCCGATACTATGTGCAAGTACATAGTAAAGGCGGTTTTATCATGGCTGAAAATAGGCTTAAAATATGGGAGCTTTCGCTTCTGGCGGCGCTGTGTGTCACACTGTGCGTCTGCACCTGGGCGCAGGGGCGGCAGCAGGCGATAAGCGGAGAGCTTGTGCGTCTGCACGTTATCGCGGCATCGGACAGCGAATACGAGCAGTCGCTGAAGCTGCGAGTGCGGGACGACGTGCTGTCGTACCTCTCTCCGAAGCTCGACGGCGCGGAAGATTCCGAGCAGGCGCAGAGCATTATAAAAAGCGAGCTTCCCAATATAAAGGCGGCGGCAGAGCGCTCCGCCGAGGGGCGGGATATCCAGATCTCTCTGAGCGAGGAATACTACCCCACGCGGGAGTATGATACTTTTTCCCTGCCCGCGGGGCGCTATCAGTCGCTTCGTGTTATCATCGGCGAGGGCGAGGGGCACAACTGGTGGTGCGTCGTGTTCCCGCCGCTGTGCATAGACGCCGCCGAGCAGGAAAAGGCAATTGATGCGATGGAAGAGGCCGATCGCGGCATCATAACCGAGGCCGAGGGCTACGAGATAAAATTCCGCCTCGTCGAGCTATGGGGCGAGCTCGTAGAGCTTTTTTCATTCGATTAGACGCTTCAAATAGTCATTTTTGCGTCAGCTCGACCATAGAAATCATAGATAATCTTTTTTGCACTCGCGCGCTGAATTAGAAATAGCAATGTTGAACCGGCTGCGCACCTCCCTCGTCAGAGGGAGGCATGATGTGCGTCAATTTGTTCAACATTGCAACGATTAATTAAGCATAGGAGAGCCGAACCCCTATCGGTTTTGAAGCGATCTTTTCCGCTCTCGCTTCGTGGAAAGCCTTGAAAATACGTCAGTATTCCCTGCTGCT
>SFEX01000001.1 GCA_004557075.1 Clostridiales bacterium
TTGATGCAGAAACGCTGCAACGAGGGCTTGATATGATCAAGTGAAAGAAAACTTCGTCACAATTTGGAACTGCTATTGACACAGGCCGAATTTGTGGCAAATAAGTTGCCTGATTTGTCTACCAGATAAATCAGGCAATTTTCTTGCTCTTAGGGCAAAAACGGCCCAAAATACTGTAAAACCAGAGAGAACCGGCTTCGGAATGGCGATCACAGCCAGACTGAGGCCGGTTTTTTGCGTTTTCGGGCCAAAAATCCCGCGCACCTTTTACTTCAAATTAACTGAGTAAAGTAGTCGGAAAAAGGTAGCGGTGGGTGGATTTGAACCAGAAAAGGTTCGACTCCTGTACCCTGCTCCATAAAAGACTGCACTTTTGTCTACCACGACAAGAGTGCAGTTTTTTCGCATTTCAGGGCAAAACAGGTAAAAAACGCGGTAAAGCAAGCAAAAATGGGCTTCGGAGCGGTCAATGAGACTGCACCGAAGCCCATTTTTTATTTTCGGAGCCGAAAAATAGCTAAAAAATCCGCTGTACTTTTTGTAAGTTTTAGCTCCGTAAAGACTTATCGGTTACGAGGAAGTGAGCGGATTTGAACTATGAAACACCCTGAGCGTGGGCAAAATTTGCTAACCGACGCAGATTTGGCACGGCCGAATGTTGTAATTCGACATACGCCGTGCTATACTTTTATTTGTATAACTATCGCTATCGGAGGCGTGCCATGGCGGAAGAAAAAAACCAAAAAATCAAGCTCATGAAGATCATGGAGATTTTGCGTCAAGAGACTGACGAAGAGCACCCGATGACCAAGGTGGAGTTGGCTGCCCGGCTGGTGGCCATGAATGTATCCTGCAGTCCCCGGTCGCTGATCCGTGACATAAAGCTCCTGAACGAGCAAGGCTATGAGATCATGGAGCGCCTGATGGGCCACGAAAAAGGATACTTTGTGTGCGACCGGAGCTTCAGTGTGCCGGAGCTCAAGATTCTGATTGACGCTGTTCAGGCAGCCGGCTTTGTAACCGAAAAGAAGACCGGTGAGCTGGTGGACAAGATTGCTGCCTTGGGCGGCAGCCACAGAGCAGCCATCCTCAAGGGCAATATTGTAAAATTCAACACCCGTAAGCACACGAATGAAACTATATACTACACTGTCGGTTTCATCGAGGATGCCATCCAGCGGAACAAGAAGATCATCTTTCGCTATTTCGATCTGGACGAAAACGGACAAAAGGTATACCGACGAGACGGCCACCATTACGTGGTGGAGCCAGTGGCGCTGGTTTTCAACGAAGACAACTACTACCTGATTGTGTACAGCGAGAAGCACGATGGAACCGCAAATTACCGCGTAGACAGAATTGACAGCGTAGAAATCATAGACGATCCCATATCGGACAAGGCCCGCTCCCTTCGCAGGAAGGTCGCCCGGTACACCGAGGAAGCCTTCAAAATGTTCAACGGCCAGCCGGAGACCATCACCCTCCGCTTTACCGATAAGCTGATCGGGCCGGTGCTGGACAAGTTCGGAGAAGTCACAAAGATGACCCGCGTGGACGATCACACCATTGAGGCCACCGTGCAGGTGCGGATCGCGCCGACCTTCTGGGGCTGGCTGTTCCAGTTTGGAACCGACATGGACATCATGGAGCCGGAGGCTCTGAAAGAAGAATACAAAAACAAAGCAGCCGAATTGCTGAATAGATAGGAGAAAAGCCATG
Source organism: Clostridiales bacterium (assembly GCA_004557075.1). Lineage (GTDB taxonomy): Bacteria > Bacillota > Clostridia > Oscillospirales > Oscillospiraceae > F23-B02. The sequence continues at coordinate 1,720 of SFEX01000001.1, forward strand.
GCAAATGAAAAATTCACCGTTGTAGGTACTAACATACAGGAAAAGGCTACAGTCATTTGGAATATTGCAAATGCGCTGGCAGGCTACTTCAAGCCCCATGAATACGGTCTGGTTATTCTTCCAATGACCATCGTAAAGAGATTCCACGACTGTTTGCTTCCTACCCATCAGGCAGTGTTGGATACATATGAGAAGGTTAAGAAGTTGGCAGTTACCGATGGTTTTCTTCGTCGCGCTTCCGGCTATCAGTTCTATAACACCAGCAAGTACACATTTGATCGACTGTTAGCAGACCCCGAAAACATCGAGAGCAACTTCCGCGATTACTTGAACGGTTTTTCTCCTAATGTGCAGGACATTCTGGCAAAGTTCGATTTTGAGAACATCATTAAGCGTATGGTGGAATGTGGATCCCTGTACCTCGTAATCAAGGAATACGCATCTCAGAAGGGTTACCTCGGCCCGGACAAGATCAGCGCCGTTGACTGCGGTTACATTTTCGAAGACCTCGTTCGCCGTTTCTCTGAGTCTTTCGGAGAAGAAGCAGGAGCGCACTTTACCAGCCGTGACATCATTTACTTGATGACTGATATTCTGCTTAGCGGTGCTGACTTGCACAAGCAGGAAAATGTTACCGTATACGACATGACCATGGGTACCAGCCAGATGCTTTCCTGCATGGAGGAACGTATCCACGAAATCAACCCTGACATGGAGGTTACCTGTTTCGGTCAGGAGTTTAATCCCTCCACTTTCGCGATCGCAAAGGCAGACATGATGATTCGTGGCGGCAACCCCGATAACATGCGATTTGGCGACACTCTCAGTGATGACAAGTTTACTGGATACACTTTCCGATATATCATTTCTAACCCTCCCTTCGGTATTGACTGGAAGCGTGAGCAGAAGGCAGTTGAAGCAGAATCTGCCAAGGGTGATGAAGGTCGTTTCGCGCCGGGGCTTCCTAAAATTTCGGACGGACAGCAGTTATTTGTTCTGAATGGTTTGAAGAAATTGGATGCCAAGGGAAAAATGGCGATCATTCAGAATGGATCACCTCTCTTTGCCGGCGACGCCGGCAGCGGACCCTCTAACATTCGTCAGTACATTTTGGAAAACGATTGGCTGGATTGCATCATTCAGCTATCCACCGACATGTTCATGAACACCGGCATCAGCACCTATATCTGGGTGCTGGATAAGGACAAGCCGACCCATCGCGCAGGCAAGGTGCAGCTCATTGATGCATCTCATTGTTACACCGCTCGCCGTAAGTCGATCGGAACCAAGCGCAACGATATTTCGGACAGCGACCGTGAACTGATCGTGAAGGCTTATGCCGCCTTTGAAAATGGCGGTATCTACGGTGATAAGGCCGGTGTTTACTGCGAGAGCAAGATTTTCACAACTGATGAGTTTGGTTATAACAAGATAGTTGTAGAGCGTCCTCAGAGAGATGTAAACGGCGCAATTGTCAAGAAGAAGGGTGCTCCCGTAGCAGACGCTGCTTTGCGTGATACGGAAAATGTACCGCTGACGGAAGATATCGATGCTTATTTCGCCAGAGAAGTATTGCCTTACGCCCCTGACGCTTGGATCGATAAAAAGAAAACCAAGATCGGATATGAAATTCCTATGACGCGGTATTTCTACGAATACACCCAGCCGGAAGCCAGCGAGGATATTCTGTCCCGCATTATTGGTCTGGAGGATAGTATTTCTGCCTCCCTTAAGAGCCTGTTCGGGGAGGAATAACCATGGCAAGAGAAATGAAAGATAGCGGAATTGAGTGGATTGGAGCAAAACCTGCTACTTGGCAAGTTGCTCTTGCTTCCCAAGTTTTTTCACAAGTAAAGTGCAAAAACACAGGCCTTGTGGAGAAAAATCTTTTGTCACTAAGCTATGGTAAAATCAAGCGAAAAAGCATTGATGCTACAGCGGGGTTGCTGCCAGAAAACTTTGATGGATACAATATTATCGAACGCGATGATATTGTGCTTCGTTTGACGGATTTGCAAAACGACCATAAAAGCCTGCGAGTAGGACGGACCACAGAACGCGGGATTATTACTTCTGCATATTTATCTATTCGCCCATCCAAGAATTACGATTCCCAATTCTTATATTACTATCTGCATTCTTTTGATATTTGCAAGGGCCTATATGGAATGGGTTCCGGTGTTCGGCAAGGTCTGAACTGGGATGACATTAAGCGGCTTCAAATTCTGGTTCCTCCTCAAAGTGAGCAGCAACAAATAGCATCTTTCCTCGACCGCAAGTGCGCCGAGATTGACTCAGTGATCGCTGATACCCAGCGAACAATTGAGGAATATAAGAAACTCAAACAAACAATTATTACAGAAGCAGTCACCAAAGGCATTCGCGGCGAAAGACCGATGAAGGATAGCGGCATTGAATGGATTGGCGAAATTCCTGAAGACTGGGATATCAAAAAGGGAAAATGGATATTGTCTCTTTTGGATCAACCAGTTTTTCAAGATGATGGTGTTATTACTTGTTTCAGAGATGGTGAAGTAACTTTAAGATCGAAAAGACGCGAAGATGGCTTTACAATTTCTTTACAGGAGGCAGGTTATCAAGGAATTAACGTTGGAGATCTTGTTGTGCATGGTATGGATGGTTTTGCAGGCGCCATTGGCATTTCTGATTCTAGAGGAAAAGGCACCCCTGTACTTAATGTATTAGACAGCACCCAAAACAAGCGATATATTATGTATTACCTAAGAAGCATGGCATACAACGGCGTTTTTCTTGCTTTAGCAACAGGTATTCGCGTAAGATCCTGTGATACCAACTGGAACAAACTGAAGGAACTTCCATATCCTAAACCCAGCATTGACGAACAGGAAGAAATTGCAAGTTTTATTGATAACAAAATACAACTGCTCGATGAACTTATTGAGAAAAAGGAAACATTGCGCATAGAACTGGAAAACTACAAAAAATCCGTAATCTACGAATATGTAACAGGTAAAAAGGAGGTGCCCGTATGCCAGTAAACGATACGACAGAAAAGCGATTCGAAAGTGACATCGAGGCTTTCTTCCTATCCGCAGCAGGCGGCTATGCCAAATGTGATGATGAGTACGATCCCAAGGTGGGACTGTACCCCGACACACTGATTCGATTTATTCAGACATCTCAGCCGAAGGCATGGCAGCGTTTTGTCAACATGAATGCTGTGGATCCCGTGCGCAAATTCTGTGCAGCATTCAACAATGCATGTGACATGAATGGTGTCCTGGATGTGCTGCGCCATGGCTTCAAACACAGGGGCGTGACCTTTAAGGTATGCTATTTCATGCCGGAGTCCTCTTTGAACCAGACCGACGCGGAAAACTATAAGCAGAATATTTTCCACTGCATCCGTCAGTGGCATTACAGCGCAGCAAACAAAAATTCCGTGGATATGATTCTTGCGGTCAATGGTATCCCTGTGTTTGCATTTGAGCTGAAGAACCAGTTCACCGGTCAAAGCGTTGAGAACGCGAAACACCAGTGGAAGACGGATCGCGATCCCCGCGAGATATGCTTTCAGTTCAACAAGCGCATTCTTGCATACTTCTGCGTTGATCTGAATCAAGCATGGATGACCACCAAACTGGCTGGCGAACATACATATTTCCTGCCTTTCAACCAAGGCAGCAACGGAGCCGGTAACGATGGTGGCAAGGGCAACCCAGCTAATCCCGATGGATATCCCACCGACTATTTGTGGAAGAAGGTTTTCCAAGCAGACAGCATGATGGACATTATCCAGAAGTTCATCAGCCTGCAGGGCGACCGACTGATTTTCCCCAGATACCACCAGATGGACGTTGTTCGCAAGCTGATCAGCGATGTCAAAACAAATGGTGTTGGCCACAACTATTTGATTCAGCACTCCGCAGGTTCCGGCAAATCCAATTCTATTGCATGGTTGGCATATCGTCTGGCATCTCTTCATGACGATGAAAACAGAGCTATCTACAGCAGCGTTATTGTTGTCACTGACCGTACCGTTCTGGACGCACAGTTGCAGGCAACCATTTCCGGATTTGACCACACCCTTGGTACCGTTGAAACTATTGGTGAAGGCAAAAACTCGCAGAATCTGAAGCAGGCACTGAACGACGGCGTTCGTATCATTGTTACCACCCTGCAGAAGTTCCCTGTGATTTTCGAAGAAGTGGATGAAGCCAACGGCAGAAACTTCGCCATCATCTGTGATGAGGCACACTCCTCCCAGACCGGCAGCAGCGCACAGAAGCTGAAGACCGCGCTTGCTGATGTTCGTGAGGTGCTGAAGGAATATGCAGAAATCGAAGGCATTGCCGAAGATAAGGTTGACCCGCAGGACAAGCTCGTCCGCGAGCTGATCGCTCATGGCAAGCACAAAAATCTGTCCTTCTTCGCGTTCACTGCAACACCGAAGGATACCACCTTGGAAATGTTCGGCCAGCAGGCAGAAGACGGCAGCTTCCATCCCTTCCATATTTACAGCATGCATCAAGCCATCGAGGAAGGTTTTATCCTCAATGTGTTGCAGAACTACATGACCTACAAGACCTGCTTCAAGATCGCAAATAACACACCGGAAAATCCCGAAGTTCCTGCATCCAGCGCAAGCAAGGTTATCAAGAAATATCAGCAGCTCCATCCGGAGAACATTCGCCAGAAGTCAGAAATTATTGTGGAGACTTTCCGCAGCACCACACGCACTAAGATCAACGGCAAAGGTAAGATGATGGTGGTTACCGCATCTCGTCCTGCAGCAGTACTGTACTTCTTGGAGATCAAGCGTTATGCCGCTGAAATGGGATACGATGATGTTAAGCCCATGGTGGCATTCTCCGGCGAAGTAACGCTGAACGACGAAACCTATACCGAATCCGGCTTGAATGTTCGTCCCGATGGTAGTCATATCACCGAGGCGCAGACCAAGCAAGAATTCCACGACAACTTTAACATTCTGATCGTTGCTGAAAAGTATCAGACAGGCTTCGATGAGCCGCTTCTGCACACTATGATCGTGGACAAGAAGCTGCGTAATGTAAAAACCGTTCAGACACTCAGCCGTTTGAACCGTACCTGCAGTGGCAAGAACGACACCTATGTTCTGGACTTTGCCAATGAAGCAGAAGATGTGCAGGCAGACTTCCAAGTCTTCTATCATGAGACCATGCTGGAGGAAGAAGTCAACACCGACCTGCTCTACAAGGTGCAGAAGGAGCTGCGCGGATTCCGAATCTACGATGATCAGGACATCGCTAACTTCTGTGAAGTGTATTTCGCAAAAGGCGTTCAATCCGCAGATGCGCAAGGCGTTCTCGTCAGCAAGCTGGTACCGGCGGTTCAGCGTTACCAAGAAAAAGCCAAAGACGATCAGTACCAGATTCGCCGCGTGATGCGTAACTTCTGCAAATGGTACAAGTACGTATCGCAGGTTGTCCGCATGTTCGACAAGGAGCTGCACCGCGAATTTGTATACTGCTCCTTCCTCGTCGGTTTGCTGCCCGCTGAAGTAGTTGTGATGGATAACATCGCAAAGCTGCTGACTCTGGAAATGTACAAGCTGGAGAAAACCTTCGATGGCGATATAAGCCTTGGCGATGAGAGTGGCATCTACACTGCAGCAGAACCTAAAGGCGCAGGCAAGCCCGAAGACAAAGATCCGCTGGATGAAATCATCGCTCGTATCAACGAAAAGTACAAGGGTGAATTTACTGATGCAGATAGAGTTATGATTGGCGCACTGGCAGATAAGCTGCGTGGCGACCCGCGTCTGGCTAACATGGCAATGTCTTCCGATCCTCAGATTTTCGCAGAGAGTATTTTCCCGCAGGCATTTAACATTGCAGCACAGGACAGCTACATTGAGTCTCAGGAAACCTATACCTCCCTGTTTGAGGATCAGAGCAAGTACAACGCTATTATGCACACACTGGCAGAAATGCTATATCGTGAAATGCGCCAGCCCGGCGATAAGAAATAAGAAATGAGGTAGCCTGCATGGAGTTCGAAGTAATTCGCAGCAATCGGAAATCGATGGCCGTAGAAATCAAACTGAATAAGTTGATCATTCGTGCTCCTATGCAGGCATCCAATGAAGAAATCAACTCATTCATGATGAAAAACAAGGCGTGGATCGAAAAGCATTTGGCAAAGGCTGCAGCGCAGCAGCAGGCCGTGGCTTCCGTAAAGAAGCTTACAATAGATGAGATTCGAAAGCTTGCCGATAAGGCTTTGGAGGTCATTCCAGAGCGCGTCAAGCACTATGCTCCATTGGTCGGTGTTACCTACGGTCGTATCACGATTCGAAATCAGCGATCTAAATGGGGCAGCTGCAGTAGCAAAGGCAATCTGAATTTCAACTGCTTGCTTATGCTGACACCGCCTGAAGTAATTGACAGTGTAGTTGTGCATGAGCTGTGTCATCGTAAAGAAATGAATCATTCGGACAAATTCTATTCCGAGGTGCTTCGGGTATTCCCAGACTACTGGAAATGGGATAGGTGGCTGAAAGACAACGGCAACATACTTATGGCTATGATGGGAGAATAAACGTAATGAAAACTAACCTTGGAAAAATCAAGAAGGTCACCGATCTCCGGTCAGTCTGGGCCCACGAAGAGTATGACTTTTCACAGTGGCTGGCAGAGGAAGAAAACCTCGCCCTCCTGAGTGATTCCATTGGGATCGACATTATGCTGGAAGAACTGGAATCTGCCGTAGGCGGTTTCAGTGTAGACCTTTACGCATCCGAAGAAGGAACCGGACGCAAAATAATCATCGAAAATCAGCTGGAGGACACAAACCACGACCACCTCGGCAAGATAATCACCTACGCATCCGGCAAAGATGCTTCTGTGGTGGTATGGATCGTGAAGCGGGCTCGCGATGAGCACCGGCAGGCCATCGAGTGGCTGAATCAACATACCGATGAGCAGATAGGCTTCTTCCTCGTCGAAATCGAACTGTGGCAGATTGATGATTCTGCCTATGCGCCCATGTTCAAAGTAGTTGAACGACCAAACGACTGGGCGAAAGAAATCAAAAAGGTATCGGCCACATCGAATGCGACCCAGCAGGCAAGGCTTGAGTACTGGACGGCATTTAATAACTACGCCTTTGCAAACAAAACATTTGCAAAAGAATTCAAGCAGAGAAAACCCTCCACTGACCATTGGATGTCACTGAGTGTTGGAACTTCGTCTTGCGGACTAAGCATCCTTCGCCTACAGCAGCAGAGTCAGGTCGGTGTAGAATTCAATGTATATAGTGATAAAGACCTGTTCCGTATGCTGCACGGACACAAGCAAGAAATAGAAGAAGAGATTGGTGCAGAACTGGATTGGCGGGAACTCCCAGAGAAGAAAGTAAGCCGCATTCTAATTAAGAGAGACGCCAATCTTACTGACGAGCAGGAGTGGCCACAGCAGTTTGAGTGGATTATGAATAAGCTCGTAAAAATGAAGAAGGCATTTAAGAAGTACATATGACGAAAAAAGGCCGCCCCGAACCAGCGGAGCGTATTTGACGGAGGACTATTATGAAGACAATAGACTTTGATAATATTAAAGCGTGCGATCTTACTGATGGTGATGGACTGCTGGAAGCATATAAAACATATTTGCAGGAAGTTCTCGAATATAGCGAATTTGAAGCAGAAATAGCTGCAACAGACATGGAGAACCCCTACGATGCTCCTTTTGTGCTTCAAGAATATGAGGGAAACTTTACAATCGATGGCATAGAGTATGAAGTGCGGGCATGCCACACGGATTTTTGCTATTGTGGATTATTCTACTTGTCGGATGTTCAGCCCTTTGAGTTCTATATGCTTTTCGATACATCAACCATGTCGGACGGAACTGTAGGCGGATATAGTAGCGCAACAAAGAAGTATTTGATCTGACATTATTAGATGCATAACGAAAAAAGGACGCCCCGAACCAACGGAGCGTCCTTTTTTGTATAATAACAGAGCAAAAAGCACACCACAAAAGCCCCATGCGCCACAAAAAGCATGGGGCTTCCCATAACCCTGCCAGAATTGACCACCTTACAGAAAACAGCGAAATCGGGCCTTGACGAGAAGCCAAAGCCCGTGTATTATAAAAGCGTAAACCGTACAAATGTCCGGTTTAGGACGAACAGGAGGTGCATCCCACTCATGCGCACGAAGAACACGGATTACATATCTGCCATAGAGAAGTTCGTAAGCAGCTACCTTGACGATACAGGCGTCTCACCGACGATACGCGAGATTTCAGACGGAACCGGCCTCACCAAATCCACCGTCGCGGATTACGTAGCGTATATGCGTGAAAGCGGTATTCTGGACGGCGACGGTAGTCACCGCAGCATTGTCACGAAGAAGGACAAGTCGGCAAGGCAGCAGACCCTCCGAGTACCAGTCCTCGGAGCTGTGTCCTGCGGAGTTCCCAAACTGGCGGAGGAAAACATCGAAGAATATGTGCGACTGCCGGTCGCGCTATTCGGCAGAGGCAGCTTCTACCTTCTGCGGGCAAACGGCGACTCCATGATTGAGGCGGGCATCGACGACGGTGACCTTGTCCTGATCCGGCAGCAGTCCACCGCAGAGGAAGGACAGATCGTCGTAGCCCTCATGGAAGACGAAGCTACCCTGAAACGCTTTTACCCGGAGCCGGAGAATGGCATTATCCGCCTGCACCCGGAGAACCACACCATGGAAGACATCATCGTTGAGAACTGCATCATTCAGGGCGTAGCCGTGAAGGTGCTGAAGGACTTGGAGTAACGGAGGAACCAGCATGCCAGAGCAACACACCTACATGGTCATCGATATGAAATGCTTTTACGCATCGGTAGAGTGTGCGGAACGGCAGCTCAACCCCTTCGAGACATGCCTCGTCGTAGCCGACGAGACCAGAGGCCCTAACGCGCTGTGTCTTGCAATATCACCGAGGATGAAGGCCCTTGGCATCAAGAACCGGTGCCGCCTGTCGGATATCCCTAAAAACGTCAAGTACATCATCGCCCCGCCCCGGATGCAGCTTTACATCGATTATGCCGCCGACATCTACGCCATCTACCTGAATTACTTCTCCCCGGACGACATTCACGTGTACAGCATCGATGAGAGCTTCCTTGACGTGACCCACTACCTCGGCACCTACCACATGACCCCGAAGCAGTTGGCGAAACGGCTCATGAACGAGATCGCGGACAAGCTGCAGATCCCGTCAACAGCCGGTATCGGTACAAACCTATACCTCGCCAAGATCGCGCTGGACATCACGGCGAAGAAGGCCAAAGATCACATGGGCTACCTCGACGAAGACCTGTACCGGAAAACGCTGTGGGATCACGAACCCCTGACGGACTTCTGGCAGGTCTCCACAGGAACCGTGAACCGGCTGGCAAAGTACGGTATCCACACGATGCGCGGGATCGCGGAATACCCGGAGCAGTATATCTACAAAGCCTTCGGCAAGAACGCGGAGCTCTATCATCCACAAGTGAAGTGTTCATGACGATAGCAGCTGCGCTGGCCGAGGGTGAGCTTGAAGAGGACTCAAAGCGGCAACGCTGGTCATATCAGGACAGGTTCCAGAATGGCTGGATCAGCATCGGTACCGGCATGTACGGCTACCGGATGGTAAAGGACAATCAGCTCGAAATCGTAGAAGATGAGGCTGCAGTTGTAAGAGAAATATATGCCATGTACCTCAGTGGCATGGGAACCATAGCAATTAGCAATGTGCTGAACGGCCGAGGTCTGAAGACCTCACGCGGAAACCCTTGGGGCACCAACAGCATCCTCGAAATCATATCCAATGAAAAATACACCGGTGACTCCCTCATGGGAAAGCATGTCCGTGTCAATGGAGTACACATGGACAACACCGGAGGCAGGTACTCAAAGCAGTACATGGTAGAAAACACCCACGAAGCAATCGTGAGCCACGAGACATTCGATAAAGCGCAGGCGGAGCGGGCCCGCAGGAAGAACCCGAAGATGGTCGGTGTCCAGCATGATCCCCACGACTTCACCGGTCTGATCGAGTGCGGAGTGTGCGGCATGCGCTTCAACCACAAGGTAAACAGCAGCGGCCTGAAATGGCAGAACCCCATCTGGGCCTGCCACAACCAGCTAAAGCACACGAAAAAAGCCTGTGATAACACCCGAATCAAGGAAGACGTCCTTTGCGACAAATTCGTGGAGGCTTATAACCGCTTCGTGATAGAGAGACCCTGCGGTCACTCCGTCAGAGCCATGGAGATCCGCGTGAAAACCCTGCAGGATGAAGAGCATGACTTGGCCGGTCTCGCGCTGAAGCACCTGATCCCGGACGCTGCCTTCCGGGCCGAGCAGAAAAAACTCAAAGCTGAAATAGCAGCGCTCACGGAAAGGATCTGCGAGCAGACCAGCAAAGAAGTCACCGAGGCAGACTACACGGTGATCAGCGAATATGATCCCGAAAAAGTAAAGAAATTCGTCACGAAGGTCATTGTGCTAAAAGGCACGGTGACCTTCGTGTTCTATAACGGCGTGGAGATCACGCTGGAATACAGCAACGGCGCTCCGGGCAACAAGCCCGGCTGGAACGTAAAGGAGGCATAACCATGGCACCGGCATTACGAAGAGTAGTACGCACCATGCCGCAGATCGCGGTCGTGCAGATCGACGACACCCCGCAAGTAAAGAAAACAAAGGTCGCGGCCTACGCCCGCGTATCCACTGAGAAGGAAGAACAGGAAGATAGCTTTGAGAGACAGGTAGAGCACTACACCCACCTGATCGAGTCGAACCCCGAATGGACGATGGTCGAGGTATATAAGGATCCCGGCATTACCGGAACCAAGGCGGAGAAGCGCCCGGACTTCCTGCGCATGATCGACGACTGCCGGGCGGGCAAGATCGATAAGATCCTTGTCAAGTCCGTATCCCGCTTCGCCCGCAACACCGTGGATGCCCTGAATTACATCCGGGAGCTCCGGGACATGAACATCTCCGTGCAATTCGAGTCAGAGAACATCGACACACTGACACCCGGAGGCGAGGTGCTGCTGACGATCCTCGCAGCCATGGCGGAGCAGGAATCCAGAACCATGAGCAACAATATCAAGTGGGCCTACCAAAAGAAGTTCGAGAAGGGCGAGGTTACCATCAACACCGGCCTGATGCTTGGCTACACCAAGAATGGCAAGGACGAAGACGGTAGAGCCGTGTACGCCATTGTGGAAGAGGAAGCTGAGATCATCCGGCGCATATACCGAGAATACCTGAACGGCTCCACCGTCACACAGATCATCCACGGTCTGGAGGAAGATGGCGTCAAGACAAAACGCGGCACGGAAAAGTGGTACCACACAGCCGTAACCAGCATCCTGACAAATGAGAAGTATACCGGGAATGCGTACCTCGGAAAGACCTACAAGCCGGATGTGCTCTCCAAGAAACGGTACCGTAACGATGGTGAAAAAGCTCCCATGTACTATGCAGAGAATAGCCACCCGGCGATTGTTACCATGGAGATGTTCAATATGGTTAAGCTGGAGATGGAGCGGCGCAAGACCGAAAAGGAAAAGGCTGTCGGTAATACACGGTACACCAGTAAATACCCCTTCAGCGGGATCCTGATCTGCGGAACCTGTGGCAGCAGGCTTCGGAGGCATGTGAGGAAAACCGGGAGCGGCAAGCTCGTACCCTCATGGGGCTGCTCGAATAGGATCCTGAACGGACGTGAAGTATGTGACAGCTACCACGTAAATGAAGATGTGCTCTATGCGACGTACCACGCTGCTGTGCAGGCCATGGTCGAAGATACCGGATCCATCCTCAGTACCCTTGAATCAGCGACAGAGAAAGAGCTGCAGCCGAGCAACAAAGCTGCGCTGGACGAAGTGGAGCAGAAAATCATAGACCTGCAGGAAAAGGTACTCGCCCTGCACCGACAGAAACGGGCGCAGGCCGTCAACGATGCGTACTACAACGCGCAGGTAAACGACTACAGCCAGCAGCTCGCAGCACTGGAAGACCGGCAGCAGGCACTCCAGACAGCGGACGCCCGGTACGCCACAGTGAGGATGTGGCTGGCAGACTTCCAGCAGCACTTGCAGGAAGGCGACGCCACCGACGACCGGGACGGAAAGATGATGAAATCGCTCGTCGAATCGATCATCATCTGGCCGGATCGCATGGAAATACACTTCAAATGTGGAGTGAATATCGAACAGAAATATGTGAAATGAAAGATGCCCTCGGAGCCGGACAACACCGGTAGCCGAGGGCAATTTTTACTTTGCCCGTTTTTGCCAGACAACACCCCGGAAGAACCGGAGTGCATCTGGCCCTTGACGGGCATCGATTATTATTCTGTTATTTTATATTGCCGCAGGATAGACTTTAAGTTCCTGACCATTGCAATGAGTATGTCGAATTCTTCAGGAGAACAGTCAAAAAATGGGCTGTGAATGGATTTGCTATCGTCACTGACAGCTCCAGAAAGTAATTCATCAACCGACGCGTGTAGCGCACTCGCAAGGCAAAGAATAGTATCTAAGCTGGGCGGTTTTTCTCCCCTTTCAAGACAGCTAATAAATACGCGGCTTACATCGGCACGTTCCGCCAATGTTTCTTGGGACATTTTCGCCAAGAGGCGATAAAAACGAATGTTTGCGCCTATGACATTATAGTCAATTATCAACGGGTGCCCCTCCAATACAAGTGCCCGCCAAGGTTTTCGTATGTTACCTCTAATAGGAGGTTTAAGCAACTCGTTCTTTGAAGGTTGCAAGATGACAATGCAATTTGCGCCCCGGGTCTTTGCAACCTTACCGCGAATGTAACCTACAGTTTACAAGCCACGGGAAAAAGTAACCTGTGGTTTATAGAAAACTTGCAAGGTTGCAAATATACTTTTGCAAAGAAGCCCAATCTTGCAAAAAAACATGGATTTAGAAAGGTAACGACATGAGTGATTTGTGTTCTGGTCAGCTGAAGCTGTATAGCAACATTCCAGAGACCGAAGTTGACTGGCTGTGGTATCCATATATCCCTTTTGGAAAACTGACAGTTTTGAGCGGAGACCCCGGAAATGGCAAATCTACACTAATGATGAATATTATAGCAGCTGCCTCCAGCGGTGGGATCGTGCCAGACGGCAGGAAACTTAAAAAGCCCATCCATGTGATATACCAATGCTCCGAAGACAGTGCCGGAGATACCATAAAGCCCCGCCTGATTGCAGCAGGGGCGGACTGCTCCAATGTCGCTTTCATCGACGAAGAGTTATCGACCCTTTCCCTGAACGATGAAGTTATACGCAGAGCGATAGCGGATTTTAATGCAAAGCTACTTGTCATCGACCCGGTGCAGGCTTATCTGGGAGAAGCAGATATTTCTAATGTTGGTGGAATGCGACGAGTCCTGCACCAACTTTCACTCTGGGCAGCCCGTTACGACTGTGCCGTCGTGCTGGTCGGACACCTGAACAAAAGGCAGAGCGGCAAGGACATATACGATTGTCGGTATGCAGCACAGATCAAGCGGCAGGGCGCACGAAAGAAAGCCTTGCGAGAGGCGAAACTCGAACCGGCAGTGCCGGAGAAAGAAACAAAAACAGCATAAGATAAGACGCAGACGGCGGCTTGCCCCTAAACGGGCAGGCCGCCGTTTTTTGCGCAGAAATGGAGGTACAATGAATCTTTTTGAAATTGTAAAATACGGCGTGAGCTGCCGGGAGGCAGCGGAGCGATACGGCGTGGAGGTCAACCATTACGGCATGGCGCTCTGTCCGTTTCACAATGACCGGCACCCCAGCAGTTTTTGGAGAAGCACCCCATGAAATGTGTGCGCGGGCGGCTGTTCACCGTGGATGGCCTCATTGAGGACGAAGGGCAGATCGGCAATCTCATTCTGGAGGAAATCTCCGGCGTGCTGACCTCTGGCCTGTCCAAAGTCGTGACAAATCTGCTGGCCAGCATCAAGCTGCAAGCGTATTCGCCGCCGTTGCCCATTGAGACGGACCGTATCCATGTTTCCAACGGAACGTACTTCATGGACGGCAGCTTCACCGCCGACAAGAGCTACTGCAACAACCGATTGACCGTCTCTTATAATCCCAATGCATCTGCACCGAAACGCTGGCTGCAATTCCTGTCCGAGCTGCTGCAACCGGAGGACATTCCCACCTTGCAGGAGTTCCTTGGTTACTGCCTGCTGCCGACTACCAAGGGGCAAAAAATGCTCATGCTCATCGGCAAGGGTGGCGAGGGCAAAAGCCGCATCGGGCTGGTTATGCGCTCACTGCTGGGCGACAGCATGAATACCACCAGCATCCAGAAGGTGGAGAGCAACCGGTTCAGCCGTGCGGACTTGGAGAACAAACTCCTGATGGTGGACGATGATATGGATTTGAGCGCCCTGCCCAAGACCAACTATATCAAATCCATCGTCACGTCCGAGTGCAAAATGGACATGGAGCGCAAGGGCGTCCAGAGTTACCAAACTCGCTTTTAATGTTTGACAGCAAAAAGGCGGTTTCTCGTATGCTGCATGAAGATATAGAGCGACAGGCTGTTCGGAGGATGGTGCGGCAAGCGCAGAAGGAGCAGCAGGCACATTATAAGAGAAAGCACAAAGAACAGGAACGGTAATTCCGTTCCTGTTCCCAAGTGACATCTTTCTTAAAAAATATGGCCGCACGATTGTGCCCCACCTGCAAGAGTTGTAAAAAATCTTCATCTTGGAAAGCAAATTTTTACGGGCTCTTAAATCAAACCTTTGCGGTCATCACGCTGCACCTAATTTGCACCAGCAGAAGTACCAGACTGACGCCCAACAAAATATGACCAATTCCGGCAATACCGGAAATGGCCGCACTCATACCAGAGGAAAGTGCAGTTCCCAGTACCTGAGTCACGCCCCGCACTACAAACATCACCGCAGTCAGATTTAGGCCAATCTGATAAGCAACTAATATCCGGCCTGTCTTTGCCCCGGTGAAGGAAAAGTTCTTTTCCAGCAACAGCAGCAGAAGGAAAAACACCATCCCCAGCAGGAAGTAGTGGGTATGTACCACACCCAGAGTGGTTTTGTCGGTAAAGCCGTTGAACTTGGTGAACTCCCGATAAAACACGCCGCCGACCATGGCAAGGACAGCGTATAGCAAGGTCAGATTCATATAGCGTTTCATGTTCTTTACTCCTTTATTTGCACTCTTTTTTCATGGCAAAGTAACCGATCAGCACGGTCCACACATAAGCGCAAGTCTTGGGGATCATGAGCATTCCAATCATGGGAATGGTATCCGCCCACAGCACCACCGGGATATAGAAGCCAAAGCTCAGCACGATGGTCAACCACATCCAGCGGAACGCACGATCTTGACACTCTTTTGCGCTGCGATAGAACAGCACGATTACCAGAAGCCCAAGCAGAGCAAAGGGAATGTTGCGGTAGATACCCCAGGAGAGAGGCGCGGACGCACTGAGCCACTGGTTCTGCGGCATCATACACAGAGCGATCCGCACACCGGCCAGAATATATACAGCAGCAGTCAGACCACCTTGCCCTTTGACCTGATACCGCTGCCGCCACACATAGTAGAGCAACACATAGAAAATGGTCATGGTGACCGAGGTGATCCATTTGCCCAGTCCCAGGGGGATGGTATAATTCTCCAGGCCAGTGGTACACAGCGCCAAAGCACGGGGAATCAGGTGGAAGGAATCTCCCGCCCCCAGCACCACAGCCATCCAGCCAAACA
Organism: Clostridiales bacterium; assembly: GCA_004557075.1. GTDB lineage: Bacteria > Bacillota > Clostridia > Oscillospirales > Oscillospiraceae > F23-B02. The sequence goes on from SFEX01000001.1 coordinate 17,481, forward strand.
ACTTAAACTGGCTTTTTCCCTTGCTTCCTCGAATCATCAACACCCCAATGGTAATGACCGAAATCAGATAGACCGCATCGAACAAGGTTTCTACGATTGCTTGCATAACTTATTCTCCTTTATGATCCATTTTATTTTGAACTTTGGCATCGACCAGCACAGCTTTTCCAAAGTTACAGCCAAATAGTAATCCGGCCAGCAAAAGAGAGGCGCCCAAGCCGGTATAAAAGACGGCAATAAAACGCTCCGGGGCTAATCCGCTTACCCGCAGACCAATCCCGCCGGACATCATCACCGCCATGATAGCAAAGGCTTTTCCATCAAAAAATTTCAAGAAGAAATGCCGTTCTTCCTTATACGAACGGATTCTGGTTGTATGCTTTTTTACCAGCTTTCCAAAGATGAATTTCTGAAACACAGCAAAAACCAGGATAGACAACAGAAAATTCAGCACGGACCGATAAGGTGGGTATGAAATCAGTCCTATGCGTAGAATGTTAAAGCCTGCCGCACTCCACACCAAGCATGCGAAGAGCAGCAGGGTGTTGCGTTTTACTTTCATAGATTGCCTCCTTTAATTGAACGGCGTTCATTTTTCGGGATGGAAAATTCCCACTGTAAGGTGGGAATTTTAATAAAGGGTTCTCCGGACAATTTCCAGCACAGCACTTGGGTCATAATCTTGGCGCAGCAAAGCAGACAGCATCAGGGAAAACAGAACATCTGCGAATTTCTCCGTTGTAAACTGTTCGGTGAACGCATCCGGGCGAACTTTTCTGTCCAGCTTCAGGACGGAACACAGCCCCTCTAAAATATGCTGCCAGGTCTGCTGCATCCGCCGTTTTCCATCTGGCTTATCCTCCCGCATGAAGCCCAAAGAGTGGAGGGTGAAGAAACCGGGATACTGTTTGCAGCCGTATTCCATTCTCCCGTACATCCAAGTAATACAGGCCTGCGTGTCTTGAAACACGGCTCCGTCTTCCGGGCTGTGAAAAATCTCACACCATACGCTTTCTACCGTGGCCCCTACCAGTGCCGATTTGGAATCAAAATAGTTGTAGATAGACCCCACAGATACGCCACAGGCAGAGGCAACAGAACGAATGCTGACCGCTGACCAACCCTGCTCCCGGATCAACTCCCGGCTGGTTTTCAAAATTTCCTCTTTGGATGTGACAACAGTATTCATTCGATCACCTCAATATGAACAATGTTCATTATATGCGTCCGTTTCGCTTTTGTCAAGTTCAATAATTCAGAAATTTAATCATAACATGAAATTTTATCTTCATCGAAATGAAATTTATCAATGACTTCTGAAATAAACTCCATATTATTGGTGTCCGGTAAATCTGATTACATAGGATATCATAAAACTTGGATAAAACGCCCTTGACAAATCACTTTCCAGGTATAAATTTTCTTGTTGGAAATAATAACTGCGGGAAAACCACTATTTTTAAAGCGATTGATTTCCTCCTTTCGGGCAAGACAAAAGATGGTTGGATCTCTAAAGGAAAAGAAGACGAAGAATCATAATAAAACAGTTGGTCGTTCACTAACTAGCTTAGATGACTGGCTCAACGAACAGCCCAATATTTCAAAGACAGTCGTAGGAAAACATGACAACTTTAATCCCAAAAGCAACAATAGAAGAGATTTGACAATGCCCGTTTACATTAGGAATTATATAGATCATCCTGGGGATGCTCCAAATCCACAAAATATGCGCAGCAAACCTTCGAAGGCAGAAATAACAAATTCTATTCAATCAATGTTAACACTAATAAAAAATATTTCTTAATTATTCATGCACGGCTATGATATCATGAGAAAAGCGTTAGTCTCTCTGACTTCAATGGAGCAGCGGATCGCTTTTATGAAAGGTCATTTTGAACAGAGGACGGAGAGAAATGAAGGATAAAAGCATCGAGCAGATCATCCGCGAGACCACCGAAGAGAACCAGAGTAAGACCGACTGGACGAAAGCTTGGAGCACCAAGTATCCGATCCTGAAAACCTATCAGGCGGAGGTGGACATCCCGCATTACGCGCGACAGATCAGGGACATGCTCACCGAGCTGCAAAGCACCTGCGGTTACAGCGAGCAGGACGCCATGCTTGTGCTGAAGGACATACTGGCGCACGAATACATGGATAACCGCAAGAAGTAAAACGAGTAAAAAGAGAGGCCCACAGGCGTTTGCGCCTGTGGGCCCATTCAACACGAAAACGGTGTTATAATTGAATTGAACTACTTTAATTGGCGTATCATTTTGCTGTAATTACCTGCTTCCAGACACCTTTTGGGAGTAATATAGCAGAAAAAAGCACTTGCTTTGGCAAGTGCTTTTTTCAACGAAATCCGTCCTTGGACGGATTTCATTTCACTTGATTCGGCAGCATCAAATATCACAATGACCACAGGCCATTATATCACATTTTGCAAAGCAAAATATATCACTCTTTTTGCAAAGACAAGAATGAGGTTATTATTTGATTTCCTTTAATGATATTTCCAAATTATTTTCATTTAATTTGGAAAATAAGTATTGCATTGAAATCGCATTCTCAGTCAAAGGATATCCGAAATATCAATACTGCTGGATGGGCAAAATGCCCGACGACCAGAATAAAGAAAAAGAGCTATACTGGTATGGCTTGACTGATGATGGCAGTGAAGGCTATGATTATTACAATTTTGAGGACTTTTCCAGTGCTCCTGCTTTTGACGGGAAGTCGTTAAAAGAACTATGGGATGACATTGAAATACTATATATAAATGGCTGTGATCCGGAAAATATGATACGGTCATATCTTTAAACCAATTTTTTCATACCCGTTTGCAAAATCGGAGCAAGCTGTATACAGCTTGCTCCTTTTATTATATTATCTTCCTAATCGGATGCCGTATCACAGTCTTCCATTTTTCAGGCGCTACCTTTCTCGCATCCGAAAGATAAATCTCATGGTGAAGTCTGCTGGAGGAGAAATCATTTTCGTAGCCCTGCTCGGCAATATAGCTGTCCATCAAAGCAACGCTTGCAGGCTCGTCATCGAACGGACCGATGTGCATCATCTGAACGCACAGCCCTTCTTCAATCGTCATGAACTCGACGGCGGAGAAGTCCTGCTTTTTCTTCTTTTCCGCCTCCGCAACTGCCCACTTGAAATCCTCCTGCTCGACAAAATCCGGGAGCCGGATAACGGAGATCCAGTGAAACAGGTCTTTTTGCGTGTAATCAAAGCCGTAGATACCATCCTGCCACCAAAAGCCCTCCAGAGGCGGAACAACGTAGTCAAAATATCCTTCAATTTGACGATCACCTTTTTTGCTCATTTTGATAGTGAACGCAACGCCGTACAGCAGGCCAATGGACGCCTTGTACTCTCCGCCTTCCTCGTTCGGGTTTCCCGTACCGCGAACGGCGATATAGTTCATGCTGGGCACGGTGACGATCTCCGGTTTGGCTTTCGGCATATAAAACTCTTTATACTCTTTTTTATAATCAAATGCCATAATGATTTTTCACCTCTTTTATCAGAGAAAAACTCCCGCTTATACGGCGGGAGTTTTTTCGTTTTACTATTCATCTTCTGTTCCGAGGTAACTTGTAAGCAGCTCGTGCATGAGCTCGTCCCTGTCAATACGGCAGATAAGGCTGCGCGCATTGTTGTAATTTGTGATGTAAGTTGGATCCTCGGAAAGAATGTATCCGACAAGCTGGTTAATAGGATTATAACCTTTAACCTTCAGAGAATTGTATACGGACGACAGGATTTCTCTCATTTCGGTCTTGCTGTCGATAACTGTGAATTTTCTTGTTATGTCTTCCATAATTAATCCCTCCTCGGTCAATATAGTTTCTTGGAATCATTATAACCAGTTTATGCGTGATTGTAAAGGAGATATGCGTGAAATAATTCCTCAGGTGCAATAATTTGGGCAGTTTATCTTATGATTGCGCCTAATTTTTCCTCCAGAGCATCCAGAACCGCCCGCATTGTCTCCTCGGCGTGATCGTCTGTAAGGGTCTGATCGTCTGCTCTCATGGTCAGGGAGAAGGCAACCGACTTCTTTCCCTCGGCGATATGGCTGCCGGTGTAGATATCAAACAGGCTGCAATCCTTGAGATACTTTCCGCCCGACGCCATGATGCAGTCGATGAGCTTTGCGACGGGTATCGCGGCGTCGCACACAACGGCGATGTCACGAGTGACGGCGGGGAACTTGGGCAGGGGGGTATAGACCGGATCGTTGCCCTTAGCAAGCATGAGCTCATCGATAGCAAGCTCTGCGCAGTAGAACTCAGCGTCCACACCGTAATTTGCCGCGACCAGAGGGTGAATCTGACCGAACACACCGATGCAGCGTGAGCCGCACCAGACAGTAGCGCAGCGGCCGGGATGATAGGAGGGATTATCGGCGCATGCCTCAAAACGAACATCCTCTGCGCGGATGTCGCTCATAACGGCCTCGACAAGTCCTTTCAGGTCGAAGAAGCTCGCCTTGGGACCGTAGGTGCCTGTGGTGAGGAACTTTGACTCTACTGCGAGTCCGTCCTCGCCGCCAAGCTTATATATCCTGCCCAGCTCATACAGCTTAACTGCTTTGTTGCGGAAATTGTAGTTGCGGGTCAGAATCTCCAGCATGGAGGGCAGAGTAGTGGTGCGCATGATGGAGGTGTCCTCGCCGAGAGGGTTGAGAATTTTGAAGCTCTCGCGCCTCGGATCGTCGGATGCCCAGCGAATCTTATCGTAATAGGTGGGGGAGATAAAGGAGTAGGTTATGATCTCGTCATAACCTGCTGCGCGGCAGAGAGCGCCGAGCTGGCGCTCAAGAAGCTGCTCGTCAGAGTAGCCGCCGAGCGTGCTTTCGCCGTGGACGAGCGTGCAAGGAATGTTGTTGTACCCGAAGAAGCGGGCGACCTCCTCGGCAAGATCCGAGTAGTGCTCAACATCGCCTCTCCAGGACGGAACGCTTATTGTATCTCCGTCAACGCCGAATTGCAGGCTCCTGAGAATGTCGCGCATACGCTCTGCGGAAACGTCGGTTCCCAGCAGCGCGTTTATCTTTTCGGGGCGGAGAGCCAAAACGGTCGGCTCAGGAAGCTTGTTTACAACGTCTATAACTCCGTCAACGACCTCGCCTGCGCCGAGCATTTCAACAAGCTCGCAGGCGCGGTTTACGGCGGGAAGCGTGTTCATCGGGTCAAGACCCTTTTCAAACTTCGCGGAGGCCTCTGTGCGCATGCCGAGCGCAAGTGCGCCTTTGCGGATACAGGTACCGTCAAAGTTTGCAGACTCAAATACTACGTCCACGGTATCCGAAACGATCTCGCTGTTCTCGCCGCCCATGATGCCTGCAAGGCCGACTGCGCGGGTGTCGTCGGCGATAACGAGCATATTAGAGGTGAGCTTCCTGACGTTGCCGTCGAGCGTTGTGAGCTCCTCGCCACGCTCTGCGCGGCGAACGATTATCTTTCCACCCTTGACATAGCGGTAATCAAACGCGTGCATTGGCTGGCCGTATTCCATCATGACGTAGTTTGTGATGTCAACGATGTTGTTTATCGGCCTTACGCCCATGGCTCTCAGGCGCTCGCGCATCCACTTGGGAGAGGGAGCAATCTTAACATTGCGCACCATGCGCGCCGTGTAGCGGGGACACAGCTCCTCGGCGGGAACTTCGACCTTGAGAAGCTCGTCCAACTTGCCATCGGCTCCGCCTTTTACCTGCGGCTCATGGAGTTTAAGCTGCTTGCCGAAGGTTGCCGCCGCTTCGCGGGCAAGGCCGATAACTGAGAGACAGTCGGGGCGGTTGGGGGTTATCTCAAACTCGATAACGTGGTCATCCGCACCGATAATGGGCTTTATATCATCGCCGGGCTTTACGCCGTCCTCGTGAAGAACGAAAATGCCGTCGGCGAGGCAGTGCGGAAACTCTGCCTGCTGTGCGCGAAGATCGTCAAGGGTGCAAACCATGCCGGAGGCAGCATTGTACGCAAGCAGGTCGCCCTCGTGAATGTTCTGGCAGTCGGTCTCGATATCAAGCTCCGAGCCGCCTATATCGAGCGTGCACTTATATGTGTTCACACCTATGGTATCAGTGTCAAGAACCTTTGCGGCGACGACGGGGCCGAAAACCTTATCGCCGGCCTTGATATCGGCGGGGATGGAGGGCTTTTCGGGGTCGATCGGGTGATAATCGTTCAAAAGCGCCGCAGCTTTGATGACCGCGTAGGGGAAATCGCGCTCGTCAAGCCCAAGCTCCGAGAGCGAGCAGAGCATTCCGTTTGATACTTCACCGCGCAGCTTGCCTTTGGTTATCTTCTTGCCGCCTGGCAGACGCGCGTTGTGGAGCGCTGCCGGTACGATATCGCCAACATGGATGTTCCATGCACCGGTGACGATCTGAACAGGCTCGGCCTCGCCGACATCAATGCTGCATATCCACATATGGTCGGAATTGGGGTGCTTTACCATGGAGAGTATCTTGCCCGCCAATACGTTTTCTATTTCGGCACCAAGCTCCTCGTAGGTCTCAACCTTAGAGCCGGAGAGGGTCATAGCCTCGGAAAATTCGCGGTCGTCTATATCACTGACGGACACGCCGTCAACAAACTCTGTGAGCCATTTTCTGCTTAAATTCATCGTCTTATCCTCCTTTAGAACTGCTCCAAGAAGCGGACGTCGTTTTCAAATATCAGACGCAGGTCGGAGATCTTAAAGCGGCGCATAGCAAGGCGCTCAAGACCCATACCAAATGCCCAGCCGGTGTATTCCTCGCTGTCGATGCCGCTCATTTCGAGCACCTTCGGGTGTATCATGCCTGCGCCGAGAACCTCGATCCAGCCCTCGCCCTTGCATGTCGGGCAGCCCTTGCCGCCGCATTTGTGGCACTGAACGTCCATCTCGCAGCTCGGCTCGGTGAAGGGGAAGTGATGCGGTCGGAAACGGGTAACTGTGCCTTTTCCGAAAAGCTGCTCCATGACAAGGTTCAGCGTGCCCTTGAGGTCTGCCATTGTGACGCCCTTGTCGATTACCATGCCCTCGACCTGGTGGAACATGGGTGAGTGGGTGGCGTCTACCTCGTCCTTGCGGTAAACTCTGCCGGGTGCAACGATGCGTATGGGCAGTTTCATGGTTTCCATTGCTCTTACCTGCATTGGGCTTGTCTGCGAGCGGAGCATGACACGGCTGTCCTCGTCAAAATAAAACGTGTCCGACCAGTCGCGGGAGGGGTGTCCCTCCTCGGCGTTGAGCTTGTCAAAGTTATATGTTGCAAGCTCGACCTCCGGCCCGTCGAGCACGGTAAAGCCCATGCCCACGAATATATCCTTTATCTCGTCAAGCGCCATGTACATAGGATGCTTGTGGCCGAGCTTCAGCTCATCGCCGGGGATCGTGACGTCAACCGCCTCAAGCTTGAGCTTTGCTTCAAGCGCTGCGGCCTCAAGCCTTTTTTTCGATTCCTCGATGGAGCTTTCAAGCTCTGCCCTGAGCTGGTTTGCAAGCTGACCCATTGCCGGTCTCTCCTCGGCGGAGAGCTTGCCCATCTGCTTGAGTATGGCTGTCAGCTCGCCCTTTTTACCGAGATATTTGATTCTGAGAGCTTCAAGATTCTCCAGACTGTCAGCGTCGGGAATAGCCTTGAGGGCGCTTTCTTTAAGCTCCTGCATAAGTGCTTTCATTGTGTCTCTCCTTATTATAGATTAGTATTTTACTATAAAAAATATAGCCCTCCGCCCCAAAGGGACGAAAGACTGATCTTCCGCGGTACCACCCAAATTCGTGCTTCACGCGCTTTGTGGCTATAACGTAGCCGCCGCCGGGGATTGGCCGGAGCTCACGGGCGAACTGAATACTTTCTCCACAGGCGGCTTGCAGCCGACGACCGCCATTCTCTGACTGGAAATTGCAGTATTATCTTCCCGATCATCGCAATAATATTTACTATGATATTAAAGCCCACATTGAGAGAAAAGTCAAGAGAAAATTTGACTAATGAAATGAGAAAGTCTATAATATAATGGATTGAGGAGAGGAAGTCCATGATTAAAAAACTGCTTCCGCTAATGATAAGCCTTGTCCTGCTCTGCGGCTGCGCGGATACCGGCGAGGAGAGCTTCAATCAGTTTGTAGGAAATGTCTCGGAGGCCGAGAGCATCAGCTTCAACGCCGATGTGCGGGCAGAGTACAGCGATAAAACCGCTGAATTTACGCTTCGCTATACGCAGAACGCTGACAGCGCCGATGTCGAGATAACCCAGCCTGAGACGGTTGCGGGAATAAAAGCGCATATAGCGGGCGACGCGCTGAGTCTTGAGTACGACGGCGCTATGCTCGATATCGGCTCGTTCGGAGATACGGCGCTCAGCCCAATGTCCGCGCTGCCGCTGCTTGTTCAGTCTGTGAGCGATGCGCATATCGACATCACATGGCGTGAGGACGATATGATAGCTGCAAGGCTCGTGCCGTCTGAGGATATGAATGTTACGCTGTGGCTGAGCGATGAGCTCGTGCCGCTCAACGCCGAGATAAGCTACAAGGAACAAACTGTTATATTTATTGAGATAAGCGATTGGGAAATTAACTGAAATGAATGATTTGCAAAAGAGAACATGGGCCGAAGTGAGCCTGAAAAACATAGAGCATAATTACCGCAGCATAAGGTGCGCGCTTCCGGAGGGGACAAAGTTCCTCGGCATAGTCAAGGCCGACGCGTATGGCCACGGCGCCATAGAGGTGGCAAAACGGCTTGAAAGGAGCGGTGCCGACTATCTTGCCATTGCCTGTCTTGACGAGGCGCTGGAGCTGAGACACAGCGGGGTCGCCATGCCCATACTGATACTCGGGCACACTCCGCCGGAGTATGTAAAGACACTGATTGACAATAAGCTTACTCAGACGGTGTCATGCGAAGCCAAGGCGATAGAGTATTCCGAAGCGGCCGGAGCCTATGGCGGAACTCTGAAGATACACATTAAGCTCGACACAGGCATGTCGCGGCTGGGTTATCTGTGCGACGGCAAGTATTTTGACGAGGGCGTCAGGAACGTCGTAAACACCTGCCGGATGCCTAATCTTGACGTCGAGGGTGTATACACGCATTTTGCCGTATCCGACTTTACTGACGCGGACAGCATGGAATACACGGAAAGGCAGTTTAAGCTCTTCTGCGACGTAATATCCGCTGCTGAGGACAGCGGCGTGCATTTTAAAATTCGCCACTGCGCCAACAGCGGAGCAGTAATAAACCATCCGGAAATGCTGCTGGATATGGTTCGCCCGGGACTGCTGCTTTACGGCTACGGAGACGACGGAAAGCTCGGCTTGAGGCCCGCTATGCGCATGGTAAGCACCATCAGCACGATAAAATACTATGAGCCCGGCACCTGTATAAGCTACGGCAGACACTATGTAACGGGCAAGAGGATGCGCATGGGAGTTGTCGCGGCAGGATACGCCGACGGGCTGCCGTGGGCGGCGGCAAATAAATGCAGCTTCTTTGCTGAGGGTGGCTTCGCGCCTCAGCGCGGCAACATATGCATGGATATGTGCATGATAGATTTAAACGATATCCCGCAGGCCGCAGTCGGAAGCGAGGTCGAGCTGTTTGGGGAGCGCGCCTCAATACTCGAGCTTGCGCGCGCGGCGGGTACGATACCGTACGAGCTTCTTTGCGCCGTGTCCAAGAGGGTTCCGAGAGTTTATATACCCTGATGTATAAAATTTAATTCACTGTGGGAGAATGTAATCAGCACACTACATAAGATGTAGCGGGCGACTATCATTCGGAGTGTGAATTAAATTGAGTATAGTCAAACGTGGAGATATTTATTATGCAGACCTGAGCCCTGTCGTCGGCTCGGAGCAGGGCGGGATGCGCCCGGTACTGATCGTTCAGAACGACACCGGCAATAAGCACAGCCCAACGGTTATTGCCGCGGCCATAACGAGCCAGACCGGCAAAGCGCGCCTGCCCACCCACATCGAACTCAATGCACAGAGTGTCGGATTGTCGAGAGACAGTGTGATACTTTTAGAGCAGATACGAACTATCGACAAATCGCGCCTGCGCGAACGCATGGGAAAGCTCGATGATAACACGATGACAAAGGTTGACAATGCGATAGCGGTCAGCTTCGGTCTGTAAATTAAGAAGTAAACGCCCTGAGATAATTCTCGGGGCGTTTTGTATATAGGAGGACAGCACGGCATGGATAAATATCCTGTCTACATAGACGGCAATGAACAAGGAGAGCTGCGGGTATACAAAGACGGCCTGATGACGGTGTTTGACGCTAAGGCCGAGAGAGCAGGCGGCATTGTCAAGCTGCATGTATTCGGTGCAGAGAAAAATGCCTATCTTGGAACGATGCAGCCGCAGGGCGGGGGACTGAGACTTGTCAGACGGATAAGCCGTGCGGGGATGAAAAGCTTCCCGGAGAAAATCGAATATGCGGCCGACCGGATAATCAAGGCACAGGCGAGCGAGCGGGAGAATGATATTTTATGGCGGCGCGGCACAAAAGGCTGCCTTGTAGCTTTTTATGGTGGTAAAAAGCTGATCGCAATTCCGGCCGATGGCGCGAGACTCAGAACAGGCCGCGAGCTGCTGCGCATGATCGAGGGCAGGGAATATATGATTTTCCCGGGAAAAATGTAATATGTGTGGAAATTACTGCACAGATGTGATAAAATAATATCACTCATTTTTTCAGGAGGCGCTTTAAAATGCTGATGACTGATATAATAGTTAAAAAGCGCGACGGCTTGAAGCTCAGCGCGGAAGAAATAAAGTTTTTCGTTGACGGGTATACTGCCGGAGATATCCCCGACTATCAAATGTCGGCTCTGCTGATGGCAATTCTGCTGCGGGGCATGGATATGGAGGAGACGCATGCGCTTACTATGGCAATGATGAACTCGGGCGAGACGCTTGACCTGAGCGGCATAAAGGGCGTCAAGGCGGATAAACACTCCACCGGCGGCGTTGGCGATAAAACCTCCATGATACTCTGCCCGATGGTTGCGGCTCAGGGCGTGAAAATCGCAAAAATGTCCGGACGCGGCCTTGGTCACACAGGCGGTACGATAGATAAGCTCGAGAGCTTCCCGGGCTTCAATACGGGCATCTCCGAGGAGACGTTCATGGCAAACGTCAATAACTTCGGCATCGCCATTGCCGGTCAGACCGCCGATCTCGACCCGGCCGACAAGAAGATGTACGCTCTGCGCGATGTTACAGGCACCGTTCCCAGCATCCCGCTTATCGTAAGCTCCATTATGTCCAAGAAGCTTGCGGCGGGAGCGGACGTTATCGTGCTCGATGTTAAGAGCGGGAGCGGCTCGTTCATGAAAACCGAGGAGGACGCGCGCGCGCTTGCTGAGAATCTCACGGCGGTCGGAAAAATGGCGGGCAAAAGGACCATTGCCGTCATCACCGACATGGACGAACCTCTTGGAAATGCGATAGGCAATGCTCTTGAAGTCAAGGAGGCAATTGAGGTTCTGCGCGGAGAGAAGAAAGGCGAGCTGCTTGAGCTGTGTCTTGCCCTCGGTGCGTGCATACTGACTGAGGCAGGCATAGCAGAAAACGACGACGCGGCAAGAGAAATGCTCATACGCGGAATAGAGGATGGCACGGCCTTAAACAAGCTCGCTCAGCTAGTGGAGGGGCAGGAGGGTGATAAAAACGCTGTGTTCAACACGGATATGCTCCCCAAAGCGCCGGTACAGTATGAGGCGATATCAAGCGAATCGGGCTATGTAAAGCATATTTCTGCGGCAGACGTCGGACTTGTTTCAATGCATCTCGGCGGCGGCAGAGCCACTAAGGAGAGCGAAATTGACCTGTCTGTCGGCCTGATACTGAATAAAAAAGTCGGCGACAGAGTTGAGATAGGGGAGAGCCTTGGCACTATCCACGCAACTACCGCCGAAAAAGCAGAGCAGGCGGCAGAGCTGCTGCGCGGCTGCTATACTATAGTTCCCGAGCCAGTGAAAAAGCCGGCTTTCATAAAGGGTATAGTCAGATAAATATATGAAATTGCGAAATTTCATACTGCATTTGCTCTGCATAGTGGCCGTAACTACGTTCGTGATAGCAAATAATATTCCGGACAATGAGCAGAACACAAGCGACTATAAAACTACCATATCCGATGTGAAGTTCAAGGACTCAAAATGTATAACCTTCAACACCTGCGAGGGTGAAGCCTTCTATATTCTTTACGATGATTCAGTTAAAAATACGGAAGCAGCGGAGAGAACATTTGAGTATCTGAGCGATAACGACATCGAGGTTCAGGTTTTTGTCACCGATAAAATCAGCTCTTTGCTGTCGATAGAGAGTTATACACGCCAAGAGGTCATTGAAATCAGGGATGATCAGACGGTTTATTTTTCCATGGACGATCATGTTGCAGGTCAAAAAATGGACTTGGTAGTTTTCGGCTCAATACTGCTGATATGGATTTTCTTCTTTGCCGCCTACTGCGTAGCCATGCTTCGGTGCGACGGCGGCTTTGAAAAGGAAAAGAAAAAGAAAATCAAGGCACAGGTAAAGCGGGTAAACAAAATAAAAAAGCGATTTACGCCCGATGAAATGGAAGAAACGCTAAAACAGAAAGAATTAGAAAGAGATTTAAATAAAACTCATGTTGTTTTAAAAATCTCTAAAGCTTACATAGTCATTTTTGCCATTGGCATAGTGTTTTTTGGCGCTATGTTGGCAGGCGGGCTTTGGGCAGCAAACGGTAATTACGATACAGAAACATTGATTTGTTCAGCGTTTTTTGGAGTGTTTGTGTTATTTTGCTTCTATGGTATTTTGGAGGTGCTTGTCTCAAGGATAGACATTTATCATCATGAAAACTTCTTTCTTTTCAGAAACGCTTTTTTCAGGACATACAAAATATTTTATAGTGACTGTGTGAGCTATAAACCGGGTTATAACCTTTTTGCACTGAAAACCAATAACAGAACGTTTTACCTTGCCAATGAATATGAAAAAATGGATCTCTTAATGTCCAAGCTCAGCAATCACAAAGTAAAGAGAATTCCAAAGTCCAAACCCAAGCTTACCAAGCGGCAAGTATCATATATTTCATTCGGTATAGTTGGTCTGCTTTTTTGCGGATTAATAGTGGGAAAACTCTTTTTTGACTGGTAATATAACAAAGACCGGCAGCATATCAAATGCTGCCGGTCTTTTGCAATGTTCAATTTATCAAACCCATGCTAAGACAATATGGACGATGACTGCTGCGGTCATCAGCAGGGAATACCAGCGGTGCCAGTACATTTTCTTTTTCATGTCCTTTGTCAAATGGCAGGCGGTTATCAGAACGACACTGATAATAAATGCCGCAAAGCCCGCGATGGTAAGCGCGGCGGAATTTGCACTGATAAGCGAAAAGCCCGTTATCATATGTACGATCGCCGCAAGGAAAAACAGTCCGCTCGCAGCCTCGTGCAGCTTCATAAGAAATGCGTTGATTTTAAAAAGATGCAGCTTGCGCAGCGGGTATTTGACGACCAGAAGCACAAAGCTGACGAGAGCTATTATTCCTGTTATGGTGTGAACTAAGCTCATAGTGCTCCCCCCCTTAAAAGTGAAGATGTTTTATCCTATAAAAGCAATGACGACAGCAACACACGCGCTGAGAATGCCGAAGGCGATCTCGCCCGCCCAGAGCTTTCGGAGCTGATCCTCGCTGACGGTAAACGTCGGAGCGCTCGGCGCTGCCTCAGCCTGCTCTGCATATCCGTCAAGATCGCCGTTTTCAAGCTCATCGAGAACATCGCTCGCATCATCGGCAGGCGCGGCTTCCTCAGCCCCGCTATTCTTTGCCGAGGGTATTTTGATTTTGGGTATTTTAAAATTCATAATGACTAATTTACGAAAGCGGTGGGCAGGAAGCCCACCGCCTATTTTTATTTATTCTGCCTCTGCAAGAGCCTTTGCTTCTTCTATAACCTTCTGCTGAACATTGCCGGGAGCTTCTTCATAGCGAACAAACTTGCAGGTGAAGGAGCCGCGACCCTGAGTCATGGAGCGCAGGTCGATAGTGTAGGAGCTCATCTCTGCCATGGGAACCTCTGCCTCAACGATCTGCATGCCGTCTTCCGCGTTCATGCCGAGAACGGTTCCGCGGCGCTTGGAGGAGATATCGGACATGATATCGCCGAGGTTTGCGTCGGGAATTGTGACCTTGAGCAGGCCGATGGGCTCGAGGATAGTGGGCTTTGCCTTGGGAATGCCGTCCTGGTAGGCAAGACGTGCTGCGGTCTGGAACGCCATATCGTTGGAGTCAACGGGGTGGTAGGAGCCGTCGTACAGCGTGGCCTTGAGGCCGACCAACGGGTAACCTGCCAGAACGCCCTTCTGAACCGCGTTGCGCAGACCCTTTTCAACGGAGGGGAAGAAGTTCTTGGGGACGGAGCCGCCGAAGACTTCCTCTGCGAAGATCATATCGTCCTGCTCGTCCTGCGGCTCGAAGCGAACCCAGACGTCACCGAACTGACCGGAACCGCCGGACTGCTTCTTGTGGCGGCCGTGAGCTTCTACGCGACCCTTGATCTTCTCGCGATAAGCGACGCGTGCGGGCTTGAGTTCAGTCTCAACGCCGAAGCGGGATTTGAGCTTGGCGCAGAGAACGTCGACCTGAATATCGCCGGCGCCGGAGATAACCATCTGATGGGTCTCGGCGTTGTTTACGAGAGTAAAGGAAACGTCCTCCTCGTTGAGTCTTGCAAGACCGCCTGCGACCTTGTCGTCCTGACCCTTGGTCTTGGGGGAGATAGCCATGGAGTAGCAGGGATCGGGCATCTGGAGAGCGGGGAACTCGACCTCGTTCTTGGGATCGCATACGGTGTCGCCGGTTTTCCAATCCATCTTGCCGACGGCAACGATATCGCCGCAGCATGCTTCCTTGACCTCTGTGGTCTTTTTGCCGGTGATGGTGTAGAGACGGCCAAGCTTATCGTTGCTGGAAGCGCGGACATTGCGGAGAGCAAGGTCTGCTGTGATAGTGCCGCTCATGACCTTGACAAAGCTGTACTTGCCGAACTGGTCGGAAACAGTCTTGAATACAAAACCGCTTACAGGCTCTGCGGACTTATCAGCAGGAGCGGGGACATAGTCGCATACAGCCTGAAGGAGAGCCTCGGTGCCGATGTTGGACATTGCCGCGCCGCAGACGACGGGAACAACGCTGCGCTCTGCAAGACCGGCCTTGATGCCCTCGGCGATCTCTGCGTCGGAAAGCTCCATAGTGTCAAGGAACTTCTCCATGAGCTCCTCAGTGACCGCTGCGGCCTCCATAAGCTCCATGCGCATATCCTCGACCTTACCTGCGTCGGCGTCGGGAACCGCGACCTTTGCGGTCTTGCCGCCCTTGGTCTGGTATGCGACGTTGTGAACGAGGTCAATAACGCCCGTGCCGTCGGACATGGGAATGATGACCGGGCAGACAGCAGCGCCGTATTTCTCCTTGAGTGCGGAGAGAACCGCGTCAAAATCGCCGTGCTCTTCATCAAGCTTGGAGATGTAGAAAATGGCGGGAACGTTTGCTGCCTTCAGATACTTCCAGCTTCGCTCTGTGCCGACGGTGATGCCGTCCTTTGCCGAGCAGAAGATAACGCCGGCCTCAACAACGCGGATAGCGGCGAGAACGTCGCCGGCAAAGTCAAAGAATCCCGGGCAGTCGAGTACATTGATCTTGCAGCCTCCGAAATTAACGGGAGCGACAGATGTGGAAATGGTGATCTGGCGCTTTATCTCTTCGGCGTCGTAGTCGCAGACGGTGTTGCCGTCGGTGACTTTGCCCATACGGTCAATAGCGCCGGTGACAAACAGCATGCTTTCTGCAAGGCTTGTCTTACCACTGTTGCCGTGACCCATGAAGCAGATGTTGCGGATGTTCTTGGTTTCGTAGCTCATGTGTTGCTTCCTCTCTGATATATTATAAACTAAAAATTTTTAAATCGCTTTTAACGCAATCAATTTATTATACACTGATTATAAATCAATGGCAACTATTTTTTACGGAGTATTGATGGTGAAACTGAGTATGATCGTCAGCAGAAGCCAGCCGAGCAGGTATGTAAGCGCGGTGACGACGCTCAAAACACCGCTGAGGCTTTGGATGAACATGAATATGATGCCGATGACGGTACTGAGCACGCTGAGCATGACGCTCAGACGTATCCTTCCGTACAGCAGCCTGCCGTGATCGGCAAGCGAAACGAGCGGCTCCAGCCCTTCGCGGGATATGAGCGCTGCGGGCTTGCTGCCCTCCGAGGGAACGGCTGCGGATATTTCATACCGCTCGGAATACGCGGGGAAATCAAAGCCGTCGGTGGCAATATCAAACTTGGTAGACAGCATTTGCGGAGTTATGTTGAAATCCCGGATGGCAAATATGGGGTGGCGGTTTGAGCTCATAAGCGCATAGAGGGCACTTTTTACTGCATCGGTGGGCGTATATTCGATCTCAAACAGACCGCAAATAGAGCCGGAGGCGGCGAGGTAAACGCAGTCTTTTAGAATGAATTTTTCCGGCAGATGCATTCCCATAAGCCGCATGAAGCCCGCGTTTCCGCAGAAAACTTCTTCTCCGTCGACCATTGCTATAAGCCCTCCGCTTTCATGGACGGTGAAAGCTTCGACGGTCAGGAGAGTTCCGTTGCCCTTGCGCATAAGCTCGGAAAAGGCGGGAACAAGAGCGCTTCCGGAGGCAGAGATAATGCTTGCCGCGAAGGATATGACCTTTTCAGGCTCCATTCCCGACAGAATGCGGGTCTTGCTTATCTTGACGCAATCCTTAGGGAACAGGTCGGCGTCCGTGATTATAAGGTGCTTGGACTTGCCGATATCATAAAGTCCGGACCAGCCCGCAACCGTTGAACCCTTTTTAATCAGCGCTTTAATTGAGATGAAGAAAGGCAGCGGGAAGGTTATAAGCATGGCGATAGGCGCCGCGCATGAGAAAATTCCGGACAGGATATGCGCAAAGCCCGCAAAATTTTTGCCTATGATCGCCGATACCAGGCTGAGTATAAGCGCTGCAGCTATGAGATACGGCGCCATAAGCCCGAAAACGACCTCGTCCGGCCCTTCCTCGTCGACCCTGCGCACAAAGCCCTCTGTTGATTTTTCCGATTTGATAAGAGTTATATCCCCGCCTGAGAGAGCGGCCTCAGCCGTCAGTATAAAAGGCCGCCGCGCCGACGCTGCCGCATTGAGCGAGATACGGTTGCTTCTGGCGTTCAGAACGCAGCCAAGCAGGGTGAACGAGATAGTAAGCGACGGAATAACGCAGAAGGGAAGTCCGTTTTTCTTGCCTCCGACAGCGATTATGAAAGCATCGATCGCGCACAACAGACATGATACGGCAATAAGAGCGCTTGCGTGCGGCTTCATGCGAACGAGGCTCATTATACCGGAGGTGATTATATCAAGCCCGCAGATCATAACGGCAAGCATTAGAATAAGGCATACGGCGCTTTGGACGCCAACGTCGGTGAAAGCACCGGCTAAGGGCAGACCGTATGCTATGTAGATCATCAGCAGACTGAGAATGAACGATATCCTCGCCCTGAGCCGCAGTCCGGCAATGTGCTTGCTGTAGAATTTAGCGGCCTCATCAGGGCGCATCTCCTCGCCCGGGTCCTCGGTTTCATAGCTCGCGGAGCCTACGGAAAGCTGGCTTTGCTTGACCTTCATAGCGATAAAGGCAAGCGCGGATATTACGGGAACAGCCACGGCCTCGCGGAATGACTTCGCGTTCTTCTTAGGCCTTTCGCGCTGTTCCTGCGTCGGTGATTCATACTCAAGTGCCTCGGCATAATGCGCCTGCGCATCGTCTATAAGCTCTGCATCAGGCTCAAAGTCCGTCTCCGAGAGTGGCGCGGAGCCGATATCCTTAAGCTCCCGCGTGGATTCGGACATTATGTCAACCGGAGACTCGTTTTCCGGAGTGATTATCGGCTCTCTTTTGGGCTCGAGCGGCTCGTCAACCGCTTCTGCCGGAGGAGCTGAGCTCTCCTGCTCGTCCCTGAACTCCATAAGAAGCTGATCGACAATAGCGTCGATGGATGGCTCGCTCTGCTTCGGAGGTATGGAAATCTCCGATTCGGGAGAGGGAGGTGTGTTTATCACCTGTTCCGGAGCGGGCTCTGACACTATATCTTTAATTCCAAATTCGGCTCTTATAGCGGCAGGATCGATCTCGCTTTCAAGCCCACCCTGATCGTCCGACTCAAACTCACGCAGAATTTCATCAGGATTAAAGGAATACTGCGCTATATCATCCGAAGGAGCGGGCTCATCGCCTTTTAAGGCTGATGCAAGCTCCTTGAAAGGTGCGCTGAAGTCATCATCGTCCAAGTTGCTGCGCCCGGTATCTATAGAAGCGGAGAAAATATCGTCTTCGGGGGCGGAACTGTCCTCAATGGGAAGCCGCGGCTCAAAAACGGGTTCTTCCGACTCCCGCTCCTCCTTGAGATCTCTGAATTCAAGGAGAATACTGTCAAAATCAAATTCGGACGCGGGGCTGTTATTCTCGTTACTGTTTGTGTTCATATGTCTGTCCTCTGTATACTCAGCTTCTCCGCTGGCGGAGAACCTCGTACATTATTATAGATGCGGCGGCTGAGGCATTGAGGGAATTGATCTTGCCCACCATGGGGATGTTTACGATGAAATCGCAGGTGTCCCGCACAAGTCTGCCTATACCGTCACCCTCGGAGCCTATCACAAGCGCCATCGCGCCGGTAAAATCGGTACCCCAGAGCTGGCTTGAGCCGCCGGCAGCAGCGCCGTATATCCAAAGCCCCTTGTCCTTGAGCGTCTTCAAGGCCGCGGGAATATTGGAGACTCTCGCTATACGCATATGCTCGGCCGCACCAGCCGATGCCTTGCCGACGATGGCAGTAAGTCCTGCGCTTCTGCGCTTAGGGATTATGACCCCGTGCGCGCCCGCGCACTCTGCGCTGCGGATTATGGCGCCTAAATTCCGTGGGTCGCTGACCTCATCGCATACTATGACGAAGGGAGCTTCGTTTCGCTCGGCGGCAAGATCGAGAATATCATCAACCGAGCAGTATTCGTTGACGCCGACAAGGGCGATGACGCCCTGGTGCGTTTTTGTAACGCTCATACCGTCCAATTTGCGGCGGTCAGCGTCAACAACGACTATTCCGGCCGCGCGGGCTTTCGACGCGATGTGGCCGAGAGTTTTATCGGTCTCACCCTTGGCAATGAAGATTTTATCTATGCTTCTGCCCACGCGCAGAGCCTCAATAACGGCGTTGCGGCCCTCTATTATTTCATTTTTGATCTCAAAGCTGTTTTCATTATTTAGCATCTTTTCACCTGTGTACACAATAATACAGAATACATACTAACATATAATTGCAAAAACTTAAAGTGAAAAGTTATGCCTGCGACAAATTTTTTGTGGACTTTGTGCTGCTTTGGGGTTAGGATATAAGATAAAGTAACTGCGATTACTTATAACCACAAATTCCGAAAGGAAATCAGCATGAGAAAGCTTAACAAAAAAATCGATATGTTCTGCTATAAGCATCCCCGCTTCGGCATACCCAATCTGATGCTTTATATCGTGGCCATAAGCCTTGCTGTGTGGCTGCTCAGCATTATGGACAGCAGCAAGACCCTGCTCAACTATTTTTCATTTTCTCCAAACCTTATAATGAAGGGTCAGGTCTGGCGGCTTATAACATTTATATTCATACCGCAGGATACAAGCATGTGGGCGCTTCTGTTTTTCTATTTTTATTATTGGATAGGCAGCACGCTCGAGAGAGAATGGGGAACACCAAGGTTCAATATCTTCATTTTCAGCGGCATTCTTATGACCGTTATCTACGGCCTTGTCGTCTACTTTATAACACGGCAGGACGTGAATATAGGAACATATTATATATACCTGTCCATGTTCTTCTCCTTTGCAACGCTCTATCCGGATATGCAGGTGCTGTTTATGTTCATAATCCCCATCAAGATCAAGTGGCTTGCATACCTTGATGCGGCGTTTTTCCTCTTTGCAATGCTTACGTCGCCGTTCCCGTTCAACCTGCTGCCCCTGATCGCCATGCTGAACTATTTTGTGTTCTTCGGAGCCGACCTCATAGCGTCGATAAGAGGCAACAGAGCAAGATACAAAAAAACCACTGTTAATTTCAACAGGGAAAAGCAGAAGATAAAATACGAGCAGCGGCAGAAGGATTACAGCCACAAATGCTGCGTGTGCGGCAGAACGGACGTTGATTTTCCCAATCTTGAGTTCAGATATTGCTCAAGGTGCGCCGGATACCACTGCTTCTGCGAGGATCATATAAACAATCACGTTCATTTCACTGAATAAGCATAAAATCATAAATTGAAACAAACAGGCGGATCGAGAGATGAAGAAAAAGAATACGGCGGTAATTATTGCGGAAGCACTGGTGCTTGTAATATTTATTGCATTGCTGGTGTGGGTAGTCTTCCGAGGTTATGAGGCGAATAAGCAGCTTAATACCCCGAAGGAGACGGCAACGCCTGTCCCGACGGTAACGGTCACTCCTACTCCGGAGCCGACGCCAACGCCGGTCGGACTACCTGATTTTGCCCCACATTCCGTTGAGGAGACCCGACCGAACAAGTTTATTTCAAGCACTGCCATAATGGTGGACGGCGAGCTCGTTGACGAATACAAGAGCGAGTATGAGATAATGTTCGACCTGCCCGAACGGTATACCGAGCTTGAAGGCGTGATAGGTTTCCGTGGCAATAACTTCCGCACAGGCGCTGCCTACGGCACTGCCGATGTCAGCAGTAAAACCATCTCAACGCTCTGGAGCAAAAGTACGAGCGGATTGAGCGATACCGACGGCAGCTATTGGTCCGGCAGCGGCTGGACAGGTCAGCCTCTTATTGTCAAGTGGCCCGAGGATACCCGTAAGAATATGACCGCAATGTATGACTGGGCAAGAGAGAAGGCAGAGCTTGTTGAAGTCATCTATTGCACTCTGGACGGTCATGTGTATTTCTATGAGCTTACCACCGGCGAATACACCCGCGATCCGCTAAATTTAGGCTTTAACTTCAAGGGAGCGGGAGCGCTCGACCCGAGAGGCTACCCCATACTGTACGTCGGCTCGGGCGTGGACAGCATAAACGGCCGCTCAAGGGCCTTTGTCGTAAACCTCATTGACAACACGGTCATGTTTGAGTTCGGCCATAACGAGACATTTGCAAACCGCGGCTGGCATATGTTCGATTCATCGCCCCTTGTGAGCGCCGAAACGGATCAGCTCATTTATCCGGGCGAGAACGGAATACTGTACATAATCCACCTGAATACAAAATACAACGAGCAAACAGGGGAGCTGTCGGTCGATCCCGATAATATCGTCAAGTGGAAATACAGCGGCGTGCGCACTGGCACAAAATACTGGCTCGGCGTTGAATCGAGCGCCGCCGTTATCAACAACTATATTTTCCTGGCCGACAACGGCGGCAACCTGATGTGCCTTGACCTGAACACGCTTGAGCTTATCTGGGTGCAGGACACTTTGGACGACACAAACTGCTCGCCGGTTATTGATATCGAGGACGGTCACCCGTACATATATATCAGCACCTCTTTCCATTACGGCTGGCGCTCATACTCGACTGCGGATATACCAATATTTAAAATCGACGCTGAGACCGGCGAGATAGTTTGGAGAACCGATTACACCTGCTACACGGTGCAGGATCTCTCCGGCGGCGTGCAGGGAACGATAGCGGTCGGGAAAAACGAGCTGTCGGATATGATATTCGTGCCCATCGCAAGAACTCCGGGCGCAAGCTCAGGCACTCTCGTAGCTCTTAACAAAGAGACCGGCGAGGAGGTCTGGAAGAAGGAGACAACAATGTATAGCTGGAGCTCCCCGGTGGATTTCTATGACGATGCCGGAAACGGGTATCTTATCTACTGCAACTCCGGGTTTAATATGTACCTTATAGACGGAAAAACCGGCGAAGAGCTCGACTATATAAACCTTGGCGGCAACATCGAGGCGTCGCCGGCGATGTACGGCAACTATGTTGTTGTCGGCACTCGCGCAATGCGGACATACTGTGTGGAGGTGGGATAAATATGGTAAGGCAGAACCTTCATTGTCATACAAGCTTTGACGACGGAGCGGATACTCCGGAGGAAATGGTGCTCGCGGCGATAGACTCAGGACTTACCTCTTTAGGAATAAGCGCCCACATACCTATAGCCGGCGAGCCATGGTGCATGCCGGAGGAAAACGTAGCTCCATTCAGGGCGGAAATGGCGCGCCTGAAGAGCGCGTATGAGGGACGGATAAAGCTCTACTGCGGCATGGAGTACGATCTTTCGGTACCGGCTGATTTTGATGGCTATGACTATATTATCGGCTCGGGACACATAGTTGACGGCTGCTATGAGGACTTTGACCTTGCGCATCATAAGCTTCTGATTGAGCATTTCGGAGGGCCAAAAGGCGCGGCGGAGGCGTACTTTGAAAATCTTACTAAGGTAGCGGACTTTGAGGAGATAAGCATCGTCGGGCACTTTGACTTGCTCACAAAGTATAACGAGCAGGAGCCGCTGTATGACACGACGGCCAAGTATTTTCGGGACGCGGCATATGCCGCCATGGAAAAACTCAGCGCGGCGGATAAGATATTTGAGATAAATACGGGCGCGATCAGCCGCGGCTATCGCACAAGCCCGTACCCATCTGCGGAGTTTCTCCGGCACTTAAACAAAATCGGCGGAAGGATATGCATAAGCTCGGACTCACACTCGGCAAAAGACCTGACCTGCGGATTTGAGCAGGCCGAGCAGATAGCGCGATCCTGCGGCTTCACGGAGCTTTGGGAGTTTAACGGAAGAGGTTTTGAGCCTGCCGCGTTCTGATAAAAGACTCTTGCCGTAGGGCGGGATCTATGATACAATGTGTTCAGAAAAGAAAGAGTAAAGGAATGTGAAAACATGAAATACGCAATTTTTTATTTCAGCCCATGCGGCGGAACCAAGTCAGTAGCGGATATTATCAGCAAAGAGCTGGGCGACGCCCCCATGCAGGAGATAACCACTCCCAGTATGGACACCTCTGTCAGCAATGATACTCTTGCGTTTTTCTGCTTCCCGGTTTACGGCGGCAGAATACCCAAGCCCATGTATGACCGCATGGCGATCATTAAGGGCAATAATACCCCCTGCGTTCCCGTTGCCGTGTACGGCAACAGAGCCGTTGACGACGCGCTGCTTGAGATGAGCGACCTTGCCGCAAAGCAGGGCTTCGTGACCGTTGCCGGCTGCGAAATGATAGCTCCGCACTCGATCGATCCGAGCTTTGGCGCGGGAAGACCCGATGCGAGCGACAAGGCGAAGCTTGTTGACTTCATCAATAAGCTGAAAGCCAAGGAGAGCTTTACCGAGGTCAAAATGCCCGGCGATCCCAACTATGCAAGCAAGGAAGTAAAGTCCCTGCCGCTGTACCCCATGCCCGCAAAGGAGTGCATCGGCTGCGGTATCTGCTTCAAATATTGCCCCGCCAACGCTATAAGCGAGGCGCGCATGAAGACCAAGCCCAAGCTCTGCATAAGCTGCATGCGCTGCGTGAGCATATGCTCTACCGAGTCCCGCAAGGTGCCTATGCCCATGCGTGTCGCGGCTCACGCCACGCTGAAAAAGCTCTGCTCCACCAGAAAAGAGCCCGCGTTTTATATTTGATTAACTACATAAAGCCCTTGCGCCAAAGGCGCAAGGGCTTTGCCATAACACTGCATGTGATAAAAAACTTTTTAAAAAATTCAAAATAGGTATTGCATTTATCGAGCGTTTGTGTTAATATAATCGGGCGTTAGAAATCCGGGTGTAGCGCAGATGGTAGCGCGCTTGAATGGGGTTCAAGAGGCCGCTGGTTCAACTCCAGTCACTCGGACCAAAATCGCCAAGACTCATCAGAGACTTGGCGATTTTTACTTATTACTTATTCGATCTTCACTATATCCCTCAAACTCTATGATTCTAAAAAGTCGTCGCAAGCTATACAAAGCCTGCGACGACTTTTTATGTTTTGCATCAAAAGTCACTCGCGCTCATGCGCCATTCCTATATAATAGTGTTCTATAGAATAATAGGAAATCGTACATTGCATTCCCTTTACTTGTTATAATACATAAGCATACTCAGCTCAACGCGCTCGGTACCTGTGTTGCGGTATGAGTGCGGAACATTTGCATAAAACCGCATGGAATCCCCCTTTGAGAGCCGGTAGCTCTCATCGGAAACGCATATCTCCACTTCTCCAGCAAAAACAGTGATATATTCTTCTACGCCATTCATGTGCGGCTGAGCAGACAGCGCTCCGGATGGTTCGATCACAATGCGGCATGTCTCAAAAAGCGTCTTTTCATCAAACGGAAAAACCGGATAATTTAAATACAGGCCATCATCCTCTTTCAGAGGTATCACATCCGCTTGCCTTAAAAGGAAAATCGAGTCGCTTTTCCGCTCCACCAAAGAGGTAAAAGAAACCTTATAGCCATTTGCTATCTTCCAAAGGACCGAAATGGTCGGGTTGACATCTCCTTTTTCTATTTGAGACAGCATGCTTCTGGATACGCCGGTAATTTCGGAGGCGGCATCCAAAGTGAGCTTTTTTTGCTCCCTAATGCTCTTTATATTCATAGCCACAACACTTGTAACATCCATATTTGACACTTCCTCGCATTCTTCTATTGACAATATATCGGACTCATAGTATCATATACAAGAAATCTGATATATTGGATTTTTCGCCTATATAATATCACGCGCGTGAAAGGATGTCAATTATGTTCAACTGGGTTTCGTTTCTTACGTACGCCGTGGTTACTGCGGTAACTCCGGGGCCGAACAACATCATGTCAATGTCAAACGGAAGCCGGAAGGGGCTTAGAGGAGCTATACCGTTTAATTTAGGTATTTGGGCCGGCTTTTCCGCTGTTATGCTCATCTGCACGGCCTTTTGCAGTATGGTCTCCTCGTTAATTCCCAAAATCAAGCTGCCGATGCTCATTGTCGGCGCCGCTTATATGCTGTATCTCGCGTGGGAAACCTTCAGAAGCTCCGACAGCATAGAGGAGGACCACTCCCGGGACGGCTTTTTATCCGGACTGCTTTTGCAATTTATTAATCCGAAAATATATATTTATTGCATCATGTCCATGGAGGCGTACATACTTCCGTTTTATAACGGAAACTATCCCGCGCTGTTTGGTTTTGCAATGCTCCTTGCGTTTATCGGCTTTGTATTCACCTTATGCTGGTCTGCCTTTGGCTCCGTTTTCAAACGGCTGTTTTCAAAGCACGCAAAGCTTATGAACACGATTATGGCCCTGCTCCTGGTCTATTGCGCAGTATCTTTGTTCTTTGCATAAACGTAATATGAACAGCGCAAAGGCATGGCCATCCGCAAAGCGGACGGCCATGCCTTTTACATTTGATGCCCACTAATTTATCAGGGCAAAACTTTATTTATACTGAGCGGCAAGGCTGAACGGCAGCTCCATTCTGTTGCCCTCAAGCAGCTCTTTATTGCTCAAAATCTTCTGCGCGTCAGCCGATGCAACAATCTTCCCGTCAGATATCAGTATCACTCTGCGGCAGGTCTCCAGAACCATATCGAGATCGTGCGATGCAATGATTTTAGTCTGGGAGAGGGAGTTTATAACATTAATAACGGCTCTGCGGTTATATGGGTCAAGCGAAACGGACGGCTCGTCCATTATAATCACCTCAGGCTCCATTGCAAGAACCGTTGCAATTGCGGCCATTCGTTTTTCACCGCCGGAGATCTTGTGGTTATATTTGTTCTTCAGGCTGCTGAGACCAAGCTGCTCCAAAACGCCGTCGACGCGATGCTCGGCATCTGCCTTGCTCATGCCGTAGTTTAGCAGCCCGAACATCATATCGTCATAAACCGTGGGCATAAACATCTGATTATCCGAATTTTGCAGGACAAAGCCGAGGGTTTTCCGTATCTCCGGCAGACTCTCCTTGCACAGGGCAGTGCCGTTTACCAGCACGTCACCTTCGTGGGGGAGGAGGCCGAGCAGAACCTTGAGCATGGTGGATTTACCGGCGCCGTTTGCGCCGATAAGCCCCACAGACTCGCCCTTTTCAATATGAAAAGACATATCTTTCAGTATTGTATTCCCTTTTTCGTATCCGAAGGAAACATTCTTAAATTCAATCATACCGGCACCTCACATAACAAGCCGTCCTATAAACGACGTAATGTCAACAAATCTAAACAATGCGAACGCAGCGATCGAGCCAACAAGGAACAGAATATCATTAAATCGCAGTGGCCTGCATCCGGCGTACAGAAAATCACCGCTGAAGCCTCGAAGCTGCATTCCGGAATAAATCTCCTCGGCTTTATCCATGCTTCTGAGCAAAAGCTGACCGAGGAACGATCCCCAAGCTGAAACATGTATGCCCTTCTGACCGGGCGCTCTGAGCATATAAGCGTCCGTCATTACGGCTACCTCCTCCATCATGACCGAAATATATCTGTAGGTCAGAAGCAGGAGAGTGACAATAAATGCGGGGATGTGTATGCGCCGCAGTGCCAGACATATTGAGTCAAAGGACGTAGTTGCAATAAGCACAAATGACTGCATTATGCATAAAATACCCTTTAGCATGAGCGTGAGCATGGAGATCGTTCCGCCCGAAACGGCGATGCTTCCTATATAAAGCATGATCTTCTTATCGAAAAATGGGTTAAACAGGCCTACAGCGCATACAAGTGGCAGTATAAACCGCAGCTTATAGAAGCAGGCGCGTATGGAAGTTCCACTGACCTGATATATCACCACCGGGTACAGGACCATTACTATAAGCCCGTTTAGATTATATTTATTAAATGATACCACAAAGAATATGTACGCGACTGTGGAAAGAAGCTTTACCAGAGGACTGAGCTCATGAACAGGGGACGAGCGGTTTGCCATCTCGTCCATTTCTTTAAATTCGGATATGGCATTGTCTATTTTATTCATATCTTAAAACGTTACTAAGGAGCACCCATTTGAGGGAGCCCCATTGATTGAAAAACATATTAATATAACTAACAATAGAGACGGCACTTTGTGCCGCCCCTATTGTGTAGAAGGGGGGAGTGTATTGAAAAACCTTTGAGCACTACTTAGCTTTTGAGGAGTTTTTCTTCTTAAAGAATCCTCCAATAGCGCATATAGCGAGAGCTACAACTGCTACCATCGCGGCTCCGACAAGACCAGAGACAGTTGTGCCGGCGGCGCTGTCGCTGTCAGAGAAAGCGTAGTCGGGGAGGAATGCGGTTGACTCCTGAATGCTTGCGGCCTTGTCGGCAGCGCCGCTTGCGATTCCGAAATCTTCTTCATCAAGACCCATGTTGTCGCTGTATCCTGCGTCGCTGTTTCCGAAGAGCGCCCACTCAAGACCGTCGGGGTTTGAGCTTGCAAACAGAGAGAGCACGCCGCCGACGAGTACGACCAGAACCGCAAGGATGACTATCACTGTTTTAAGAGGACGCTTATTCTCAACCTTGCCGTCTGAGGTGTCGACGTCCTTTATGATCTCGGGCCTTGATTCATACACAAATGTGAGGACTGCGGCGGTTATAAGACCCTCGATAAGTCCGATAGCAAGGTGGATGGGCTGCATAAGTGCGCAGAACGCGTCGAAAGGCAGCTCAGTTATTCCGGAAAGCGAGGTTTCAACAACAACGGAGAATGCGCCGAGCTGAAGAGTTACAATACAGCCGATTATTGAAGCAAGGATGATCTTTGCCCTCTGAGCGGCTTTCGGGGTGGATTTGCAGAACCAGTTGCTCTTCATAATAGGACGCCATATCAGGTAGTAGCCGACAAAGCAGCCGTAAAACGCCATGTTCCAGATGTTTGCGCCGAGCGCGAGCAGACCGCCGTCGCCGAAGAACAGACATTGGATCGTCAGTATAACGATCATTGACAGGAAGCCCGCTTGCGGGCCAAGGAGCGCCGACAGCATCATACCGCCGCACATATGGCCTGAAGAACCCGTGCCGGGAATAGTGTAGTTGATCATCTGACCGGCAAAAACCAGAGCTGCCGTTACGGCCATAACGGGGAGCTTTTTGGAATCGTCCTCATCTTTTCTGAGCTTGTGAACCGAAACTCCGGCAACCGCGCCGGATGCCACATACATTGTTGCCGCTACCGCAGGAGCCAGCAACGCATCTGCCATATGCATATGCAAACCTCGTTTCCCGTGGGAGGATCCCACTTCTTTATTTTGCTGAAGCAACTGACGAGTGCTTATCTGCATAGAAAAAAGCAACGGGTTAATTGTTCTGTATATAAGCTAACATATTGAAAAATCCTTCACAAGCCCCCCAGGGGGATAAAATTTTTATATTTTTTTAGAAAATTAAAAGCAGCCCTCGTGTCAGATGTACACGAGGGCTGTTTTCAGTTTTTTGATGGGCACTGCATTCCGGTGTTATCAATGGCGTAGTCACCGGTGAGGAGGATCTGTGAGATGGGAACAATTGTGTAGCCATCGGCGATCAGCGCCTCGATTATTGTAGGCAGCGCCTCGGGCGTATTCTCGGCGGCGTTGTGGAACAGCACGATACTGCCGGATTTCACGTTGCTCAGCACTCTCTTAGATATCTCGTCTGCGGAGAGCCCTTTCCAGTCAAGGCTGTCAACATCCCACTGAACTGCCGTCATATCCATTCCGTTTACGGTGCTGATAACAGTGTCGTTATATTCGCCGTATGGGCAGCGGAACAGGGTGGGCCTTACGCCCGTAACACCTTCTATTTTATCGTTGGAGGCGTTTATGTTCGCGGTTATCTGATCGGCGCTCAGTTCGGCAAAATGCGCATGGTCGTCAGAATGGCTCATGACCTCGTTTCCGGCGTCGTGCAGAGCTTTGACTGACTCAGGGTACTTATCCACCCACTGACCTACAACGAAGAAGGTAGCGTTTATGTTGTACTTTGCGAGTATGTCGATAAGCTCCTGCGTATCCTCGTTGCCCCACGCGGCGTCAAAGGACAGCGCCACGGTTTTGTCGTCTCTTTGCACGCAGTAGATAGGAAGCTGCCGCTCGCTTGCTGAAACGCCGATGACTGCGGGGCTGTTGGTTGCCCAGAATATCACTGCCAGCAGAAGAACAAGCGAGAGCGCCGATACTATTGCTTTGCGGTTTTTGATTTTATCCAGAATTTTTTTCAATTATATCCCTCCCGAAAGGCTTTGTACATCCTATGCCTGTCAGGCCGGGTAAATGCAAATATTTAAGCGTCTGATGTAATGATATATAATTAGGAAAATTGATGTTGACTTACGAAGTGTCAGTTGTTAAACTATAGTGGCGCTTTTAAGGAAAAATGTAAGCGGAGGATATAACTCATTATGAAGATAGTAAAAGCATATAACAGCGTCAGCCTTGTGCTGAGAATAGTGATAGGCCTTGTAATTGGCCTGATACTGGCTCTTATAGTTCCGCAGGCAACATGGATATCAATGTTTGGCACTTTGTTTGTCGGTGCACTGAAAGCCATAGCGCCCGTGCTGGTTTTTGTGCTTGTAGCAAGCTCGCTTGCTCAATCCAGAGAGAAAATGGGCAGCCAGTTTGTCACCATTATTATACTCTACCTTGTTTCTACTTTCCTTGCGGCAGCAGTTGCGGTCATCGCAAGCACCCTTTTCCCCGTAACGCTCCAGCAGCTTGCTACTGCGGCGGAGAATACCGCGCCTGAGAGCATAGGCGAAATATTCAAGGGACTGCTCGGAAACATCGTCTCAAATCCCGTGGCTTCAATTGCAAACGCAAACTATTTAGGCATACTTTTCTGGGCAATTATTTTAGGCATAGCTCTGCGCAAAGCTTCCGAAACCACAAAAACCTTCCTGGCAAACTGCTCGGATGCTGTTTCAACGGCGGTTCGCTGGGTCATAAACCTTGCGCCCTTTGGTATAATGGGTCTTATGTTTGACGCTGTTTCAAGCAGCGGCATGGCAATTTTCAAGGACTACGGTAAGCTGCTTATAATACTTGTTGGGTGCATGCTGGTGTCGGCTCTTGTAATTAACCCCATAATGGCCTTTATATGCATCCGCAAAAACCCCTATCCGTTGGTGTTCCGTTGCCTCAAAGAAAGCGGTATAACCGCGTTCTTTACCCGCTCCTCTGCGGCAAATATACCTGTAAATATGTCTCTGTGCGAAAAGCTCGGCCTTAACCGAGAGCTGTATTCTGTCTCCATCCCGCTCGGCGCGACTATCAACATGGCAGGTGCGGCGGTAACGATAACTGTAATGACCCTTTCGGCAGTTCACACTCAGGGCATTGAGATATATCTGCCTTTAGCAATACTGCTGAGCGTAATGGCGGCCCTCGGAGCCTGCGGCGCGTCCGGCGTTGCCGGCGGCTCGCTGCTGCTTATACCCATGGCATGCTCGCTGTTTGGAATTTCCAACGATGTTGCGATGCAGGTAGTAGGCGTCGGATTCATAATCGGCGTCATTCAGGACTCTGTCGAGACGGCGGTCAACTCGTCCTCGGACGCTCTGTTCACAGCGGTCGCGGAGTTCCGTCAGTGGCGTAAAGAGGGCAAAGAAATTAAATTCTGAGCTTGTGCTTTAACAGCCTCGTGATATTTTATCACGAGGCTGTTTTATACTATATTATAATATCGTCCTTATGAACCTTATCCCATGAGAAATTGCGCAATAGCTCATTTGCTGTGATAGGAGAGCCGTCCGATAAGCCCAAAAGCCGAGCTATATAGCCTATAAGCTCCTCCGGCGCAAATTTGGCGGCCAGATGCTCCATATTAAGCTCGCCGCTTCTTTTGGACATTTTCTTCTCGCCGGATATAAGCAGAGGGGCATGGCAATACTCCGGCGGAGAGCCGCCCAGCTCGGATATGAGCCATATCTGCCTTACCGTTGAGCTGAGCAGATCTCTGCCCCTTACAACGCGGTTTATCCCCATATCCATATCGTCAAATGACACGGCTAACTGATACGCGAAAACTCCATCGGAGCGCTTTACTATAAAGTCGCCGCCGTCTGCGAGATTTTCCTCAAATTTACCATAGTGCCCGTCAACAAAGTATATCCGCTTATCCGGAACCTTAACTTTCCACGCCGGTTTTCTGCCGCGAGCATCCAGCTCCTCACGCTCAAGGCGGCTTAAATGCCTGCACTTGCAGCCGGGGTCTCTGTGCTGTTCACCTGGATGCGGCGCGGAAGCGGCAAGCCGCTCGCTTCGGCTGCAATAACAGGGGTAGAGCATATCCCTACGCATCAGAATATCAAACGCAGCCTCATAAAGCGCGGTGCGTTTGCTCTGGGAATACTCATCCTGCGGATAGCCGATATCCCAGTCCAGACCGAGATATTTTAAGTCCCGAGCTATGCGGGCTGCAAATGCGTCAGAGCTGCGCTCCGGGTCGAGATCCTCCATTCGCAGCACAATGCTGCCTCCGGCGCTTTTTGCGTCTAACCATGTGAGCAGGGAAGTGGCCATGTTCCCGAGGTGCAGTATCCCGCTGGGGCTTGGCGCATATCTTCCAATTATATTTTTTGCTGAGTTCATATTCATTCTCCGACTAAAGTATAAAACTATTTAAACACATTTTGAGAAAAATTTAAATATATATCTACCATTTTCAAAAAAACATGTTATAATAATTGCGATTATATATAATATTGGGGTGAAGAAATGGCGAGTTCAACCAAAGAAGCATTGGGCAATGCATTGAAAAAAATGCTTGGAGTTAAGTCTATTGATAAGATAACGGTTAAGGATCTGGTTGAGGAGTGCGGCGTTAACCGCCAGACTTTCTATTACCATTTCGACGATGTTTACGATCTTCTGGAGTGGGTTTTTGAGGAGGACTGCAACAGGGTGCTTCCCAAAGAGATTCGTTATGAAACGTGGAAAGAGAATGTCATTAAATACTTCCACTATCTTGCGGATAACAGAGCTTTTGTTTTGAACGTATTTAATTCCCAGAACCGCAAATATTTGCTTCGCTACTTCAGGCAAAGGCTGCATTACTGCATTCACGGCTTTGCGGTCATTGTTGCGGAGGGTAAAAACATCGAGTGGTCCGACCTGGAGTTTGTCTGTGATTTTTACGCAAACGGAACAGTGGGTCTTATTTCTCAATGGCTCGACGCCGGCATGCCGGATGCAGACGAAAACATGTCAGAGCGGTTTTACAAGATACTGGATAACAGCGTTGAGAATCTACTGGCGCGCTTCCAAAAAGACTGAACATAAAAATGTAAGGACTTCCGGCAATGCCCGGAAGTCTTTTTTGTGTTGAAAAACAAGAGATTACAGGGTATAATATTCAAATTGGCGGTGATAAAATGAAAGAGCAGAAAACAAACGTTATGAGGCTGCTTGAGCAGAAGAAAATAGGCTATAAGCCCCACGAGTATCCCCACGGCGACGAGGCTGTGGACGGGCTGACCGTGGCGGAGATATGCGGTCAGGATCCGGCCTGCGTATTTAAAACGCTTGTGGCAAGAGGCGCGAGTAAAAGCATATATGTATTCGTCATCCCCGTAACGGGCGAGCTGGATCTGAAGAAAGCGGCAAAAGCATCGGGGGAGAAGTCGATAGCCATGATACATGTAAGTGAGATCAATGCGCTCACGGGATATGTACGCGGCGGATGCTCGCCCATAGGCATGAAAAAACAGTATAAAACATTTTTTGATGCCAGCGCGGAGCAAAAGGCGAGCATAATGGTAAGCGCCGGAAAGATCGGCTATCAGGTTGAGATCGCGCCTGCCGACCTGCTCAAGCTCACGCGCGGTGAATATGCACAACTGGTAAGTAATAATGAATAAATATGTGAAAATAAAAGGCGCAAGAGCCAACAATCTTAAAAATATTGATATAGATATACCACGCGATAAGCTGGTCGTCATGACCGGCGTGTCCGGCAGCGGCAAATCGAGCCTTGCATTCGACACTATCTATGCAGAGGGACAGCGCCGCTATGTCGAGAGCCTTTCGTCGTATGCGAGGCAGTTTCTCGGTCAGATGGATAAGCCAGAGCTTGACCATATCGAGGGCCTGTCTCCGGCGATATCGATAGATCAGAAGACAAGCTCAAGAAACCCGCGCTCGACCGTGGGCACGGTGACGGAGATATACGACTATATGCGTCTGCTGTGGGCGCGCATAGGAAAACCCCACTGCCCCAAATGCGGCAAGGAAATACGCCAGCAGACTATAGACCAGATAATCGACCAGCTCATGCTGCTGCCGGAGGGTACGAAGCTTCAGATTTTAGCCCCTGTCGTCAGAGCAAGAAAGGGCGAATACCACAAGGTATTTGAGGACGCAAGAAAGTCCGGATATGTCAGAGCGAGAGTTGACGGCAGCCTGTATGAGCTGTCGGAGGACATTAAGCTTGACAAGAATAAAAAGCACAGCATTGAGATAATAGTAGACAGAATCGTCATAAAGCCGGAGATATCAAGAAGGCTTACCGATTCGGTCGAAACGGCGGCGTCGCTTGCCGGAGGACTTGTCATTGCAGATATCGTGAGCGAGGGCAGGGAGGTTCTGTTTTCGCAGAACTATGCCTGCGAGGACTGCGGAATATCAATAGAAGAGCTGACCCCGCGAATGTTCTCTTTCAATACGCCGTATGGAGCGTGCCCGGTGTGCGACGGTTTGGGAGTGCAGCTTCTTATCGACCCGGAGCTGATAATCCCCGATGACGGCCTGAGCATAGCCGAGGGTGCGATAAAAGCAAGCGGCTGGGGCTCTGCCGACGATTCGATAGCCGGTATGTATTATAATGCGCTGGCAAAGAAGTATAATTTCAAGATCACAACGCCCGTGCGCGAGCTGCCAAAAGAGGTAAGGGATGTGCTGCTGTACGGCAGCAAGGGCGAAAACATTGAGCTTGCGTATGAAAGAGAGCGCAAAAACAGTTCATTTTCTGGCAAATTCTCCCGCCCATTTGAGGGACTGTGTAATAATCTTGAGCGCAGGTATCGCGAAACGCAAAGCCCCGCGATGCGAGCTGAGATAGAGTCGTGCATGGCGGAGATATGCTGTCCCGAGTGCGGCGGACGCCGACTCCGTAAAGAGGCTCTTGCCGTTACCGTCGGGGGAATAAATATCGCTCAGATGGGCGATATGTCGATAAACGAGGCCATTGAGTTTATCGACGGCATCGAGCTGAGCGAAAAGGAAAAAATCATATCCGAGCGGATAGTAAAAGAGATAAAATCGCGTTTAGGCTTCCTTAAAAACGTAGGACTTCAATATCTCTGCCTGTCCCGGGGCGCGGCTACGCTCTCCGGCGGCGAGAGTCAGCGGATCAGGCTTGCAACGCAGATAGGAGCTTCGCTTACGGGCGTCCTCTATATCCTCGATGAGCCGAGCATAGGCCTGCACCAGCGCGATAATGAAAAGCTGCTGAAAACGCTCAAGGAGCTGCGCGATCTCGGCAATTCTCTGATAGTTGTCGAGCACGATGAGGACACGATGCGCTCTGCCGACTATATCGTGGATATCGGCCCCGCCGCCGGAGTTCATGGCGGCGAGGTAGTCTGCACGGGAAGAGTTGAGGATATCTGCGCCTGCCCGAGATCGCTCACGGGACAGTACCTCAGCGGCAAGCTGAAAATACCAGTGCCGTCAAACCGCAGAAGCATTGACAAAGGCTTTATTACGGTGCGCGGTGCGAGGGAAAATAATCTCAAGGGCATTGATGTAGCATTGCCCAAGGGCGTTGTCACCTGCGTTACGGGCGTGTCCGGCAGCGGAAAGTCAAGCCTTGTAAACGAGATACTTTACAAGACTATTGCGCAGAAAAAGAACAGAGCTCAGGTAAAGCCGGGCAAGTGCGACGGCGTTGACGGCCTTGAGGATATCGATAAAGTTATCAACATCGACCAAAGCCCCATCGGCAGAACGCCGCGTTCAAACCCTGCGACTTACACGGGACTTTTTAACGATATCCGTGAGCTTTTCGCTTCGACAGAGGATGCAAAGCTGCGCGGCTACAACTCCGGGCGTTTTTCCTTCAACGTCAAGGGCGGTCGCTGCGAGGCGTGCAAGGGCGACGGCCTGCAAAAGATAGAGATGCACTTTCTGCCGGATGTCTATGTGCCGTGCGATGTGTGTAAGGGCAAGCGCTATAACCGCGAAACGCTTGAGGTCAGATATAAAGGAAAGAATATACATGAAGTGCTCGACATGACCGTTGAGGAGGCATGCGAGTTTTTTGCCAATCTTCCTAAGCTAAAATCAAAGCTTGATGTGCTTAATGAAGTCGGGCTTGGGTATATAAAGCTCGGCCAGTCCAGCACCACACTCTCCGGCGGCGAGGCTCAGCGCGTTAAGCTCGCAACAGAGCTTTCAAAGCGCAGCACAGGCTCTACGGTATATGTCCTTGACGAGCCGACGACGGGTCTGCACATGGCCGATGTGCACAAGCTTATCCAGATAATAGATAAGCTTGCCGACGCCGGAAACACGGTCGTTATAATCGAGCATAACCTTGACGTTATCAAGGTCGCCGATTATATAATCGACCTTGGCCCCGAGGGCGGCGACGGCGGCGGGAGCCTTGTGTTTTCCGGCACTCCGGAGGCTTGCGCCGAGTGCGCGGAGAGCTACACCGGTCAGTTTTTAAAGAAAATCCTTAACGCATAGCCTCTTTCCCCATAAAATAAAGCATGGGGAGGGAAAGATATGACGCTGAATTTTGTGGTTGGATTTGCCGCGGCCGCGATACTTATGCTCATCATTTGGGCTATAAAAGGCTTGCTGCTCACGCCGGTTAGGACGGGAGACAGCACCGATATTGAAATTGACCTTCATCTGCGCGGCGCAGAGCCTGCGTTGGAGCAGACGCTCAAGGGACTGCTGTGGCTGAGGGAAAACGGGACGCTCAAGGCAAATATTTATGTTAAAGCCAGCAGACCCGACGAGATAACACGCCATATTGCGCAGCACTATGAGGCTGAGTACAGATGCATTTACTACACCGAGGACGAGTAAGATAATGGTTGAATTAAGTGAAATTAACGGAACCGTCAGCTCAGTTATATTCAGAAACGACGAAAACGGCTATGCGGTAGTGCGTTTGCTGACAGAAAACGGCGAGATGACAACCGCAGTCGGCTGTCTCCCGTATGTCGCACCGGGCGAGTCGATCTCGGCCGAGGGCTCTTGGATGACCCACGCCCAGCACGGCAGACAGTTTAAGATCGAGCAGTGCAACAGGATACTGCCGGTCTCGGCCGATGCCATATATGAATATCTTGCAGGGGGCACTGTCAAGGGAATAGGCCCAGCCACAGCCGCCATGATAGTTGATAAATTCGGCGAGAGGAGCCTCGATGTTCTTGAAATGCACCCGGAAAAGCTTGCCGAGATAAGGGGCATAGGACTTAATAAGGCCAAGGAGATAAGCGCGGGCTTTAAAAAGCAGGCGGGCGTAAGACGGCTGACGGAGTTTCTGTGCTCATATGGCATACAACCGATTTTCGCCCTGCGGCTTTTTAAATTCTATGGCGACAGCGCCATTGAAATTGTCCACGAGAACCCGTATATTTTATCCTCGTCCCATATTGGCGCAAGCTTTGCCGAGGCAGACACTCTTGCCCTTGAGATAGGGATCGACGGGGACAGTCCCAACCGTGTCGGCGCCGCGGTAATATTTGAACTTGTACATAATTCCGGCAACGGCCACTGCTTCATCCCGCGCAATAAGCTCGTTCCGGCTACGTCCCAGCTTATAGGCGTTGCGCCGGATAAGGTAGAGGAGGCAATCGACAAGCTCAGCGAGACTGGCGATATCCGCTGTGATACCGTTGCCGGACTGGATGCCTGCTATCTTGCAAAGCTCTATGAGGATGAAAAGTACACGGCAGACAGGCTTAAAGCCATGAGCAAGCGCAGATTCAGCGCGCCGTTTGCGGCGGATAAGCTTATAGCAAGGCTTGAGAATATAAACGGCATTCAGTATGCGCCCATGCAGAAGGAAGCCATAGAGCTTGCAATGAAAAATCAGACCTTGGTCATAACAGGCGGCCCCGGCACCGGAAAGACGACCATACTAAGGGGCGTCCTCAGCCTGTATGACGAGCTGGGTCTCGATACCTTTCTTGCCGCGCCGACGGGCAGAGCCGCCAAGCGCATGACTGAGCTCTGCGGTCGTGAGGCTGCAACACTCCACAGAATGCTGGGCGCAAAAATGTCCGAGGACGGCGAGACGGTCACGTTTACAAAAGACGAGGAAGATAGACTAAGCTGCGACGCGCTTATTATAGACGAGTGCTCTATGGTTGACATAACGCTTATGAAAGCCATATTATCGGCGGTAAAGCCGGAATGTCGGCTGCTGCTCGTGGGCGATGCCGACCAGCTTCCGTCGGTGGGGCCGGGCAATGTTTTCTCCGATATAATCCGCAGCGGAATTATACCGGCTGTGCGCCTGACGGAGATATTCCGTCAGAAGGGCGACAGCAGGATAGTGAGGAACGCTCACATGATAAACAGGGGAGAGCATCCGGATTTTGAGGCAAATACGGGCGACTTCTTCCGCCTGAAAAGGCTTCAGGGCGGTTCTGCGGTGGATACCATCGTCGAGCTGTGCTCACGCAGACTGCCGGATAATATGAAGATACCGTCCAACCAGATCCAGGTTCTCTCGCCGAGCAGAAAAGGCGAGATGGGCACAGTCAACCTCAATATGCGTCTTCAGGCCGCGCTGAACCCTCCAAAGGAGGGGAGAAAGGAAAAGCCGTTCGGAGATGCCGTATTCCGCGAGGGCGACAGAGTAATACAGACAAAAAACAATTATGATATCATCTGGAAAAGCCGTGACGGACAGTCGGGAGCCGGAATATATAACGGCGATATCGGAGTTATTACCGAGATCGACCCTTCGGCCGAAACTATATGCGTCGACTACGAGGACAAGCTTGCCTACTACGGCTTTGAGATGCTCAATGAGCTTGAGCACGCATGGGCGCTGACCGTTCATAAATCGCAGGGCAGCGAATACAGGGCGGTCATTTTGGCGTTAAATCCCGGTGTTCAAATGCTGCTTACCCGAGGCGTGCTGTACACGGCGGTGACGCGTGCACGAGAGCTGCTTATCATGGTCGGGGATGATGCCGTTGCGCACAGAATGATAGATAACCACAAGCAGTCAAGGCGATACAGCGCCCTGCGTATAAGGCTTGCCGATGAAAATTCTTAAATACATCGCTGAACTTCTGTTTCCGTGGAAATGCGTTTTCTGCGACCGTGTGCTGGAAAATACGGATATCTGCGACGACTGCAAAAAGAATTTGCCGTATACAAAGGGAGACAGCATATATCAGAAGTTTCCTTTTGTGGATAAGTGCGTATCGCCCCTGTATTACAAGGATAAGGTCAAAGATTCGATACACAGGTACAAATTCTACGGCTATTCGGCGTATTTTGTAAGATTCGGCGCGATTATGGCAGATTGCGTTGAAAATAATCTTGATTGCGGCAGTATTCATATGATATCATGGATACCGCTCAGTAAAAAGAGACTGCACAAGCGCGGCTATAATCAGTCGGAGCTTATCGGCAGGGACATAGCAAAGCGTGTCGGCCTGCCTTGCGGCGCCGTACTTAAAAAGACAAAAGACAACAAAGCCCAGTCCACTATGCGCGACTTTAAGCAGCGCAGCAAAAATGTTGTCGGAGCATATAGTCTGGCAGACGGTATAGACGTGAGCGGCAAATGCATTCTCCTTGTGGATGACGTTGTCACTACCGGCTCAACCTTGATCGAAGCTGCGAGGGTGCTGAAAAGAGCGGGCGCTGCGACTGTTTATTGCGCAACTCTTGCAAGACATGAGGACTGAATCTCTGTAAAACAGGAAAGAATATGAACTATGATCGCCGCGCATATGTAGCGATGCGGCAGATTGGAGCTGAAAAATGGTTATATACGAAAGAGACATTGCCGTTGATATGGGTACGTCCAATACCCTCGTTTACGTTCAGGGGAAAGGACTATCTCTTCGTGAGCCCACTGTAGTAGCGGTGGACAAGGTGAAGGACAAGATGCTGAAGATCGGCGAGGATGCGAAGAAAACGCTTGGCCGCACCCCCGCAAATGTTGTTGCGATCCATCCGATAAAGGCGGGCGTTATATCCGACTATGACATGGCGGCGCTCATGCTGCGCGAGCTTGTCGGCCGCATAACATCTTTCGGCCTTTTTAAGCCGAGACTGCTTATGTGCGTCCCGAGCAGCATCACCGGCGTTGAGGAGAGAGCCGTCATCGACGCCGCCATAGAGGCCGGTGCTCGCAAGGTATATCTTGTCGAGACCGCTGTTGCCACGGCGATAGGAGCGGGAGTTGACATCAAAAAAGCCGACGGCCATATGGTCATCGACATAGGCGGCGGCACAACTGAGATAGCCGTCGTATCCATGGGGGGAGTTGCCGAATGCGAGTCCATAAAAACCGCAGGAAGCAGCTTTGATGAGGCAATAATCAGATACATCAAGAAAAAGCACAATATGCTCATCGGCGTAAAAACCGCAGAGGAAGTCAAAATCAATATAGGCGGCCTCATGCCGAGGCCCGATGCTGTTGACAGTATGGAGGTCAAGGGGCGCTGCCTTATGACAGGACTTCCGAAGACCGTTTCGGTGTCATCATCGGAGCTTGTTGATGTCCTTCGTGAGCCT
The DNA here is from genome assembly GCA_004557075.1 of Clostridiales bacterium. Lineage (GTDB taxonomy): Bacteria > Bacillota > Clostridia > Oscillospirales > Oscillospiraceae > F23-B02. The sequence goes on from SFEX01000001.1 coordinate 57,281, forward strand.
GCTCAGCTCATTTTGGAGAATATCCACTCCGTATTGGAGCGCACGCCGCCCGAGCTTATCGGAGACTTAGGCGATAACGGCATTATCATGTCCGGCGGCGGCAGTATTATCTACGGATTTGACGAAATTATCGAGGCGAGCACACATATCCGCACCATAATTGTGGACGACCCGATATCATGCGCGGCTCACGGCGCGGGTAAGCTGCTGACGAGACTCGACAGTATGCAGGACGGCATGATGAACTTCCTGCGAAACAGGGAAATGAGAACCTAATTTATATTGTATAAAATTAAACCGCCTACAAACAATAAAACGTGATTTATTGTTTGTAGGCGGTGTTTTAATATGCAATCTGTATGGGAAGAAAATACTAAGCTGCCGGAGCTTGAGAAGCTGCGCGGCAATTTAAAAACCGATGTTTTGATAATCGGCGGGGGTATGGCGGGGCTGCTTTGCGCCTATATGCTCGAAAAAGAGAACGTGGATTACGCTCTTATTGAGGCGGAAACCATATGCAGCGGAATAACGGGAAAGACGACGGCTAAGATAACCTCCCAGCACGGGCTTATATACAATAAGCTGATACGGGAGTTCTCGGTAGAGGAAGCTCGCATGTATCTATCCGCAAATGAGGCCGCGCTTGCAAAGTACCGTGAGCTGTGCGCGGATATCGACTGCGATTTTGAAACTAAGGACAACTATGTGTACTCTATCAATGACAGCAGAAAGCTCGATAAAGAGATGGATGCGCTTGGGAGAATAGGCTATCCGGCAGAGCTTGTGCATGATCTGCCGCTTCCAATCAGCGCCGCCGGGGCGGTAAGATTCAGCGCTCAGGCGCAGTTTAACCCATTGAAATTCGTGGCAGCGATATCAAAAGGGCTTAATATTTATGAGCATACAAAGGTGACTGAGCTTATAGGCACAAGCGCGAGGAGTTCAAACGGCGAGATAAGTGCAAATACTATTATCGTCGCAACACATTTTCCCTTTTTAAACAAGCACGGCAGTTACTTCCTGAAAATGTATCAGCACAGGTCCTATGTCATTGCGCTTGAGAATGCGCCTAATGTAGGCGGAATGTATGTTGACGATGATGACAAAGGTATGTCGTTCAGAAACTATAATGACCTTCTGCTGCTCGGCGGGGGAGATCACCGCACGGGAAAGCAGGGCGGAGGCTGGAGGGAGCTTGAGAGCTTCGCCGCAAGAAACTACACCGTAGCATTCGAGAAGTACCGCTGGGCAGCACAGGACTGCATGACCTTGGACGGGATGCCCTATATTGGCCGTTACTCTAAGAAAACTCATGATCTGCTTGTAGCGACAGGCTTTAATAAATGGGGCATGAGCTCCGCTATGGTATCGGCAACTATACTGACAGACATGCTTCTCGACCGCGAAAACGAGTATGCGCGGCTGTTCTCCCCGTCGCGCAGCATTATGCGCCCGCAGCTTGCGGCAAACGCTTTTGAAGCTGCCGTGAGTCTGCTCACTCCGAGCCAAAAACGCTGTCCGCACCTCGGCTGTGCACTGAAATGGAACGCGTATGAGCATACATGGGACTGCCCGTGCCATGGTTCGAGATTCACGGAAGATGGAAAGCTTATTGATAATCCCGCAACGGGAGATTTAAAATAGCTATATTCTATGCAGCCTTATCGCGCCTTCGCCGACTCTGTCCCGCAGCGGCGGGACGGGGTAGGCAAGCACCAGGGTACTGCCGTCGTATGTAAAAATATCAGCTTCAATATTTTTACAAAAATTAGGACGGTCGATGCAAATTGCCTCCCGCAGTTTTGAGCAGATAAGCTCGTTTGAAGGGCAGTCGCCCTCGATTATAAGGGCGAGAGTCTGGTCTGAAATTGTTTCGGATGACATAATGCATTCTCCTTATTTCTTTTCATGTTACATATAAGTTGCGAAAAAATTTCAAAGTAAAAAATACTCCGAAAAAATTCGTTTACAAAATTGATTTTAGCGAAAATTTTTTTGATTTTCCATACAAAAAATATGGAAATCTATGAACACAGGTGCTATACTATTGATGCATTATGTAAAGCAAATAATTATTTTTTTCCGAGGCGCATTATGGAGTCTTTTGAGAAGAGAATAGATGGTGAGCAGAAGTATAAAGGAGTCATAGTAAACGTCATGCTCGACAGAGCCCAGCTTTGCGACGGAAGCGTCGTTCGACGCGAGGTCGTTGAGCATCCGGGCGGAGCTACGGTGCTGCCGATCGACGATGAGGGATATTGCTACTGTGTGCGTCAGTTCCGCTATCCTTTTCAGAAGATGATGCTGGAGGCTCCGGCGGGTAAGCTTGAATACGGCGAAGATCCGATGGAATGTGCCGTGCGCGAGCTTTCGGAGGAGACGGGCTTTACGGCCGACGAGATAACATATCTCGGGCCGATTTGCAGCTCGCCGGGCTTTTCAACAGAGGTTTTGCATATCTATATGGCTCGCGGCCTGCACCGCGGAGAGAGCCATCCTGACGAGGGCGAATTTCTGAGCGTTGAAAAGCACCATATAGATGAGCTTGTCAGCATGGCAATGAGCGGAGAGCTGGACGACGGAAAGACTGTCATTGCCGTTCTTAAAGCAAAACGTATACTTGATTCGGAAAAATAGTTACGATTTGTTACATTTGCTGATTGCTATACCCCAAGCACTATGCTATAATTACAAGCCGATGCTTTTGGCTTCAACGAAAGGTGTAACATATGGAAAAGTACGTCATAAACGGTGGAAAACCGCTTCAGGGCGAGGTTGATATAAGCGGAGCAAAAAATGCCGCGGTCGCAATTATTCCCGCAGCGCTCATGGTGGACGGTGTCTGCCGTATTGAAAATATGCCGCAGATAAGCGATACTGATATGCTGCTGACTATCCTCACGCAGCTTGGCTCCAAGGTACGCGCAATTTGTCCGGGCACTATCGAGATCGACAGTCGAAATGTCAGATTCTGTGACGCGCCCTTTGACCTTATGCGCAAGATACGCGCATCCTATTACCTTATAGGCGCGATGCTCGGCCGTTTCGGCAGCGCTAAAACCACCATGCCCGGCGGATGCAATTTCGGGGTAAGACCCATAGATCAGCATATAAAGGGAATGACTGCTCTCGGCGCTGATGTTGACGTCAGGAACGGATTTGTGTATGCGGAAGCTCCGGATGGCAAGCTGCATGGAGCAAAGATATATTTGGATAAGGTCTCTGTCGGCGCTACGATGAATATAATTCTGGCGGCCACAATGGCAAGCGGCAGGACTATTATTGAAAATGCGGCAAGGGAGCCGCATATAGTTGACCTTGCAAACTTCCTCAACTCCATGGGCGCCGATATCCGCGGCGCCGGCACGGACACGATAAAGGTCAACGGCGTTGAAAAGCTTCACGGCGGCAGCTATTCCATAATTCCCGACCAGATCGAGGCCGGAACCTATATGGTTGCGGCGGCTGCAACCGGCGGCGAGGTTCTTGTAAGAAACGTTATACCCAAGCATCTCGACTGCATTTCCGCAAAGCTGCGCGAGACGGGCACGATAGTTCAGGAATACGAGGATTCCGTGCTTGTCAAGGGCAACGGACATCTGCGCAAAGCGAATGTAAAGACCCTTCCGTACCCCGGATTTCCCACCGATATGCAGCCGCAGATGGGCGCGCTTTTGTGCATGGCAAACGGTACCTCCGTCATAACCGAGGGAATATACGATAACCGCTTTAAGTACGTCAACGAATTGCGCAAAATGGGCGCGGATATACAGGTTGACGGCAGAATAGCAATATTCGAGGGCGGCGCCAAGCTCACCGGCTCTCCGGTAATGGCCTGCGACCTGCGCGCGGGAGCGGCGATGGTTATTGCCGGCCTGTGTGCAAGCGGCGTGACCGAGATAGAGGACATTCATTTCATTGAGCGCGGGTATGAGAATTTTGTCGGCAAGCTCAGAGCCTTGGGCGCTGATATCACAATTGCCGACTATCCCGATGAACCCGAAATAAGAGAAAAGGTAATTTCCATAGGATAAAAATATGCGTATAGTAACTTTTGCCAGCGGATCAACAGGTAATTGCAGCCTCATTACCGAAGGCGGAACGAATATACTTATAGATGCGGGTATTTCCATGCGCCGGACGCTTGCCGCCCTTGAGCAGCTTGGACTTGCTCCGCGGGAGCTGTCCGGAGTGCTCATAACACATGAGCACTCCGATCATATTTCCGGGCTGAATATGCTGGTGAAGCATCATAATATAAAGATATTCGCCCCCGAAGCGCTATGCTGCGTATTGGCGAAAATGAAGCCTCAGATAGCTGATAATTTAAACTGCATATCCGAGGATGATAAGACCGATTTCGGCGACATTGCCGTGGGCTGCTTCCGCACGCCGCATGACGCGGCTTACAGCGTCGGATACCGGTTTGAAGGCGAGGGCACGATCGCATACGCAACGGACACGGGGCACATAAGCGATGAGCTTGTGCGCGGGCTTGAGGGCGCGCAGCTTACGCTCATAGAGTCAAATCATGATCCCGAAATGCTCAGAACAGGCTCGTATCCATACTACTTAAAACAGCGAATTTTGTCTCCGGAAGGGCATTTATCCAATTATGACAGCGGAAAACTTGCTCTGCATCTTGCAAAATCCGGTACAAAGCATATAATATTAGGACACCTGAGCCGCGAGAATAATACCCCGGAACTGGCTTATAAAACGGTCAGTGATGCGATTTCGACAGAAAAAGCCGAAATTAGTGTCGCTCCTATGAATAATTTGCTTGCAGTAACGGTAGGAGAGAGAGTAAAATGCTCAGTATAAAGCTTATATGCGTCGGCAAGCTGCGCGAGCAGTTTTATATTGACGCCTTTGCCGAGTATTCAAAGCGCCTGTCGGGCTATTGCAAATTTGAATGCGTTGAATTAAATGAAACAAAACTGAGGGAAGCACCGTCAGATAAGGAGATAGCCGCCGCTTTGGATAAGGAAGCTGCGGAGATCGAAAAAGCCATCGGCAGGGACGCTTATGTTATCGCAATGTGCGTCGGGGCAAAGCAGCTCAAAAGCGAGGAGCTTGCGGACAAGCTCAGCAGCTTAGCTGTATCCGGCAGGGGGAAGATATGCTTTATAATCGGCGGCTCGTTCGGAATGAGCGAGAGCATAAAGCGCAGAGCCGATATGCGGCTCGGCATGAGTGAGATGACATTCCCGCACCATCTTGCCCGGGTAATGCTTGCCGAGCAGATATACAGGAGCTTTAAAATAAACGAAGGCTCAAGATATCATAAATAACGGAGGTTATTATGGACGAGAACGCAAAGCCCAAATGGGGCAGACGCATAACAGGCGAGCTGTTCGAGCGCTGGCCCAAGGACGAATCGGGCGAGCCTGTTGAACCGGTATTCCTGACCCACTGCAATAGCCTTGATATGAAAGACGAAATGATCGTCAATCTGCTCGAGGCATACAATATCCCATGTGTAAGACAATATCCGAACGACGGCGATTTCGGAAGACTAATTATCGGAATGAGCGGTCCGGGTGTTGAAATATATGTTCCTAAAACTATGTATGAAGACGCTGTCAATTTAACGGAAGGGAGCGCAGAATATGAGGAATTATAAAGAAGAGTATCAGCGCTGGCTGGATAGCCCGGCACTCAGCGAGGCGGAATGGGCGGAGCTGAACGCCATAGCTGACGATGAAAAAGAGATCGAAAGCAGATTCTTTGCACCGCTTGAGTTCGGTACGGCGGGTCTGCGAGGCACGATGAAGCTCGGCCTGCATCAGATGAATGTGCACATTATCCGCCATGCTACGCAGGCTTTTGCAAACGTCATAAAGGCCGAGGGCGCGGAGGCCATGTCAAAGGGAATATGCATATGCTTTGACTGCCGCAACAACAGCGAGCTGTTCGCAAGGGAGGCAGCATGCGTCATGGCGGCAAACGGCATACATGTCCGCATTTTTGACGCGCTTCGGCCTACTCCTGAGCTGAGCTTTGCCGTTCGCTACTACGGCACGACTGCGGGACTTAATATAACCGCTTCGCATAACCCCAAGGAGTATAACGGCTATAAGGTCTACTGGTCAGACGGAGCGCAGCTTCCTCCCCGTCAGGCGGCGGCTATAGCCGACCAAATGAGCAAGATAGATATTTTCAACGACTTTTTAAGCTGCGACTTTGACGAGGCAGTGAGCGACGGCCGCATCGAGCTTATCGGAGCCGAGACTGACGAGGCGTATCTCGAGAGAGTGCTTGGCCAGGCTATAAATAAGGATGTGGTGCACGAGGTAGCCGACAGCTTTAAAATCGTGTATACGCCCTTCCACGGCGCGGGATATAAGCTGGTGCCCGAGGCACTGCATCGTCTGGGTGTAACTAAGCTTTACCCTGTAAAGGAGCAGATGGTGCTCGACGGCAACTTCTCGACCGTCGAAAGCCCCAACCCTGAGAACCCCGAGGGCTTCTACCTTGCCATAGATCTTGCAAAGCAGGTCGGCAGCGACCTTATAATCGGAACAGACCCCGATTCCGACCGCATCGGCGTAATGGTACGCGACGGCGATGGCTACACTTCCATCACCGGTAACCAGCTCGGCGTTCTTCTGCTCGACTATGTTATAAACGCACGCAAAGAAGCCGGAACGCTTCCCGCAAACGCCGGAGCCGTTAAGAGCATCGTCACTACCGAGATGGCAAAGGCCGTCGCTGAGGCCAACGGCGTCCATTTTGAGGACACCTTCACGGGCTTTAAGTTCATGGCCGAGCGCGTTGCTGAGTGGGAAAAGGCCGGAAGCTACGAGTATATATTCGCCTATGAGGAGAGCTATGGCTATATGATGGGCGACTATGTCCGCGATAAGGACGCGGTCACTGCCTCCATGATGGTTGCAGAGATGGCAGCATATTATTTCCGCAAGGGAATGAACCTGAAGCAGGCAATGGAGAGCCTTTACGATAAATACGGATGCTACGGCGAAAAGACCCTCAACCTTGTAATGCCGGGTCTTGACGGCCTTGCAAAGATGAAAAATCTTATGGACAGTCTCCGCAGTGAGCCTCCCAGGGAGATAGCCGGGACCGAGGTGTTCCGCCTGCGCGATTATTCCGACGGAAGCATCAAGGTGCCCGAGCTTGGCGTTATGGGCGAGACCCCGATAAAAGGTTCAAATGTGCTCTATTTCGAGCTTGCCGACGGCACGAGCTTTATTGTGCGTCCCTCCGGCACAGAGCCGAAGGTAAAGGTATATATCCTCTGCAAGGGTGCAAATAAAGCCGAGTGCGATGAAAAAATCAAAAAATACGCTGAATACGCCGAAAGCCTGAAAAAATGAAAGAACTGCTGGAGATATTCCTCGTGTCTTTCCGCATTGGGATCATGACCTTCGGAGGCGGCTATGCTATGCTTCCGATACTCCAGCGCGAGGTTGTTGAGACACGCGAATGGGTGAGCGAGGAGGAGGTACTTGACTACTATGCCATAGGGCAGTGCCTCCCGGGTATCATCATGGTCAATACCATGATATTTATCGGACAGAAGCAAAAGGGCAATATCGGCGGCATAGTTGCGGCGATAGGAACTGTGTTTCCAGCCCTTATCATCATCACGGTGATCGCGGCGCTGCTGACGAATTTTGCCGATGTACCCGCGGTCAAGCACGCTTTTGCCGGTATACGCGTCTGCGTCTGCGTGCTGATATTCAACGCTGTTCTCAAACTTTGGAAAAGCTCCGTAGTCGATTGGAAATGCTTCGTGATATTCATCGCGGTCGCGCTCGCGTCCCTGATTACAAGTCTGACTCCGGTGCTCTTTGTCATCCTGTCGGCTGTGATGGGTATTGCGATAAGCTGCCTGGAGGTGAAGAAAAAATGATAATTCTTCGCCTTTGGTGGGAGTTTTTCAAGATCGGCCTGTTCTCCGTGGGCGGCGGCATGGCAACGCTTCCGTTCCTCTATGACATTGCCGACAGAACGGCATGGTTTACCTATGATCAGATAGCCGATATGCTGGCGATTTCTGAGTCTACTCCGGGGCCCATCGGCATTAATATGGCGACTTATACCGGCTTCACGACAGCCGGCATCCCCGGCTCCATCGCCGCCACGCTCGGCATAATAACTCCGGGTATCATCATCGTCTTGCTGATAGTCGCCGTGCTGGATAAGTTTCGCAGCAACAGATATGTTGAAGCGGCTTTTTATGGGCTGCGCCCTGCCTCGACCGGACTTATCGCGGCGGCGGGTGTGCTGGTTGTTGAAATATCCCTGCTCAATATCGATGCATTTAAAGCAAGCGGAAACCTTATGGATGTTTTCAACATCAAGGCAATTGTACTCACGGCGCTTCTGCTGTATTTCACCCGATGGTGCAAGCCAACGAAGACGCTTCACCCTATCGTGTTCATAGCGGCCTCGGCTGTGATAGGAATACTTATATTTTAACTAAATATGGCAGCTCCGCCTAAAAGTGCAAGCGCACCCGAGGTGAGCGCAATCAAAAACCGTCCGACCATGTATCGGGCGGTTTTTATATCCGTGCCCGAGACCATTGAAAAGGTCTGAAAATGAACCGAAAGCCCGCCCCAGCTAAGTATCACGGAGGCGAGTGCAAGGTTTAATGGAGATATGGAAAGACCATACATACTGCCAATCCCGTTGCCAAGCTCAAGAAAGCCCGCCAAAAGCGCTCTGCACCATGAAAGCTCGGCTCCTGTGTGGTACGATACTTCACCGGCTATCGACGAGAACAGCCCCGTGGCGTCAAGAATGCCGTTGAGCGCAGAGAAGGCTGTGATAAATGCGCATATATTTATCGTTGCTTCGGCGGATTTTTTAATTGCAGTTGTAACGGCTTCCGCAACGCTCTTTTTCTCCAGAACGTCGCTGTCATAGCATATATCTCCGCTTTTTCCGTTGTTTAGTATAACGCCCCATATAAGGGCGGCCAGTATATGTACAGCGTACAGGAAAAAGCCGACCGGGGACGATTTGAAGATGCCTATACCCGCGGCGCCTATTATAAACGCCGGTCCGGAATTATTGCAGAATATAAGCAGCCGTGACGCTTCGTCCGCGCTTATCACCTGCTGGCGCCTGAGTCCGGCTATGTATGCCGCGCCGAGAGGATACCCTCCCGTGACACCTATGATAAACGCCGTTGCGCCCTGTCCGGAGACACCGAACAGCTTTGCACTCAGAGGCGACAGAGCGTTCCCGACAAGCTTTGAGATTCCAAGCTCGTTTATAAGATTCGTAGCGGCGAAAAAAGGGAACAGCGAAGGTATTATCACACCTGCGCACATATTAAGCCCGTCTTTAACGGCTGCCGATGCGGCCTCGGGAAAAATAAGCAGAGCGGCGAAAATGCCGAGAGCGCCTAATATATAAAAAAGCCTTTTCGTTTTCATCAGCTCCTTGTCCATGTATTAAGCTATGTGCATCGGCATAGATTTATACTGCGGAGGTGAGCTGCTGATGGGAAAGTATAACGATAAGGCCGAGCTTCTTGCCGATAGGCTCGATCTGCCTGCAGATGCGCTTGTGGGCAGTACCAGGCTCAGCCTCTGCGGCAGACGCCGGCTCATGATAGAAAATCATCACGGGATAATAAGCTACGGAGAAAATCTGACCGAGGTGAGCTGCGGCGGAGTTAAGCTTGCAGTTCGCGGAGACGGACTGCGCATAGGCGCGATGGATAAGAAAGATATGCTGATATGCGGAAGAATTATTTCACTGGAGTTTGAATGACATGAAAAATCTGTATGATCTTGCCCGGGGAACGATTCGGATTGAGGTTTCAGGAGCCAAACCCGAGCGCTTGCTCAATTTCTGCGCCGAGAACGGGATTGAGTTCTGGGATACAAGCCCCTGCGAGGACTTTGCAATGTGTATGACGGTCCATGCGTCGGACTATCCGATGCTCTGCGAGCAAAACGGCAAAAATGGCTGTGAGATCAGGCTCATTGCCTCAAGGGGCGGGAAGAAAATAAGCGGGGCCGTAAAAAGACGCTGGATCTTCTGCATATTCTGCGGACTGTGCCTTATACTGCTGTCGGTCTCGTCAATGTTCCTGTGGAGGATAGATATTGAGGGCAACGAGAATATCTCGGACGGAGAGATAATGCGCGCGCTTTCGGAGTGCGGAGTCAAATACGGCGCATTCTGGCCCGCTCTCTCATCAGAAGAAGTTCGCAACAGCATTTTGATGAAAATGCCGGATATTGCGTGGATGAGCCTCAATACACGCAATTCCCGTGCTGAGGTAGTGATACATGAGCGCATAGAAAAGCCGGAGATAATAAATGAGAAAGAAAGCTGCGACATTATTGCGGAAAAAAGCGGGATAATAACTAAGATGTCTGTACTCGAGGGAAAGCAGCTTGCTTATCCGGGCGATACCGTCGTGAAGGGTGACGTTCTGGTGAGTAGCCTTATGGACAGCGAGACCGGAGATGACAGATACGTCCGGGCTATGGCAATCGTCGAGGCGGATACATGGTACGAAATAAGCGCCAAGGCGCCGCTTTATGAGCAAAGAAAAGCTAAAAAATCGGGTGCAGACAGTGATTTTTCGCTTATTATCGGAAAGAAACGGATAAATTTTTATTCAGATGGTAGAAATAAGAGTATAAGCTGTGATAAAATAAATAAATTAGGGTACATATCCTTCGGCAAAGCTTTCGTGCTGCCGATAGGATTTGCATCCCAGCGCACGGCTCAGTACGAAACCGAAACGACCGGGATTGATGTTAACGAAGCCACGGAAAGACTAAAGGCAACGCTCACAAAGGAGCTTGAGCGCAGAATCGACGGCGGCGAGATCGTGTCGCAAAATTTCAGCGTATCGCAGGATGAAGAAGTTTTAACGGTGACCCTGCGCGCCCAATGCAGAGAAAACATTGCCAAGGAGGCAGTATATGATTGAAAGAACTATAGAAGTCGAAAGAATGGAGCATGTAATAAGCGTGTTCGGCTCGTTCGACCAGAATTTGAGGATAATTGAGACGGAGCTTGGCGTAAAGGTTCTTGACAGGGATAATATGATCCACGTCTGCGGCGAGGCCGAGAACGTAATGCTGGCGGAGAAGGCAATAAACGGTCTGCTCACCCTTGCCGCAAAGGGCGAGAATATAGACGCGCAAAGCGTTCGATATATACTAAAGCTTGTATCAGAGGGCAGAGAATCAAAAATCAACGAGCTTGCAAGCGATGTTGTGTGCATAACGGCAAAGGGAAAGCCCGTAAAGGCAAAGACCCTCGGTCAGAAGACATATTGTGATGCCATCGCAAATAATACAATAACCCTCGGCATCGGCCCCGCCGGCACCGGCAAGACATATCTTGCGGTTGCCGAGGCTGTTGCGGCGTTCAGAGCCGAGCAGGTCAACAGGATCATACTGACCCGCCCTGCCGTCGAAGCGGGAGAGCGGCTGGGCTTCCTGCCGGGTGATCTTCAGAGCAAGGTCGATCCGTACCTCAGACCGCTGTACGATGCGCTGTTTGATATGTTAGGAGCCGACACCTACCAGAAGTATATGGAGCGCGGCAATATCGAGGTAGCGCCTCTTGCGTATATGCGCGGCAGAACGCTTGACGACAGCTTTATAATACTTGACGAGGCCCAGAACACCTCGCGCGAGCAGATGAAAATGTTCCTTACGCGAATAGGCTTCGGCTCAAAGGTGGTCATAACGGGCGATATAACCCAGATCGACCTGCCGGAGGACAAGGTCAGTGGCCTGAAGGTAGCTATGAAAGTGCTTGACGGCATTGACGATATTGCAATTTGCCGCCTCACCGGAGCCGATGTAGTACGACACCAGCTTGTGCAGAAGATAATCGAGGCATATGAGGTGTTCGATAAGAAAAATCCGCCGGAGCCTGTGCGCAAAAGCGGAACATACAAAAGAAAGAAGCAGTAAACATGCATGAGATATATATAAGTCGGGAGAAAAAAGGTCTTGGGCATAATAACGCGGCCGGACTTATAAAAAAATCCGTTATTAAAGCTCTCAGCGCCGAGGGAATAAACTTCCCGTGCATAGTGAGCGTCATGCTGACGGACAATGATGGCATACATGAGATTAACCGAGAATTTCGCGGAGTGGACAGGCCCACTGATGTGCTCTCATTCCCGCTCAATGAGCTTAAAGCCGGGGAGTTTGACCCGTCTGAGTGCGAAACTGACCCCGAGAGCGGCGCTGTGATGCTCGGCGATATGATGATATCTCTTGAGCGCTGCGCAGAGCAGGGCGAGGAGCTCGGCCACGGCTTTGAACGCGAGATATGCTACCTGACGGTACATAGCGTTTTGCATTTGCTTGGCTATGACCACATCGACGAGGGACCGTTGAAGGCGCAAATGCGCGCACGCGAGAAAGAGATAATGGAGGATAAGTGAAATGACTACAAAATCTGCGATGATAACGATATGCGGCCGTCCAAACGTAGGAAAATCCACCCTTACCAATGCGCTTGTCGGCGAGAAAATAGCAATAGTATCGAACAAGCCCCAGACAACGCGCAACAGGATAAGCGCGGTCGTAAGCCGCGGAGATACCCAGTTCGTGCTCATGGATACTCCGGGCTTCCATAAGCCGAGAACGCGGCTGGGTGACTATATGGTCAATGTCGTTAAGGAGAGCGTTGCCGATGTTGACGCCGTAATGCTGCTCGTTGAGCCTATAGCCAACATAGGCAAGCAGGAGGAAGCGCTCATTGCCCGCATAAAGGAAGTGAACGTTCCGGCAGTGCTCGTTATAAACAAAATAGACACTGTTGAGAAAAGCACGCTTTTGGAGGTTATGGCCGCTTACAGCGCAGCCTGCGAGTTTGACTCCATAATACCCATATCGGCCAAAAACGGGGAAGGACTGGACGAGCTTATGGATCAGCTTGAAAAGTACGCGGTCGAGGGGCCGCAGCTTTTCCCCGATGATATGATAAGCGATCAACCGGAAAAGCAGATATGCGCGGAGCTTGTGCGCGAGAAGCTGCTGCTCTGCCTTGATAAGGAAATACCCCACGGTATCGCGATAGAGGTCACAAAGTTTTCAGAGCGCGATAACGGCATTATCGATATGGACGTCACGATTTTTTGCGAAAAGGCAAGCCACAAAGGCATAATTATCGGAAAAAACGGCGCGATGCTCCGAAAGATAGGCGAGCTTGCTCGTATAGATATTGAGGCGTTCATGGGCACAAGAGTGTTTCTCCAGACATGGGTCAAGGTGAAGGAGAACTGGCGCGACTCGATGGCGCAGCTTCGCAACTTCGGCTTTTCGGAATAATTAACCACTCATATACTCGAACCTCCGTCAGATACTAATGGCAGTGGAGGTTCATATATGCACGAAGAATTTTTGTGGCAGGTTTTTACTGATACCGGCGATCCGCTGTGTTGGCTTATGCATAGAGCGGCGGAAAAATATAATAATAAAGATAGGGCGGAGGATGACCTCCTGCCCTGAGGATGAGCAAGGTACATATGTTCAAAACAACAAGGGGACTTATACTCAGAGAAGTCAAATATAAGGAAGCCGACAGGATATTGACGATCCTGACGGAGGATATGGGGAAGATAACGGCGAAGGCTCGCGGTGCTCTTCGCAAGGGCAGCAAAACTTCGGCGGCTACGCAGTTTCTTGCGTTTTCGGAGCTGACGATGTTTGAAAACCGAGGCTACTGGTCGGTGAATGAGGGCTCGACGATCGAGGAATTTAAAGGTCTGCGAAGCGATATCTCGGCTCTCGCACTTGCAAGCTACTTTGCCGAGTGCGTCGAGGCACTTTCAGATGTAGATCAGCCTGATCCTCATATGCTGCAGCTTATATTAAACTGCCTTTTTGCATTGTCCAACAATATGTATACACAGGAGCATATAAAAACGGCATTTGAGTTCAGGCTGATGTCACTTGCCGGCTATGAGCCTGACCTGACTGCCTGCGCGGTTTGCGGAAAGCAAGACCCCGAGGAGCCGTACTTCAGCCCCCGCAACGGCATGATCTGCTGCAAAGCCTGCAAAAATAATGAGTTTGAGGCCAATATCAGGTTGTGTAATGCGTCGCTTCAGGCGCTGAGGTATATAGTATATTCCGAACCGCGCAGACTGCTTTCGTTCAGCCTTGCCGAAGATGCGCTCGAGCGTGCATCAAACGCTGCTGAAACATACCTTTTGATGCAAACCGAACGTAAATTTAATGCACTTAATTACTGGAGACAAGTAAAATAATGGATTTCTATAAAAAATCACTCAATACCCTTGAGCTGCCGACGGTACTTGAAATGCTTGCTGCCGAGGCAGTGACGGAAGGCGGCAAGGAGCAGTGCCTTGAGCTACTGCCGTCAGGAGATAAATACGAGGTAAAGCACAGGCTTTCCGATACAAGCGCCGCTAAAGACATGATGGTCGTGCGGGGAAGCCCGTCGCTTAGCGGGGTCAAGGATGTGCGCGCGTCCTTAAACCGCGCGGATCTTGGCGGTGCGCTCAATACGCGGGAGCTTCTTGATATTGCCCGCGTGCTGCAATGCGCGCGGCTTGTCAAAGGCTATATTGCCGACGGAGGCGATAAGACAAGCATAGACTATTTGTTCTATGGACTGCATGCAAACCGCTTTCTTGAGGAGAAGATATCATCGTCCATAGTCGGTGAGGACGAGATTGCCGACAGCGCGTCTACAGAGCTTGCAAATATCAGACGCAAAATAAGAGCCGCCAGCGCAAGAGTGCGTGACTCGCTGCAAAAGATAATTTCTTCGCCCACTTACGCCAAGGCGCTTCAGGAGCCTATAATAACCATGCGTTCGGACCGCTTTGTCGTGCCTGTCAAGGCTGAGCACAAGGGAGCGATAGCGGGGCTTGTGCACGATATATCGGCATCCGGTGCAACTCTCTTTATTGAACCGATGGCGGCGGTAAAGGCAAATAATGAACTGCGCGAACTGGCTGCTAAGGAGAAAGCCGAGATCGAGCGGATATTAGCGGAGCTTTCCGCCGACTGCGCCGAGCATGCCAATGATATAGCATCGGACTATAATCTTCTCATTCAGCTCGACCTTATTTTTGCCAAGGCAAAGCTCTCGTATAAGCTCAATTGCAGTGAGCCTGAGCTGAGAGAGAAAGGAATAGTGCTCCGCCGGGCACGACATCCGCTGCTTCCCAAGGATAAGGCCGTTCCGATAAGCCTTGAGCTTGGCGAGAATTTTGACACTCTTATAATCACAGGCCCCAACACAGGCGGCAAGACGGTATCCCTTAAAACTATCGGACTTTTAAACATAATGGCTCAGTGCGGACTGCATATCCCTGCCGACGACGGCAGCGGAATTCCGGTTTACCGTCACATTCTTGCCGACATCGGTGATGAGCAGTCTATTGAGCAGAATCTATCGACCTTTTCGGCACACATGACTAACATAGTGCATATACTGAACGAGTGTGATGATAATTCTCTGCTGCTTTTCGATGAGCTTGGAGCCGGCACTGACCCAACAGAGGGCGCGGCGCTTGCGATATCCATAATCGAGTACGCAAGAGAGCACGGCGCCTGCATCGCCGCGACAACGCACTATGCGGAGCTGAAGGTGTATGCAACGACGGAGGACGGTATTCAGAACGCGTCATGCGAGTTTGACGTTGAAACTCTGCGTCCGACCTATCGGCTGCTTGTAGGTATACCCGGTAAATCAAACGCCTTTGCCATATCAAAGCGGCTGGGGCTTGGCGATGAAATAATCGAGGATGCAAAAGCCCGCATAGGTGTTCAGAACGCAAGCTTTGAGGCGACTATTGAAAAGCTTGAGCAAACGCGTCTCATGCTGGAGAAGGACAGAACGGAGGCCGCAATCAAGCTTCGTGAGGCGGAGGAGAGCGCAAAGAAAGCAGCGTTCCTGCGCGCGGAGCTGTCGGTTCGGCTTGAGAAAGCCGATGAGAAGTCTCGCCGTGAGGCTGAACGGATAATCGCGGAGGCAAGGCAGACGGCGGAGGAGACCTTTGCCGAGCTTGACAGAATGCGCAGCAAGGCAAATGAGGAGGAAGAAGCAGGCAGGGTAAACGAGGCCAGAAGCGAGCTTCGCCGAAAGCTGAACGAATCGGAAAACAAGGTTAAGTCAGCAAAGCAGGATGAGCCGAAAGAGGAGAAGAAATCCTCGCGGGATGTGCGTGCCGGCGATACGGTTGAGATAATTTCAATGGGCGTGAAGGCTGAGGTAACCGAAGTCAATCCCGACGGCACGCTAAGCCTCAAAGCCGGAATAATGACGGTCAAGGCAAAGCAGAGCGAGGTATATCTGCTTGAGGGTCACGCCGCGAAGCAGAAGAAAAAAAGCGCTTCTCTTGCCGGCAGTGCCTCTCTGCGCGCGGAACCTGTCAATTCCGAGATAGACCTGCGCGGAATGGAGTCTATAGAGGCCGTTGCCGCCGCTGAAATGTATATTGATAATGCGGTTATGGCTAAACTATCTACCGTAAGAATTATTCACGGAAAAGGCACCGGAGCGCTCAGGGCGGCAGTCCAGCAGATGCTCAGACGCAACAAGGCGGTAAAAAGCTTCCGGCTGGGGCGTTATGGCGAAGGTGAAACCGGCGTAACAATAGTCGAATTGAAATAAAAGCAATCGATAAAATTTATTAATAATGTGTAAATCACCAAAATAGACAAAATCAGTTGACGTTTTTTAAATAATTTGCTAAAGTAGGGATAATCTTAAAAGATTTTGAGGAGTGGCAACAATGGTAACTAAAGAGGTTGTTATTAATAATCAGGTGGGTTTACATGCCAGACCTGCGACTTTCTTTATTCAGAAGGCCAATGAATTCAAAAGCAGCATTTGGATCGAAAAGGAAGACAGGCGCGTCAATGCAAAAAGTCTGCTTGGCGTCCTTTCGCTTGGTATTGTCAAGGGCACTGCCGTGAACCTTATCGCTGACGGCGCTGATGAAGCCACTGCAGTCGATACTCTTTCCGAACTGATTGCATCCGACTTTACCGAATGATATTTAAGACTGAAGCTAAGGGCGTGTGTTGTAACACGCCCTTATTCTATATGAGAAATGAACATGAATAATGAGAAAAAAGCCATAATCGAAATGATAACCTGCGCTGCTCTCTGGAGCATTGCGGGCATATTTATAAAGTTTATCCCATGGAACGCATTTTCCATATCTGCTCTGCGCAGCCTTTTTGCCGGTATAACGATACTTATCTATATAAAAATTAAACGGTATAAGATCGTCTTTAACCGGAGAACGCTGCTTGGAGGGCTGATGCTGGGCAGCGTTTATACGGCGTTTGTGGCCGCAAATAAGCTCACAACGGCTGCAAACGCGATAGTTTTACAGTTTACGGCGCCGCTTTTCATTGTGATTTTCTCCGCACTGTTTTTTAAGCAGAAGATACGGCGCGGTGATCTTATTGCTGTGCTGTGTACTCTCGCAGGCATATCAATGTTCTTTCTGGATAAGCTCGAGGGAGGCTACCTCGCGGGCAACTGCGTGGCTATCCTTGCGGGAGCCTTCATGGGTGGGATGTACATGGTGATAGGCGAGGCAAAGGGTGAGGAGCGCTTTTCTGCGCTGTTTATAGGCCAGATAATAGCGTTTGCTATCGGTCTTCCGTCCATAATCGCATCAAAGCCCGATTTTTCAGGTCTGCCTGTGCTGTATATCATAATCCTCGGAGTATTGCAGCTTGGAATACCCTATATTCTCTACGGCAAAGCCTGCGAATACTGCCCGCCGCTGGCATGCAGCCTGCTCGGCGCGGTAGAGCCGCTTTTAAACCCTGTGTGGGTGCTGCTGTTTGACGGAGAAAAGCCCGGAATATTTGCGCTTTTCGGCGGCATAATAGTTGTCGCCTCCGTCACTCTGTGGTGCGCTCTGTGCAACGGAAGTAAAGAGGCGGAAAATGCTTGATACATTGCTTCAAAAGGCAAATAAGCTCCCGATGAAGCCCGGCGTGTATATTATGCTGGACTCATCGGGTAAAGTCATATATGTGGGTAAGGCAAAGAAGCTTAAAAACCGCGTTACAAGCTATTTCCGAGGCAGCCATCTTCCAAAGGTAGAGGCCATGGTGGAAAAGGTTGCAGATTTTAATGTCATAGTGGTTGACTCTGAGTTTGAGTCGCTGATTTTGGAAAACTCTTTGATAAAGCAGCATCAGCCGCACTATAACATTCTTCTGAAGGACGATAAGGGATATCCGTTTATAAGGCTTGATAAAAACTCGCAATTTCCGAGATTTTCAATAATCAACCGTCCCCAAAAGGACGGCGCAGCGTACTTTGGCCCCTTCGGAGGCAGAAATGTAACGAGGGAGATCATAGACGTCGTATGTAAGGCGGTGGGACTTCCAAGCTGCTCGAAAGCTTTCCCGAGAGATATCGGCAAGGGGAGACCCTGCCTCAACTATCAAATGGGCAACTGCCGAGGATGGTGCAGCGGAAACGGCTCGGAGGAGGAATACCGGCTTGCTATAGGACAGGCATCGCTCATCCTTGAGGGAAAAACAAAGGAGCTTATCGAGGAACTTAACGAAAAGATGCTTGAGTGTTCCGAGAGCCTGAGATTTGAGCTTGCCGCCGAATACAGGGACAGGATCCGCGCTATCGAAGGACTGTCGAACAAGCAGCGCGTCATAGCAACCACGTTTTCGGATACCGACGCCGTTGGCTTCAAACGAGGCGCCAAGAGCTGCTTCGTTGTCCTGCATTTCAAGGACGGCTCGCTGACGGGCAAGGATTTTGAGCTTATATCGGACCCGCTCGAGGACGATGAGGAGGCTGTATCGGCGCTTGTGCGGCAATATTATTCATCGCGCGGGATCTGGCCAAAGAATATACTGCTGCCGATTGAAACGGATGATATTGATGACCTTGCGGCTCTGTTTGCGCAGCTTGCCGGACGCAAGGTCGCTGTTGAAGTGCCGCAGCGCGGTGACAGGATGCGCTTGATCGAGCGTGCGGATATGAACGCGGCTGAGGAAATATTGCGCTCTACAACTTCCGAGCAGCGAAGAAAGGATACACTGCTGTGGCTGCAAAAAGCGCTTGATCTGCCGGAATACCCGACAAGGATAGAAGCTTTTGATGTTTCAAACCTTGGTGATACCGGTATAGTCGCGGCTATGACCGTGCATAAGGACGGCAAGCCGCTTAAACGGGATTACAGGAAATTCCGCATAAAGGACATGGATATCAGAGACGATTACGCAAGCATGAGACAGGCGGTAGGCAGGCGGTTTGCGAGGCTGAAAGACGGCGATGAAAAATTCTCCCAGTTGCCCCAACTGCTGCTGATCGACGGCGGCGTCACACATGCCTACGCTGCAAAACAGGTCGTTTCCGAGTTGGGGCTGACTATTCCGATATTCGGCATGGTCAAGGATGACCGCCACAGGACACGGGCGCTTGTGACTGCCGATGGCAGAGAGATAAGCATATGTACAAATCAGGCTGTTTTTTCGCTGATAGGAAACATTCAGGAGGAGACGCACCGATTTGCGATTGAATACCAGCGCTCGCTGCGCAATGAGAGCTTCGGCTCGGAGCTAAACGCCATAAGCGGGGTCGGGGAAAAGCGCAAAAACGAGCTTTTGAGGCATTTTAAAACAATAAAGGCCATAAGAGCGGCTAACTTTGATGAGCTGTGCGCCGTGGTTCCGAAGAACACGGCGAGGGCAGTGTATGATTATTATCACAAAAGTGAGGAGCAGCAATGAGAGTTATAAGCGGTTTAATGCGGGGTAAAAGACTTAAAGAGCCTGCAAATTATGATATTCGCCCAACCACGGACAAGGTCAAGGAGTCGATATTTAATATCATACAGTTTGATATCGAAGGCAGAAGGGTGCTCGACCTTTTTGCCGGTACGGGACAGCTCGGCATCGAATGCCTGAGCCGCGGCGCGGCGGAGGTAACCTTCGTGGATCAGAGCAGGGAAGCCATAGCCATTGTCAAGGAGAATATCAATAGCTGCGGCTTTAAAGCAAGAGTGGTTCAGGACGACTCAATTTCATTTTTAAACCGGGGTGGAAAGTACGATATTATACTTTTGGACCCTCCTTATGCAACAAATCTGCTCGATAAAGCCCTGCAAATCATCAATTCCGTTGACATATTGACGGAAGGTGGTATAATTATGTGCGAAAGTGCTCGAGAAAAGTCAATGCCGGACATGAATACGCCTTATTTTAAGCGCAAGGAGTATAATTACGGCAAAGTAAAACTTACCACATACAGCAAGGAGAAATAGATATGAGTCTTGCTCTGTGCCCGGGCAGCTTTGACCCGATAACTCTTGGACACCTTAATATTATAAGAAGGACGTCCCAGATATTCGACAGGGTCGTTGTCTGCATCATGGTAAACTCCTCTAAGACAGAGCCTATGTTCACGATTGAGGAACGCGTGGATATGGCTCGCAAAGTGCTTGTACGCTTCCCAAACGTTGAGGTCGAGACGCCGACGGGATTACTCTCGGATTATGTCAAAAAATTTGACAGCGCAGTTATAGTCAAGGGCTTGAGGGCTGCATCTGACTTTGAATATGAGTTTCAGATGAACCTTATAAATAAAATGCTTAATCCACAGCTTGAAACGATGTTTTTGACCGCAAGCGAAAAATATACTTTTCTGAGCTCCTCCGTTGTTCGGGAGATGGCGTCATACGGAGCTGACCTCACAGGGCTCGTGCCTTGTGAGATCATTGAAGATGTCAAGGAAAAGGCTAAAATATGGAGGCGCTGAAATGAACGAAAAAAATGTAGAAGTAATGGAGCTTATCGAAACCCTGTATACCATGGTGTCAGAGGCATGGGGCGTTCCGCTTGGCAACGATAAATGCATTATTGAGAGAGATAATGTCCTTGAGATACTCAATGAGATCAAAGCCGGTATACCTAAGGAGCTTTCCGAGGCAAAGCGGCTTGTGTCCGCAAGAGACGAATTTATAGGCAGCGCAAAGCGTGAGGCGGAGTCTATCCGAAAAAACGCTGAGGATAAGGCTCGTGCCATGCTCGAAGAGCAGGAGATCGTGCGCGTTGCAAAGTCGCATAGTGCGGCGCTCGTATCAGATGCCGAGTATAAATCCAAGGAGCTTCGCCGCGTTGCCAACGAGTATGTTGACGAGATACTGCGCAGAACCGAGGAAACGGTAGGTTCTGCCCTCAAATCGATAAACGATGCCCGTTCGAGCTTCCGCAGCCTCTCAGGTACGGTGACTACAGCTCCGGCTCCCACGACTGAGGAGAGCGAAGAAGCGGAGCAGGCTTAAATATTCTCAAACATTTTAAAAATCCCGCATCTTTCGATTCGGGATTTTTTGCTGCCTGCTATAGGGCCTGGTCGTTGTCTGACGGGATGTAGGTCATTATATCCGACACGTTGCAGTCCAGTATACGGCACAGGTCGTTTATCGTGGTGGTGTTCAGCGGCTTGTCCTTACGAAGCTTATCGATAGTGGAGCTTGAAAGATGATGCGTTTTAATCAGCGTGTATGCCGATTCGTTGGATGCTTTCAGAGTCTCCCAAAACGGAGTATATGAGATCATTATGCTACCTCCATAGGAATTTATAAAAATATCTTATGTGGTAGAATATATCTTGACTATAGTCGCTAAAGAGACTGTAATGTGCTTAGCAATATATGTCTTGTTATATTATTGCAAAAATAGTAGAAAAAATTGCATTGCAATTTACACAGTGAATTTTGAGAGATTAAATTTGGAGGACTTTGAAATGCCAAAAAAGTAATGGCGGTTCTGCTGACTTTAGTACTTGTGGTGACGATTGTTCCAACAACTGCATTTGCCGCCAGTAATGAACAACAAATATTTGATTACGTAACTGGAACCATGGGCTTAAACACTGCCGCAGCTTGCGGTGTTCTGGCAAACATAGAGCGGGAATCAAGCTTTAATCCACATGCGGAATGCATTGATACCAATGGATTAACGAGCTATGGTATCTGTCAGTGGAACGGTGCGCGCTATGATGCGCTAAGAAATTACTGCTCTGCAAGGGGATATGACTATACAACTTTAAATGGACAACTGCACTATCTTCAATATGAGCTTGAAGGTAGTGAATCCTCAGCTTATTACAGAATTAAGAATGTGGAAAACACGGCAGACAGAGCATATACCGCAGGTTATAATTGGGCAAGATATTTTGAGAGGTGTGCACAGTATTGGGGTGGTGTAGATCAGTATGCTACAAGGGGAAATTTAGCAAGAAATACATATGGCGCTACGAGAATAAGCCCGCTGCAAAGCCCGGCGTAACGCTCACAGATATCAACACCGTGACAAACGCCGACTTCAAGTCGGCCATACAATGGGCAGCAGGAGAGGGTATCACTACAGGCTACCCCGACGGCAGCTTCCGCCCGAATGCGGGCTGCACCCGCGCCCATGTCGTGACCTTCATCTACCGTGACATGACCTGAAACCAAACAGAGAAAGGCTTCCAAAAATGGAAGCCTTTTTTTCTCATCTGTCACCAAAATGTTCTTGCATTTTAAAAGTGCAGCCTCTATAATTGGAATTGAAGTGGTGCAAAGTGGTGCAAAGTGCATCGAAACTCCACGAACTTTGGGAGGTGAGGAGCCGTGACAGGTGAATATCAGCACAGCCTTGACTCAAAGGGAAGGCTCTTCATACCGGCCAAGCTCAGGGAAGAACTTGGCGAGGTGTTTTATATAACGCTGTCAATGGATAAATGCCTGTCGGCATACAGTGCGCAGAGCTGGCAGGAGTTTTCCGATAAGGTGAACGCCATGAGCTATGTGAAGCAGCGCAAAATGCGGCCGCTGTTTGCCTACGCGTCAAAATGCGAGCTTGATAATCAGGGCAGGACGCTTATTCCCGCACACCTGAGAGAATATGCCAATCTTACAAAAAACGTCACAGTGGTCGGCTGCAATAACCATGCTGAGATATGGAATGAGGATGCATGGAAAACTGTGCATGAAGCGGAGATAAGCCCCGAAAATATTGCTTCCGTAATGGAAGAACTGGAGTTTTGATATGCCTGAACATATATCGGTATTACTCAATGAATGCATAGAAAATCTTAATATAAAGCCCGACGGCATCTATGTTGACGGAACGCTGGGCTTAGGCGGCCACTCTGAGCAGATATTAAAGCGGCTCAAAAGCGGAAGGCTTATCGGTATCGACAGGGACGAGAGCGCGATAAAGCGCACCGGGGAGAGGCTCAAAAGCTATGCAGACAAAATGACGCTTGTTCACGGAAATTTCTGCGATGTGTCCGACATCCTCGATGAGCTCGGAATAGACAGCGTTGACGGAATGCTTTTTGACCTTGGAGTATCGTCTCCGCAGCTTGACGAGAGCGAGCGTGGATTTTCGTATATGAATGACGCGCCTCTCGATATGCGGATGGATAACACCGGCGCGCTCACCGCGTGGAATGTTGTAAACGAATGGCCGGAGACGGAGATTATAAGGATCCTGCGCGATTACGGTGAGGAGCGGTATGCAAGGCGCATTGCGCAGCGTATAGCGGAAAAAAGGGAAGACAAGCCCATAGATACTACGCTGGAGCTTGTTGATATAATAAGATCGGCAATGCCGGCCGCGGCTCTCAGAGAGAAGCAGCATCCCGCAAAGCGGAGCTTTCAGGCCATAAGGATCGCCGTCAATGACGAGCTGGGTGCGGTTGAAGAAATGATGCGCACAGCGCCGGACAAGCTGAAGATAGGCGGCAAACTCTGCGTTATCAGCTTTCATTCGCTGGAGGACAGAATAGTCAAAACCGCCATTGCCGCAAGAGAAAACGGCTGCACATGCCCGAGGGAAGCGCCTATATGCACCTGCGGCTTTGTGCAGACGCTTAGAAATGTACATAGAAAACCAATCGTGCCGTGTGAGGATGAGCTGAATAATAACCCGCGGTCACGAAGCGCCAAGCTCCGTGTTGCCGAGAGAGTGTAGGTCAGCGTGAAAAATGCAAGCTCCGAATACGATTACAGTTCAGTAAAGCAAAAAACTCAGAAACGGCAGGTAAGCTCTTACAAATTCAGGCTCAGCGTGTCCATAGTTTTAACGGCTCTGCTTGCGGCAGCAGTGGCGTGCCTGATGATAAAGACACTTTTTGTCCGTATTGAGCTTACTAAGCAAAATGACATAAACGTTGAGCTGGAAGCTCAGCTTTCAATGCTTGAAGAGGAAAAGCGCCGGCTGATGATAGAGTACGAGTCTCATATTGACCTTGGTGATCTTGAGAAAATTGCCGAAAATGAGCTTGGAATGCAAAAGCCGGACGCTTCACAGATAAGAAAAATTGATACAGACACACAGGATAAAGCTCTGATCATCGCTAAAGGATAAGCTGCATAAGAATATTTTGCTTAAAAGCGATATAGTATGTCTTATACATACTTTCTCGCGGAGGGGTATTATGCAGAAATCCGAAAACCAGAACTTAAACCGCAGACCAAACAGGACAATGCTTCGCCGTACACTATTTCTGATGACAGTGTGCGGCATACTTGCTTTTGGTATCCTTATTGCGCGGCTGTATATTCTCCAGATAAGGGATCATGAAAAATATGAGGAGCTTGCGATAAGCCAGCAGCTCCGTGAGACCGGCGCATCGGCAGAGCGCGGGACGATATACGACTGCAATATGAACGTTCTTGCCATGAGCGCCAATGTCGAAAATGTCTACCTCAGCCCCGCGGAGATAGAAATGTATAACGAGGACCCTGAGCTTATCGCGGAAAAGCTTTCGGAGATACTCGGCCTTGAATACGACAGCGTGCTTGAAAAGACAAAGAACAACGGTTCTTGGTATGCGACAGTGGCGAGAAAAGTCGAGAAGGAGACAGCGGATAAGGTTCGAGAATTTAAGAACGAGTACGGTTTAAAGGGTGTGCGCCTTGAGAGCGATACCAAGCGCTATTACCCCTACTCATCTCTTGCCTGCCATGTCATCGGTTTCGTAGGAACGGATAATTACGGCCTTGACGGTCTTGAATCTCAGTATAATTCCGCGCTTTGCGGAACATCGGGAAAATATATGCGCGCGACAAATGCTTACGGTACGGATCTGCTGTTTAACCAATACGAGGGCTACGTCGGTGCGGAAAACGGGCTTGACCTTGTTACCACGATCGACCTCACAATACAACATTATGTTGAAAAATCGCTGTATCAGGCGGTCGAGGATTACGATATACAAAACGGTGCCGGCGCTATCGCCATGGACGTCAAAACAGGTAAAATATTAGCGATGGCATCCATAGGAGGCTACGACCTGAATAACTTCCTTGACGTCAGCGATGAGGCGCAGAGCGCCATTGACAGCGCGCAAAGCGAGGAAGAAAAGGAGCAGCTTTTAGCTGATGCACAGCGGCTTCAATGGCGCAACAAAACTCTTTCAGATACATATGAACCCGGCTCGACATTCAAGATAATAACCCTGTCCATGGCTTTAGAGGAGGGAAAAGTCAGCCTTGATGACAGCTTCTTCTGCGGAGGAAATGTTCAGGTTCAGGGCAGAACAAATCCCGTGCGCTGCTGGAAAACCACCGGACACGGTTCGCAGAATCTGACACAGGCAGTACAGCACTCCTGCAATGTCGCGTTCGTAAACATCGGCATGCGGGTTGGAGCCGAGACATTCTATAAATACTGCGACGCCTTCGGCTTTCTCAACCTGACTGATGACAGCTCCGAGCAGCTTACCGCCAAAACGGGTATAGACCTTGGCGGGGAGAGCGGAAGCATCTGGTGGAGCAAGGATACATTTTGCAGCGAAAAGAACAAATCGCAGCTTGCCGCCGCTTCCTTCGGGCAGACATTCACCATAACGCCGCTTCAGCTTATAACAGCTGTTAGCGCCTGCGTAAACGGCGGATATCTTATGCAGCCGTATATTGCAGAAAGTTTACTGGACGCAGACGGAAATACGGTGTATAATCGAGAACCGACAGTTGTGCGTCAGGTAATAAGCGAGGAGACGAGTAAAACCGTTTGCAGCATTCTTGAGCAGGTCGTGGGCGACCCCAAGGACGGAACGGGAAGGAACGCAGCCGTTGCCGGTTATCGCATCGGCGGCAAGACCGGTACATCGGAGAAGGTCAGCTACGAGGCTGAGACGGGTAATAAAGAGTATATCGTCTCCTTTATCGGCTTTGCGCCTGCCGATGACCCGCAGATCGCGCTTCTTGTCCTGCTTGATTCTCCGAGTAATGAATCGGGAGTATATATATCAGGCGGCCAGATGGCAGCGCCGACGGTCGGCAAAATGTTTGCCGATATTCTCCCATATATGGGCATAGAGCCGGTGTACGGAGAAGATGAAATTGAAAAGATAGATAAAGCTGTTCCCGAGCTTAAAGGGCTCAGCGTAGACGAAGCCAAATCTAAACTGGCCGACAGCGGCTTTGAATGTCGGATCATCGGCATCGGCAGTACCGTCACGAACCAGCTCCCGGCGGCAAACGCCGTAATAGCAGACGGCAGCACGGTGATAATCTATGCCGGGGCCGAACCATCCGCAGGACTTGAGACGATGCCTGATCTGAGAAATATGAGCTATGCCGACGCTGCGGCAGAGCTAAGTAAATACGGATTGTTTACACGAACGAGCACGGTAATAAGCTCTTCTGATAACCAGAGCGTTTTCTCACAGAGTATAGCGCCCGGCACTCCCGTAAAGCACGGAACGATAATAGAGGTTACGCTGCTTTCAGAGGATGAGAGTATGCTGGGTAAGTATTAACTAAGAGAATTAAGGGAGAGGTAAATGAAACTTGCTGAAATACTGAAAGACATAGATGTGCTTGAACTTGCGGCAGATGCAGGTATGGAGATTGTCGGCATAAGCTACGACTCCCGAAAAACAAAGCCGGGAGATCTGTTTGTCGCAATATCGGGCTTTGCCTCCGACGGCTATGATTACATCCCGGCCGCCGTTAAAAACGGGGCATGTGCTGTGTTGTGCGACAGGACACCCAACGTTGACGTGCCTTTCGTCCTTGTCGGCAACTGCCGCTATGCCCTTGCGATAGCGAGCCGTAATTATTTCGGCAATCCGGCAGGCAGCATGTGCATGATAGGCATTACCGGAACAAACGGTAAAACGACCGGCACATATCTCATGAAGCATCTTCTTGAAGAGAAGCTTCATGCCAAGGTCGGAATTATAGGCACAAACGGCAATATGATAGGCTCTGAAACTATACACACGGAGCGAACAACACCTGAAAGCTACGAGCTGCAATGTCTTCTGCGTAATATGGCGGACGCCGGCTGCACACATGTCGTGATGGAGGTATCCTCCCACGCGCTGGCACTCGACCGCGTTGCGGGTATACGCTTTAATGTCGGCGCGTTTACAAACCTCACTCAGGATCATCTTGATTTTCACCACACCATGGAGGAATATGCGGCAACCAAGGCGCTTCTTTTTGAGAGCTGTGACTGCGGCTGCGTCAATATAGACGATAAATGGCATGATGAAATTATCAAAAATGCCGCGTGCCGCTTGCTTACCTATTCCGCATACGGAAAAGATGCAGGCATTGAAGCGAAGAATATTCGCTTGTCGGCCTCAGGCGTGGAGTTTGATGCGGCCTTTGGCGGCGACACTGCGCGAGTGAAGCTTGCTATCCCCGGCCAATTTTCCGTTTACAATGCGCTGAATACTATATGCATGGGGCTTGCGCTCGGTCTTAGTCTTGACGATTGCGCTGACGCGATGGCGGGCGCTAAGGGCGTAAAGGGCAGAATGGAAGTTGTGCCGACCGACGGTGACTACACGATAATAATCGACTACGCGCACACGCCCGACGCTCTGGAAAATGCGCTCAAGGCGCTCAGACACGACGGCGGCGGACGGCTGGTTGTGCTGTTCGGTTGCGGCGGAGACCGCGACCGGACAAAGCGCCCGATCATGGGTAAAATTGCCGCTGACAATGCTGATTTTGTCATAGTGACCAGCGACAATCCCCGCACGGAGGATCCTGACGCTATAATCGCCGAGATAGTCGCGGGGCTTGAAAACAGCTCTACCGAGCACAAAATTATCTGCGACAGGGCAGAGGCAATAAAATGGGCGATTGACAAGCACATGCCAAATGATGTAATATTGCTTGCCGGCAAAGGCCATGAGGACTATCAGGTTGTCGGCACGGAAAAGCACCACATGGATGAGCGCGAGATAGTAGCAGAGCACATAGAGAAGAGGAAGAGATAATGACACTAAAGCTGATGCTTGCCCTTTTGATGGCATTTATTACTGCGGTTGTAGTAGGAAAATTTTATATTCCCTGGCTAAGAAAGATGAAAGCAGGGCAGGAGATACGTCAGGACGGGCCGACGTGGCATATGTCCAAAACCGGTACTCCGACAATGGGAGGGGTAATGTTTATTATCGCCTGTGTGTTCGTGTGCCTGACGGTCGGCTTTGACTCAATGCGGCAGGGCGATTATACCCACATCTTCGTACTTCTGTTTGCTATGGTTTTCGGAGCTATAGGCTTTTTAGACGACTGGGAAAAGCTTAGGAAGAAGCAAAATCTCGGTTTGAGCGCAAAGGCTAAATTCCTGCTCCAGCTTCTTGCTGCGCTTGCGTTTGTCCTGCTGCTGAGAAAGCTTGGGTATATATCGACGCACCTCTATATCCCGTTCTGGAACACTGAGGTGTATATACCTGAGGCGCTGTATTTTATTCTTGCGGCATTTATAATCGTCGGAACGGTAAACGCTGTCAATATCACCGACGGCATTGACGGCCTTGCAAGCGGAACATCGCTTCCGGTATGCCTTTTCTTCGTGGCGGTCACCTTCCTCTGGGGCGAGAAATATCTGGCTCTCGGTATTTTTGCCTCCGCGCTTTTAGGCGGGCTTCTTGGCTTCCTCGTTTATAACTTCAATCCAGCTAAGGTCTTTATGGGCGATACCGGCTCGCTGTTTCTCGGCGGCGCGATCGCCGCTCTTGCGTTTTCATATGATATGCCGCTTATTCTCATCCCCCTCGGCATAGTGTATATAATAGAAACTCTGTCCGATATTATACAGGTGACTTATTTCAAACTTACCCACGGCAAGCGTGTGTTTAAAATGGCTCCGTTCCATCACCATCTTGAAATGGGCGGCTGGACGGGCAAGAAGTGGAAGGAAAAAGAAATTTTTGCACTTTTCACTTCCGTCTCCCTTGTTTTTGCAATAATTTCATTCATAGGTATATATAATCGTTTCCAGCTCTGAATACGGAGGATGCGGATATGCAGTATGGCAGTGCCGAACTCAGAATTAGGGAAACAAATGATAAAACGAAGCTCAGGGGTATGGATATAGCCTTTCTCTCGCTCGTCATTCTTTTGCTTACCATAGGAGTTACAATGGTGCTGTCGGCAAGCTTTGCCAGAGCATATTTTGACCCGGGCAATGTTACCGGAGGCAACGCGGCGTATTATTTTATCAGGCAGCTCATATTTGCCGTTCTCGGCATCGCTGCAATGATATTCTGCTCGCGGCTTCCGGTAGGCTTTTATAAGCGCTTTTCCGTTCCGCTTCTTATTGCGGCGATAGTGCTGCTGCTTCTTGTGCCGCTGATAGGCGTGGAGGCAAACGGCGCAAAACGCTGGATAGGCGTAGGCAGTCTTACGCTTCAGCCGTCTGAAATAGCAAAATTGGGCGTTATACTGGCATTTTCCGTGATGATATGCAACAATCGCGGAAAGATGAAGAGCTTCAAATACGGAATTTTGCCATTCGCGGGCATTCTGCTTGTTATCATCGGCCTGCTGGTACTTGAGCCGCATTTTTCAGCGTCAATAATAATAATTGCCGTCGGCGGCGTAATGCTGTTTCTCGGCGGCGCGAGACTTATATGGTTCATCGCCGCAGCAGTAGCGGCTGGCGGCGGTATAGCCGTTTTGCTGACACTGTTTCCGTATGCCTCCACGAGGATCACCACATGGCAGGATCCTTTTTCCTCAACCTCGGACGAGGGCTATCAGATAGTGCAGTCTCTTTATTCCATAGGCTCGGGCGGGCTTACGGGTCTTGGGCTTGGGCAGAGCAGGCAGAAGTATCTGTATCTGCCAGAGGAGCATAATGACTTCATTTTTTCCGTCGTGTGCGAGGAGCTGGGTTTCATCGGCGCGGTGCTTATTCTTGTGCTGTTTGCGCTGCTTATTATACGGGGATATTGGATAGCGGTGCATGCGGCGGACAGGTACAGCTTTCTCATAAGCGCCGGAATTACCACTCTTCTTGCGATTCAGGTCATTCTCAATGTATCAGTCGTAACAAACCTTGTGCCATGCACGGGAATTTCCTTGCCGTTTTTCAGCTATGGAGGTACGGCGCTTCTTATACAGATGGCCGAAATGGGCATTGTGCTTAGCGTTTCGCGGGAGATACCCGCAAAAGTGAAAGGATAGAGATAATATATGAGATTCATGTTTGCCTGTGGCGGCACTGCCGGGCATATTAATCCTGCCATTGCGGTGGCCGGAAGGCTCAGAGAGCTTATGCCTGACTGCGAGATACTGTTTGTCGGCGCCGACGGTCATATGGAGGTCGATCTTGTGCCACGAAGCGGGTACGAGATCGTCACTTTGAAAGTCACTAACATAAGCCGGGGTAAAACGCTCAAAAGCCTGCTGCACAATATTAAATCCGTAATTAACGTTATAATCGCAACTCATAAAGCGAAAAAAATTATAAAGTCGTTTAAGCCCGATGTGGTAGTGGGAACGGGCGGATATGTATGCTATCCCGTTCTTAAAGCCGCCTCGATGCTTGGTATACCGACAGCCGTACACGAGAGCAACGCTGTTCCAGGGCTGACAACAAAGATGCTCTCAGGCATTGTGGATAAAATAATGCTTGGCTTTGAGGAAAGCCGCAGATACTATAAGCACCCCGAGAAGGCGGAGGTCACGGGAACTCCCGTTCGCGGCGAATTTGCTGCGTATTCTAAAAAAGCGGCGAAAGCCGAGCTTGGAATTGCAATGGATAAGCCGCTTGTAGTGTCGGTTTGGGGATCATTAGGGGCTGCAAATATGAATGCGGCCATGTGCGAGTTCATTAAGCTTGCCGGAAAAAATCCCGGATTTTCGCTTATACATTCCGCCGGGAGCGAGGGATATGCCAAAATGGTCACGGAGCTGCACCGAACGGTTCCGGACCATGAGAAAAACGGCATGGATGTGCGCGAGTATATATATGATATGCCGCGTGTAATGGCAGCGGCAGACCTTGTTATGTGCCGCGCCGGTGCATCCACTGTTTCCGAGCTTACATATATGCACAAGCCTACCATATTCGTACCGTCTCCGTATGTCACGAATAATCACCAGTTTAAGAACGCAAAAGTAGTTGAGGATGCAGGCGGAGCTTTGATTTTCGAGGAAGAGAGCTTAAATGCAGGCGACCTGCTCTCAACCGTAAAGAGAATACTCGCGTCCGGGGATGAGCTTAAAAAAATGTCCGGCGCGATGGAGAAACTTGCTCACCCGGAGGCTACGGATATTATCTGCGAGCAGATATTGTCTCTTGTAAAGTAGCTGCTCATAAAACAAAATAACAAAAAATGACCCCGCAGCATAGAATGACGTGATTTAAGTTATTTCTGCGAGGTTTTTTTATGGCTATATGGCATATTAACGGAGGCAGACGTCTTGAAGGCGCGTGTTTTGTACAGGGCTCGAAGAACGCGGTACTGCCGATTCTGGCGGCTTCAATTGTATGCCCGACGGAAACAAACCTGCTGAATGTACCGCAGCTGAGCGATGTGGCAATGTCGCTGCGCATATTGAGACAGCTCGGCTGCACGGCAGAGCAGCAGGGGAACGATGTATACATAGATTCGCGCAGCATAGTCACCAATATCATACCTCACGAGATGATGGAATGCATGCGCTCGTCGGTTCTGTTTATGGGAGCGCTGCTGGCGCGCTGCGGTGAAGTGCGGCTGTCGGCTCCGGGCGGATGCAAGCTCGGTTCAAGGCCGATCGACCTTCACATATCAGCAATGAAGGCGCTCGGAGCTGAAGTCGAGGAGCAGGGAAGCGAGATAATCTGCAAAGCGGCATCACTTAAGGGGGCGCGCATAGAGCTGCCGTTTCCCAGCGTCGGAGCGACGGAAAACGCGATCCTTGCTGCCTGCGCAGCCGAAGGAGAGACCGTTATATACGGTGCTGCAAGAGAGCCTGAGATAGTTGATCTGCAAGAGTATTTGAGAAAAGCCGGAGCTTACATATCCGGCGCCGGAACGAGCAATATAACGATCTCCGGCTTTGACGCGGAGCGCTATGTCGGCCACAGAATAGTTCCTGACAGAATAGTTGCGTCCACATATTTGTGTGCCGCGGCGGCATCGGGCGGAGATATCGAGCTCAGGGGTGTGGATTCGAGGCAATTTTCCCGATTACAGCACTTCCTAAATTCAGCCGGCTGTGATATAATACCTGCAAAAAGAAGCGTGAGACTTATATCCGACGGCAGACTCAATGCCGTGGACACGGTCGTAACGGGGCCTTATCCCGAATTTCCGACCGACGCCCAGCCGCTGCTTATGGCGGCGCTGCTCAAGGCCTCCGGCAGGACTGACTTTGTGGAAAACATATTTGACTCGCGTTTTGGACACACAAGGGAGCTCAGCCGCTTTGGAGCAGATATAAACGTTGAAGGCCGGCAGGCATCGGTTTGGGGCGTAAGAAGCCTGCAGGGTGCGACTGTCAGCGCAACCGACCTGCGAGGCGGCGCCGCAATGCTGATAGCGGGGCTTTCCGCCGACGGTGAGAGCCGTATTATCGACAGTGGACATATCACTCGCGGTTACGAAAATTTTGATTATAAACTTCGCTCGCTCGGGGCGGACATATTCATGGAGATGTAAAATGCCGAATACTAATGATTATTACAGGAAGCGTGAAGACCCTTACAAGCCAAGGTTTAAAAGAAAAGTTAACCGTCCTCTGAGATTTTTCCTTGTAATTGTGGCAATAATATTCGTAATGAGCGTGTTTTTTAAGATCACAAAAATCGAGGTGAGCGGAAACTCGCTCTACAGTGCAGAGGAGATAATCGCAGCTTCCGGCATAGAAGAAGGCGATAACCTGTTTTTTGTAAACAGAATCGCTGCCGGAAGCCGCGTCGTTGTAAAGCTTCCGTATGTTGACTCTGTAAAGATAAGCCGTGGACTGCCGAACCGCGTCACTATCGAGGTGACGGAGAGCAATGCGGTAGGATATGTCTCTGTCGGAGATGAGCTATGGTCTGTAAGCAGCAGCGGAAAGTTCCTGAGCAGCATAGATCAAAAGGACACGGAGCATATCGCAGCGATAAGCGGCATAACGGTGAGCGACGCTGAGGTCGGGGAGTATATAAAGGCCGCTGACGGCGAGAGCGATAAGCTCTCCTATCTTGTGGACATACTGTATCAGGTGCAGGCAAGGGGGCTTGTGAGCAAGGTAGAGGAGATCGATGTCAGCAGCGTCGAATGCCCGACCTTTGAGTATGACGGCCGTTTCACTGTCAAGCTCGGCGCGAATGACAACACCGAATATAAATTCGGCAAAATGCTTTCGGCGGTCTCTCAGCTTTCGGCAGACGACTCGGGTACTTTAGACCTTTCGAGCGGTAATAAAGTTGTTTTTAACCCGAATTAACACTATTTTTAAAACTTTGTTTACATAACAGAGCAAAAATATATTGACCTACAGGCCAAAAAGTTATAATATGTTACATATCGAAAAATATGACTGCGGCAAATGCCGCATCTTCTAAATAACTATACTGGAGGAAAGAAAATGGATTTCAAAGCCGAAGTAGGCCCTGAAAATGTTGTTACTATAAAGGTAGTAGGTATCGGCGGCGCAGGTAATAACGTAGTAAATAGAATGGTCAAGTCCGGAACGCAGGGCGTTGAATTTATTGCTGTTAATACAGATAAGCAGGCTCTTGCTGTGTCCAATGCAGACCAGAAGATTCAAATAGGTGAAAAGCTGACCCATGGTCAGGGCGCAGGCTCAGACCCCGAGGTCGGCAAGAAGAGCGCTGAGGAAAGCCGCAATAACATTGCCAAGTCCGTTGAGGATGCGGATATGGTGTTTATCACTGCTGGCATGGGCGGCGGCACCGGCACCGGCGCTGCTCCTACTGTTGCTGATATTGCCCGTGAAGCCGGCATACTCACCGTTGGCGTTGTGACCAAGCCCTTCAAGTTTGAGGGCAAGCGCCGCATGGATCAGGCTAATGAGGGTATTAAGGAAATGCTGGGCAAGGTAGACTCCCTGCTCATAATCCCCAATGACCGCCTTAAATATGCCACCGATCAGAAGGTCACTCTGGCAAACGCTTTTGAGATTGCCGACGATGTTCTGCGCCAGGCGGTTACAAGTATTTCCGACCTTATTAAGAACACAGGATTCATTAACCTTGACTTTGCCGATGTTACCTGCATAATGAAAAACGCCGGCTTTGCCCATATGGGTGTTGGCCGCGCAGCAGGCAAGGGCAAGGCTGAGGACGCCGCTCGCATGGCGGTCGCAAGTCCCCTTATGGAGACATCGATCAACGGTGCGCATGGCGTGCTGATAAATATCACCGGCTCCGAGGACATGGGTCTGGAGGATGTTGAAGCCGCTGCAAACCTCGTTCAGGAGGCTGCACACCCCGATGCAAACATCATCTTCGGTGCGACCTTCGACGAGTCCATGCAGGACGAGATCCGCGTTACCGTTATTGCCACGGGCTTTGAAGAAGCTCCCACTGCAAAGCAGCCCGCTCAGCCCACAGCAAAAGCCGAGCCCTCTTTTGAGAGACAGCAGGGCATGTTCACCGCTGCAAGCGAAAAAGCAGCCGAGAAGAAGAATGAGCAGCCTGCCGCTGCTCCCGCGCAGGAGGATCCCTTCGACAGCATTTTCAAGATTTTTAACGCCAATAGCTGATTAGTAAATAAGCAAAGCCTTCTTCCAAACGGAAGAAGGCTTTGCTTATTTATAAGACCGGCGCAAACTGCTTATACTGTAGACTTTTTCAGGTTATATACTTGTCTATCGCCGTGTTCAGCTCAGATATGAATTTATCATCGCCTGTTTCAACAGCGTCCGTTATGCAGTGCTCCAAATGATCCTTGAGAATGACCCGCGCGGTGCTGCTAAGAGCGGAGCGAACAGCGGCAAGCTGGATCAGGACATCCGTGCAATCCCGATTTTCCTCGACCATGCGCTTGACAGACTCAAGATGGCCTATCGCTCTGGCGAGCCGGTTTGCCACAGCCTTGCTTTGCGTATGACCGTGCGAGTGGTTGTGGTGCGGATGCTCGACCTCCTCGTGCTTGTGGATATCTTCAAGCGGCTTATGGTCATGGCAGTGAATTATTCCGTCGCCATGATCGTGATAATAGCCGTCATCAGGTCTATGCATATAATAAGCCCTCCAGACTTTGATAATAAATATATAATATAATTTTTTACAAAAAGAATCAATAGACAAAAAAACATTATTGTGCTGCCAATGACGGATAAGGAGATATTTTGTACAGGCAATTTGAAATATAATGTTCTGAGGTGATATTATGCTTGGAACATCGTTTGCAATGCTGTTGGGCGGGATACTGCTTATGCTGCGGCTTTCGCCGGGAGGCTCATTTCCGAGTCCGCTCTCGGCGGAGGAGGAGAGCAAATACCTGCAGCTCTGGCTCGACGGAGATATAGAGGCAAGGAACGTTTTGGTGGAACATAATCTTAGACTTGTTGCCCATATAATAAAAAAGTATTATACGCAGACAAATGACATTGAAGACCTTATATCAATAGGGACTATAGGACTTATAAAGGGAATAAACACATATAAACCCGACAAGGGGGTCCGGCTTGCGACTTATGCCAGCCGCTGCTGTGAAAATGAAATTCTGATGCATTTCAGAAGTCAGAAAAAATCCATTGGAGATGTGAGCCTGTCTGACGCTCTTGATACGGACGGAGAAGGCAACAGCCTTTCTCTGATCGACGTTCTGGCGCAAGACGATGAACTGAGCGATAAAATCGGTGATTTTGAGATATGCGCCCAACTGCGTGAGCTTGTTGACCTTGTGCTGACCGAAAGAGAGGCGAAGATAATAAAGATACGCTACGGACTGATAAATGAAAATCCAAAGACGCAGAGAGAGACCGCTCAGCTATGCGGTATAAGCCGCTCATATGTCAGCCGCCTTGAGAAAAAAGCACTGGAAAAGCTGAGAGAAGCCTTGGGAGAGGACGCGATACCTACATAAGATACTTGTATAAGAGATTTGTTTGTGTTACAATATTTCAGAAATCCAAAGGAGGTGGGGAAGGTGCGGATAAAAAAGACTGTGTGGGTATTCAGCATGATAGTTATGCTGTTCATCCTCGCTTTGATAATCAACTCGCGCATCCAGCTCACCTCCGAAGTCATAGTAGGCGGCTCCGATTCCGTTTTCGTAAGAACCGATAATCTGGACGATCCTCTTTCAGGATATAAAGAGTCGGAAACGTCAAACAGCAACAAGTATGCCGACCTTGAGTTCCCGGAGATAAATATTACCGACTGGAGATATATACTCATAAATGCCGAGAATCCGATGAATTCTTATGCCCCCGATGTAAAAAGCGTTGGGGATTGGGATATATCCTTGGATTCAAGAGTGGTTGAAAGCCTGAATGAACTTATGCAGGCGGCAAGAGACGCCGGATTTGAGCCATATCTAAGCCTCGGCTACAGGTCTTTTTCGAGCCAGCAGCATATGTTTAACGAAAAAGCCTCCGAGCTGTCCGCTTCCGGCACATACAATTACGAGGAAGCGCGGGAAATTGCGGCGGAGCTGGTCGCAAAACCGGGCACCAGTGATCATCAGACCGGCCTTAGCGTCGATATAACGGACAAGCAGTATGATTTTTATGATTACTCCAAAATGGATCATAAATTTTTTGAGTGGCTTGACGCGCACTGTAGCGAATACGGATTTATAAAGCGCTATCCGAGCGATAAAAAGAGCATAACCGGCTGGGATGAGCCATGGCACTATCGCTATGTGGGAAAGGAAGCCGCAGCGTTTATCTCTGAAAACGGCCTTTGTCTTGAGGAATTTGTCGCTCACTATAGCTGAATTATCATAAAAATATAGCAATTACAGATAAAAATACTTGCAATTGCTATGCGTTAGTGTTAGTATATTAGTGTTAGTAAGTAAGCTTTTGAGAGTGGGTCACAGCCCACTCTTTTTGTTGAGCATTTTACTTTTCTTAAATTTAGGAGTAAATAATGAGCAAAATAACTGAAAAAGTCGAAGCTTTGGCAAAACCGGTCGTTGAAGAAGCTGGCTGCGAACTTTGGGACGTGGAGTATGTCCGCGAAGCAGGCTCGTGGTATCTTAGAGTGTTTATTGATAAAGAAGGCGGCGTCAGTATAGAAGACTGCGAGCGCATCAGCCGCAAGCTCGACCCCATTCTTGATGAAAACGACCCGATACCTGACAGCTATGTGTTTGAGGTGGGCTCGGCAGGAGCCGAACGGGAGCTGAAGCGGCCGTCAGATTTTGAGCGGTATATGGGTTCCGAGATCGAGGTTAAGCTCTACCAGCCCTATCAGGGCAAGAAAAGCTTCGTAGGTTCGCTTGATGCATATGAGGACGGCAATGTAACCGTTTCATCGGTGCTTCTTAAAAAAGAGCAGATCGCGCAGGTAAAGCTGCACGTTACCATTTGAATAAAAAAAGAGGTATATTTGAAATGAATGCAGAATTCTTTTCCGCAATTGAGGATCTTGAAAAAGAAAAGGGAATACCCAGGGACTATATGTATGACAAGATAAAGCAGGCAATGCAGGCCGCTTTTCGCCGCGATAATCCCGAGTGCGCCGAGAACGTCGATATACTGCTCGACGAGGACAGAAAGCGCATTGAGATGTATATAAATAAGATAGCAGTCGAGAATGTCGAGGATCCGGCTCTTGATATAGATATTGAAGCTGCAAAGAAGATAACCAAGCGCGCAAAGCTCGGCGACACCATAAAGGTTCCCGTTGAGACGAAAAAATTCGGACGCATTGCGGCGCAGGCTGCAAAGCAGGTCATAATTCAGGGCATCCGTGAGGCAGAGCGCGGCATCATCTATGAGGAGTTTACCTCTAAAGAGCATGAGATCCTGACGGGCGTTGTATCCCGTATAGAGCCGAGAACCGGCAGCGTTTCCATACGCATAAGCTCCAACAGCGAGTATACCGAAGCAATGCTCGCACCCAATGAGAGAATAAAGACCGAGCCCCTCAAGGAGGGCGACCGCATCAAGGTTTATGTCGTTGAGGTAAGAAACTCCACTAAGGGTCCCCAGGTGCTTATCAGCCGCACACATCCCGGCCTTGTCAAGCGTCTGTTTGAGCTTGAGGTTCCGGAAATATTCGACGGAACAGTTGAGATAAAATCCATCGCTCGTGAGGCCGGAAGCCGCACTAAGATGGCTGTGTGGTCTACCGATCCCGATGTTGATCCCATCGGTTCCTGCGTCGGCCCCAAGGGCGGTCGAGTTGCAAGCATTGTTGATGAACTCGGCGGCGAGAAAATTGATATTATAAAATACAGCGAGACTCCTGAGGAGTATATCGCGGCAGCGCTGGCACCCTCTGAGGTTATCAGCGTGACCATGTTTGAGGACGGCAAGGGATGCCGTGTTATCGTGCCGGACAGCCAGCTTTCACTTGCTATAGGCAAGGAAGGCCAGAATGCAAGGCTGGCGGCAAGGCTGACCGGATATAAGATAGATATTAAGCCCGAGTCCGAGGCGTAAAAAATTAAGGAGGCGGCCGAGGTGCAGAAGAAAATACCCATGAGGCAGTGCTTAGGCTGCCGGGAAATGAAAGCTAAGCGTGAGCTTATACGCGCAGTGAAATCCCCGAGCGGTGAGATCAGCCTCGATTTTAAAGGAAAGGCTCCCGGCAGGGGGGCGTACATTTGCCCAAATACCGAATGTCTGAAAAAGGCGATAAAAGCAAAGGCGCTTGAAAAAGCTTTCTCTGCTCAGATACCGGATGAGGTGTATAAGGTACTTTCCGAGCAGATGGAGGCGGGAGAATGAAGGAAAAAGCGCTAAACCTTCTTGGACTTATGCGAAAAGCGAATGCAGTCCAGATAGGGGAGGAGAATACCGGCGCTTCGGTGAGAGCAGGTACCTCTAAGCTCCTGCTTTTGGCATCCGATGCATCGGATAATGCCGTCAGGCGGGCAAAGGGCTTTGTCTACGGCAGAAACATACCGCTTATAAGTACGCCGTTTATGAAGGAAGAAATATCGGCGTCTGTAGGTAAACCGGGCTGCTCCATGCTGGCTGTCTGCGATTTAGGCTTTGCAGATTCTTTTATGAAGCTGTTGCAGGCAATATCGCCCGATATATATGACGAAACCGCTCGGATAATTTCTGATGGGCTTGCCAGGGAGAAGCAGCGCAGGCGCGAAAATAGGGCGCACGAAAATAACAAGAGGATAGGTAAGAGGAGGAATAATGCATGAGTATGATAAAATACAGAGTACACGAGGTAGCCAAGGATTTTAACTCCACATCCAAGATAATAACTCAGATACTGACCGATTATGCGACCACTCCTAAAAATCATATGCAGGTTCTTGAAAATGAGGAGCTTGATATAATATTTGAGTATATGACTCAGCATAATCAGGTTGCGAGTATTGCTGAGGTATTTAATGTGGCTCCCAAGGCTGACGCAAAGCCTGCGGATACAAAGAAGGATAATAAGGCTCCCGCAAAGGCCGAGGAATCTGCTCCTGCACCTCAGAAGAAAGAAAAGGAGAATAAGCCCCACGTTCCTAGACAGGTCGCTGAGAAGCGAGTTATCGACACCCGCGGAAGCGCTGCCGTTAACATTGCAAAATACGACGAGAAGTTCGACAACATGGCCGGTGAAAGAGGCCGTGAGCGCGATCGCAAGGGCGGCAAGGAAAAGATAGTAAACAAATCAAAGCAGCGCCAGCAGGGTCAAGCCGCATCGGCAAAGCGCCGTCAGGAAGAGCGCGATAAGATGCAGAAGCTTCAGCTTGAGATAGCCAAAAAGCAGCAGCTCAAGGTCTCTATTCCCGATGAGATAAACGTTGGCGAGCTGGCCTCACGCATGAAGAAAACTGCGGGAGAGGTAATAAAGCAGCTCATAAAGCTCGGCGTGTTCGCTTCTGTATCCGACGTCATTGACTACGATACCGCAGCGCTTGTTGCAATGGAGCTTGGCTGCAAGGTCGAGAAGGAAGTTGTTGTAACCGTTGAAGAACGCCTCATTGACGATCACGAGGATAAGGCCGAGGATCTCGTCGGCCGTGCTCCCGTAGTTGTAGTTATGGGTCATGTTGACCACGGTAAGACGTCCCTGCTTGACTATATTCGTCATGCCAATGTCGCCTCCGGCGAGGCCGGCGGCATCACACAGCATATCGGCGCATATACGGTTGAAATTAACGGAAGCCCTATCACCTTCTTAGACACCCCGGGTCATGAGGCGTTTACGTCCATGCGTGCCCGCGGCGCAATGGTAACGGATATTGCAATCCTTGTTGTAGCGGCGGACGACGGTATTATGCCGCAGACCGTTGAGAGCATAAACCATGCAAAGGCGGCCGGAATACCGCTTGTTGTTGCCATCAATAAGATGGATGCAGTCGGTGCCAATCCTGAGCGCATCAAGCAGCAGCTTACAGAATATGATATCGTTCCCGAGGAGTGGGGCGGCGAGACCATTGTTTGCCCGATATCCGCAAAGACGGGCGAGGGAATTGATAATCTGCTTGAAAATCTCGTCGTCCTTGCAGAGGTTCAGGAGCTCAAGGCAAATCCGAACCGTGCTGCAAAGGGCGCAGTAATTGAGGCAAGACTTGACAAGGGTCGCGGCCCCATCATGACTGTCCTTGTGCAGAACGGCACTTTGAAGCTTGGCGACATCATCATCGCGGGCACTGCTGTCGGACGTGTCCGCACCATGATAAACGATAAAGGCGTTCGCATAACGGAGGCTGGCCCTTCCATTCCGGTTGAGATTTCCGGTATGTCTGAGGTTCCCAGCGCCGGCGATACCTTCAACGCCGTTGCCGATGAGCGCATGGCTCGCGAGCTTGTTGAAGAGCGCAAGACCCAGCAGAAGAACGCTGCTTTCGGCACAAGCAAAAAGGTGAGCCTTGAGGATCTGTTCAGCCAGATTCAGGCCGGTGAAATGAAAAATCTCAACATCATTGTCAAGGCCGACGTTCAGGGCTCTGCCGAAGCGGTAAAGTCATCTCTTGAGAAGATCACAAACGATGAGGTTCGCGTAAAGGTTATCCACAGCGGCGTCGGTGCTATCAATGAGTCGGACGTTATGCTAGCGGCTACCTCCGGTGCTATCATAGTCGGCTTTAATGTGCGTCCCGATAATGCGGCTCGAGACAGTGCGGCAAGGGCAAACGTTGATATGCGTATGTACCGCGTTATTTATGACTGCATAAATGAGATTGAGGCCGCCATGAAGGGCATGCTTGCCCCGAAATTCCAGGAGGTCATCATCGGCCATGCCGAGGTTCGCGAAACATACAAAGTCTCCAAGGTCGGAACCGTTACCGGCTGCTATGTGCTCGACGGAAAAATTCAGCGAGGCTGCTCTGTCCACGTTCTTCGCGACAATGTCGTTGTTCACGAGGGCGAGCTTGCATCGCTCCGCCGCTTTAAGGATGACGTAAAAGAAGTTGCAAACGGCTATGAATGCGGCATGCAGGTAGAAAAATTCAACGACATTAAGGTCGGAGATGTTATAGAATGCTTTGTTATGGAGCAAATTAAAGTGTGATAAAGTTGGGCGGTCAGTTTGACCGCCCAAAGCTAAATGAGGAGGAAAATTATGCCTTCAAATAAACTTGCGAGAATAAATGATGATATTCAGCGCGTTATGAGTAGCCTGCTCAGGGAGATAAAGGATCCCAGAGTTAACCAGGGCATGATAAGCGTTACCAGAGTTGAGACAACAGGTGACCTGCGCTATTCAAAGATATGGCTATCGATAATGGGCCTGCAAAACGAAAAGGATTTTAAGAAGGGAATCAAATCTGCCTCCGGATGGCTGCGCAGAGAGCTTGGAAATTCCCTTAAACTGCGCAATACGCCGGAGCTCAGCTTCGAGATAGATCACAGCATCGAATACGGCGCACATATTAATGAGCTTATAAGCAGCCTCGATATTTCCGACGAAGAGGATGAGGACGAGCTATGAACGTTGTTGAATGTGCGCAGTGGCTAAAAGAACACGATAATATTCTAATCATAACCCACACCCGCCCTGACGGCGATACGCTTGGCAGCGCAGCGGCGCTGTGCTCAGCGCTTCGTCGATGTGGAAAGAGTGCGGCCTTATATAAAAACCCGGAGATCACGGATAAATATTATAAATATGTCTCCGCTTACATTGCGGATGATTTTGAATATAGCTGCGTTGTGGCAACCGATGTTGCGGAAAAGCATATGATTTGCGGCGGATTTTCCGGCGATGTGCAGCTTTGCATAGACCATCACCCGTCAAACTCCAATTACGCGGAGAATCTGTTGTTAAATGCGGGCAAAGCCTCATGCGGCGAGATAGTGCTCGAAGTCATAAAGGAACTCTGCGGCGATGTAAGCCCGGAGGAAGCCAGCCTGCTTTATATGGCCGTTTCCACCGATTGCGGATGCTTCAGATACGCCAACGTCACGGCGGAGACGTTTGCTGCGGCAAGCGAGCTGGTAAGCTGCGGCGCGCGGGTGCAGGCTCTGAACTTTGACCTGTTCCGGCAGGTTTCAAAGGCGAGGATAGTTCTCGAGGGACTTATCTGCTCCGGCCTTAAATTTTATAGCGAGGGGAAAATAGTAGTTGCTACAGTGACCGAGAAGATGATGCAGGAAGCCGGCGCAACAGAAAATGATTGCGATGACATCGCAGGTATACCCGGCAGGGTAGAGGGCTGCGTGCTAAGCCTTGTCATAAGGGAGCTCGAGCCTGAAAAATGCAAGGTCTCAGCAAGATCGCACCCCGAATTTGACTGTTCGGCTTTATGTGCGCGCTTCGGAGGCGGCGGCCACAAAATGGCCTCAGGCTGCGTAGTGAGGGCAACGCCCGAAGAAACTTGCGAAATGCTTGTCAGCGCAGCATCAGAGGTGCTTTGATGAACGGCATCATTCTCAT
Organism: Clostridiales bacterium; assembly: GCA_004557075.1. GTDB lineage: Bacteria > Bacillota > Clostridia > Oscillospirales > Oscillospiraceae > F23-B02. The sequence goes on from SFEX01000001.1 coordinate 100,474, forward strand.
TGACAAGCCGCAGGAATGGACAAGTCATGATGTCGTGGGCAAGCTTCGCGGTATTCTTCATGAGCGCAGGATTGGACACTCCGGCACCCTTGACCCTCTTGCCACAGGTCTGCTTGTCATATTCGTCGGCAGAGCTACGAGAGCTGTCGAGTTTGCCGAGGCGGATACAAAAGAGTACATTGCCGGGCTAAGACTGGGAATGAGTACCGACACACAGGATACTACAGGCAGAATATTCAGCTCCGGAGGGTCAGTACCTGGCGAGTTTCAGCTAAGAAAAGCTCTGGAGAAATTCAAAGGCGAGCTTGAGCAGATACCGCCCATGTATTCCGCCATAAAGGTTGGAGGAAAAAAGCTCTATGAACTTGCGCGTAAGGGCGAAAGCATAGAGCGCAGATCCAGACATATCACTGTGTTCGATCTTGACATTGCAGGGCGGGCTGACGATGACTATGTCCTCAGGGTTTCCTGCTCAAAGGGTACATATGTTCGCACCCTTTGCAATGATATAGGCCAGGCGCTTGGCTGCGGAGGCTGCATGAGCAGCCTGAGAAGAACTAAGGCCGGTGTTTTTTCCGTGGAGGACGCTCATACTATTGCCGAGGTTCAGGAAGCGGTGGACAGGGGAGAGGCAGAAAGCCTTATTATCCCGCTTGACACACTGTTTTCCGAATTTAACAAGCTGACAGTGCCTGCCGTTGCGGAAAAAAAGCTTAGAAACGGCAGCATTGTAAATATATCGGCTCCTGACGGAAAATATCGCGTATACTCTGAAAGTAATGAGTTTTTGCTGCTTGGCGAAGTTCAGAGCGGCAGACTAAAAACAATTAAGAGCTTTTTTGAGGTTTAGTAGATATGACAGATAGAAAAAAGGTTATGGCCCTTGGCTTTTTTGACGGCATACATGTAGGGCATGCGGCGCTTCTTAATATGACAAAGGAGCGTGCCGCGCAGCTTGATGCAGTCCCGTCGGTGCTTACCTTTGACGTACACCCGGATACGCTTGTTTTCAAAAAAGATATTCCGCTTATTAACAGTGCCTATGACAGGAAAGATATCATACAACGCTGTTTCGGAATAGATGATATCCTTTTTATCCATTTCAGTCAGAAAGTAATGCACATGGACTGGCAGGAGTTTATAGATAATCTCATTGATGAGATGAATCTTGCATGGATCGTAGTCGGACATGATTTCTGCTTTGGGTATAAGGGACTTGGCACCGCCAAAAAACTGAAGCTACACTGTGAGCAGCGCGGCGTCGGCTGCGATATTATTCCCGCCGTATGCCGCGACGGAACCGTTGTCAGCTCTACAATGATAAGGGAGCTTATACAAAGCGGCCACATTGAAAAGGCCAATGCGTATTTAGGCAGACCGCACACCCTTACCGAAACCGTGCGCAGCGGATACCATCTCGGTACTAAGATAGGTTCGCCGACAATAAATATGCGTATTCCGGAGGGAGTGATCATCCCCAAGTACGGAGTTTATGCCGCCAAGGCATATTTACCTGACGGCTCTGAGTATTTATCGGTCACCAATGTTGGCGTAAGACCCACCGTGAGCGATGAAAAGCATGTCAGTGTAGAAAGCTATCTGCTTGATTTCTCGGGAAATCTTTACGGTGCCATCGTAAGAGTAGAGTTTTTCAGCTTTCTCAGACCGGAGATAAAGTTCGGAAGCGCAAGCGAGCTTTCGGCACAGATAAAACACGATGCTGAACGTACACGCGAATATTTTAAATGACAAAAAATGCCCCGATTGCCTACTCTAAACAATCGGGGCATTATAGCGCTTACTTGATCTGATTATTTGTTGAAAACAAGACCGTCGGTGCTGTCAAGGGGAGCGATGCTGATAAAGGTCTTGCCGATGCTGAGATTCAGCGGAGTGCCGTCCTTCAGAGCATAGTGGAAGTTATCTGCACGATCCGCTCTCTCCCATGTGATCTCAACGTATTTTCCGCCGGTGAAGAAATATCCGCTGCCGGAGCCTGTCATCTCCATTGCCTGACGGCCGTAGCTGTCAACTGACTTGGAGGGAATATTCAGCACGATAACGTTAGCAAAATCAATAGAGCTGTTGTTTCCGCCGTCAATGTATTCATCGCCGTCAATGAATGCGTTGTAGCACTTCTTATCGGAGTTGTACTTAAAATCAGTGCTGTAGCCGGAATAATAGACAGTAAAATCTGTGCCTTCTTTGCTGCACTGGGAGACAGCGTCGGGGCTGAAGCTGAGGCCGTAGCTGGTGTCGTAGCTGTCGGCATGCTTGAGATCGTAGTTGTCCTTCGCAAAGCTTGCAAGGCTGCTGCCCTTTGCAAACAGAGTATGCTCAAGGTTTCTGCCCTCGTTAAGGCGGGTCTGATCGCGGTAATAGCTTGAAGCTTCGCCGGAGCGGCCGCCGCGGACACCGTCTATATTGTCAATTCCAAGTGATTTTATGTCGGAATATGCCTGCTCACTTCCGCCGGCATGAACATAAATTGAATCGTAAGCCTGAGAAATGCTGATAAAGTAGGGGCGGGAGCTGCGGATAGAGCCGATCGTAATTCCGTCAACGTCATTAAATACAGCCATCATACGAGTCAGGCCGCCCTCGGCAAGAGCTTCATAAACTATTGAAGCCTGAGACAGCCCGATAGCGGGGCGAGCCGCAGGGTGGTTGTTTATCATAACGCAGTATGGCCGAAGCTGGCTTATATCCTCGCTGACCTTCTCACCGGTGAGAGGATTGATGGTGCCGCTGACCATTTCATGTTCATTCAAGCCGTTCCCGTCAACATCCGGAGCAACAGCGCTGTCGTCATCCTTGCCGCAGCCGGTAAAAAGACAGAGCACCATGACTAATGCAAGAATGATAGTTATCAGTCGTTTCAAGTTGAAACACCTCACATTTTGTAGATTTGTTTAATTATTATACTATCTTTAGTGCGTGTTGTCAAATTAGGCGCGCAGTGGTATAATACTAACACATAAGAAGTCAAATTTATCTTAGCTATATAAGGAGACAGCATCTATGTATGAAGAAATAAAAGCACAGACCAAGAGTGCAATAAATGAGCTTATAGAAAAATCCAAGCTTAGACCCGGCGACATTGTTGTAGTAGGCTGCTCGTCAAGCGAAATATTAGGCGAGTATATCGGAAAAGGCTCTTCGCCGGAGGTCGGGGCTGCCGTTGCGGAAACAATATTAAACGTGCTTTCGGAGCATGATCTTTACCTTGCCGCGCAGTGCTGCGAGCATCTTAACAGGGCGCTTGTCATCGAAAGGGAAGCGGCCGAAAAGTATATGCTGGATGAGGTATGCGTGCGCCCCATGCCGAAGGCCGGAGGCTCATTCGGAACCGCTGTATATGACAGGCTGCGCGATCCCGTAGTTGTTGAGCATGTCAAAGCAAGGGCGGGGCTTGACATCGGATATACTCTTATAGGCATGCATCTTAGAGACGTGGCCGTCCCTATAAGGCTTTCTGTAAAGAAAATTGGCGAGGCGGGCTTGAACGCTGCATATACCCGTCCCAAGCTTATCGGCGGTATAAGGGCTCATTATCCTGAATAAATGATAAATATATAAGAAGGGGCGCAATTTGCGCCCCTTCAGATCTTTACTTTCAGCCCGCTGTCCTGTAGTGTATCAATAAGCGTTTGCAGATGATCTTCTGACATATCCGTCAGCGGCAGACGAAGCTTGCCGCAGTCGTTGCCGATCAGCTTGAGCGCGGTTTTTACGGGTATGGGATTTGTTTCAATGAACAAATCGGAAAACAGCTTTGCGTATTTGAAATATAGTTGCTGCGCCTGATCGAAATCCCCATCGAGGCACAGCGCGCATAACTTTGCCACGGCGCCCGGAACTATATTTGATGCGACCGATATTACGCCAAGAGCGCCCAGAGCCATCATCGGAACCGTGTTGTCGTCGTTACCGCTCCATATGAACAGATCATCTCCGCAGGCAGATCTTGTGAGCGCAAAAAGGCTGAAATCCCCGGAGGCTTCTTTAACGCCGTTTATGTTGGGGTGCTCGGCAAGCTCTTTATATGTTTTGAGATTTATGCCTATGCTCGTTCTCGACGGTACATTGTATACGATCATGGGAAGGTCTACCCGGTCGGCAACATATGTAAAATGCTCAACCAGACCTTTTTGCGTAGTCTTGTTATAGTAAGGGGTCACCATCAGTATGCCGTCGGCATCGCATCTGAGCGCGCACTTTGCAAACTTCAGCGCTTTCTGAGTATCGTTGCTTCCAACACCGGCTATTATTTTCATCCGCTTGTCGTTGTACCTGCACGTAAATTCTATAAGTTCTTCGTGCTCATAAGCGCTCATCGTGGCGTTTTCGCCTGTGGTGCCGCACACAACGAGGGCGGCGGTTCCGTTGTCGTACTGAAAATCAATCAGCTCCGCCATTTTGTCATAATCTATGCCGCCTTCGTTAAATGGCGTTACTATAGCCGTGCATGAGCCTTTAAATATCGGAGTTTTAAACATGTAAATCCCTCCAATTGCATATTCGCTTAATATCATATTAGCCGGAAACGGCGGATATTCTCTAAAGCATTGAATTTTTCAGCGGAAAGTATTATAATAAATCGCTAAAGCAAGTGGGGAGAGGTATGATTTTGACCGCACGATACAGAAAAATGCTATTAACACTGCTGCTTTTTGCCGTAATACTGCCGATTTTTACGGCATCCTCCAACGCGGACGGCGATGAAGCTCCCGCGCCCGCATATTTTGACATTGAGCAGAGCGTTGAAACAATTAAAGTCGGCATAAATTCAGGCTATTCCGCCTTGTGGGAGGCAAAATTGCTCAACAAAACCGGAAGCGGCTATGCTTTCGGATACTTTGATTATACCCGAGTGTTCCACGACTTGGGCTATACCGCATGCACTGCGCTGTCGATGCGCGGGGATGTAGGCTTCGTCCTGCCCGATGATACCAAGGTCGGCCCTTACCACATGCTGCTGAACGATATTTATGGCAGCTTTGACGAGGCAAAATCTGTTGCGGATGGGCTGTGGGGAGGATTTCCCGGATACATTAACGGGCAATACCGTGTGCTTGTCGGCGCATATGCCAATGAAAGCAAAACATATGAAGCCATAAATAAGCGCGGCATGGACGCGCAGGCGTTTACGGGCAGTGAATTTTCCATCCTTGCCGCGGAAACGGATACCTCAGAGCTCCAGTTTCTTTATGATAACGGTCAAGGCACAAAGCTGGCTGTGCGGCCTGTCGGAGCCGATAAGCCGGAGACGTGGTTTGGCGGAGATTTTTATTGCGGCAATTTTGAATATGTTCGCAGCGGAAGCAGGCTCACGGTTATAAACTATGTAAATGCTGAAGATTATGTAAAAGGCGTGCTGCCGTATGAAATGAGCTGTCAATGGCCGCTTGAAACGCTGAAGTCTCAGGCAGTATGCGCAAGAACATATGTAATGAACAACATAAATGCATACAGCGATGACGGATTTGATGTAAGGAACGACACCTACAGTCAGGTATATCGCGGACCAGCGGGCGCAACAGAAATCACCAACAGCGCCGCAGAATCAACAAGCGGTAAGCTTGTTCGATACAGAGGCGCGGTATGTAAGGTATACTATATGTCCTCTGACGGCGGAAGCACCGACAGCGGGGAGAATGTATTCTCTCAGCGGCGTTCATATCTGCTCGGAGTGGCAGACCCGTACGAGAAAGATATCGAGTTTTACAATAAAACGTGGAAAAGCGAATTAAAGCCCGAGAGCATAGTGAGCAGGCTGTCAGGGTACGGCTATGAGCTTGCTGAAATATCGGAAATAAGCGCTGTTTATTCTGATATGGGCAACGTTATAGAGCTTGAAATTAAAGATATGAGCGGCAATGCAGCAAATATATCGGGAGAAGACTGCTTTCGCAAAATGGGCTTAAACAGCTTGCATTACAGTGTCAGCAAACAAACTGTCGATGATGAAACCATGTTCGTCTTTGAAGGCGGCGGATGGGGGCACAACTGCGGTATGAGCCAGTGGGGAGCGTATTCCATGGCTTATAATTACGGCGCTGACTGCAATAAGATCATAGATTTTTACTTTAACGGAGCATACATAGTATGAACAAATCAGATTTTTATTTTGATCTGCCGGAGCGGCTGATAGCTCAAACTCCGCTTAAAAACAGGGATGCATCACGCCTGCTGCATCTTGATAAAGAGATGGGAGAAATAGAGCACAGGCACTTTTACGATATTAAGCAGTATTTAAGAAAAGGCGATTGTCTCGTTCTCAATAATTCCCGCGTGCTTCCGGCAAGGCTTATAGGCTCAAGGCCAACAGGCGGCTCGGTGGAGCTTGTTTTGCTAAAAGACGTCGGAGACGGATGCTGGGAGTGCCTGAGCAGACCGGGCAGGAAGACAAGGCCGGGTCAGGAGATTATTTTCGGTAACGGCGAGCTTACCGCGACGGTGCAGAGCGTGACCGATGGCGGCAACAGAATCGTCAAATTCAGTTTTGAGGGTATCTTCCTCGAGGTGCTTGAGAAGCTCGGTAAGATGCCGCTGCCGCCGTATATAAAGGAAGAGCTCGAGGACTCCGAGAGATATCAGACCGTATATTCAAAGGAGCTGGGCAGTGCGGCGGCGCCAACGGCCGGGCTGCATTTTACCGAGGCTTTACTTCAAGAGATACGGGACATGGGTGTCAATGTGTGCTTTGTGACCTTGCATGTAGGGCTCGGTACGTTCAGGCCCGTTAAAGCCGAGCGCATAGAGGATCACGAGATGCACTCGGAGTTTTGCATGATCCCGGCGGAAACCGCAAAAATCATCAACGATACCAAGCAGAGCGGCGGAAGGATCATAGCAGTGGGAACTACCTCATGCAGAACGCTTGAGAGCTTTGCGAAAGAAGACGGAACAGTTGAGGAAACTGCCGCGTGGACGAATATTTTCATTTATCCGGGATATAAGTTCAAATGCATTGATGCGCTGATAACGAATTTCCATCTGCCCGAAAGCACGCTGATAATGCTTGTATCCGCGCTTGCAGGCAGGGAGAATATTCTTAATGCATATAATGAAGCTGTTAAGGAAGAATACAGATTTTTCTCCTTCGGCGATGCAATGATAATTGAGTGAGGAATACTTAAATGTACAAATTAAAAGCCAAGGTGGGACACGCAAGGCGCGGTGAATTTGAAACGGCTCACGGCCTCGTTCAGACTCCGGTGTTTATGAATGTAGGAACTGCCGCTGCTATCAAGGGTGCGCTGTCTGCCGCCGACCTTAAAACTATAGGCTGTCAGGTCGAGCTTTCCAACACATACCATCTCCATCTGAGGCCCGGTGATGAGCTTGTTAAGCAAATGGGCGGACTGCACAAATTCATGACCTGGGATGGCCCGATTCTCACCGACAGCGGCGGATTCCAGATATTCTCTCTTGCAAGTCTGAGAAAAATAAGCGAAGAGGGCGTCAAATTCAGCTCCCACATAGACGGACGGCATATTTTCATGGGACCTGAGGAGAGCATGCGCATCCAGTCGAATCTCGGTTCGGATATTGCGATGGCTTTTGATGAGTGCGTTAAGATTCCGTCTCCGAGGGAGTATGTTGAAAAATCCTGTGACAGAACATACAGATGGCTTGTGAGATGCAAAGCGGCTCTGTCTGAGTATAACAGCATGGATGATGCCGTTAATCCCGGGCAGCAGCTATTTGGAATAAACCAGGGCGCGACTTTTGCGGATGTCCGAATAGAGCACATGAAAAAAATTGCTGAGCTAGATCTTCCGGGATATGCGATCGGCGGACTCGCGGTAGGGGAGAGCCACCAGGAGATGTACGATACGATCGAGGCGGTTGAGGAGTATATGCCCGCGGACAAGCCGCGATACCTGATGGGAGTCGGCACCCCGGGAAATATAATAGAAGGTGTCGCAAGAGGCGTTGACTTCTTCGACTGCGTTATGCCGGCGCGAAACGGAAGACATGGTCATTTGTTCACATGGAACGGAATTATCAACATAAAAAATGAAAAATACTCAGCCGATTGCTTGCCGATAGATCCAGAATGCGATTGCCCCGTATGTAAGCGATACACAAGAGCATATGTGCGGCATTTATTTAAAGCAAACGAGATGCTTGCAATGCGCTTTGCGGTAATGCACAATCTTTATTTTTATAATAATCTGGCAGCGAGGATAAGAAGCAGCATCGAAGACGGAACTTTTGATACTTTCCGCAGTAAATATTCAAAATTATTGGATACCCGCATATAAAATACTTGAAATTGTCCAGATAAATATGTATAATAAAATTCACATACTGTGAAAATTTATTTTGAATAAAAAAGGAGCAAATTATGTTTTTGACTGGCAGCACCGGGGCAGGCGGCTCCGCGTCCATGATCATTATGCTTTTGCTTTTCTTCGTTCTGATGTGGTTCTTTATGATCAGACCCGAGAAGAAAAAGCAGAAAAAAATCGAGGCTATGCGCAATGCACTCTGCGTAGGCGACGAGATAGTCACCATTGGCGGAATTATGGGTACTATTGTTCACATAACTGAGGATGATATCACCATAGAAACCAGTGAGGATAAAGTCCGCGTTCAGTTTAAGAAGTGGGCAGTGAGCACCAACGTCAGAGCTGAAGCAGCAGAAGCTAAAGAGAACAACAAAAAATAATTTGAATTAAAATTGCCCCCGGCTAATATGATGTACAAACATCATTAGTCGGGGGTAGTTTTCATGTCGGCAACAAAAAGCAAAGGAAACGGACAAATTATAAAGGGCATTGTATTTGCCATGGCGGTATCGGCGCTTCTGTGCGTGATATACGCGCTGCTGATAGAAAGAGGGAAGTGCTCGGCAGACAGCGCTGATATTGTTATGAGTGCAATAGTAATGCTCGGCGCGATCATAGGCGGCGCTATATCCGCAGCGGGGAGTACACGGCGGCTTATTATCGGCCTGGCTTCGGGCATCATATTTTCGCTGCTGTTAGTGATAATACCGGTTTTGGCCTATCCGGATTCGGTAAGCTGGCTGAAAATCGCACGGATAATTGCTGTAGCGGCTGCGGGTGGAGCAATAGGCAGTATAGTCAATTTAGGCAAAAGTAACAAAAAATTTCACAAAAGCCGCAAAAAGCGAATTTGAGATAACTCAAAGTATAATTATGAGTTGGTTTACATAATTTCAGTTGATAACCTATATATAGTGCGCAGTCGCAATATATTCGTCAAAATATTGCGATTACACAAGGGGTAATCAGGGGCGAAGCGGAGAATGGTATTCTAGTTTACATAATATAGTTAACATAATATATCGACATAATTAACAAAAATCATCAATTTTTTCAAAAAGCCTTGATTACATTTAAAAATTGTATTATATTGTGTTTGAACAGAAATTATGTAAATCCATAAGTTATTCTCTGCAACAATTTTGTATGGGGAGAACTAATGGGACATTTATTTATACGCAAAAATTTTGCAATAGCAAAAAAAATAGACCCTCGGTTTTTGCTGGCCAGCTTTGCGCTCTTTGCCGGAGCAATAGGGTTTGCTATAACGAGAAACTCGATGGCAGGCTATATAGCATCGTTTGGCGGCTCGTTTGGTGTAGAGCCTGTTCTGCTTCCTGTGGCTGTTTGCCTTTTTCTTATTATCTCAGAATACTTCGGCGTAATGTCATCTGCTGCTTTGGCTATAGTTCCGTGCATTTGCGCCGCAAGTGGCTTTGCCGTTCAGGCAGCCGCGTATACTTACTCCAAAGCCGGTTTTCTGATTTATGATTTCCTGCTTTTTTGTGCTTTGGTATTTGTGTATGTTTTCTCTGTTCTATTTGTGGCTGTTTCCGCTATAAGGCTTTCCAAAAGCATTCATAGCTGTATAAAAGCCAACCGCGTCCTAAAATCAGAGCTCACGCGGTATCAGATCATATTTCTCTTTATAGTACTGCTGCTTACCGTTTCAGGCTATTTTGTGCTTGTATGACGGTTTGACTATATGAATTTTCAGAAAGGGGGTTAACGAATGCTTAATTCCGAGTGCCTCGATATTTTTAATAAGTACCTCGTGGACGTCAAAAAGTGTTCGCAGAATACCCTCAGCTCATATATGCGTGATGTACGCCAGCTATGTGACTATTTGGATACCCACACGGGCGTAACGGCTGACACTGTAACAGAGGATGATCTGGCCGAATATATTAGCTGGCTTAAAGGAAACGGAAAATCCGTTGCAACCGTATCAAGGGCTATCGCATCTATCAAGAGCTTGTATAGCGTGCTGATCAATGAAGGATACATTAAGGATAATCCCACAGGAAAGCTTGTTCCGGACAAGGCTACGCAGAAGCTTCCCCAGATACTCACAAGCAAGGAAGTTGAGCTCTTGCTTGAGCAGCCTTCATGCACCGATGCAAAGGGCTACAGAGACAGAGCCATGCTGGAGCTGCTGTATGCTACGGGCATAAGAGTCAGCGAGCTTATTGACCTTAACATAGGCGATGTCAACACCTCTGCCGGTGTCATAAGATGCGTAAGCAAGGGCAAGGAGCGCTATATTCCACTTTATACAACTGCGGTTAAAGCGCTTACCGAGTATATTGAGTTTATCCGGCCGCAGATGATAGAGCTGCCCACAGAGCAGGCTCTGTTTGTAAATGTGAGTGGTGAAAGAATGTCCCGCCAGGGATTCTGGAAAATCATAAAGTCATATCAGCAGAAGGCGCATATTGAGAAAACCATAACGCCTCACACGCTGCGCCACTCTTTTGCGGCGCACCTGCTGGAAAACGGAGCAGATCTTCACTCCATTCAGGAAATGCTCGGACATGCGGATATATCATCCACACAGGTATATTCCCAGCTCGTTAAAAAGCAGCTCAAGGATGTATATAATAAGGCGCATCCCAGAGCATAATACATATAAATACGACAAACGCCGCATCGCATAATGATGCGGCGTTTTTGTTATTGCGATAATAATGCGGATGTGGTAAAATTATAAATCAGGATGTGATAATTTTGCGGATTTTCGGCATCGATCCCGGTCTTGCCACGATCGGCTTCAGCATAGTGGATGCGGACAAAAACAGAATGAAGCTTGTCACCTGTGGCGCTATAAGTACGCCGGCGCATACGTCGCTCTCAAGCAGACTTGACAGGATTTTTTGCGATATGAATGAGCTTATTTCTGCATTTAATCCGGATGTGATGTCTATAGAAGAGCTGTTTTTTAATACAAATATCACAACAGGCATATCTGTAGCTCACGGCAGGGGAGTCATATTACTGGCCGCCTACCAGGCGGGAATTGAAATTTTTGAGTATACGCCGCTTCAGGTAAAGCAGGCTGTTGCAGGATATGGACGCGCAGATAAAAAGCAGGTAATAGATATGGTTCGCCGTATTCTTAATCTCCCGGCGGCGCCTAAGCCTGACGACGCTGCGGATGCTGTTGCGCTTGCGATATGCCATGCGAGAAGCTCAACGTCACTTCTCAGCCAAAAAGGAGACAATGCAGCATGTTCTACCATTTGAATGGAATAGTTTCTGATATCGATATAAATCTTGCGGTCGTTGACTGCGGCGGAGTTGGCTACGCGGTAAATACTACAGCAAATACATTATCCTCGATAAAGCTTAACGAAAAGGCCAAGTTTTATATCTCCGAATATATCAAAGAGGACAGCTTTGACCTTTATGGATTTTCTACGTTAAGCGAAAAGCGATGCTTTGATATGCTGCTCACAGTTTCCGGTATCGGCCCTAAAGCCGCTCAGGCGATTTTGTCCGCAACTACTCCGGACGGGCTTGCAATAGCCATAATGAACGGAAACGAAAAAGCGATAACGGTCGCTCAGGGTGTTGGAAAGAAAATTGCGCAGCGCGTGATACTTGAGCTCAAGGACAAGGTTTCCAAGGAAATGGGAAGCGTTTCAGCCGATATTCAGCCGGTATTTCAGCCACAGGAGGGTACGCCGCAAAATGATGCTGTCGCCGCGCTTATGGTGCTGGGCTATTCAGCGCCTGAGATCAACGCCGTCCTCAAACGTATGGATGTCAGCGGAATGAGCACGGAGCAGATAGTTAAGATAGCTCTCAAGAATCTTATATGAGGAGGTAAACTATGAGCATTAATTTTTCGGACGGACTTGAAGATCAGCAAATAGTCACCAGCTCATCCGTACTTCCCGAGGATTCCGGAGAGGGCAGTCTGAGGCCCAAAACCATCACCGAATATATAGGTCAGGAAAAGGCCAAGGATAACCTCAGTGTTTTTATCGACGCTGCCAGGCTTCGCAATGAGCCGCTTGACCATGTGCTGCTGCACGGCCCTCCGGGGCTGGGAAAAACGACCCTTGCCGCCGTTATAGCCAACGAGATGGGCGTAAATATGCGTATAACCTCCGGACCTGCAATCGAAAAGCCCGGCGACCTTGTTGCCATGCTCACGAACCTCAGCGAGGGAGACATATTGTTCGTCGATGAGATACACAGGCTCAACCGGGCATATGAAGAAATCCTTTATCCCGCAATGGAAGACTATGCAATAGATATCATTCTCGGCAAGGGACCCTCGGCAAATTCTCTGCATCTTGAGCTGCCGAAGTTTACTCTTATCGGTGCAACTACTCGCTCAGGGCAGCTTACGGCGCCACTGCGCGACCGCTTCGGCGTAACGCTGCGCCTTGAGCTGTATACAGTAAGCGAGCTCAGGCAGATCGTTGAGCGTTCGGCCGCTATTCTCGGCATTGAAATTGACAGGGAAGGGGCAGAGGAGATCGCGTCAAGATCCCGCGGAACGCCAAGAATCGCCAACAGAATGCTGCGCAGAGTCAGAGACTTCGCTCAGGTCAGAGCGGACGGCATAATCACAAAGGAAGTTGCCGATATGGCTCTTTCAAGGCTTGAGGTGGATAAGCTCGGTCTTGACGCGCTTGACCGCAGAATGCTGAGAAGCATTATTGAATTCTACGGCGGAGGCCCTGTAGGACTTGAGACACTTGCCGCGACCATCAATGAGGACGCCGTTACCCTTGAAGACGTGTATGAGCCGTATCTGCTTCAGCAGGGCTTTCTTACAAGAACGCCGCGCGGACGCTGCGTAACGCGAAAGACATATAATCATTTAGGGATAGAATATATCGGCCAGCAGGAGCTTGGATTGTAAAAAAGCATCATTTCTATGAATAAAGTGTATCTTTTCGGCCTTTTATCTATTGACTTTCACCAAATTTGATATATACTATACTTGTATTATTGGAAGTTATAGTGATTCTATATGTTTAATTACGCTGATTTAGAAGATAATGAACTACAGAAGCTTTCAGTTCAAGGCGACCGATTAGCGGAGGAACAGCTTGTTTCAAAATATATGCGTCTTGTGAGAATTTGCGCAAGACCTTTGTTCCTTGCGGGCGGCGACAGCGAAGATCTCATTCAGGAGGGAATGTTTGGTCTGCTCTCGGCAATCAGACAGTTTAACCCTGAGCACAATACCGCATTTAAGACATTTGCCGAATGCTGCATCTATAACCGACTGAAATCCGCTGTTAAATCAGCGTCAAGCCTCAAGCATATCCCACTTAACGACGGCATCCCATTAGATACTATACTCTCAGATGAATCCCAGACCCCCATGTCGGCGTATACTGAATTATTTCAGAAATCTCCTGAAGAGCAGGTTCTGGCCAGAGAGAACAAAAAATACACAGAAGAGCTGTACTTATCCTTGCTTAATGTGCTTTCAAAATTTGAGAAAGAAGTTTTGACCCATTATCTTAGCGGCTTGAGCTATAAAGAGATAGCCAAAGCAACAGGCAAAAGCGAAAAAGCCGTTGATAATGCAATACAGAGGATAAGGCGCAAAACGGCGCAACTGCTTAAATCAGGCGATATCAGCAATAGCTGACGCATATAAAAGCCGACAGGCGAGTTTTTCAAAAGAGAGGATTTACAATGTACGAAGACAAGACCTTAGTTTGCAAAGAATGTGGTCAGGAGTTCGTGTTCTCCGCAGGTGAGCAGGAATTTTACGCAGAGCGCGGCTTCCAGAATGAGCCCCAGCGCTGCAAGGCCTGCCGCGACGCACGCAAGAATGCTGCACGCGGTCCCCGTGAGTTCTTCACCGCAGTTTGCGCAGCATGCGGCGGCGAGGCAAAGGTTCCCTTTGAGCCCAAGTCTGATCGCCCTGTATATTGCAGCGAGTGCTTTGCAAAGATGAAGGAAGAAGCCTGAGGATAAAAACCTGCAGGAATAGAGTGGGACGTCCTCTTGGCGTCCCGTTCTTTTTTTCTAAATCTATTTGATTGGAGATATAACTATGGAAATGCTTAAAATTATGGAGATTGACAGAGACAGCATTATCTCTGAGATCCTTGAAAGTTTCCCGGAGGCAATGCCCAAGTTCCAGGAGCTGGGTATGCACTGCCTCGGGTGTGCTTTGGCTACGGCAGAGAGCCTTGAACAGGCTTGTGCCGCCCATGCCGTTGACCCCGATGAATTTATCATTGAGCTCAAGGCTTATCTCCTGTCCCTGTAATTAAAATGCAGTGAAAAAAGCCGGTATACCGGCTTTTTTCACTTTATGTAGTGTTATGAGTAATAGACTTAGATTAATTGCATCACTTGCCCAAAACGGTATCGGAGTTGCCGATATCGGCACCGACCATGCGTATCTTCCTATCATGCTTCGCAAAATGGGATATAAGGGCAATATAATTGCGGGAGATATAAACGAAGGCCCCATAGAAAAAGCCGCAAGGAGCCTCGCAGAAGCCGGACTTTCGGATTCCGTAGAGCTTGTTCTGTGCGATGGCCTTAGCGGCTTTGACGGTTCAAAGACAGATACGATAGTCGTTGCCGGAATGGGAGGCGATACGATAGTCGGCATACTCGACCGTGGGCTTTACGACATGCCGGAATGGGCATCAAGAAGCGATTATAAGCTTATACTCCAGCCTGCAACAAAGCCTGAAGTAGTGCGCTTTTGGCTTGTTAACAACGGTTTTGCTATAACAAAGGAGCTGCAAACCGAAGAAAACGGCATGCTGTATCAAATAATATGCGCAAATCCCGGAGATAGCCCAAAATACAAGGATGCAGAGCTTTACACCGGCAGGGAAGATCAAATTAGAGACAGCGAATATTTCTTCAAACTGCTCGATACATATATCGGCCGCTTCAAAGCGGCTTCATGCAGCCTTGAGAATACCGACAAGCCCTCGCTTAAAGCATGGAATATGATGCTCATAAATATGATAGCCGAGCTTGAAGAAATGAAAGGATGCCGTAATGAATAAAGTAAGAGACGTATATGATTTTTTAAATGCCCTTGCGCCGGTCAGCCTGAAAATGGACTTTGATAATGTAGGCTTGCTTGTCGGAGATCACGAGGCCGAGGTAAATAAGTGTCTTCTTGCTTTGGATATAAGCGACGAAGTCATACGGGAAGCGAAGAAAATCAATGCTCAGCTTATAGTATCACATCATCCGCTGATATTTGACCCGCTTAAAAATGTCACTGCGGATGACCTTATCGGCAGGAAGATAATCGAGCTTATTAAAAATGACATATCGGCAATTTGCATGCATACGAATCTTGATATTGCCGATGGCGGAGTTAACGACGCGCTTATTAATGCTCTCGGAGCACAGGCAAGCGGCTTTCTCGAACCGTGCGGAACGGACGCTGAGGGCAGGGAGGTCGGCTGCGGACGTGTTGGGGAGCTTGAAAAAGAATTTGAGTTTGCTGATTTTCTGAGCATGTGCAAGCAGACCTTGAATGTAAACGGACTAAGGTATCACAATGCAGGGAAAAAGGTGAAAAAGCTTGCCGTCATGGGCGGCTCCGGCGGCTCATGCATAGCCCTTGCAAAATCTATGGGCTGCGATACCTACGTTACTTCGGATATAAAATATAACGGCTTCCTTGACGCTAAGGAGCTTGGAATAAACCTCATTGATGCAGACCATTTCTGCACCGAAAATGTTATTATCCCGGTGCTTGCCGAAAAGCTTGGCAAGGCGTTTGGCGGTATAGAATTTGTCATTTCCGAAATCCACAAGCAGACGGTTCAATTTTTTTAATGTAATATTTGTCCTCCGAGGCTCATAAACTCGTACAAACGAGAAAGCTTCGGAGGTTTTTCTATGACTAATACCGATATTTATAAGGATATATCCACGAGAACAAACGGCGCGATAATGATAGGCGTAGTGGGGCCTGTCCGCACGGGAAAGTCCACATTTATCAAGCGCTTCATGGAAACCATAGTTATCCCCAATATTGACGACGAATATATGCGGGAGCGTGCAAGGGATGAACTGCCGCAAAGCGGTTCTGGTAAAACGATAATGACTGCAGAGCCTAAGTTTGTACCCGAGGACGCGGTACAGATAGCGCTCGGGGAGGACACAAGCTGCTCTGTACGGCTCGTAGATTGCGTCGGATACATGGTAAGCGGAGCATCCGGCCGGTTTGAGGACGGCAGTGAGAGGCTTGTCACAACGCCGTGGTTTGATCATGAGGTGACTATGACAGAGGCGGCCGAGTCGGGCACACGCAAGGTCATATGCGACCACTCGACCATCGGCATCGTAGTAACGACCGACGGCAGCATATGCGATATTGACAGAGCCGCTTATATCGAGCCGGAAGAGCGAGTGATATCAGAGCTTAAAAGCATCGGAAAACCGTTTATAATACTGCTCAACAGCGCTCAGCCAGACTCTGAAAGCGCGATACAGCTAGAAAATGAGCTGTGCGAAAAGTATTCTGCGCCATGCATAAGAACTGACTGCCGTCAGATAAGCGAAAACGGAATGGCGGAGATAATGCGAAAGGTGCTTGGGCAGTTCCCGCTCTCGGAGCTTAGCATCAAGCTTCCCGACTGGTTTGACGCGGTCGATTACGCAAGTAGCATGAAAACTGAACTTTTTCAGAGCATTATTAGCTCATCGAACGATATTAGCTGCGTTAATGATATAGATCATATGCTGTCGGAAATAGAGCAGTCGGAGCTTGTGGATAAAGCTTATGTTGAAAACAGCGACATGGGAAGCGGTGTTATTAACGTCGTTATTGATATGCCGCGTGCGCTGTACTATAAGCTTATCAGCGATGAGTCGGGGCTGGATATAAGCAGTGACGGTCAGCTTGTGAGCATACTTCGCGAAATGAGCGCCGTAAAGCAGGAATATGATAAGATAAAAGACGCTTTGGAGTCTGTTAAAAATACAGGATATGGCGTTGTCATGCCGGATCACGACCAGCTTCAGATAGAGGAGCCGCAGCTTGTCAAGCAGGGAGGGAAATACGCTGTAAAGCTGAAGGCGAGAGCACCGGCGATACACATGCTGAAAACCGGCGTAGAGACCGTTGTAAGCCCCTCCATCGGCGGCGACAACGCATCCGAGGAGATAATCAGCTTCCTGCTTCAGGGCTTTGAGGGTGATATGAGCAGGCTTTGGGAATCCAATATTTTCGGCAGACCTCTGTATGATATAGCGGAGGAGGGGATAGCCGAGAGGCTAAACAGCCTGCCGCAGAACGCGCGCGCAAAGCTTCAGGAGACCCTACAGCGCATAATAAACGAGGGGCGAGGCACGCTTATCTGCATTTTGCTGTAATTT
The DNA here is from genome assembly GCA_004557075.1 of Clostridiales bacterium. Lineage (GTDB taxonomy): Bacteria > Bacillota > Clostridia > Oscillospirales > Oscillospiraceae > F23-B02. Next base: position 118,113 of record SFEX01000001.1, read on the forward strand.
AAAACAAATAATGATGCGGTTTGCAGAGCAAAATTTATCTGCAAACCGCTTTTTTGGCATATATTTTTAATTAACGTCTGACAAGAGCATGAGATTTATATATTTTAATGATTGCAAAGCGGCCATTGAGCGGATATAATATAACATTATCTAATAAATGGAGATGATAACAATGAAACCAGTATCAAGAATTGCGGAAGAGGTTCGCGCGTCAACAACTCTGGCTGTTGACAGCCTTGCCAAGCAGATGAAGGCTGACGGCCTCGATGTCGTCGGCTTCGGAACAGGTGAACCTGATTTTAAAACTCCTGATAATATAAGCATGGCGGCAATTGCAGCTATTTGTGACGGTAAAACCAAATATACTCCTGCAGCCGGTATTATTCCGTTGCGCAAAGCAATTGCTAATCGGCTCAAGACAGACTGCGGAGTCGATTACGACTATACTCAGATCGTTGTAGCCAGCGGCGCGAAGCACAGCGTTTATATCGCTCTTGCAGCTATCACAAACCCTGGCGACGAGATCATTATTGCCGCGCCGTTCTGGGTCAGCTACTATGAGATGGTTCGCATGGTTGGCGGTGTTCCCATTATCGTTGGCGCGGGAGAGGAGCAGAATTTCAAGATAAACGCTGCTCAGCTTGAGGCCGCTATAACGGACAAAACCAAGTGCCTCATGCTTAACAACCCCTCAAACCCGACAGGCATGATTTATTCAAAAGAAGAGCTTCGAGCAATTGCCGATGTCTGCGTAAAGCACGACCTTTATATTCTGGCAGATGAGATTTATTATCAGCTCATATATGACGGAATCGAGTTTACCAGCATGGCAAGCCTTGGAGAAGATGTAAAGGAGCGCACACTGCTTATTAACGGTGTCTCCAAATCATATTCAATGACCGGCTGGCGTGTAGGATATTGTGCGTCAAATTCGAAGCTGGCAAAGATAATGTCAAACTTCCTCAGCCATTCTACGGGAGCGCCCTCAACTATCAGCCAGTGGGCATCCGTTGAAGCGTTAACCGGCCCTCAGGAGGGTATAGAGGAAATGCGCAAGGCGTTTTTGCAGCGCAGGGACTATATTGTAAAACGTATAAATGAGATCCCCGGCGTTAGCTGCATTAACCCCAACGGAGCTTTTTATGTAATGATGAATATTGAAAAGCTCATCGGCAGGACTCTGGGCGGCAAGCTCATTGAAAATGATGATGATTTTGCCGTGGCGCTGCTCGAAAAAGCGCTCGTAGCGGTCGTACCGTGTTCCGGATTCGGCATTAAGAACTTTGTCCGCTGGTCATATGCGGCCTCAATGGAGAACATTGAAAAGGGCTTGGATCGCCTTGAAAAATTTGTAACAGAATGATATAATAATCACCCCACGAACATAGTTTGTTAGTGGGGTGATTTTGTGTTTATTACAGTTGAACTTAGAAATTTTGTTAAAACAGCGGCCGCGACGCTCGCGGTCTTTGCGATCATAGCGGTTGCGGCGCATATTACATTACCGCATTATGATGCCGTGAGCGCCAATAGTGCAATGCGAGCGTATACTCTGGTGGTCGACCCCGGGCACGGCGGCATGGATGGCGGTGCAGTATCCGCTGACGGAAAAAAAGAAAGCGATATTAATTTAAGTATTGCTCTGAAAATGGCGGCTCTTTCTGATTTTTTGGGCATTGACTGCGTTTTGACCCGCGATACGGACAGCGATAACTCCGATACAGGCAGCTACAGCGAGCATGACAGTCTCGTTTCAAGGGCTGAGCTTGCAAATTCCATTGAAAATTCTCTGCTTATAAGCATTCACCAAAATAAATTTCCGAACGAACTTGTCAGCGGCGCTGAAATAATGTATGCTGATACTGTGGGAAGTCGTGAGCTTGGCCTCATCGTGCAGGATAATATGGTTTCGATTCTTGACCCTGAGAACCGAAGGGTCGCAAGACCTGCTCCGTCGGAGCTGCTGCTGACATCCAGCGTAAAATGTCCTGCCATACTGGCCGAATGCGGGTTTATGTCAAATCCGGACGAGTTACAGAGGCTCTCAACGTCGGAATACCAGCTTAAAATTGCCTTGGTTATGATGGGTTCGTTTATACAGTTTTCAAGCCAACAGCTTCCGGCATAGGAGGAATTATGAGACAAAAGACAGTATTCTGCTGCTCTGAATGCGGCAATGAAACAGTTAAATGGAGCGGAAGATGCACCGCCTGCGGCGCATGGGACAGCCTGGTCGAAGTAAAGGTGGATGCTAAGGGGAGAGGCTCAGGCCGAAGCTCCTCTGCTGCGGCATTTTCAAAGCAGCCGAAGCTCATATCCGAGCTTGACACAGAAGCGGAGCTGAGGTTCTCAACAGGCATAGGCGAGCTCGACAGAGTTTTGGGCGGCGGCGCGGTAAAAGGCTCTCTGGTGCTGGTAGGCGGCGCACCGGGTATCGGTAAGTCAACGCTTCTGCTTCAGCTTTGCGGTATGGCTGAGGGAGAGCCGAAAATACTTTATATTACGGGCGAAGAAAGCGAGCGTCAGCTCAAAATGCGCGCCCAGCGACTGAAGGTTGACAAAGGCGATATATACGTCCTTGCGGAAACCGGACTTGCAGAGATACTTGAGAATATTGAGGCACTTGCGCCGGATATCGTAATTATTGACTCTATTCAAACAATGTTTGACCAGGACATAAGCTCCGCACCAGGCAGCGTAAGCCAGGTACGCGAATGTACAATGTCAATAATGCGCATGACAAAGCAGAAGGGCTTTACGACATTTGTTATAGGTCATATAAACAAAGAGGGGAGTATTGCAGGTCCCAAGGTGCTCGAGCATATGGTTGACTGCGTTTTGTATTTTGAAGGCGAGAGAAGCACGTCGTTCAGGATTCTCAGAGCAGGCAAGAACCGTTTCGGCTCCACAAACGAGATAGGCGTCTTTGAGATGGCCGATACAGGTCTAAGTGAGCTTAAAAACCCGTCAGAAATTTTGCTGTCCGGCAGACCGCAGAATGCTCCCGGGACATGCGTTACCTGCGTTATAGAGGGTTCTCGACCGATTTTAGCGGAAATCCAGGCTCTGATAGCCCCGGCAGCCTACAATTCAGGCAGGCGCAGCACAAACGGCATTGATTACAACAGAGCGACCCTGCTGCTTGCAGTGCTTGAAAAACGCGGCGGAATGTCCGTTGCCAATTGCGACGCATATATAAACGTTATTGGAGGTCTTGAATTGGACGAACCTGCCGCTGATTTGCCGACTCTGCTTGCAATTGCAAGCAGTTTCAGGGATATTCCGCTTGGCCGTGACTTAGCGGCAGTGGGTGAAGTCGGCCTGTCCGGCGAAATTCGCAGCGTCAGCAATTTAAATTCAAGACTATCTGAGATAGCCCGGCTTGGATTTAAGCGATGCGTTATACCGTCACATATCAAGGATGATATCAAAAAGCCCGACGGACTTGAGCTGATTTCCGTTAAGGATATCAGGGAAGCAATTAAGGCAACATTGGGATAATATGCTTAGATTTATTGAAAAGCCGCATTTGCCGCAGGGGGCAGTCAGGCATATAATTATCGGCGAAAAATATCAAAAATGCCTTGAAAAGTCACTAATTGAGCACAATTTGACCCCGATTTTGCTGAAAAACAATGATTTTGTTGACGAAAGGCTGTCAGGCCATTGCGACCTGATGGCTGCGCATTTGGGCGGGAAAACGGTAGTTACATCGGAGTTTTTAAACGATAGTCATATTTTTGGCAATTTATGCGTAGAGCAGTTAACGATCCAAAATCCAACTGACAAACTGTATCCCATGGACGCGGGGCTGAATTTTTGCATTGTCGGCGATAAATTGATATATAATCCGAAAACCGCATGCGAGTCAGCGGTGTCATTGCTTAAATGTGAGAAAATCCCGTGTAAGCAAGGATATACGAAATGTTCAATTTGTGTTGTTGATGAAAATTCAATTATAACGGCGGATAGTAAGATCGCACAGTCAGCAGCAGCGCATGGCATTGATGCATTACTCGTTGATAAAAGACTTAGTGCATTGGATGGATTTGATTATGGTTTTATCGGCGGAGCATCATTTAAAATCGGGAAAAATAAACTCGCGTTTACGGGCAATATTAATAATGTTACTGAGAGAGAAAGAATTGAAAGCTTCTTGAATAAACGTGGTATTGAAGCGGTGTATCTCACGAGTAACGGGCTGTTTGATATCGGCAGCGCAATACCGTTAACAGAAGAAGCTAATTGAAGCTAATATTGAAGCTTTAGTAACTACATTATATTAATATGTGAGTATTATAAAAAATCCCGGTTTCGCCTCCCCTGAATTAAACAAAATCTTTATTTTGTTTAATTTCGTCTCCCGAAAATACGCGATTTGCCAAACTGCAAATCGCTAATCAAAATAACCGTTTTGTTTAGATTCCGCTGGGACTTCCGCACCCCCTCTCAAGGGTACTATATTAAACAGTTTATTCAAGCTTGGCTATCTCAATGGCGTTATATACCGGTAAGCCACTATTATCAAAAAGCAAAAACTACAATCAAAATAAATGTAATATATAAAGCATATTTTCACTATGATAACAGTCAATTTACTAATGGACATTTTGCCCCTTCCCTATTATACTGTAGTTATATTATTTTCGGAGTTGTTTTAATATGGATTACAGAGCCGAAGCGCCTGAAGTAATAAAAGATTTTTTGACCTATCACGAGACTATCAAAGGTCATTCCAAGAAAACCGTTGATGAATATTATCTCGACCTTCGCACATTTTTCAGGTATCTTAAAATTATTCGAGGAATCGTTCCCCGCAGCACCGAGCTTGATGAAATCTCAATACGCGATATTGATATTGACTTTGTTAAGTCTGTAACCGTTTCGGAGGTATACGAATACCTTGCCTTTCTTACAAGGGACAGAGTGAAAAACCAGAAAAGCAGAGACGCGGAATACGGTACAAAAGCTTCGACAAGAGCTCGAAAAGTATCTACTCTGCGCAGCTTTTACCGATACCTTACAGTTAAAGCAAAGCTTATAGATACTAATCCTTTGCAGGATCTCGATGTACCTAAAATTCCGAGGACTCTCCCCCGCTATCTCACACTGCCTGAGGCTCAGGCTCTTCTCTCCTCTGTTGACGGAAAAAACAAGGAGCGCGACTACTGCATACTATGTATTTTCTTAAATTGCGGACTTAGAATTTCTGAGATCGTTGGGCTTAACATCCAGGATATACGCGAAGATCACATACGGGTTTTCGGCAAAGGCAGCAAAGAACGTGTCGTTTATATCAATGATGCGTGTGCTGACGCCATTAATCAGTACCTTAATGTCCGAAAAACCATTGCGGCAATTGACAAAAATGCGCTGTTTTTATCGAACAGGCGGACAAGAATGAGCCGCGAGACTGTACACAGCATGGTTAAAAACGCTCTAAGGCGAGCCGGTCTGGATGCGGACAAGTACTCAGCCCATAAGCTGCGCCACACCGCCGCAACGCTGATGCTGCAAAACGGAGTTGACGTCAGAACTCTCCAGGAGCTGCTTGGCCATGACAATCTCAACACTACGCAGATATACACGCATATTGATAATTCCGAGCTTAAAACCGCCGCAGAGGCCAATCCGCTTGGAAGTTTTAATCCAAATAAAAACTGAGGTTTCTTACAAAACCTCAGTTTTTATTTTAGTGCTCATCACGCGGAAGGCTTGTCAGCCTTGCGATATTAAGAACGCCGGCAATAGAAGCTGCAAAATCAACCGCAATAACAAACCAGATCGTCGCATTTCCGGTGAAAGCGAGAAAAACCAACATGATTTTTATAAAAACCGTGAACGCAAGGTTTTCAAGCGAGAGCCTGTTTACACGCCTTGACGCAGCATAGGCAACCGGCAGGCCGAAAATGCCTATATTGCTCATGAGCATATCGGAATTATCGACTGATACACCCACCTTTGCGTCTATATCGGCTGCACTGTGGCAATCAAGATTTTCTGCACTGACATACAAGAGCTTGCTGCCTTCGTCCAATTCATCCGCGCACTGCCGGATTATCTCGGTCTTTTTTTCCGAGTCACATTCGTAATGAAGCTCCTGCGCGTTGATCGACCGGGCAAACCGCTCGCTTACTTCCCTGCCGTCCTCAGTAAGAAGAACGCTTTTGATATTGCCCATTGCCGCAAAGTCGGATATGACGCTTTCTGCATAAGGGCTTACGTTTTCTTTAAAGCTAATACTTCCTGCATATTTACCGGCTACTGCCATATACAGCACATAGCCTTTTTTAACACTGTCTGCCGGAATCGAAATACCCCTCGCCTCAAATAATTCCGGAGTGCCCAACACAACGCTCTGCCCGTTTAGCTTTATAGCCATGCCGCAGCCAGGAATCTCACTGAAGCTGCTTATATACTCCGGCATTATATTTCCACCGTAGGCACCGACTATCGGCTCTGCTATCCTCTGTTTGGAGTTGTATGCAGTGTATGCTGCAAGCTGTAAAAAGGTGTCGTTATCAAGGATTGGCGAGCTGAGCGACACAAGTCTCGGCGTTCCCTCGGTAAATACATTAGATTTATCGTATATCACCTCTGAGATTTTCCTCATGTCTTCAAAGGTTCTTGCGTCCTTTATAAACACTCCGTATTTAGCCGATAATGCAAGCCCCGACAGGGTACATAAAGGCAGCGACACCAAAGCGGTTGCAGGGATCGAGGCCGCAATTAGCATACACCCTCTGCGGATGCTCATAACAAAAGTCATGTCGCTTATAAACGGAACGATAACTGCATAGAGCACCCCGACAAAAAACGCGGCTTTTGAAAACAAGTCAAAATACTGTATATATTTTTCTCTGATCGAGTTCTTTGACGCATCGGGGCGGTTGAGTATCGTGCGCAGGCTTGCCCGCCCGTCCGGGTCATTGTCAGGCAAGGCATTATACGCACTTCTTTTTGTCAGCTTTGAAGCATAGTCAAGAGCTGCACGGAAGACCTGATATACGATGAGAGCAACTATGGACTCTATATAGCAGCCCGCGCAAAAGCTGGCTATGACGACAATTAAAACAAGGAGAGCGCTGTTAAGGTAATCCTTCTTTCTTATATTCTCATATGCGGCCAGAGCAATGTCAAATCCGCAGATCAGAAGCGAAGCTATCAATATCAAGATAGATATAAATTGCGGCATGCTTACTGAATATGCGAGTATTAGCAGAAGAACAGAGACTGCGGCTCTTATAATCGTAAACAGATCGGGAAAAACGCTTTTTCCTTTTCTGCGTTCTGCGGCCTTAGTCTTTTGGGGCATAACAACACCTCCCTGTTAAAAATCTATTTTTGCTCAGGCTTTCCCGTCGCAGCCGAGAACGTCGACCAGCTTATGAGCCACCATATCTTTGATCGCGGCTCTTGCAGGTTTGAGATACTGGCGGGGATCGAAGTGCTCCGGATGCTCGTTGAAGTATTTGCGAATTGTCGCAGTCATAGCAAGGCGAAGGTCTGAATCAATGTTAATTTTGCATACCGCCATCGACGCCGCCTTGCGGAGCTGGTCTTCGGGAATGCCTATCGCGCCTGGCATATTTCCGCCATTCTCGTTTATGATCTTGACAAATTCCTGGGGGACCGATGAGGAGCCATGAAGCACTATCGGGAATCCCGGCAGACGGCGCGCAACATCCTCAAGTATGTCAAAACGAAGCTGGGGCTTTGTGCCGGGCTTAAACTTATATGCGCCATGAGAGGTGCCGATAGCAATTGCCAGAGAATCGCAGCCTGTACGCTCCACAAACTCCTGAACATCCTCGGGGCGTGTATAAGACGAATCCTCAGCATTGACGCTGACCTCATCCTCAATACCCGCGAGCGTGCCGAGCTCGGCTTCCACAACTACTCCGTGGTCATGAGCATATTCCACGACCTGCTTAGTAAGCGCAATATTCTCCTCAAGCGACTTTGATGATGCGTCGATCATCACGGAAGTAAAGCCGCCGTCAATGCAGGACTTGCAGATATCAAAGCTGTCTCCGTGGTCAAGGTGCAGTGCAATGGGAAGTCCGGTCTCGATAACCGCTGCCTCAACGAGCTTCATAAGATATGTGTGGTTTGCGTAGGCGCGGGCACCCTTTGAAACCTGAAGAATGAGCGGCGCGTTAAGCTCCGCGGCAGCCTCGGTGATGCCCTGAACGATTTCCATGTTGTTGACGTTGAATGCACCTACTGCATATCCGCCGTTATAGGCCTTCTGGAACATTTCCTTAGTTGTTACGAGTGGCATTATAGATCCTCCTGTTAGAAAATAAATTAGTGAAATTGCCTAATAATCTATAATTTTATATTTATTATAAACCCCAAACATGTTATAATCAATAATCATTAGTAAATGGAGGCTTAAATTTTGGATAATTTTTTCGACTCACCTCTGACCGGCGCATGTATTTTTGGTCAGTCCGGCGGCCCTACGGCTGTTATAAACGCCAGCGCTTACGGCGTTATAAGAACTGCGCTCGATTCTAAGGTCATTACTAAGGTATATGGTGCTGCATACGGTATTCAGGGTGTACTTAATGACGAGCTATACGATATGGACGAAGAGGAAGATTATGAGCTGAAGCTTCTGCTTAACACGCCATCATCGGAGCTTGGCTCATGCAGGTATAAAATGGCCGACCCGGAAGCTGATGATACTGATTTTAAACGGATCCTTGAGATATTCAAGAAATATGATGTTCGGTACTTCTTCTATAACGGCGGCAACGACTCTATGGATACCTGCAATAAGATAAGCAGGTATATGGAGAAAGTCGGATATGAGTGTCGCGTTATAGGTGTTCCAAAGACGATAGACAATGACCTTTTTGGAACCGACCATTGCCCGGGCTATGGCAGTGCGGCAAAATTCATTGCGACTGCGTGCATGGAGATAGGCAAAGATACCGACGTTTACAACACCGATATGGTAACTGTTGTTGAGATCATGGGACGTCATGCCGGATGGCTGACCGCCAGCGCCGCGCTTGCTACGGAATACGGCAACGGCTGCGGCCCCGATTTGATTTATCTTCCCGAGGTAACATTCGATCTTGACAGGTTTACGGATGACGTCGTAAAAATAATGAAGCAGAAGAGGAATGTTCTGGTTGCTGTATCCGAGGGGCTTAGTTACGCTGACGGCTCTTTCGTTTCGGAGGCTACTACCTCCGGCACGGACGGCTTCGGCCATGCCCAGCTCGGTGGACTTGCCGTTAAGCTTGCAAATTATCTCAAGGAGCGCCTTAATCTCAAAAAGGTGCGCGGCATTGAGCTAAGCCTTTTGCAGAGAAGCGCGGCTCATATTGCTTCCGCTGTTGATCTCGACGAGGCTTTCACAGTCGGAAAGGTTGCCGTTGAGGCTGCAATTTCCGGCGAGACCGGAAAGATGGTAGCGCTTGAGCGGGATGATAATTCGAGCCTTTATTCATGCAAGCCCGTACTGCTCTCTCTAAACAGCGTTGCCAATTACGAAAAAAAGGTTCCTCGCGATTGGATCACCGAGGACGGTAACTATGTGACAAATGAATTTATCAATTATGTACTGCCACTTATTCAGGGCGAGCCCAAGATACCCCGCAGCAACTCCCTCCCCCGCTATGCGCGCTTAAAAAAGGTCAGGGCAACGGTCCCGAATGAAACGGTACTGATATAATAAAATACATACGAGAACCTTTCCGGCCGGAGCATCTGCAAAATACAGGTGCTCCGGCCGGATTTGCATTTCTTTCACTGATTCTCAATTCCTCCATATAATGAATTACAAAGGAGGATTGCACAAGTGGATAGAAATAACAACTGCGGTTTCCAAAACGGCACACTGCCGTCCTGTGCGCCGTTGGCAATGGCCTATGTTCCAATGCAGGAGAGTGTGAAACCTGTTTATAACCCTGCTGAAGCTCTCAGCAGAGGCACATTATTCCCGGGACTTGACCTCCCGTTTATGAATATGGTGAACACCGGCGACCTAACAGGAACTCCGCTGGGAGAGCTGATGGCACTTGACTTCGTTGCGCACGAGCTTGCTCTTTATCTTGATACGCATAGTGATGACACTGAAGCCTTTGAAATTTATAAAAATATTCTCTCGCTCGCTAAGACCGCGCATGAGAAATATGTCAAACTCTATGGGCCGCTTACAAAGCAGGATCTATTACAATCTCAGAGCTTTACATGGCTTAAAAATCCATGGCCATGGGATTATTGCGGAAAAATGGAGGGCTGAGAATGTTTATTTATCAGAAAAAGCTTCAGTATCCTGTAAAGATTTCAAAGCCAAATCCCGCGCTTGCAAAGTTTATAATCAGCCAATATGGCGGTCCTGACGGCGAATTGGGAGCATCGCTGAGGTATCTTAGTCAGAGATACAGCATGCCGTATCCTGAGCTCAAAGGGCTTCTCACCGATATCGGTACAGAAGAGCTTGGGCACCTTGAAATGGTTGCGGCAATAGTTCACCAGTTGACGCGAAAAATGACGCCTGAAGAAATTAAAAAGTCTGGGTTTGAAGCATATTTTGTTGATCATACTGCTGGAGTATATCCTCAGTTTGCTTCCGGAACACCGTGGACGGCTGCAACTATGCAGGTAAAGGGAGACGTTATAACCGATCTGAGCGAGAATATGGCGGCAGAGCAGAAAGCGCGAACCACTTACGATAATATTCTTAGGCTATCCGATGACCCCGATGTGAACGACGTTATACGTTTCCTGCGCGAAAGGGAGATCGTGCACTATCAGCGCTTTGGTGAGGGACTTAGAAACGCAATAGAAAAAATGGATTCAAAGAACTTCTATACTGTTAACCCCGCATTTGACTGAAAAAAGTATTCCTCGTGTACACGAGGAATACTTTTTGTTATATCACTTTATCATTTCTTCAAAATCGTCCTCGCTTATTACTCTTATCCCGAGTTCAGTCGCTTTTTTCAGCTTACTTCCGGCGTTTTCACCCGCAAGGACAATAGTTGTTTTCTTTGACACGGACGATGAGGTTTTCCCGCCAAAGCTCTCGATTATACTTGCAGCCTCATCGCGCTTATATCTGCTCAGCTCACCTGTCAGGACAAATGTCATACCTGCGAATCTCGTGTCTTTTATCGTTTCGTTGCTTTCAAATGAAACCCCTGCCTGACGCAAAAGCTCAATTTGATGCCGCGATTGCGGCAGCTCAAACCACTCTTTTATAAAGCCTGCGGTTATCGCACCTATATCCGGTACTGACATAAGCTCGTCCTCGCTCGCCTCCATCAGCTTATCGAGAGAGCCAAAGCTTGATGCTAAGTTCTTCGCTGCTTTCTGCCCTACCTGACGTATTCCGAAAGCGCATATGAGACTTGCAAGGCCCTTTTCTTTGCTTTTGTTGATTGAATTTATAAGGTTTTCAGCAGACTTATTGCCCATGCGCTCAAGTGCGGCAACAGATTCTTTGTCAAGGTAGTATAATTCAGCTGGACTGTTCACAAGACCACTGTTTATGAGAGACTCACAAACAGAAATACCAAGGCCGTCAATGTCCATTGTCTCCTTGGAGGCAAAATGCGCAAGATTGCGCAGCCTCTGCGCGGGACATTCGGGGCTTGTGCAGCGCAGTGCCGCGCCGTCAACGTCCCTTACTACCGGTGCCCCGCATTCAGGACAAAACTCCGGCATCTTGTACGGAACCGTATTATCAGGACGCTTTTTAACATTCACCGACAGTACTTCGGGTATTATCTCCCCCGCTTTCTGAACTAAGACCGTGTCCCCTATTCTTATACCGAGCTTGTCTATATTGTCCTGATTGTGAAGAGTTGCGTTTGTAACCGTAGTTCCGGCAAGTCTGACGGGTTCGATAACCGCCTTGGGCGTCAGAACGCCCGTCCTTCCCACCTGAACGACTATATCTACGACTTTGCTCTCCTTTTTCTCGGGCGGATATTTGTACGCTACCGCCCAGCGCGGGAATTTTGAAGTGCTACCAAGATAGTCGCGCTGCGAAAGTGAGTTAATTTTTATAACTGCACCGTCTATATCATAGGCAAAATCATCTCTGTTTTCGCCAATCCAGTCTATGCGCTCGCAGCAGCCGTCTATAGTGTCGTAGAGCATATACGGGACGACCGGGAACCCCATATGCTTCAGTGCGTCAAGTGTATCGGAGTGTGTCTCAAACTGCTCACCGCTTGTAAACTGCATATTAAAGCACACAATATCGAGCTTTCTGGAAGCCGCGATCTTCGGGTCAAGCTGGCGTATAGAGCCGGCTGCCGCGTTTCTTGGATTCGCAAGTAATGCCTCTCCGTTTATTTCGCGGATTGAATTAAGCTCGCTGAACACAGATTTTGACATATAGACCTCGCCGCGGACGATAAGCCGTTCCGGCGCGTCTATAAGCCGCAGCGGCAGGCTTCTTACAGTGCGCAGATTCTCTGTTACATCCTCGCCTACAGTGCCGTTGCCGCGCGTTGCGCCTCTGACGAAAACGCCGTTTTCATATTCAAGGGACATGGAAAGTCCGTCGATTTTTGGCTCGACGCAGTAAGCGTGCGCATCGCTAAGCTGACTGTCCATGCGCTCGCCAAAGGCTCTGAGCTCATCATAGGAGAAAACGTCGCTGAGACTCTCAAGCGGCACCTGATGCTGCACCTGCGTAAACTGCGACAGAGCCGCACCGCCTACCCTCTGAGTCGGAGAATTGGGCGTGATAAGCTCAGGGTGCTCTTCCTCGAGCTTAATAAGCTGCTGCATAAGCATATCATATTCATAATCGGAGATCACCGGCGCATCGTCAACATAATAAAGCTTGTTATGATACTCAAGCTCTCTGCGCAGGCGGTCTATTTCTTTTGCAACATCCATGTCTTAACTCTCCATATTTAAGTATGTATCCGGTACTTTCCCGACAACTACCGTATCGGCAACAATTACCTCCGTAACGGTGGTAGCGCTTTCTGTGCCCCACGGAACGAGAATGTCTATATCTATCGTGACTTCTAATACAAGCTGATATTTTGCCTGGTTTATCCCGCAGGAAACTACCTCATTCCGAAAATCTACCCGCGATGAGGTGAGCATGATTATATCAACCTTGACGTCAGGTCCCTTGTTCAAAAGCAGATTTAAGCCGCTCAGGTTTCCTGCCGGTATATTAATTTCAATGACGCCGTTATCCGTTGATTCAATAACGGAGTTGAGTATTTCGGTTGAGAGCGTGTTTATATGCGCCATATCGCTTGATATCGCAGTAACATTGCCATCCGCGTCCTTTTCAAGCGTGATGAAATAGTCGAAGCCGTACACGCCCCGACCTATGACCTCGTTTATCGAATCATTAACGGCTTTGGTAACTATGTCGGTCGCGTCCGAAACTGCCATCTGTGTCGTCAGATTGCCAAGAAACCAGCTTATTGCGGCAACAAGGCAAAGAATCATGAGCGGGAACAGCAGTCCAAGCTTAGAGCGGCGTTTATGTCTGCCTTTATCTTCAGAATGCACATAATTAGGCTTCCTGCGCCGGCGATAATACATGAGACCACCCCATGTTATTATATGCCGCTTTTTAGCTCAACATTTCGCTTACAGCCATCATAATCCCGAGTTTTCCCGATTCATATGTTATGCCGCCCTGCATATACGCGATATACGGCTCTTTCATCGGGCCGTCGGCCGACAGCTCAATCGACGAGCCCTGGACAAAAGCTCCGGCTGCCATAATGACGGGGACATCATATCCCGGCATCTGCCACGGCTCCGGCGTTACATAGGAGTCCACCGGTGCTCCGCTCTGTATGCCGCGGCAGAATTTTTTCATGTTATCCGCCGTTTTCAGGCTTACCATCTGAATGATATCATTCCTCGGCTCGGCAGCATCAGGAGAGGTTACAAAACCTATTTTTTTCATCATTGCAGCGCAGAATACGGCTGTTTTGAGCGCCTGCGCGGTTATGTGCGGCGCCATGAAAAAGCCCTGGAACAGCAGCCTGTTATTTCCGAGAGTTGCTCCGCACTCTCCTCCGATGCCGGGTGTAGTAAGCCTCATGGCGGCGTTTTCAACAAGCTCCGCTTTCCCGACGATATATCCGCCGGTTGGCGCAAGGCCGCCGCCGGGGTTTTTGATAAGCGAACCGGCCATGATATCGACGCCGTATTCAGTAGGCTCGTGCTCTGCGGTAAATTCACCGTAGCAATTATCGACCATGACCTTAATATCGGGATTTACGGATTTCACAACGCTGCATATCTCGCCTATCTCATCAGGAGAGAGCGCGCGTCTGTCCTCGTATCCTCTCGAGCGCTGGATAAGCACCGCGGCTACCGAGCTGTCTTCTGCCGCAAGCTTTATGGCCTCAATATCAGGATTACCGTCTTTAAGATCGACCTGGGCATAGTTTATGCCGTAAAATTTCAGGGAGCCATGGCAGTTGCCCTCGATTCCAATTGCATTTCTGAGCGTATCGTAGGGCAGTCCTGTAACGGAAAGCAGCGTATCGCCGGGCTTGAGCATTGCAAAAAGCGCTGTAGTCAGGGCATGGGTGCCATTTACAAAGCCAATTCTTACGAGCGCCGCTTCTGTTTTAAAGACCTGCGCGTACACCTTATCCAGTACTTCCCTGCCTAAATCGTCATAGCCGTATCCGCTCGTGCCCGCAAAGCAGGCGTCGGATACCTTATTGTCCTGAAAAGCCGACATAACCTTAAAGGTGTTTATTTCGGCAACACGGTCTATTTTTTCAAATTGCTCTTTTATCTCAGCCTCGGCATCCTCCGCGAGCTTGAATACCTCCGGCTTTATATCTGAAATTTTCATATCACAACTCCATAATTATCTTTTTGAAATGCCTGCCGCGCTCGGCAAAGTTTTTAAACTTATCAAATGCCGCGCATGCGGGAGACAGCAGCACTATATCGCCCGGCTCGGCAGCTACGGACGCAGCACGCACCGCCGAATCAAAGTCATCTATTATCTCCATCGGGAAATCATCGGTATAATACTCGGATCTTTTTACCGCCTGAGCTATTTTATCCGCTGTCGCCCCTGTAAGATACAGCCTTTTTACGTTCATGCAGATCTCATCGCCCAAGCCGTCGAAGGGAATATTCTTATCATAACCGCCGGCGATCAGAATGGGCTTTACTTTAAGCGCATGAAGCCCTGCGGCGGTACGGCTGGGGCTGGTGCCGATGGAATCGTTAATATATACAACGCCGTTCAGCTCTCTCACGCGCTCGAGGCGGTGCTCAACGCCATTAAAGCTTTTTGCGACTTTTACGCAAACGTCATCATCCACAAGGCCGTCTGTTGCAGCAAAGGCAGCCATATAGTTTTCGAGATTATGAAGCCCGGGAAGCTTAATGTCGTCAGCATGCATTATAGCTTCTAAGACGCCGTCTTTTGCTCTGTATATTATGCCGTTTTCGCAATAAACTCCGTTATCGAGCCTTGCTTTTCTGCTGAAATAGCTAATAGATGAAGCGGCCTTTTTTGCGTAATAGTCCGAATACTTATTCTCGTGATTGAGTATCAGTCTATCCGCCGGAAGCTGAGAGGTGAATATTGCGCTCTTTGCGTCAATATAGTCCTGATAATCCTTGTGATGGTCAAGGTGGTTCGGGGAAATATTTGTTATAACCGCCACATTGGGTCTGCACTTCATGCTGTGGAGCTGGAATGAGCTGAGCTCAAGGACCGCAAAATCGTCCGCGCTCATTTTATCCACGTCGCACAGCAGGGGTCTTCCTATGTTTCCGCCCAAATGAACGGTAAAGCCCTGCGCCTTCATAAGCTCGGAAATAATGGTCGTCGTCGTGGTTTTTCCGTCGCTTCCCGTGACAGCGATTATTCTGCATGGGCAAAGTCTGAAGAAAACCTCCATTTCCGAGGTGATCCCGGCTCCGCGCTCTGCTGCTGCCGTAAGGTGCTCGTCAAAGGGCATGAGCCCCGGTGTCCTGAAAATTATATCAAAATCCAAATTGTCAAGGTAAGCGTCACCAAGGCTGAACTTAGCGCCTAATGCGCAGAGACGCTCGTATTCAGCGCCGAGGCCCTCTGCATCCCTCTTATCGCACGCGGTGACATTGCAGCCGTGCTCAAGCAGTTTTTCAATAAGCGGGGTATTGCTGACACCTATTCCTATAACTCCGATGCGCTTATCTTTGATACTGTCGATATATTCTGATAAACTCATAGCTTAGACCTCCAAACGAATCCATATTATTATAAAACCAAAGCGGTGCAAAAACAAGAATTTTCTATTGACTTAAAGCGCAGTGATATGTAAAATACTTTGTTGAGTGAGCCGAACGACCGCGGGTACATTCCGAAAGGAAGTGCGTGAGGAAAGTCCGGGCTCCATAGGGCAAGGATAACGGGTAACGCCCGCCAGGGGTGACCCTCGGACAAGTGCAACAGAAATATACCGCCGAGCAATCGGTAAGGGTGGAAAAGTGAGGTAAGAGCTCACTCATCGCATGGAGACATGTTGGTGCTGTAAACTCTATCCGGAGCAACACCGTGGGAGGACATTAAGATCTGCCCGGTCGTCCTCAGGAGGTGGCTTGAGCCTGACGGCAACGTCAGGATTAGATAGATGGTCGTTTAAGACAGAACCCGGCTTACAGACTCACTCATGACAAGAAAATACCGGCTGTTAGCCGGTATTTTTTTAGCATAAGACGAGCATACGAACTCGCCTTATGCTTATTCCCATTTTGACCATACATCAGGCTGATAGCCTACAGTTGCCTGCTTTCCGTTGCGGACGATCGGTGTTTTGATCAGCCACGGGCACTCGAACAGCTTATCAAGCTTCGCTTCATTCGATGCCAAATACTGTACGAGCGGGTAATCAACGTCGTCTTTATTTATCATTTCTTCAAGGCCGACAGCGTTTTTTACGGAATTAAGCTCTCCCCTGCTCATGCCGAACTTGAGTACATCAACAAACTGATATTTTATTCGCCGCTCTTTGAAATACCGTTCAGCTTTCTTTGTGTCAAAGCACTTGCTTTTTCCGAAAATTTGAATATTCACAGCACTTTCTCCATTATGTTCATGATGTTATTCATAAATATATCCCTGACAAGATTTTCGGGATAGTTGTGTTTAAGGAGCGTTTCATATATTTTCTCAAGGTCCTCGACGCCGCCTATGCCCTTTGGCAGCTCATCAATTCCGTCAAGGTCGCAGCCTAAAAACACCGCTTTTTCCCCGCCCAAGGCCATAAAATGCTCAATATGGGCAAATATCGCGTCAATATCACGGCCAAGTCCGAGAAAATCGGGGCAGAGATTGATTCCGGCTCCCCCGCCCTGAGCTATCAATGCTTCAAACTGCTTATCGCTCAGGTTCCTTGGAAACGGGCACAAGGCTAACGAATTTGAATGTCCGGCAATAACGGGCTTCCCGCTTATCTCAAGCACATCCCAAAATCCTCGCTCTGATATATGTGACATGTCAAGGAGTATACCAAGCTCCTGCGCCTTTCTAACAAATTCTCTTCCCGCTTCGCTGAGACCGGCGCCGCTTCCCATAACGGCTCCGCACAGCTTATTATCAAAATTCCACGTTATATGTACTACCCTTACGCCCAATTCATAAGCTTCGGCTATATCGCCAAGCTGCTCGGCTCCCTCGACTGACAGGATAGCGGCTATTTTACCCTCGGCAATTGCCGAATGAAGATCATGCGAATTCAGACATAGCTTAACTATGTCTGAATTCATTTTTATCTGTTCGTGAAAATAACGTATGATCTTCGCGGCTTTTGCCCGCGGCTCATCAAGAGTCGCTGTACACACGGCAAACACCTGTGCGGCCGGGGAATAGCTTCTGAGCCTGTTCAGATCCAAATGCAGAGAATTTGCCCTTAATCCCTGACCTGTAAGCAGCGCCCTTGCGGCTGTATCGCAGTGGCAATCAAAAAGCGGAATACTCATACTTCGGATATCAGCGGAAGTATCATGGGACTGCGCTTTGTCGTCTTATAAAGATATCCGGACACATTGCTCTTTATTCTGCTCTTTATTGCGGACCAGTCCTTGACTCCGCTGCTTTCGCAAGCCTCAACGCTCTCTATCGTGACCCGTTTAAGCTCGTCGATCATGGCTTCGGCTTCCTTGACATATACAAAGCCGCGCGTCAGTATTTCGGGTTCAGCCAGCATCGCGTTATCCCATGAGGACAGAGTTACAACAATAACGACCATGCCGTCCTCTGCAAGTCTGTGCCTGTCGCGCATGACAACACTGCCCACATCCCCGACACCCATACCATCGACCATGATGGCGCCGGACTGAACGCTTCCGTTTATTTTTATGCTCTTTTTTGTCAGCTCAATAACTTTGCCGTTTTCGGCAATGACGATATTCTTTGGGTCTATGCCCATGAGCTTTCCAAGCTCTGCATGCTTTACCAGCATACGGTACTCACCGTGAACAGGTATAAAGTATTTGGGCTTTACCAGAGCCAGCATCATTTTCTGCTCCTCCTGCGATGCATGGCCGGATACATGAAGCTCGGTATTGCGGTCATAAATGACCTCCGCTCCCTTATGGAACAGCTCATCGATTACCTTGCTTATCATATTTTCATTGCCCGGGATAGCCGAAGCCGAGATAATCACTCTGTCACCCGGCTGAATGTTTATCTGACGATGCTCGGAGAACGCCATTCTGTAAAGCGCAGACATCGTCTCTCCCTGGCTGCCGGTCGATATGATAACGACCTTATCCTTAGGCAGCTTGTTGATATGATTTATATCGACCAGAACATTTTCCGGAACATTAAGATATCCGAGAACAGTTGCGACGCGGAGAATATTCTCCATGCTGCGTCCGGTTATGCCGACCTTGCGCTTATACTTTGCCGCAACATCTATGATCTGCTGGAGCCTGTGGACATTAGAGGCAAAGGTCGTGATTATTATTCTCTGACTGCAATTTTTAAACAGCATATCAAAGGTCTCGCCCACCTTGCGCTCCGATGCCGAATGCCCCGGCTTTTCAACATTGGTCGAATCGCTGAGCAGCGCTAAAACGCCTTCGTTACCGAGCTGGCCAAGACGTGGCAGGTCTATCATATTGCCCTGGATAGGAGTAACGTCAATTTTAAAGTCGCCTGTGTGTACGATAGTGCCCAAGGGCGTTTTTATAGCAAGCGCGACCGCGTCAGCAATACTGTGGTTTACATTTATAAACTCTATGCTGAAACAGCCGAGGCGGAATACATCGCCCGCCTTTTTTGTAAAGATCTGCGTATTATAAAGCAGGTCGTGCTCCTCAAGCTTCAGCTCTATTATGGCGGCTGTAAGCGGCGTCGCATAGATAGGCACGTCAAGCTCGCTCATGACATAGGGAACAGCGCCTATATGATCCTCATGTCCGTGGGTAAATATAATGCCCTTGACGCGGTCTGCATTGGCTTTGAGATATGATATATCGGGTATAACAATGTCGATACCGTACATCTGTTCATCGGGAAATCCCAAGCCGCAGTCAACAACAATTATATCAGTGCCGCATTCTATCGCGGTCATATTCTTTCCTATCTCACCAAGTCCGCCAAGGGGAATGATTTTGATTTTTGGTGTCATATATTACCTCCTGATAAGTATTTATTTCCGAAAATGACAAGTAAAGGGGGCCTCGATGTATCTGCCCTGTTTCACAGAATACAGCGAAGCTATCCCCCCTGATATTCGGTATGTAATATGTGTCTATAAAGGGATTATATCCCGTTAGCTACATTTCAATTCTGCCCTCAAGGGCACGAAGCAGCGTTGCATCGTCCGTAAACTCAAGATTTGAGCCTACGGGAATGCCGTAGGCAAGTCTGGTAACTTTTATGCCGAACGGCTTTAACAGCCGCGAAATATACATAGCCGTAGCCTCACCCTCGGTATCGGGGTTCGTGGCCATGATGATCTCGCTTATCTCGCTATCGTCCGAAGCCACGCGCTTTAAAAGCTCGCTGATTTTAATATCGTCCGGTCCAACGTGGCTGATGGGAGAAAGAACGCCGTGGAGAACATGGTATACCCCATTATATTCATGGCTGCGCTCGATAGATAAAACGTCCCGAGGTTCAGAGACGACGCAGACTGTGCTCTTGTCGCGCTTGTTGCTGCCGCAGATAGAGCATACCTCTCCCTCGGTAAGGTTCTGGCACACCTTACAGCAGCTAACGCTGCTTCGCGCCGCTAAAATTGCGTTTGCAAAGCTCTCAGCCTCGCCCTCAGGCAGAGAAAGGACATGGAAAGCAAGCCTCTGGGCACTTTTCTTTCCGATGCCGGGCAGAGACGCGAATTTATCTATGAGATTTTCAAGGGAAGCAGGAAAAAACGGCATATTATTTTCTCCAAATCAGGCGTTTCTTATCGCGGCTATCTGTGCGGCGCGATCGGGGCTTTTGAAAACAGCGCTGCCGGCAACAAGCACATTAGCCCCGGCATCCTTAACGAGCTTCGCGGTGACGGGGTCTACTCCACCATCTACCTCAAGTTCGCATTCGATGCCTCTTCTGTCTATCTCACGACGCAGCTCGATAATCTTGGGAAGCTGATCGTGCATAAATTTCTGACCCCCGAAACCGGGCTCGACAGTCATGACAAGAGCCATGTCAAGGCGGTCTATGAACGGATAAAGAACCTCGGCAGGCGTTTTCGGTTTTACGGAAAGTCCGACCTTCTTTCCGTTTGCTTTCACAATATCTATTGCCTCGGATATATTCTGATATGAGTCGGCTTCAACATGAAACATAACAAGGTCTGCACCTGCCTTGCAGAATGCTTCTGCATAGCGCACGGGCTTATCTATCATAAGATGCACGTCAAGAAACATGTCCGTAAACTTACGAACCGAGCTAAGCACGGGGATACCGATAGAAATATTGGGCACAAACACTCCGTCCATCACATCAAAATGTATATAATCAGCGCCGCCATCTCTGATTTCTTCAATTTCCTTGCCCAGCTTTGTGAAATCCGCTGAAAGGATGGATGGAGCTATCTTTATCATTGCAATAACCTCTGCTCAACTTGCCGCATAAAATGATTCAGCGGTCAGGTGCGCGCCGCTGCTTTTATATACGGGGAATGCTCTTGCGGGTATTCCCCAACGTTTAACATTATACTACACAACATTTTGATTAGCAAGAGTAACCAAAAAAATTATGTTTTATTGTGCAAAAAGCAGGAAAGTTTTATCTTTCCTGCTTTCTACTATCACATTTTACTCTTGAGGCTCAGGGAGCTTGCATACATCGATCCATTCAAGTGCGTTTGAATACTTGAACAGCTCGTCAAGATTAAGCTCGATAGCGCTGTTTGCGCTTCCGACTGCCGGGAAAACAGTAGTAAATCTTTTAAGGCTCTCGTCAAGATATACATCAACGCCCTCATTTATACCGAAGGGGCACACTCCCCCGACCGGGTGTCCGACAAGCTCAAACACCTCGTCCGGCGTGAGCATTTTCGCTTTCATATGGAATTTATCCTTGAATTTGCGATTGTCTATCCTTGCATCGCCCGCCGCAAGAATGAGAATGCAGCTATCGTCCTTCTTGAATGAGAGAGTTTTTGCGATCCTTGCTCCCTCAACGCCGAGAGCCAGCGCCGCAAGCTCTACCGTTGCGCTGGACACAGTGAACTCCTGCACCCTGTCCTCCATACCGAACTGTCTGAAATATGCTCTTCCTTTTTCAATTGACATCTTAAATCACCACTTATTTTAATACTATTTTGTTATAATTTTTCTTTCCACGCCTTATAATGATGCCGTTCTTTAGCTCGTCGGCAGTAAAGCTCTTGGAAATATCAGTGACCTTTTCGTCGTTTGCCGACACACCGCCCTGCTGGACGTTTCTGCGAGCCTCGGATTTGGATGCGCACAGGCCGGTCATCACGAGCGCAGTCAGGATATCCACGCTGCCGTCGGTAAGCTCAGCCTCGGTGATCTCTGTTGTGGGCATATCGCCGCCGCCTGCACCGCCGAACAGTGACTTTGCGGAAGCTTCGGCCTTCTTTGCCTCCTCCTCGCCGTGTACAAGCGCAGTGAGTTCGTATGCAAGGATCTCCTTTGCCTTGTTGAGCTGAGAACCTTCCCACTCGGCCATCTCATCTATCTGCTCAAGAGGCAGGAAGGTGAGCATACGCAGGCACTTAATAACGTCAGCGTCGTCAACGTTGCGCCAATACTGGTAAAAATCATAGGGGGTTGTCTTGTTCGGATCGAGCCAAACAGCACCGGATGCGGTTTTACCCATCTTTTTGCCCTCTGAGTTGAGAAGCAGTGTGATGGTCATGGCGTGAGCGTCCTTGCCGAGCTTGCGGCGGATAAGCTCTGTACCACCGAGCATATTGCTCCACTGGTCGTTGCCGCCAAACTGCATATTGCAGCCATAATGCTGGAACATGTAGTAGAAGTCATAGCTCTGCATTATCATGTAGTTGAATTCGAGGAAACTGAGTCCCTTTTCCATGCGCTGCTTATAGCACTCGGCGCGCAGCATATTATTAACAGAGAAGCAGGCGCCGACATCGCGCAGCAGCTCAATGTAATTTAGCGGCTTGAGCCACTCGGAGTTTCTCAGCATAAGCGCCTTGCCCTCGGAAAAGTCAATGAACTTCTCCATCTGCTTCTTGAAGCACTCTGCATTGTGCTGTATTGCCTCTTCGGTAAGCATCTGACGCATATCGGTTCTACCTGACGGGTCGCCTATCAGCGTTGTGCCGTCGCCGATAAGGGCAATAGGCTTATTTCCAGCCATCTGAAGCCGCTTCATAAGGCACAGTGCCATGAAATGACCGACATGCAGAGAATCTGCGGTGCAGTCAAAGCCAATATAGAATGTGGCTTTGCCGTTGTTTATCATTTCCTTGATTTCTTCTTCATTCGTTACCTGGGCAATAAGTCCTCTGGCAACAAGCTCCTCGTAAATCTTCATTTTTCTCTCCTAATTTAAGTTTTATCTTTAATCAGTTTTTCGGCATACTCAGCCATATAACAGATTATTTCATTGCAGTCTATGTTACCTTTAAGCTCCGAGCATCTTACTCCACCATATTTCTCTTTGGCAACAGCAACGCACTCTTTGGCAAACAGCGCTATTTTATCTTTTGCAGCCTCATCATTGCTGTCGGTAAACGGATAAGCCGCACCGACTGCCATGACAGCTCCTGAAATTGCACCGCATATCTCTCCGCTTCTGACGCCGCCTCCAAAGCCGCCGGATACCGCGAGCGCAGTATTTTCGTCCAAACCTGCCAGCTCCGCACATGCCACGGCAACTGACTGCGCACAATTATAGCCTTTTTTGTGCCAATCCAATGCTCTTTCTCTAATATCCATAATTCCTCCTGTAAGTAAAAACCCCCTGTCTTTCGGACAGAGGGCGTAATTACGCGGTACCACCTCTATGCGCCAAGCTCTCGCAAGCCCGGCCTCGGTGAGTTCTTGACTCCACGCTATATCGGGCGAAACCCGTCACAGCCTACTTGATTCGGTGTGCCGCTCCGAGCCGTATTCAAACGTCCCCGCTCTCCCCTTTTCAGCATACAGGGGCTCTCTGTGCAGCCGGAATGCGCTCTACTCTTGCTCTTCATCGCGTTTGCTCAGAAAATTATACTAAACTAAGCCTGCCTTGTCAACTTATATTTATCCGCGGCGGCAAGCTGTTCTTCCGCGCCTGCAAGCGTTGTATCGGTAACAACATCTCCGCCGTAGAGCCGTGCAAGCTCCTTTCGCCTGCCCTGCCGGTCAAGCTCAGTGACCTCGGTATAGGTTCTTCCGCCGCGCTCGCTTTTGCTTATAAGGGCATGGCTATCGGCAATGGCGGCTATCTGAGGCAGATGCGTTATGCACAGAACCTGCTTGCCGCAGGACAGGTCGGACATTTTTTCTCCCACCCGCTGGGCGGCAATGCCTGAAACGCCGGTGTCTATCTCATCGAAAACCATAGTATCAATGGGGTCGCTTTTTGAAAACACCGTTTTCATTGCAAGCATTATTCGGCTGAGCTCACCGCCGGAAGCGATTTTTGATATTCTGCCAAGCTCCATACCGGCATTTGCGGAAATCAGAAAACGCACCTCATCCGCTCCGTTGGCGCCGAAGCCGGCTTTGCTCTCTATAGGCTCAATTGCAACGGCAAACCGAGCCGATGGCATACTGAGGTCTCTAAGCTCTGATGTTATGCGCGCTTCAAGCTCTTTTGCGGCCGCTTTTCTGCACTTTGTCAGCTCCGCTGCCGCCCTTCTGCAATTCTCGGTGTGCTTTTCAAGCTGCTTTTCAAGCTTTTCGAGCATATCGTCGGCATATTCAAGCTCTGAAAGCTTTTTTCTGCACCCGTCAAGATGCGCCAGCATGCCTTCTTCATCGGCGTTGTATTTCCTGCGCAGCTTTTTGAGCAGAGCAAGACGCGACTCAATATTGTCGTATTCCTCGGGCGAAAACTCAAGGCTGTCCCTGAAATCGCGTATACGCTCCGAAGCGTCATATATAAGTGCTGACGCATTTTCAATGATGCCTGCCGTCTCGCGCAGTTCGTCGGTAATAAACGCAGCCTTATTCATCAGCATTGCGGCTTCATCCGTCAATGCCGCAGCGCTGCTGTCTGCTCCGTAAAGGGCATTATATGCGCCGTCTATCGCCTCCGTGAGCTTTTCGTAGTTGCGGAGAATATCTCGCTTTGCCGAAAGCTCGTCTTCCTCTCCTATCTTCAGATTCGCATTTTTAAGCTCTTCTATCTGATATTTAAGGCTGTCAGCCATGCGGGCTTTCTCAATCTCGTCCATGCTCAGGCGCTCGATCTCACGCTTGCAGGAGACATACGCACTGTATGCCGACTTATACGCGCAAAGCGGCTCCGAAAGCTCTCCGAAGCTGTCAAGATACTCTCTGTGGCGGCTCTCATCCATAAGCAATCTGCCGTCGTTCTGTCCGTGTATGTCAAGGAGAAGCGTGCCCAGCTCACGAAGCTGCGCTACGGACACCGGGTTTCCGCATACGCGGCAACTGCTTTTCCCGTCAGCGCTTATCCTGCGCTGAATAATTATCTCATCCTCAAGCTCAATTTCATTCTTCTTGAACCACTCTTCGGCACAGTCCGATTCAAACACAGCCGATACTGTGCCCTTTTCCGTGCCGCTGCGAACGATATCACGGCTGGTTCTGGAGCCTAACACGGCGCTGAGCGCGTCAATAATGATAGATTTGCCCGCGCCAGTTTCGCCCGTGAGAACGGTAAGACCGGGGCGAAATTCCATATCTGCTTTTTCAATTACGGCAATATTCTCAATATGCAGTTCTGTAAGCATATCCGCCCCTCTTTATCGGAACATTTCTTCTATCTCGTTGCAGAAGTCCTCTGCGGCCTTGTTGTCTTTCATTGCAAGAAACGCTGTATCGTCGCCGGCCAATGTGCCCGCAAGCGTCTCAATATGCATGGAATCGAGCGTCGAGCAGGCGGCAGGTGCAAGACCCGGCAGAGTTTTTATAACGATAATATTCTGCGCGACGTTATACGATGTTACGCTTTCTCTGAATATTTTGCGAAGTCTGCTGTCATGGTCGGAATTTTTCGACTTACCGTTTACGACATAGTGATATTTGCCGTTGTTGCCAAGCTCCTTAACAAGCTGAAGCTCCTTTATATCCCGGGAAAGGGTCGCCTGTGTACTGCTGACTCCTCGCTCGGCAAGCGCCTTGATAAGCTGTCCCTGGGTTTCAATTTCCTGCTCAGTGATAATTTGCAGTATAGCGCTCTGTCTTGATGTTTTCAATTTCAGACCTCCTGTTTATCTGGTCTTGTACAGAAGCTTCTCAAAAGTAAGATCATAGAAGCTTTTCTGCCCTAAATGTATCAAATTTGCAGTCTTATCTGATTGTTTGATAACAACGATATCATTGTTGGCAAGGTCAATTCCATCCGAGCCGTCAACGGAAACATATGCTCTCCTGTCGTGGATCTTTTCTGCTCCGACAGTTACCGTATGCTGCGGTGCCAGCACAAAGCTCTTAGCTCCCATAACATGCGCACAGATCGGTGAAATAATGATGTTCCTCGCCTCCGGTTCAACAATAGGCCCGCCGGCGGACATGGAATAGCCGGTAGAGCCTGTCGGCGTTGCGACAACGATACCGTCGCCGGAAAAGCTCATGATGCGGTCGCCATCGCAGCAGGCGGTGATTTTTATGCAGTCGCCCATGCCATGAATGACAACGTCATTAAGCCCGCAGTCGGAATAGACTACCTTTCCCCCACGCATAAGCTTGACATCGATCATCATTCTGCGGCTCTCAAGATAATTGCCCGCTGCGGCCTCAAGGATCATATCGAGATATTCAGGCTCAAGCGACGCCATAAAGCCCTTAGTTCCGAGGTTTATACCGAGCATGGGCGTATCGCTGTGGTTGAGATAACGTGCGGTGTGGAGTATCGTACCGTCACCGCCGATGACCATAAACATGAAGGCTTTGCCTGTTACTTCAGTCCATGGCGTTATTTCAATATCTTTCGGTATAGCACTGCTGTCATCCGAACCGAAAACAGGACATACTGCAACATCGTATCCGTTATCGGACAAAATATCACGGGCTTTTTTTGTAAGCTCAAGTCCGCAATCCCTGTACGGGTTGGGACACAGCACGATCAGCTTTGACATATTTTAACCTCACAGACATTCATGAGATGCCTCAACTACAGCTTCTGCATCGATCTTCGGTGCATCAAAGCTGCCTTTTTTCATATAGCACAGATATTCCCTGTTGCCCTCCGGGCCTTTAATGGGAGAATAATCAAGTCCCATGACAGTAAGCCTTGCACTCGCAGCAAACTGAAGGACGCTTTCTATAACCGAGAGGTGCACCGCCTTATCGCGGACGACGCCTTTTTTGCCGACATCTTCTCTTCCGGCCTCAAACTGCGGCTTTATAAGGCACATAATGTCCGCGCCTTCTTTTAAAAGCGCGCATACGGCTGGAAGCACAAGCTTTATCGAGATAAATGACAGATCCATGACGGCAATGTCAATTGGCTCGGGCACCTGTTCTGAGCTTATATATCTTATATTTGTGCGCTCCATGTTAACAACGCGCTCATCCTGCCTTAGGCTCCATGCGAGCTGGCCATATCCGACGTCAATGGAGTATACCCTTGCCGCACCGTTTTTCAGCAGTACATCAGTAAATCCGCCGGTAGAGGCACCGCAGTCCATGCATATCTTGCCGGCGGGATTTATCGGAAAGACTTTCAAAGCTTTTTCAAGTTTAAAGCCGCCTCGGCTTACATACGGCAAGGCAGAGCCTTTCACTTCAACGCTCGCGTCCGGTGCGACCTGCATGCCGGGCTTGTCCGCCCGCTGACCGTCAACAAACACAAGTCCGCTCATTATAGTTGTTTTTGCCTTTTCGCGGCTCTCAGTGAGACCGAGGTCAAAAACGAGCTGGTCTAATCTTATTTTCTTCACCTTGTACATCTATCCCTCCAAGCATTCTGCATGCAGCTTCAAAAAGGCTGTCCGCATCCAGGCCGCAGTGACGCCTCAGCTCTTGGGGAGAGCCGTGAGTAACGACGCCGCTGCCGAGATTCACACAGCAGGAAGCTTTGACAGGAATGCAGCTTTGCTCCGCAGCGGCCATGATGCTGTCAGCAACACATCCGCTTCGGCAGACCTCCTCTGCCATAAGGAAAACACCGGTCTTTTTAAGGGAGGCTAAAACATCATCATATGGATGCAGATGCAGGCTCGAAAGCTTTATAACGTCAGCGCTTATTCCGTGTGCTTTAAGCTTATCAGCCAGTTCGAGCATAGTATTTATCGTAGTGCCGTAAGCGGCCAGCGTAATATTATCTCCGTCAAGGAGCTTAATGCTTGGGGATATATCGCAACCCTTGTAAGCCCCCTCGCCGCCGCGAGGATATCTTATCGCAACAGGCCCGTCAAGCTCGTTAATGGCCATATCAAGCATTTGCTCAAGCTCCGCGAAGCTAGCCGGACAGAGGATCTGCATATACGGTACAGAGCTTAAATAGCTCAGATCGAACAAGCCGTGGTGCGTTTCCCCGTCGTTTCCGACGAGTCCTGCACGATCTACGCAGAATACAACATGAAGGCGTTGCAGTGATATGTCATGGATAAGCATATCGTAAGCTCTCTGCAAAAAGCTGGAGTAGATGGCGATCACGGGTACTAGCCCCTGCTTTGCCATGCCCGCAGCCATTGAAACGGCCTCCTGCTCGGCAATGCCGACATCGAAGAAGCGCTCAGGGTATTTAACTTCAAATTTATCGAGCCCTGTGCCGGATGACATTGCGGCAGTTATCGCGACAATATCGCCGTTATCCTTTGCAAGTTCAATGAGCTTGTCTCCGAAAACAGAGGAAAAGCAGCACTGACTATCCGGCATAGCGCCCGTGACGGGATCGAATGAGCTCACGCCGTGGTACTTATCGGGATGCTCCTCGGCAAAGCGGCAACCCTTACCCTTCTTGCTTATGACATGCACAAGCACGGGAGCCGACATCTCCTTTGCCCAGCGTATGACCGTCTCAAGCTGTTCTACATCGTGGCCGTCAACGGGTCCGAGATAGTAAATGCCCATGGCGTCAAAAATATTTGATGGGAGTATTGTCTTTTTAAGAGCCTCCTTAAGCTTATGATTGGCATTATATAGCGACGGAACATTTTCAAACGCGTTTCTGTACCAGCGTTTAAAATTAATATAACCCGGCTTTATGCGCTCCCTGGACAGCAGTTTTGCCATACCGCCAACATTGCCATTTATTGACATGCCGTTATCGTTCAGGATTATGACCATAGGCTCGCTGCTTCCGCCCACATTGGCCAAGCCCTCATAGGCAAGCCCACCTGTAAGGGCGCCATCGCCTATCACAGCTACGACATTGTAGTTTTCATTTTTAAGCGTTCTCGCTCTTGCCATTCCAAGCGCTACGGCAACCGAGGTGGAGGCATGCCCTGCAATGAAAGCATCGTCGTTCGACTCATACGGTTTCGGGAAACCGGAAATACCGCCGTAGCTGCGCAGGGTAGAAAATTCATCTCTTCTGCCGGTTATGATCTTATGGGCATAGCTTTGGTGGCCGACGTCAAATACGATACGGTCGACAGAACTGTCGTAAACTCTGTGAAGTGCAACGGTCAGCTCTATTGTGCCGAGGTTTGAGGCAAGATGCCCTCCCGTTTTTGCCACGTTCTGTATTATGAATTCTCTCAGTTCTTCGCAAAGCACGGGCAATTGTTCCGCGCTGAGCGTTTTTATATCATTTGAGGAATTGACTTTATTCAGAATATTCAAAACAAAACCTCTTATATAACTAAATATTCAAGTATATTTATTTAATAATAACAAACCGCGGTGAATTTTACAATAGATGCTTCCCGCGGTTTTGTATTAAATTTGCTCAGCTATTCCGAGTAACCATTGAATCGGCAAGCTCTCGCAAGAAGGCGGTATCGGTAAATACGCCGCTGAGCGCTTCCTTTGCGTGCTCTGTCAGCCTGTATATCATGCTCATGCAGCGCTCCTGACCGTAAAGCGCCATATATGTGTTCTTATGCGACGATGCGTCAGAGCCGACGGGCTTGCCGAGCTGCTCATTTGTGCTTATAACATCAAGAACGTCGTCCCGTATCTGAAATGCCGAACCGATGCAGGCTCCGAAAAGCGTGGCCGCTTCAAGCTGCTCGTCGCTGCCTCCGGCGGCTGCAACGCCCATTTTGCATGCGGCGATAAGAAGCGCCCCGGTCTTCCTGCCGTTTATCTCGTTAAGCTCATCTTCGGTGAGACTTTTCTCCTCGCCGAGCATATCGAGAAACTGCCCCGCGCACATACCGTCGCTTCCGACGGCATCGGCCAATATTTCGGCGCAGTTTGCCCTTGCCTCTGCGGGAAGCTCGCTGCGCAAAATTGTCCCGAACGCCTCTGCCTGAAGGGCATCGCCGGCAAGAACAGCCGTGCATTCGCCGTAAACCACATGATTTGTCGGCTTTCCGCGGCGCAGGTCGTCATCATCCATGCAGGGCAGATCATCGTGAATCAGGCTGTATGTATGCAGCATTTCAATCGCACAGGCAACGGGCATAGCCTTATTTACGTCTCCGCCGGTAATGCGGCAAAATTCCAGAACCAGTATCGGCCTTATACGCTTGCCTCCGGCGGTAAGGCTATATCTCATTGACTCGAGCAGGCCGTCATAAGGGAGCCCGGCCGGAGTAAAATACTCGGAAAGTGCTGAGTCTATCTGCTCTTTATATTCTGCAATATTCATAGCTTGGCATCCTCAAATGGAAGCTCGATAGGCTCGCCGTCCGCTCCCTTTTTAAGCTTTACTACTGCCTGCTCGGCTTCGTTGAGCAGGGTATCGCAGTTTGTGATAAGGCTCGTCCCCTCCTCGAACAGCTTCAGTGAATCGCTAAGCGGCGCGTCTCCCCGCTCGAGCGTTTTGACTATCTCCTCGAGTCTGCTTATCGACTGCTCAAAGCTGAGCTTCTTATCATTCATATTTTACTGCCTCACTTTCTTCTACTGCACACTTTATCACGCCGTCGCGGACTAAAAGCCGCAGCTTTTCGTTTGGTTTAACGTCGTTTATACTTCTTATAAGCTCGCCCTTATGATCTGCCGCGATAGCATACCCTCTGCTCATTACCTTGAGCGGGCTCATAGCGTCGATGGAAGCTGCAAGCGCCACAAATTTATGCCGTTTTGCGGCATTAATCCTGTCAGCCGCGGCAATAAGCCTGTCGCGCACATAGTCAAGCTCGGCGCGCTTTGAATCGACATAGCTAATCGGATTTTGCAGCACCCTTCGGCCTTTTAAATCCTCAAGCCTTGTACTCAGACGGCTGAGCTTTTTGCGGACAGCCTGAGTTCTTCTGATATCAAAATTTTCAAGAAGCTCACGCAGCTCAGACGCATCGGGCACGGCAAGCTCCGCCGCGTTAGACGGCGTTGATGCTCTGACGTCGGCCACATAGTCCGCTATCGTTACATCCGGCTCATGGCCTACAGCGGAGATGACCGGAAGCTCGGACTCATATATTGCCCTTGCAACGCGCTCGTCGTTAAACGCCCACAGGTCTTCGATAGAGCCGCCGCCGCGACCTGTTATTATAAGGTCTGCGACCTTGTATTTGTTGGCATAGCGTATCGCGCCCACTATCTCCGGCGGTGCTTCAACGCCCTGCACTCTGACCGGCAGCAGGATCACCTTGGTCATAGGCCAGCGCCTTCCGAGTATTCGGATCATATCATGCACTGCCGCGCCCGCGGACGACGTTATGATCGCGATCTTATCCGGAAAAGCAGGAAGCGGCTTTTTATGGCGCGGATCAAACAGTCCCTCGGCGGCAAGCTTTGCCTTTAGCTGCTCATAGGCAACCTGAAGGTCGCCTGTTCCCTCGGGAGTAAGATCCGTGCAATAAAGCTGATACGCCCCGTCGCGCAGGAATACCGATATACGGCCAAAAGCAGTGACGCCCATGCCGCTTTCGGGGCGAAAGCGGAGCTTTGACGCACTGCTTTTGAACATGACGCATCTTAGACTGCTCTCAGCGTCCTTTAATGTGAAATAATGATGGCCGGATGGGTATATCTTATAGTTTGAAAGCTCACCGCGTACACAGACGTTTCCGAGAAGCGGCTCATTGTCAACAAGCGTCTTTATTATACTGTTAAGCTCAGATACGCTAAAAGTTCTTTCATTCATTATTCTATCTCCGCGCCGGAGTCCTCGCCGAACTCTCCGCGCATAAATCCGCCAAGCACGCCGTTTATAAACGAAACCGTTTCAGGCTCATCGTAACCCTTGGCAAGCTCAACAGCCTCGTTTATTGCCGCGCCGTTCGGAACATCGTCCATATACAAAACCTCGCATATCGCGCAGCGCAGTACGGCCATGGCGGTTTTCGATATTCGGTCTATCTTCCAGCCCCGCGCGTACTTTTCGATATATTTATCTATCTGCACGCGGTATTCGGACATATTCTCTGCAAGGCGGACGATATAATCCCGCTGCTTTTTCTCCGGGTACTCGGAAAAAAGCTCGTCCTCCTGTGCCAACGTGGCAAAGTATTCCTTGTCGAAAAACTCATCTATTATCTCAGACACCGGCTTTTCACTTGCCGATGCACAGAAGCCGAGCTGTACCGCTATTTCTCTCGCAGTGGTTCTCTTCATCCTCTATTCCCCTCAGCTTATTTTTCAAATGCAACGCCGGAAACATGCACGTTAACTTCAGCCTTATCTATGCCGGTTATAGCCTGGACGACCTCCGTAACGGAGTTCTGAACCTCGCGGGCGACATTGACAATATTGCAGCCGTAACGCACGAGAATGATAGCGTCAACCTTTATTGTGTCGTCCACGATCTGAACCTTGATGCCCTTGGAAATAGTCTTCAGTCCGATAAGCTCCGCAAGCTCGCCGCCTGCGGTGTTGGAAATTGCGGCGACGCCGTCGATCTCGGTTATCGCGGTCTGCACCATGGTAGAAATCACGTCTTCAGATATGTTTATACTGCCGTTTTCTTCCTTGCAGCTAATATAATTATCGCTCATAGTAAACCTCCATTGACTCCTGCGCATTATGCGCACATATTCAGTCATGGTATTTTACCACAATTGCAGCTAAAAATAAAGTAAAAAAGACGGGAAAACCCGTCTTTTTTATGCCGATACCCCGATAACGTGAAGTTGAGCCGCAGTATAAGCGGTTTCGCTGGTCACAGCTTCGGTTATTCTTGCCACGGCCGCTTCGCTCAACCCCTCTGCCGGAGCCGGAACCGCGACCGTTATTGAATCCTCGCTCATGTAAACAACGCAGTCGGAAAAATCCTTTGCCAGCAGCTTATTTTCAAGCTGAGATTCCTTCATCGAATAATTTGCCATCGCGGAGATAGCATTCATTGCCGAGTCGATGGTCTCCTGTGAGGCGGATTCAGACGCCACGGCATCCTCCAACAGCTTCATAGCCTCGTCGCGTGATACCTGCCTGTTTAATCTTGCCTCGGCGAAGTAGCCCGACGATGAACCGGAGGTATTTGCGGCTTCATACGCCTCGTTTGCCGCTTCCATGGCCGCGTCTTCGGCTTTTACCATTGCCGAGTCTGCTTTGCCCCACTGATTGTTATATGACCAGTTTAAATATACCGCTGCGCAGACGAGCAGCAGAACTGCGGCAATAGTGACATTTCTTTTAAGATTTTTCATTTTACCCTCCTATATTCAGCGCAGTTTTCAAAACTTGTATCCTGTCGCTTGAAAAGCCCGTGAAAGCTTCGACCGCCTTGATTATTGAAAGTCTCACCTCCGGCTTTTCAGCTCCGTCGCAAACAATTACGGCTCCGTTTTCAGAAAGCAGCACCTTCGCCTCACCTACCCCCTCGCATTTCTCAAGCACCGCTTCAAGCCTTGTCTCGCTGTCGTCAGACGCAGCATCCGGCTCCGCAGCGCTGCTTTTTCCCGTCGGTATGAGCATTATGACAAGCCCCAGCAGTAGCGCAAGTAAAGGATATTTATATTTGTCGATCTGCTTTTTTATCTTCTCACTATTCATTTGACTCGCTCCATTGCTGTTTATCTGCGCTTATCCCAAGCTCCGCTTCGATAAACGAGCTCACTCTCTCCCTCTGTGCCTGACTAAAATTTCCCTTTATTTGCGCTTCCGCAGGATACCAGTATCCTTCATCGCTCCAAACGGCCAGGACCTCTATCTCGTCAAGCTGTGCTCCTAAACTTTCGGCTTTGTCCAATATATATGCTTCGCACTCATCCTCTATGATAGTGCGGTTCAAATTTTTGCTGTAGCTTTCTCCATCCGCCGCAAAGGATTCCGCCTCAATTTTAAACCCCGCCATGGCTTCCGAGTAGCTTTCAAAGTCAATTCCGCTAAGCGGAGATATAAACGCAACGCACATTGCCACGCCGCAGAGTATTGTCAGCGCCTTTTTTACTCTGCCGCCTGGAGCAATAACGAGCGCTATGCCGCATATCAGCCCTGTGTATATAACGGCATGGAGCCATGATTGAAGTGCCTCCGTCATTATCCGCCCACCGCCTTTATTGAAATTCCGATAGAAATAAACAGGATCACAGCGCAGCAGCCTATAAGCCCGAGCAGCATCCCTATTGCGCCTGCTATGCCGTCTGTCAGAGTCGAGAGCTTATCTGCTCTGAATACCTGTATAAGTGCCGCCGCGACCTTATATGTAAGATAATTTATCGCCATTACAGCAAACGGCGCAATGCATATTGCCAGCACGGCGAGCATGCCAAACACGCCTAAAGTATTTCTCAGCGCCTCCGCTCCCGCGACAACCGTCGAGGCCGCGTCGGATATTATGCTGCCCACGACCGGAAGCGCTGTTGATATGGCCGTTTTCGTAAACTTCGAGGCGACCGCATCGCCGCCCGAGGCAATGACCGAACTGAAGCTGATATAGGCTGTGAACGCAAGGGCTATAAGCGTCATAAGCGACGTGCCAAGCCATTTTATCAGCTTTGAAACACTCATGAGGCTTTTGCTATTAATTGAGACGGCCGCGATGTGAACGGCCAGATATGCGTATATAAGCGGCATGATGATATATTGAGCCGTCGTCACGAACGCGTCCATGAAAAGCACCGACGCCGCATATTTTGCGGTTGCCGAGCCGATAGTTCCGCATGCCGCACCGGCTGTGCACATGGCAGGAAGCAATGCTTTGGAAAAAACTGATATGGAGTTTAGCACATCGGCGCTCGAATTTATGAATGAATTAACCTCCGAAACGCTTATTACAGCAATTGCCGCGCAGCCGCCAAGCGATACATAGTCCGGCGTATCGTCGGAAAATATATTCAGAACTGAGCAGATCACGGTAACTGCGATGATGGCCACAGCCTTTTTAAGCGCAGACCCGAGATTATCCGACACGCTGCTTTTAAGCTCATCTATGATCCCTTCAAGGCCGCCTTCGGCGTCATCGCCGCTTTCAATCAAATCTTCGGCATACTCGGGAAGCGCATCCCGAAGCTCAGCTTCATCATACATCTCAGCGTAGCAGGAACCTGTCAGCAGAAGCGCAAATATCATTATCAGCAGGAGCTTTTTCATACGAGTTCACCAATTATTTCAATAAGTGATTTTATCAGAGGCAGCGCCGTAAACACGGCGGCAGCAGCGCCCAAAACGTCTACTGCGGACGCTATACCCGCTTGTCCGGCGTCTTTGCACAGGCTTGCGCTTATGTTTACAATTATGGCTATGCCCACGCATTTGATTATCGGCAAAAATATAGCGGAGCTAAGGCCGGATTTGCTTATGGCATAGCGTATCAGATCGGAGATGCTTCCAAAAAGCTCCGCCGCCGCGATGCATATAACTGCCGAGGCCGCGATCGCAATTACAAGGCCGATCTCCTGATTGCTTTTTTTAATAAGAAGGGCGCATACGGCTGATATTATTCCGACCGCCGCACCTTTTATGACGATGTCCATTACAGTTGAAATAAGGTCTTTATAAGCCCGAACAGCTCGCTTATTTTCTGCACTACTACAATTAAAACGACAACAAGCGCGGCTATCGTTGTCATGAGCGCCTGTTCGTCTCTGCCGGAGCGGGTAAGCAGGATATTCAGCACCGCTACCAAAATGCCCACTGCCGCAATTTTAAATATAAGATCGATCTCCATTTTTCCTCCGTATCACATCAGCATGATGGCTATTATAAGGCCTGTCCCGCTGCTTATGCCTATGTACATTCTTTTGCAGGCGCTCAGTCCGGCTTTATGCTCCTGCTGCTCCTGCGACAGTATTGCCATGCACCGCTCTATTGCCGCGCACTGCATATCCGCATCGTACCTTCCAAGGCTGCTGCCGAGGCTCTTTACGGCGGCAGTCGCGGCGGGCGAAAGCTGCGGCAGATACATGTCCGCACAGCCGAACCATATCTCGGAGAACGAGCGCTCCCCTAAAGCGTCAAGCCGCTCCGCCACGCCGGACACAAACGGGATTACCGGCTTTGCAGCGCCATGCTCCAGCACTCTGAGCACCTCGTCCATTGGGGCCTTTCTCGTGCATATCTCGCCTTTTGCTATCTCAAGCATCGAGATAAGCGCCAAATAGCATCGTTCGGTGTTTTCAAGTGCGCGAGCCTTATTTATTCCAATCACCGAGCATGCCACAACTATGATAACCGCTCCAAGCCAGTTCATGTCATATCTCCATTGTGAATTTTCACACTATATCTCCTCGTATGAATAGCTGCGAACACCGCAGCAGCTTTTTATAACGATCAGGCTGCCAAACATCCCATGCTCAAGCAGCTTTTTATATATCGGCCTCACTTGCAGCTCAGACCTACCGGCGGCATGGGCAGTCGCTATGATCCGAACCCCACAGCCGGACGCCGTTTCGGCAGCTCCGATATCCTCGGGCGAGCTTATCTCGTCCATGGCGATGACTTGCGGATTCATGGCCCTCAGCAGCATCATGACCGCCTGAGCCTTTGGAACGTCGGACATGACATCGCTGCTTTTTCCAAGGTCAAACTGCGGTATACCTCTGTAAACGGCGGCTAACTCCCCCCGCTCGTCGGCAACCGATACTCTCTGCCCGGCGTCGGACATCTGCCTTATACACTCGCGCAGAAATGTGGTTTTGCCGTATCCGGGCGGCGATAAGATAAGCACATTGCCGGATGATGCCGCCAGCCTGTCAATTACCGCTTGTCCGCAGCCTCTGATCTCATGGGGGATTCTTATCGCCAGCGAGCTTATAGCCCGCATTCCCCTGACCTCTCCCCTATCTATAACGCCTGTCCCGCAAAGTCCGATCCTGATACCTCCAGAGCAGTTTATGAAGCCTTTGGCGATGCTGCTTTGGGCCGTATGTACCGAAGCGCTCGTTGCCCGCTCTACCACGCAGTTTAAATCATCGCTGCCGACCAAGGCATCAGATATCGGCGTCTCCACACCCTTTACAAGCGCGGTTGCCCGCCGGCCGGCTCTGAGGCGAAGTTCCTCCGCCTCAGACGCCAATATGCGGGATTGTGTCGTTAGCAGCCGCTGCGGCAGCAGCTCGATAGCTTTTTCATATGTGTTCATCTCATTTACCTACCTGACAATGGGTATCAGAAGAAGTCTGCCGCAGGCGCATTCATCATCCTCAAGGCTGTTTATCTCTTTTATGAGCCTTACGTCCGAGCCGTATTTTTTTGCAATGCTCCACAGGTCTCCATCCAAAGCTTTGCACATATAAACAGAGGCTCCGGCTCTGCTGCCCGGCTCGCAGGCTTCCGCATTAATATCGTTTATCATGCTGACGCTGGAGTGGGTGGCGGTAGAGAACTCGGCTTCGATACTTACCGTAATACTTATAAGAGTTTCGTCCGCTCTTGCCGAAGCCTTTACGCTTTTTATGCGGGCAGACTCAAGCTCGCTCCCCTCGTCTGCCTGATATGGTATCTCCGCAGTACCGCGCACCCTGCACGAGCGCAGCGCTCCTTCACTGTCCTCATATACTATATCCGCCGTCACGGGAACGGATATCTGGCTGTCGGAAATATCAACGGCAGAGCATGACGCGCGCGAGAAAAGTATCCTGTTGGCGCCGTAATCGGTGTTGTACGACAGCGATAGGCTCTCGCTTCCCCTCGTACACGAGGCGCTCTGCAAATATTGAAACTCCATTTTATCTATGCCAAGCTCCATGCCGCAGGCATATGCATCCTCTATGTAGCTTATGTGCTGCTGTTCGGTGCATATGATCTGTATAACTCCGCGAATATCAGCAGCGAGCTTTTCACCCAATGGCTCGAAGTATTGACCTGTTACCATGCATGCGGCGCGGACGTTTGGTTCTTTTACATCCTCCGGAAGCTCAAATAGCTGTGAAAAACCTATGCTGAACGCTGCCATCTCGGGAACCGAGGATACGATATACAGCGCTTCTATCTCCGCACGGCCTTTTACGATAAGCTTGCTGCCTATGACCTCGCTGCTATCAACAGTGATGCTTGAGCAAGCGGATATGAATTCGCCGTTTTGTATGTTATCGGGAAGCTGAAGATCTTCCTCAAGGCTCAGCATCTTCTCGGTTGCAAGAACTATTCCCTGATAATCCACTTCGCCCGGCTTTATAAACAGCTTCTCGGTAGTTGTGTCCGGGGCCTCCGCCCACGCCATGTCGAGATATTTATAGCAGCTTTGCGTTATGCAGATATCCGCGCTTACCGATACCTTCCGGGGATTTACCGTCTTTACGTCAATGTTTAATACGGAAGTATCTATTATAGATACGCTTGTGCTGTCAGCGCCGGGAGCATCGAGCCTTAGCTCAAACGGTATAACCGTGCTGATAGTCTGTATGCCGTCACCGGTCTCGGGGATATAGAGGACCGTTACATCCAACTCTCCGCCAACTAAAACGCAGTCCTGCTCAACGTTTTTTGACCTTATCCTGCACTGATGAGTGCAGCTAAGTATCCGCAGGATATCCTCTAAAGTGTCCGGTACAACTATATCCTCCTTTAGCTCTTTTGCTGACTGAGTGCAGCACAGCTTTTTATATGCGCTTTTCTCTCTGTTTTTAAGTTCAATTTTCATATTGGCTCCGCCTTCCTTGTTTTCACTGTTTGTACAAACTATGCAGCCGCTCGGGGCATTATTACTACTTGCATCTGTGAAGCCAGATTCCAAAGCAGATAAGCCCCGCCGCTAAAATAAACCACCAGAAATTAGTCGGCAGTATCAGCGCCAGTATTATTATTACGCCGCCCACAATGGCTATGGTTGCGAGCAGAGAAGATGGATCCTTACGCAAAAAACCGCCTCCCGCACAAGCGTTTGTAAAACACTATGCGGGAGGCGGCCCGAGTATTCTTTATTTATTTTCCCAGAACTTGTTCTGGGCGCTGAGATCATACAGTCTCTTATACGACTGATACCGGCTAAGCGGTATAGCCCCGCTGTTTACGGCTTCAATAACCGCACAGCCCGGTTCTTTCAGATGCGCGCAGTCGGAGAACCGGCACCGGCCGATACAGCTTCCAAACTCTCTGAAATCATATTGCAGCTCATGTTTGTCTATCGTCTGCATCATTTCTATCTCAAAAGAGGCAAAACCCGGGGTATCCGCGATAAATGTATCCTCTCCAACGGAAAACAGCTCAACGTGGCGCGTGGTATGTCTGCCGCGTCCGAGCTTCTCGCTGACCTCGCCGACTTCAAGCCGGAGTTCCGGAACAATGGCATTTAAAATGCTCGATTTTCCCACACCGGAATTGCCTGTAAAAGCGCATATCTTGCCCCTCAGAGCGTCCCTTAGCCGCTCAATGCCGCTGCCGTTGGCGGCGCTGACCCTGTAAGTTTCAAAGCCCGACGAGGTATAAATATCATAAAGCTCGTTTGCCATATCTATATCCGTCTTGTTTATGCAGACGATCAGCTCGCATCCGGCTTCCTCTGCTATGACGGAGACTCTGTCTATCAAAAACGGGTCGGTGACGGGATTGGTATTTGCCGCGATAAACACAAGGGCGTCAATATTTGCGACCGCCGGGCGGATGAAAAAGTTCTTTCTGTCATGGACTTTTTCAATATATCCCTTTCCGTTTCCGCTAAGTGCAAAGCTGACCCTGTCCCCCACCAGAGGCGACGTCCCGTCAAGGCGGAATTTCCCTCTCGCCCTGCATTCGTATACGGAGTTTTCGGCGCTGACATAGTAAAAACCGCTGAGCGCTTTGATTATTGTACCGTTCATTTATCCCTCGCCGCCCTGTCCGGAGGAGATTTGAATATATATCTTCGTATGCTCCTGGACAGACTCGCCCGCGCTTTGGCTCTGCCATACGACAGTGCCCGCCTCAAGCTCGCTGTCAACCGTTGTAATAGAGCCGACGCTTAGATTGCTGCCTTCGATTTTTGAGACGGCTGCATCCTTAGACAGCCCCATGAGCTGCGGGACGGTAGTCATTTTGACCTCCGGGCCGCTGCTTATTATTATGCTCACCGAAGAGCCAGACTGGGCTTTTTCCCCTGCGGAGGGCTCCGTGTTTATTACATATCCCTTAGTGATGCTCGAAGAAGGCGCTTCACTTATAGAATATGTGAAACCGGCATCCTGAATGATGCTTATTGCCTCATCACGGCTTTTATTTACTAAATTAGGGATTAACTGCTCCTTGCGCTGGTCGTCGGGAAGTTCCTCACCTGCGCTGATCACAAGCTCCACCTCTATCTTCTCGCTCTTTTCGCTAACGGATCTGCTTTGCCCCTCCTCCGGACTCTGCGAGAGGATTATACCGTACTCATGCTCAAGATCGACCTTGAAAGTAAGCGTGAACTTAAAGTTTTTATCATAATCCCCATCGTTTATAACATCCTCATAGTATCTGCCGACAAAGCCTGGAATGTCGATCTTCACAGGTTCGGAGAACAGGTCTTTGAGAAAATATCCGTTTATAAATACAAATACAAGGATTATGAATATCAGAACCGCAAAAATTCCGGAGCTGAAAGCAATTTTTCTGCTTCGTCTGCTTTTTCTGCTTCCGGGCTTAGCTTCATCCGGCGCATCGTCGCCCTCGATGAGTATAGCCTCCGATGTATCGCTGTCCTCAAGCAATTTGGCGGCAATGCTCTGTTTACGAAAAGCCTCGAGGTCATCCAGAAGCTCCGCCGCTGTCTGATAGCGGGAATCAATATCCGCATCCATCGCCTTGAGGCATATGCGCTCAAGCTCCTCCGGTATCTCGGGAACAATGGCTCGCGGCGGCTCAGGCACGGTATTCATATGCATGACCGCGACCTCAGCCTCGGAATTGCCTATATAGGGCAGCTTGCCCGTAAGCATCTCATAGATAACGATACCGAGAGAGTATATATCGCTCCTTGCGTCCGGCGCTGCACCCCTCGCCTGCTCAGGCGCAATGTAATGCACCGAGCCGACAGTCTCGCCGCTGCTCTCTTCAATATCGTTCTGAAGAGAAGCGATACCGAAGTCGGCAACTTTTATCATGCCGTCCTTTAACAGCATTATGTTCTGCGGCTTTATGTCTCTGTGAATAATGCCCTTATTATGCGCATGGTCAAGAGCTTTCGCAATCTGCGTAGTGAAATTGACAGCCTCGTCCGGGCTTAAAGCCCCGGTCTTCTGCATATACTGCTTCAGAGTTATTCCGTCAACAAGCTCCATCACGATATATTCAACGTCATCACTGTGGCTTACGTCATATACCGAGACGATATTCGGGTGAGAAAGCATGGCTACAGCCTGAGACTCCGCCCTGAATCTTTTTCTGAACTCCTCGTTCTCCGCAGTCTCATCACGCATTATTTTAACGGCGTCATAGCGGTTGAGCCGATGGCACAGCGCTTTATACACATATGCCATACCTCCCGCTCCGATAAGCTCGATCAGCTCGTAGCGGCCGTCAAGCATCATGCCTATATATTTTTCAGCACTATTTTCCATAAAAGCACCTTTAAATATCAAATCTTCACAAGCACAACGGTCACATTGTCCCGCGCGCCGCGCTCAAGCGCAATAGCCATAAGCTCATTGCAGGTTTCTTCCGGGGAACTGTGCTTAGTAAAGCACTCGTGCATCTCCTTATCGGAAACCATGTTGCTCAATCCGTCGGAGCACAGGAGTATACCTTCTCCCAACTTGAGCGGACATTCAAAATAGTCGCATTCGACCGTTCTGTCAACGCCGAGAGCGCGGGTGATGATGTTCTTTTTCTGATGCGTTGCCGCTTCTTCGCGCGTTATAGCACCCATGCGGACAAGCTCTTCAACATATGAATGGTCGCAGGTTATCTGCCTTATCCCGTTTTTGCTCAGGTGGTAGGCTCTGCTGTCCCCGACATTGACGAGGAAAGCCTTCCTTCGGGTGATTATTCCGCCGACAAGGGTGGTTCCCATGCCGTTATAGTTTGCGTCAAAGCGAGAATACTCATAGACAACTCCGTTTGCGTCGGCACAGCTTTCGCGCAGAAGCTTCTCCTGATTGCCCATGAAAAAGCGCGGCGCTACAAGGGTCTCAAATATTCTGCTGACAAATTCCTTGCTGGAAAGGCGGCTTGCAAGGTCGCCGGCCTTGGCTCCTCCCATGCCGTCGCATATGACCGCAACGACGCTCTTACGCTTATCACAGTTTTCAATAATATAACTGTC
The DNA here is from genome assembly GCA_004557075.1 of Clostridiales bacterium. Taxonomy (GTDB): domain Bacteria; phylum Bacillota; class Clostridia; order Oscillospirales; family Oscillospiraceae; genus F23-B02. The sequence continues at coordinate 160,303 of SFEX01000001.1, forward strand.
CTGATTTTCGCTTCTGACTTTTCCCCTGTCAGTAATGCCGAAACTTCTCATTTCTTATCATTACCCTTCTGCATTTTTCTTCGCAGCTGCCCGCAGGATGCGTCAACATCGCCGCCGAGCTTACGCCGCACCGTCACATTTACGCCTTCATCCTCAAGGATTTTTATAAATCCTTTTATATGGCCGGAGGTAGACGGATGAAAGCGGCTTTCTTCAACGTGGTTCATAGGTATGAGATTTACATGCGCGCAAACCTCTTTTGCACGCTTTGCAAGCAGTCTTGCATGATACTCTGTGTCATTCACTCCGTCGATCATGATATATTCAAACGATATCCTGCGCCCGGTCTTTTCATAATAGCTTTTGCAGCTTTTCATGAGATTGTCAACGCCGCGCCCGATATTTGCGGGCATTATTTTCGAGCGTGTCTCATCGTCGGGAGCATGGAGAGATACCGACAGCGTCAATTGTAAATTAAGATCGGCCAGTTCGTCAAATTTTTCTATAATTCCGCAGGTGGACAGCGAAATGTGCCTCATGCCGATATTCATTCCGTCGGGATGGTTGACGAGCTTTAAAAACTTAACCACATTATCAAAGTTATCAAGCGGCTCACCGATGCCCATGAGCACGATATTTGAGATAGTCTTCCCGGAATCAAGCTGGGAAAACAGCACTTCGTCAAGTATCTCCGAAGGCTCAAGCCCGCGCACAAGCCCTCCGATGGTCGAGGCGCAGAACGCACAGCCCTGCCGGCAGCCCACCTGTGACGAAACGCATACGGTATTGCCGTGCTTATAGCTCATAACGACAGTCTCGACCGCGTTGCCGTCGTATAGCTCCCACAGGTATTTGATAGTCCCGTCGATTTTCGAGACCTGCTTGCTCAAGACCTTGGGCTTATATATGGTATATTCCTTTTCAAGCTTCATTCGTAGGCTCTTTGGAATATCGCTCATTTCTTCAAAGGAGCCAACTCCCCTGCCGAGCCATTTAAACACCTGCTTTGCGCGGTATTTCGGCTCGCCCATAGCGAGAATATCGGCTTCAAGCTCTTCGGGAAGCATTGATTTTATGTTTTTCATTTAAGCCTCCTCAGCTTACATACGAAAAAGCCGTCCGTTCCGTGGATATGCGGCCAGAAGGTAAACATGCCGTCCGCGGCTTCCGCGCCGTTTGGCAGTATGAAGCTCTCAGCGGTAAATTCGGGATGGCTTGAGAGAAACGCCGTCACAACGTCCTCGTTTTCCTCCCGGAAAACAGTGCAGGTGGAGTAAAGCAAAACTCCCCCGACTTTCACAGCCGCCGACAAGTTTTCAAGTATTGCCGACTGTATTTCCGGCAATGCAAGGCGCTCATCCGGGTCTTTATAGCGAATATCCGGCTTTTTTCTTATAACTCCGTAGCCGGAGCACGGGACATCGGCTATAACGACGTCAAATGTGCCGTCTATCGGCTGTCTGGCATCGCGCGAAAATGCGTTTATAATATCAAGACCGAGACGCTTAGCGCCGCTTTCAATAAGCGCGATTTTTTTCCGGTTCAGATCGCATGATATTATCTCGCCTTGATTTTTCATTGTAACAGCTGCGGCAAAGCTCTTACCCCCGGGTGCGGCGCAGGCATCGAGCACTCCCATACCGGGGCGTATTTCAGCGGCAAGAACGGCGCATTTGGCCGCCGCGTCCTGAACATAGAAAAGTCCCTCATTAAAGCCCGGCATTTTGCTTACATTGCCGGAGGTCACAATGCAGTCGGGAAGCCATGGGTGCATACGGCAGCTATAGCCTGCATCCGCAAGCTCGGCGCAAAGCTCCGACGCCGTGGTCTTTATCGTATTCACCTGTAGCGTAATATCGCTCACAGCGTTGTTTGCGGCAAAAAATCCCTCGGCAAAATCATAGCCATGAGCGGCTATCATATATTCCGCCAGCCATAGCGGGTGGCTGTATTTCAAAGCAAGGTACTTTGCCGTCCCCTCCTTCGGTATCTCCGGAGGATTCTCCGCTGAGTCCGCAATTTTTCTCAAAACCGCGTTGCAAAATCCGGCAGCCCTTGAATAGCCAAGCTTTTTGCACAGGCTCACGCCCTCGTTCACCGCTGCATTCGCCGGGATCTTGTCCATAAAAAGGAGTTGATATGCCGAGCAGCGGAGTATATCCCGAACCTTGGGCTCTATCTTAGACGGCGAGCTGCTGAACGCATCAATACAGTGATCGCAATAAGCAAGGTTTTGCAGAACCCCTATGCAGATATTTGAAGCGAGAGCAGCAGAGCGCGGATCAAGCCCGTATTTAGTTATAGCTCCGTCAATAATGGCAGATGTCCATGCCTTTTCGCGCCTGAAACGCTCAAGCGCGAACACCGCGGCTTCTCTTGCTTTATCCAAATCTCAGTCCTCAACAGTAATAGGATGCCCTAAAATATAGTCTGCGGCCTTCATACGTTTTTTGCCCGGAGCCTGTAGCTCAGTCACCATGACGGTCTCTCCCCCGGCGCAGGCGATTTCTATCCCGCTTTTTCCGGCTCCGACGATGCTTCCCGGAGCTTTATCCGTTCTGCTGTCGGTATAACGGGCGCTATAGACCTTGAACTTTTCTCCGCTAAGCTCCATTGTCGCGACCGGCCACGGCTGTAAGCCGCAGATCCATTTGATTATTTCTCTCGGAGTTCTGTTCCAGTCAATAGGGCTAAGGCTCTTATCGAGCATTTTAACGTAGCTTGCATCGGCATGATTCTGCGCTTTTCTCGGTGCGCAGCCGGCTTCGATATCATGGAGGGTAGTGTGCAAAAGCTCAGCTCCCATGACCATGAGCCTGTCAAAAAGCTCTCCCGAGGTCTCAAATTCGCCGATCTCGGTTTCGGCTGTGTATATGACGTCTCCCGTATCCATCTCGCTTGCAAGATACATGGTCGATACGCCGGTTATTTTATCCCCGTTGAGAACCGCCCACTGTATAGGCGCTGAGCCGCGGTACTTGGGCAGCAGCGAGGCATGAACGTTTATTGCGCTGTATTTCGGCACTGCGAGCATTTCGTCCGGCAGTATCCTTCCGTAAGCAACGACTACAAGGATATCGGGTCTGAGGCTTTTTATAAGCTCCGTTGCGGTTCCGTCGCGCAGCTTTGTCGGCTGGTAAACCGGAATATTGTTATCAAGCGCAAGCTGTTTTACCGGAGAAAATGAGAGCTGCATTCCACGGTTTCGCGGCTTGTCCGGCTGAGTAAAAACAGCGGCTATATCATATTTTTCGTCAATCAGCTTTTTAAGTGACTCCGCTGCGAAATCGGGAGTGCCCATAAATACAACGCGCATTATTCTTCTCCGCCTTCGGTTCCGTATATTTCCTCATGCGTCAGCATACGCTCGCACTTTTCAGTGAAAAGATGTCCGTCTAAATGCTCAAGCTCGTGGCAGATGCACCGTGCGGTCAAGCCGTCGCCTGCATATTCAAACCATTCGCCGTTTCTGTCCTGAGCTTTTACTACGGCATGGTCGGGTCTGCGAACAATACCGTATTCACCCGGTACGCTGAGGCAGCCCTCGGCCCCCACCTGTTCCCCGGAGGTCTCTACAAGTTCCGGATTTATGAGTTCGAGGATCACTTCATCCTCGCCTTCTTCAACATTGGTTTCGATCACCAGCACGGCTCTGCGCAAAATGCCGACCTGCGGGGCAGCAAGACCAACGCCGTTGGCCTTAATTAGCGTATCCGCCATATCGTCAAGGAGCTGATGCAGTCTCGCGTCAAACTTGACAACCGGACGGCAGACCTTATATAAGCTCTTATCTTCCTTGGTTAATATGTTTCTCAGTGCCATAGCGTTCTCCTTTAATCTAAGGGATTATTGTCGGCAAAAATGCTGACGCCCTTATATTTTCCTGATGAATTAAGTTTAACCAACACGGCCGATACAAGCTCTCGTATCTCTTTATCAGACTTACAGCTTATATTGACCCTGTATCTGTATCTGTTGTTTACCTTAACGACAGCAAGCGGCGCGGGGCCGAGAATGCTGATATCCGTTCTGTGTTTGACCGATGCGGAAAGGATATTTCTTATATCCTCGCAGCATTTTATAACAGACGCCTCCTCAACGCCGGACGCAGTTATGGAGATGATATCCGCAAACGGAGGCGTGCGCTGAAGAGCGCGAAGCTGCATCTCCGATCTATAGAAGCCGTCGTAGTCCTGAGCGGCTGCAAGACGGATGATCTCGTTTTGCGGCGTGAAGGTTTGAATAACGGCCCGTCCGGGCTTGCTTCCCCTGCCGCTCCTGCCGACTACCTGCGTTATAAGCGAGAAGGTGCGCTCGCCTGAGCGATAGTCTCCGCAGTACAGGCTCTGGTCAGCGGACAGGACGCCAATAAGCGTGACATTTTCAAAATTGAGCCCCTTTGTGACCATTTGAGTGCCGACCATGATGTGGATTTTTTCTTTCCTAAATTTCTCGAGCAAAGCATCATGGCTTCCTGCGGCTTTGACGGTATCCGTGTCCATCCGTATAACGCCCGAATCCGGGAAAAGCTGCTTGAGCTCATCTTCAATGAGCTGTGTACCGGCGCCTATAAACGTAAGCAATCCGCCGCAGTCGGGGCACGCATTATCCGGCCTTTGGGTATAGCCGCAGTAGTGGCACATAAGCCGTCTGTTTGAGCTGTGGTAGGTAAGCGATACACTGCAATTGGGGCATTTATAGATATATCCGCATTCGCCGCAGCTTATGAGCTTATGAGCGCCGCGTCTGTTTATAAACAGTATGCTCTGCTCGCCGTTTTCGATATTCTTTGCAAGCTCGCTTTGCAGCCGCTCGCTTATATTTCCGCCGTTTCCGCCGTGAAGCTCGCTTTTCATATCAACGATGCTGACATCGGGGAGCTTCATTTCATTGTAGCGTTTTTTCAGCTCAAAGTATTTGTATCTGCCTTTTTCCGCGGCATACCGGCTCTCAAGATCCGGAGTCGCGGAGCCGAGCAGCAACAGCGAATTTGTCTTTGCGCAACGGTATTTTGCGATATCCCTTGCGTGATAGCGCGGTGAGTTTTCGGATTTGTAGCTCTCCTCCTGCTCCTCATCAATTATAATGAGGCCGAGGTTCTCAAACGGCGCAAAAACAGCGCTTCTCGTCCCAATAACGAGCCTTGCATCGCCGTTTTTTGCGCGTTTCCACTCATCGTACCGTTCGCCGAGCGAAAGGCTGCTGTGCAGTACGGCAACATCATTTCCGAAATATTCGGAAAAAGTCCGTATCATCTGCGGAGTAAGCGATATTTCGGGCACGAGCAAAACTGCGCTCTTGTCCGATTTGAGCGTTCTGCATATAAGATGGATATATATCGACGTCTTGCCGCTGCCGGTGACGCCGCAAAGCAGGGCGGCCTCCGCCGTGGGACTTTGTAAAAGCTCATTCAGCCCCTCGAAAACAGCGCTCTGTTCGGAATTGAGCACCGGCAAAGGCTGAATTTCCTCGTTCCATACCTCCGGCCGCCTGAAAACTTCCTCAAAATCAGTCTCAATAAGCCCTGCATTGATAAGAGCCTTGAGCGACTGCCTTGATGCGCCGGTAAAATACAGCGCCTCATGAGCAGAAACCCTTCCGACCGTACACATAAGCTCAAGCAGCTCCGCCTGCATGGGCGCCTTGCGGCGCTTTGCGCGTGCAAGCTCTGACGCCTCCGAAGCATCAATGGCAAGGCTTATCATCTCGCGCATCTTGTCGTTTACCCTGCGCGCTCCATCCGGTTTAAACCAGAAGCCGGCAGGCAAAATAGTCTTTACAGCGTCATAGACAGTGCAGAAAAAGCGGTCGTGCATCCAGAGAGCAAGCTTTATCTGCGACGACGTGAGCACGGGCTCTGAGTCAAGCACCGCCTCAACGGGCTTGAGCTTGTCGTAATCGCTCTTATCAGTCAGGCTGAGGACGATCCCCTCGCTCCTGCGGTTGCCTCTTGAAAAAGGCACGGTCACACGCACTCCGGGCCTGACCTTATCCCGAAGCTTCTCGGGGATAAGATAGTCGTAGGGCTTGTCAAGCCAATATGTTGCGGCAGAGACCGCAATTTTAGCAACACCGGTCTCCAACATGCCCCCGCCTCCCTGTTCAGACCAAATAAATCAAAAACGCAGCGGAGCATAAGCATAATGCGAGCATACGAATGCTTAAGCTCCGCTGAGCATTATTTCTCTATTGTAAGCTTACCGGTATATACCTCGTCTATTGCGGTAGAGACGGGCTTTTTCTCAAGAACTTCGCCGTTTTCCTCGGCTGCCGCGGATATGGAACGAGCCCTTCTCGCCACGAGATTAACGAGCTGATAACGGTTTCCTGTCTTGTTTACAAGTTCAGCTACAGGGGGATAAAGCATCATAATCAATCTACCTCGCTTAAATAGTTTTTCCTCAAATCATATTTGCAGTATTCGGCGTTTATTATCGAGGAAAATTCCTTTGCCGCCGCGTCTGCGTCATCGTTAATAATTATATAGTCATAGAAATCTGCGGCGGCATACTCCTCTTTTGCGCGGATAAGGCGAGCCTCGATCTTCCGCTCGGAGTCTGTTCCTCTGCTACGCAGTCTTCTCTCCAGTTCTTTCATAGACGGCGGAATGATAAATATCATAACCGCCTCGGGCATCTTCCGGTGAACCTGAAGCGCGCCCTGAACCTCAATATCCAGCAGAACGTTCATGCCCTCATTGAGCTTTTTCTCAACATATGCCCTCGGCGTTCCATAGGAGTTGGCAACGTATTCCGCGTGCTCAAGGAACTCATCATTTTCAACCATCTCACGGAATTTATCGAGATCGACGAAGAAGTATTCCTTACCGTCTATCTCACCGGGACGGGGCTTGCGTGTTGTTGCGGATATTGAAAAACAAACGTCGCTGCGTTCTTCAAGAGCCTTAAATACTACCGTGCTCTTGCCGGCTCCCGAAGGGCCGGATATTACAAACAATTTTCCTCTTTGATTAGCCATTTGCTGCACCTTCCTCATTAGTATTTGAAATTCGCGCCGCAAGCGCCTCGGGCGTCAGCGCGGATAAAACTACATTTCCGCTGTCCATTGTCAAAACAGCTCTGGTACTTCGGCCGAAAGAAGCGTCGATAAGCAGCCCCTTTTCACGCACATCCTGGATCATTCGCTTTATGGGCGCTGATTCGGGACTTACGATCGCAACTATCCGCTCCGCCGATACCATATTGCCGAATCCGATATTCACAAGCTTCATGTGCAGACCTCACTCAATATTCTGGATCTGCTCACGGATTTTTTCTATCTCCGATTTGAGGTCTACCACAACATGGGCAATATCGGAATTCTGACATTTTGAGCCGATGGTATTGGCTTCTCTGTTAAACTCTTGCATGAGAAAATCAATTTTTCTGCCTATCGGAGAGCCTGTCTCCAGCATGGTTCTGAGCTGAGAAATATGGCTGCGCAGTCTGACAGTCTCCTCATCGACAGCGACCCTGTCGGCAAATATGGCAGCCTCGGTTATTATCCTGCTCTCGTCTACTCCCGCCGAGCCGATGACTTCATTGAGCTTTTGGAGAAGTCTTTCCCTGTATTCTTCCACTGTCTTGGGCGCGTTCTCCTCTATTATGCTGACAAATCCCTCGATATTCTCAAGCTTTGAGAGAACGTCGAGTCTTAGCTTTTCGCCCTCGCGCATGCGCATTAAATCAAAATCCCGCAGCGCCTGCTCGGCTATCTCCTTAATACCCGCAGCGACAGCTTCCGAATCAAGCTCCTTTTTCTCAACAGAGAGTATATCGGGAAATCTGCTGACGCTCATAACGCTTATATCGCGCGGCAAATTGTAATCGTCTGCAATGCGCTCAAGAGCGTCGATATACCCTTTAAGCAGAGGCTCGTTTACTCGCACTATCATATCGTCAGCCATGGACGAATCGACCGTCACAAACACATCGACCTTGCCGCGGCTTATATGCGAAGAAACAGCGGATTTTATCGTCTCCTCCGCGAAGATGAAGCTGCGCGGAAGTCTGACCGATGTATCCAGGAACTTGTTATTGACGCTTTTGAGCTCGACGCTTACTTCAATGCCCTCCACACAGCTTTTGGCGCTGCCGTAGCCCGTCATGCTTTTTATCATTTTTCCTCCGTCTCAGCGAAGCTGAGTTATCACAAATTTGATAGGATTTTTTCTTTTGCTTATGCGCTGATAAATTATAACCAGCGCTGCGGCAAGGCAAAATGCCGCAAAGCTGCACAGCACGCTCATTCCCTCGCTGAGATTATTGGCCGCCGCAATCGCATAGCCGATAAAGAACACGATAAACGGTACGATATACAGCAAAAATGCCGCGCCGAATATTCTCGAGCTGAGGCTTTCTATAATCACCTTTTCGCCGGGGCGCGCGTTTACGTTGTTTTTCGCAAACGCCTTTATTTCATTCTGGAAAACACAGCTTTCGCAGTTTCCGCAATTGCTCCCGCAGGCAGTTCCGCGCGACACCGCGACTTCCGCCATTCCGTTTGCAAACACTTTGGTTACTACTGCATCCTGAGTCATATCAGTTTCCTCTCACTTTAATCCTTGTAAATTGTCACGGTTACTTTAACGTCTCCAACCGCCCCGACGCCGTCATGACCTGAGACCTGCACCTTTGCGTTGACTATGACCTGCCCGGTCGTTGTGCCGTAATCGGATAAGTCAGCGATTACGCTTATGTCATCGGGCTTGATGCTGTCAAAAGCCCCGCTGCTGAGCGCCCTTAGCGTTACTTCGACTTCCTTTGTGTCTATCGTAACGTGGTAGCCGCTGCTTATCCCTCGGCAGGAGATATTCGTTGTTGTAAATGTCTTTGTATGGGTGCCCTCAATTTCTATCGTCACTTTTGCATCTGACACACCGGTAAGATTTTGCACACCATCCTCAAGCACAATTGGGAATGTATGCTCATAGCCCGAAACAAACGACGACAGCTCTATAGTTCCTATCTCTATATAATCCAGATCGTCAACTATGCGGGAATCGCCGGCAATTCTTATTGTCTGCGGATCAATGCTGACAGTGCAGTTATCGCTCGTAATGCCGCCGCCTGATATAAGCTTTACGCGAAGCGGTACTTCCTTGGATCTGAGTATGGGCTGAGTTGCAGTGACCTTATCGACAGAGAGCATGAGTCCTTCCTTTGAACATACATTGCCGTTAGCATCTACCAAGAAGAAGTCGGCCTCTTCAACATAGGTCGATTCAATTGTCTGATCCTTGCCGAAGCTAACCCATGCATGGTCGATATTTTTGATAGTGGATTCAGGTCCCTCGACGACGATAGTCTCCGGCTCGAATACAAATTCCTCCGCCACGCAGCCTTCGGCAATGGTGCCCTCAAAGCTACCCTTGACCTCAATGGTCTTTTTTTCGTTTTTTACGACAGTGAAATTGATGGTCTCGGGATTTTTTCTGACGACCGTAATGCTATTGGAATCCACATAGTCGGGAAATTCAAGCCTGTATGCCCATGTCATATCGTTGGGCTGGGTTATATTACTGACGTCGATCACGGCTTTAATATCACTTGACTTGAGCTTAGTGATATTGCTGCGCTCGCCGCGGACAACGATACTGACCGTTTTTACATCGACGCTTGAGATAGACAGATCCCTCTCTGCGAGAATCTCGTCCTGGCCTCTGAACTCCACTTCTATGTTATTAAAGGTAATTTCCTTGTCTGTATTATCAAGGCTTGAGACATATGCCCACATAACCAGTGAGCAGAGCAGAGACACGACCATCCAAAAGACTTTGCTGTCGTATATTTTTTTAGTTCTTTTTTTCTGTTCCATCACTGTTCACCTTACGCTTATTAAAGAAACGTGAAAAAATCTCAACTGCCGTGCTTCTCTTTTTCTCCTCCTGAACAAGCTCGTTGCGCAGGAGCGTCTCAAACGTCCGCAGATCAAGGTTGCGCTTGAGCATACCCTCTATCGCAACGGATATTGCTCCGGTCTCCTCGGATACGATAACGACTACCGCGTCCGACTGCTCGCTTGCTCCGATACCGGCGCGGTGGCGCATTCCGAGGTCCTTGCTGAGATTTGTCTTATTAGTCAGCGGGAGCACACAGCCGCCGGCGGCTATCCTTGCGTTTCGGATGATGAGCGCGCCGTCATGCAGAGGCGCCTTCGGGTAAAAAATATTCTTGAGCAGCTCCGCCGTTGTGTCGGCATCGATTATAGTGCCTGTTGTCATGATATCGCTAAGCTTAATATTTCGCTCAAATATAATAAGCGCGCCGGTCTTTGTCTTTGACATCTGGTCGCAGGCAAGAACGGTCTGAGTGATGGCGGCCTCCACCTTGCTCTCCTCCCTGAGTCTCGGAGAGAAAAGACCGTACAGATTCTGGCTTCCCATTTTCGCAAGAAGCTTTCGCAGCTCCGGCTGGAAAATAATCACTACGGCAATAAAGCCGAGTTCAATGGTCTTTTTAAGTATATAGTTTATCATCGTCAGATGAGCCACGCCCGAGAGGAATATTGCGATCAAAAGGAAGAAGATTCCCTTGGCAATATTATAGGAGCTTGTCTTTCTGACAAGATCAATTACTTTATAGAACAAATAGGCGACTATCAGGATATCGATAACATCCCAAAATCCTATCGTTGAAATGTAATTGAGCATTCTTATGAAATAACTCGATAGTTCCTGCATCTGTCATCCCCGCTAATCTATCTTTGCAGACTCGTGCGCAGTCCGCAGCATACTGTAAGCCGAGACGATACAATCAAGAGTAAACTAATTGTATCGTCTAATCGTCTTATTATATAATATATATTCAGAAAAGGCAATTAAATAATAATTAATTTTCTTGCTTTGCGGCGCTTTCTACAACTCTGCACGCCATATCGGTCTGAGCCTGCGTTATAAACGGCGAGAAGCTGAGTCTCACAGTGCCTTTATCTATTGTACCGGCCGTATTGTGCGCCAAAGGGGCGCAGTGGAGCCCGCAGCGGGCCGCGATTCCGCGTCTGCCCAGCGCGTCGCAGAACGTTTCGCTGTCCATTGTGCTGTGCCTTATAGATAAAACTCCGGCCTGATTGTCCGCATCCGATGCAAACACTTGCAGCTTCGGTACTTTTTTAAGTCTCATCGCCATGCGGCGGCACAGGCTCGCCTCATATTCGCCTATATTATCGGCGCCGCGCCTGAGCACATATTTCATTCCCTCGCAAAGCCCCGCTATGCCGACGACGTTATGCGTCCCCGCCTCCGCCCTGTCGGGCAGATATTCCGGCATCGACTGAAGTACGCTCTCAGAGCCCGTTCCGCCGCACATGAGCGGCTTCGGTGTCTGGCCGCAAAGAAGTATGCCCGTACCCTGCGGCCCCAGCAGTCCCTTGTGTCCGGGCATAGCCACATATGCCGCACCCAGCTCGGACATATCGAGCCGGCATATACCCGCCGACTGGGAGGCGTCAATTATAAGCGGTACATTGTATTTGCTGCACAGCTTCGCAATTTCATATATCGGCTGAATATATCCGAACACATTTGAAATGTGGTTCCATACGACAGCCTTAGCACCGGAGATATTTTTCTCTATCGTCGGAATGACTGATTCCGTCTCAAACACCGGCGATGCCGCGACAACAGTTTTGGCGCCTATTTGATTAAGCGGCCTCGTTACGGAATTGTGCTCGTACCCGGATATAACGACCTTATCCCCCACCGACACAAGCGAGGATATGGCGATATTGAGGGCGTGAGTGGCGTTCATCGTGAACACCACGTTTTGCGGATCGGAGAAATTAAAAAGCTTGCAGGCAAGCTCGCGGCCTTCATACACCTTATCGGCGGCTCTCATGGCCGCGGCATATGAGCCCCTGCCGGGGCTGGACATAGTCTCAATGGCATTGACCATGGCCCGCTTGACCGATGCCGGTTTAATATAGCTTGTTGCGGCAGAGTCGAGGTATATCAAAGGAATACCTCCTTGACCGTACCGTCCGTATTCTGCTGATATATCTTGCCCTGCAGCAGTCCTTCCCGCCGCAGAATATCGGCAGCGGCTATGCCCCTGCCGTAAGCAACCGTTACGCAGTAGCTGCAGCCGTTGCCGCTAAGTCCGGCAGGAGCCCTTGTCACCCCTGCGGATATTGCATGTCGTTCAAGAATTTTCGCCGCTCTTTGTGCATATGTCAGCGAGCGGCACATGATTAAATAGCGCATAGAACTCCCCTTCTTTTTTATTTCATTCTATGCGGTGGGAGGCTATTCTATGAGTGCGACGGCGTGAGCCGCTATTCCAAGCTCCGCGCCCGAAAAGCCGAGCTTTTCCTCGGTCGTGGCCTTAACGCTAACGCAGTCGAGGCCTATTTCCATTGACGCTGCCAGCGTCTCGCGCATCTTATCTATATACGGAGACAGCTTGGGTCGCTGCGCAATGATCGTACTGTCTATATTGACTACCTTATAGCCCTTATCCTTAATTATTGCCAGCACCTTTTTCAGAAGCCCAATGCTGTCCGCGCCAAGGTATTTATCATCGTTATCCGGAAACAGCTTGCCGATATCGCCCAAAGCGGCCGCGCCGAGCAACGCGTCCATGACCGCGTGGGTCAGCACATCGGCATCGGAATGGCCGAGAAGCCCCTTTTCATGCGGTATCTCAACTCCGCCCAAAATGAGCTTTCTGCCCTCGACAAGCTTATGCACGTCATAGCCGTGTCCGATTCTCATTTTCTGGCACTCCTTTCAGCCAGTATGCCCTCAGCGGTATAGAGATCCTTGGCGGAGGTGAGCTTTATATTATCGGTTTCACCTGCAACTATTGTCACATTATATCCCATAGCTTCAACCGCGGAACAATCGTCGGTGATCTTGAGTCCCTTGTCCAGCGCCCGGGTCAGCGCCGCCTTGATAAGCTCGGCAAGAAAGACCTGCGGAGTCTGCACAAGCGCAACATGTTCCCTGTCAGGCGTTTGGGCAACATCGCCCTTGCCGTTTAAAATTCTGACCGTGTCGCTGGCAGTTACAGCGGGAGCTGCCGCCGAATGCGCTTTAGCCGCGCACACCACGCGTTCAATGAGCTTATCGCTCACGAAAGGTCTTGCCCCGTCATGGATCGCGATAAGCGTTGCCTTGTCACTCACATTGCTAACGCCGATCAGCGCCGATTCAAGCCTCGTTTTTCCGCCGCTAACCACACGGCTCACCTTAGTGATGCCGCGCTCATTGCATATGTCCGCGATCTCCTGCATGCTTTCGTACTTTGTTACGACAACGATCTCGTCAATGCAGTTGGAGCTTTGCAGCGCTTCGAGCGTATGGGCAATGACCGGAGCATCTCCGATAGTCATAAGTATCTTATCCTTGCCCATTCTCTGAGAATTGCCCGCCGCAAGCACGACCGCGCTGCAAAAGTCAGGCGCAGGCGATCTGAATTTCAGAATTTTATCAAATATAGACATAGCTGACCTCATTTTTATATAGAAGCATATAGTTCTTTTTCAATTTGCTCGTAATTAACATTCATTGCGATAACTAGCTCGGATATAAGTATCTGCTTTGCCGAATGCAGCATTTTTCGCTCGCCTGTTGAAAGACCGCGTTCATTATCGCGGCACATAAGCCCCTTGACCACTGATGCGACCTCCAGCAAATTGCCGCTTTTAAGCTTATCCATATTCTCTCTGTAGCGCTTATTCCAGTTCTGCGTCATACAAATATCGAGTTCGGAGAAGGAGTCGATCACCTTTTTTGCCTCAGCCCCGCTGATTATATTTCTCACGCCGATATTCTCGCAGCCCTCCACTGGAACCATGACGACCATATCGCCTACCGGCAGCTTGAGAACATAGTAATCCCGTTCAGCACCATTGATTTTTTTTGACACAATGCCCTCTATAATCCCCGCGCCATGCATGGGATGAGCAATATAATCTCCGATTTTGAACAAGACGACTCCTCCTTCTGAATAATAATCATTTATATAACAATTATACACAAAATGTTTAATGTTTGCAAGGAAATTAATTGAATTTCATTGATTTATCAATAAAAATAGCCTGCTGAAAACTCAGCAGGCTATTACATACTGTTATTTTTGCGATTATTCCTCTACGAAATCGCCCTTGACCTCGCCATCAGCGGAGACCTCGTAAACGAGCGCATCCTCGCCATTATCCTCTTCGGGAAGCTCAGGCTGTGCTGCTGCGGGCTCTGCAAGCGCACGGATGGAGAGAGAGATCTTGTGGTTCTCCATGTCGATAGCGGTGATCTTAGCCTCGACAACATCGCCGACGCTCAGAACCTCTTCAGGCTTACCGATGCGGCGGTTTGCGATCTGAGAAATATGGATAAGTCCGTCAACGCCGGGGATAACCTCAGCAAAGGCGCCGAAGGTCATGAGCTTGACTATCTTGACCTCGGCAGTGTCGCCGACATTATATGCGCTTGTGAACTTAGTCCAGGGGTTCTCGGCAGGATCTCTGTAGCCGAGAGAGATTTTTCTCTTCTCTCTGTCGAAGTTTATGACGTATACATCGACCTCGTCGCCGATATTGAACATCTCTGCGGGGTTCTTAATGCGGCTCCAGCTCATCTCGGAAACATGAACCATACCGTCAATGCCGCCGATATCGACAAAAGCGCCGTAGCTGGTCATCGACTTTACGGTACCGTGATACCTGTTGCCGATCTCCATCTCGTTCCAGATGGCCTCGGCACGCTCGCGGCGCTCCTTCTGAGCGACGGCACGGATAGAACCGACAACGCGCTTACGTCCGCGGTTGACCTCGGTGATCTTAACGCGAACCTTCTGCTTGAGAAGCTGGCTCATGTCTGCTTCCTTGGGCAGTCCGGACTGGGACGCAGGTACGAAAACACGCACGCCCTTGACGGAAACAACGATGCCGCCCTTATTCTCCTCAGTGACAACGCCCTCAAGGAAATTGCCGTTCTCAACGGCTTCCTCAACTGCAGTCCAGCTCTTTGCAGCGTCAAGACGCTTCTTGGAGAGCATAACGGTGCCTTCAACATCGTTTACGCGAACGACGACTGCCTCGATTGTGTCGCCGACCTTGACCGCATCTTCAACATTGATGCCGTCATCGGTAAACTCGGTGGTGGGGATGAATCCCGAATACTTTGTGCCGATATCGACACTGATCTCAGTGCCGGTAATAGCCATAACATAACCGGTTACCTTGTCTCCATTATATATAGTTTTGATGGATTCCTCCAGCATTTCGTCGAAGGACATCTCCTTCTCCTCTGCTGCAGTAGCATCAATTTTGATTTCTTCGCTCATCTTATTACTTACCTCCTTAATTACCCATGATGGAGTTGACGCTCCGGCCGTAATCCCAACGGATCCCGCGCCCGACAGCTTGTCCATATCCAGCTCTTCCGCATTAGATATAAACTGAACATTGCCGCATTCCCTGCGGCATATCTCCGCAAGATGCACGCTGTTGGCACTGTGTTTTCCGCCTATAACGACCATAGCATCGCACAAAGCCGCAATTTTCGCAGCCTCTTCCTGCCTCATGGATGTCGCACCACATATTGTATCAAAGATTTGTATATTTGTACACATTTTTTTTAAGAAATTTGCACATTCGGTAAAATTACTGCGAGTTTGCGTTGTTTGGACGACCATGGTTATAAGTTTATCCAAGAGTTCGGCCTTTTTACTGAACAGTTGAGCCAGTTCTGACGCGTTTTCGCATATGGCATGCTCTGCGCACCAGCCTCCGACAGCCTCAACCTCAGGGTGACCGTGCATGCCTATTATGATAACAAATCGCCCGGCGTCTGATGCTTCTGACGCAAGCTCGTGTATCTTTTTTACCTTAGGGCAGGTCGCGTCACATATGACGGCTTTTTTTTCGTCAAGTTCCCTGTACACGTCGCTTGAAACGCCGTGCGAGCGGATTATGACCCGTCCGCCCTCGGGAAGCTCCGCCGGAGAGTTTATTACCTCAAGTCCCTTTGCCCCAAGATACGAAACAACGTCATCATTATGGATAAGCGAGCCGAGGGAGTATGCCCGCCCCTCTTCAAGCAGCTTTTCCGCCATACTGACCGAACGGCTTACCCCGAAGCAGAAGCCGGCGCTTTTTGCGGTGATGATATTTCTCATTGCGCTCACTTCCGATCGCTGCCGATTCTTTCGCTGATAATGCCGCAAACTGCGTTTATGCTCTCCTCGAGAGTGTTGCCGCTTGTATCAAGAAGCACTGCGTCGTCAGCAGCCTTCAAAGGCGCGGCGGCGCGCTGAGTATCCTGCTCGTCGCGCTTTATCAAATCTTTAAGTACATCTTCAAAGCTCTCTTTTATTCCCTTCTGGAGCAGTTCCTCATATCTCCGCCTTGCTCTGTCCTCAGAGCTGGCAGTCAGGAATATCTTCAGATCGGCATTGGGTAAAATGACCGTACCAATATCCCGGCCATCCATCACAACGTCATAGCGCTCGGCCATTTTTCTCTGCATATCAACCAAATATTCTCTGACCTCCGGGATAGCCGCCACCTTTGACGCGAGCATGGATACCTCCGGAAGTCTTATGTCTCCGGAAACATCCGCACCGTCAAGGATCATGCACTGTGCGCCCGATTCGTTATACTCGATCTCAATGTTAAGCTCCGGCAGCATGGAGATAACAGCCCTGCTGTCCGCTGCGTCAATATTCCTCAGCTTAGCCGCAAGACCTATCGTTCTGTATATCGCTCCGGTATCAACATAAATATATCCGAAGCGCTTTGCTACCGCTTTTGAGATCGTGCTTTTACCCGCTCCGGAAGGTCCGTCTATTGCAATAGATATCATTTTTTCTCCTGCTTTATATTGAATTTGCGGCCACATATGCCGTCGACCACGCTATCTGTAAATTAAAACCGCCGGTGTATGCGTCAAGGTCCATTACCTCTCCGGCAAAGTACAGTCCGCTGCACAGCTTTGACTCCATAGTGCGCGGATTAATCTCCTTTGTTGAGACGCCGCCGGAGGTGACTATCGCTTCGTCTACAGGCCGAGGCCCCGAAACAGACACGGGGAAATTTTTAAACAATCTGAGCAATTCATGCCGCTGCGCGCGAGTTATGGAATTGACCTTTGTTTCTCCGGGGATACCTGAGAGCTTCACCAGTACAGGTATCATTACTCTCCCCGCAAGATCGCCCAGCGAATTGGCAAAATCACGGTTTGCGTATTTTTCAAAATCTCTCAGCAGTCTCGCGTCCAGCTTCTTTTCATCCAGTCCGGGCTTGAGGTCAATGCTAAGCTCGTACCTTGCCTGTCCGAAATTGCGCATATGCGAGCTCGCGGACAAAACCAGCGGCCCGCTTACTCCGAAATGCGTGAACAGCATTTCGCCCAGCTCCCTGAATATTAGCTTGCCGTTTTCATATGCCGAAAGCTCAACGTTCCTCAGTGAAAAGCCCTGCATTTCGGCGCAATATTCATCGTCGCTCTCAAGAGGCACAAGGGACGGCCGCCTTGGAGTAACGGTATGCCCGAGTTCTTCTGCCATTATGTATCCCGCGCCCTTTGACCCTGTAAGAGGATACGATAGTCCCCCGGTGCATATCACCGCAGCCCGGCACTTAATAAGTCCGTCGCTCGTTTCAACGCCGGTAACGGCATTATCTTCTGTAACGATGTGCTTTGCCGTGCTGTGTACAACTCTTACGCCGCTGCGGTTCATATATCGCTGCAAAGTACCGGCGACGTCGTTTGCGTTGTCCGAGACGGGAAAAACGCGGTTGCCCCGCTCCGTCTTGAGCGGAAGCCCTAAATTTTCAAACAGCTCCATCGTGTCGCGCGGAGACAGGCGGTTAAGCGCGCTGTACAGGAATCGTCCGTCGCCGGGTATGTTACTCAAAAACTCCTTTATGTCGCAGTTATTTGTAACATTACAGCGGCCCTTACCCGTTATTCTGAGCTTCCTGCCAAGGATTTTGTTCGGCTCAAGCAGTATAACATCAAGCCCTCGCTCAGCGGCAACAGCGCTGCACAGCATTCCCGCGGCTCCGCCGCCGATAACTACAGCGTCAGCGCTCAGACGGCTCATAGACATCGTACTCCGACCATATCTTCTCAAGGCGTTCAAATGTGCCCGAGATCTGTTTCTTATTCCTTACTCCGACGGCGACTATGATCGCGTTTATAAGGCTCATTGGAGCCACCAGTGAATCGAGGAATGACACCATGTCGCTTTTTGCATGCAGGCACACTTCGGCTATGCCGTCAAGCGGCGAAGCAGAGCTATCGGTGATAGCGGCGGTCTGCGCGCCCATTTTTTTTGCAAACTCCATTGCGTCGACCGTATGACTTGAATAGCGCGGGAAGCTTATACCTATAAACAGGTCGCCCTCCCCGATTCTGATTATCTGTTCGTATATTTCGCTTGCGGCAGTGTCCTGCACAACGTTTACGCCGCCCCTGAGCAGGTTCAGATACAGTCCTAAAAAGCTTGCAAGAGCCGTCGAAGTACGCATTCCGACAATATATACGTTTTTCGCCTCAACAATGAGATCCACAAGCTTATTGAAGTTATCCTCCTTCAGCAGATCCATCGTTGCCTGCAAATTCTGTATATCGCTGCCTATAATGGATTTCACAAGATCGGTATCATTGATCATGTCCTTGGCGACTTCAATACGCTGAACCGAGGTAAGCCTGTTGCGTATCATTTCCTGAAGCGCTTTTCTCATGCTCGGGTATCCGTCATATCCCAGCTCTGCCGCAAACCTGACAACGGTAGACTCACTTACGCCGACGATCTTTCCCAGCTTTCCGGCTGTCATGAACGCGGCTTTATCATAGTTATTAAGAATATACTTTGCAATGATTCTCTGACCCTTTGAAAATTTGCTGCTTCCTTTTGAAAGCATAGACAGCAGGTCGTTTTGCATAACGCTCATCTCCGTTTAAAACATACATACATTTTACTGTTTTTTTTGAGAATTGCAATAGTTTTTTGCAATTAATTTACCCCAAACTTGCAAAAAAGCAGCTTTGAGGCAAATAAATATGAAATATATGGATTTTCAAATTTCGTTTTCAAAAATATCTTGCAACTCTTCGCTGCTAAGATATCGCCAGTGTCCCGTTTCAAGAGTGCCGAGTCGTAAGGGGCCTTCCGAGATTCTCTTGAGCCTGCTCAGCTTCACACCGGCCGCCTGACACATTTTTCTTATCTGACGGTTTCGGCCTTCGTGTATGGTAACGGACAGCTTTGTATAGTTTTCATTTTCGTGGAGGATCTCTACCCTCGCAGGGCTTATTCTGTAGCCGTCTATAGTCATAGGGCTGCGGAGAATTTCAAGGGATCGCTCGCTGCATTTACCGTCGAGCCATACATGATATGTCTTTTCGGTCTCGGACGAGGGATGCATAAGGCGGTTTGCAAATTCCCCGTCGTCGGTCATGATGAGCAGCCCCTCAGAGTACATATCAAGCCTGCCCACAGGATACAGCCGTACTCCCGCATCGCTTACAAGCTCGCTTACACAGCGGCGGCCCTTTTCATCACTCAGCGTAGTCACATAGCCTCGCGGCTTGTTAAGCATTATGTAGGTTTTCTGAGCAGGACGGCAGATCGGTTTGCCGTCCACGCAGATAACATCAGTCTCGAAATCGGCGCTGTCGCCCAAAGTGGCTGTCTCACCGTTTACGGTAACTCTGCCGCCGATTATCAGAGTCTCTGCCTTTCGCCTTGAAGTAAGACCCGATTCCGAGATGATTTTTTGTAATCGCTTCTTCACTTATCCTCACCCGCAATATAATACGGTTTGAGCACAGAGCCGAACCATCTGCCGATGCGCTCATGTGCGCTTAATTTGCTTTTGTTATTCTGATAAACGTTATCAGTATAAACCAGTTTTTCGCTCGCCGCAAGCTCTCCGTTTACAAATACCTGTATCTCTCCAACTTTTTCGCCTTTTATTCCGCCTGCAAACAGTATTCGCGGCGCTTCGAGCCTTACGTCTATCTCATCATCGGCATTTGTCAGTATCTTTATATCATTTTCCGGCACGGCTTCAGCAGTTCCGTTTACTCCGGAGGCAACGTCAAGGCTAACCCTGAAATTATTGTCGCTGTACGACGCTATCCTGTAGTTTTCGAAGCCCATATCGAGCAGATACTTATGGTCGTTCCAGTCGTCGGGAGCGTTGAGCGTGACGCACACAAGGAGCATGCCGTTTCTATCCGCGCAGCTCACAAGAGTTCTTCCGGCAGCTATCGTATACCCTGTCTTAACGCCCATGCAGCCGTCATACTCACGAAGCAGCCTGTTGTGATTTACATACGTCTGATCCTTCACCGTTGCGTAGCTTCTTGACACTATATCTCTGAATATATCGTTTTCCATGCAGTAGCTTGCCAGTATCGCCATATCGCGCGCCGTGGAATAGTGTTCGGGGTCATCGAGGCCGTGCGGATTTCTGAATGAGCTGTTTGACATGCCCAGTTCGTTGGCTTTTTCATTCATTTTCACCGCGAATGACAGCTCATCGCCGCACATATTGCACGCCAGCGCAGTCGCCGCGTCGTTTCCGGACACGAGAAGCAGCCCCGTGAGCAGCTCGGACACAGTGTAGTATTCGTCGGGCTTCAGATACATGCTCGAGCCCTCGACCGCGCTCCACTCGGGCTTTATTTTTACCTGCTCATCCATGTCGCAATTTTCAATGACTATGATCGCCGTCATTATCTTAGTTATGCTGGCGATCAGCATCTTGTCATCCGGATTTTTCTCATACAGTACGTATCCTGTATCAGCGCATACAAGTATGGCGCTCTGCGCGCTTAGCTCATACTCATCTGCTCTTGCGGCAACTGACGGTATGCACAGCACAAAGCCGATACATAATAGAATAGATATAATTTTTTTCATAAAATAAACACCACCTTTACAGGTAGTGTTTATTATTGACGCAAATTTATAAATTTACTCCTTGTTTTTAGTCGAAATGCTCTCGATCTTATCCATCACATCGGGAACGAGATCCAGCATTCTGTCAACGCTTGTCTTGGCAGGCGGCGCTACGTTTATCATTCGCACACTGCCTTCCTTGACCACAAGAAAGCCGATAGGCTCGATCTTCACTCCGGCCGCGCTGCCGCCGCCGTAGCCCTGCTTGGCCGTACCAAGAGAGTCGCCGCCGGCGCCGCCGAAGCCGAAGCTCAGCCGCGAAACGGGTATGATCGTAAGGCCGTCAGGCGTCACGATCGGCTCGCCGACTATATTATTGACCTCAACAAGGTTCTTGATATTGCTCATCGTCGACTGCATCATTTCGCTGAGTTTGTTGTTTTCCATTATGTGCCTTCCTCTCCCGTAATTGATTGATCTTTTGCGCCGCAAGCAGCTTTAAAACGGCAAAACCCGCCGCAAACGCAATTGCCAGCAATTGACCCACTCTTATTGAAAGCTCAATTTCAAATGAGTACCTGCATTTATCGCCGGTCATATCCGTGTCGATAACAATGTCCTTCTGCCCGACCTTAAATTCGTTTTCAAAAAACGGAATGGCCGCGCCAATGACGCTGTTTACGGCGTTAAATATTCTTACCGTATCATACGGATCGGACGATGCGGCAATAAAGCGCAGAACTATCTTATCAAATCTGAGGCTTCTTTTAAAACGTCTGAGTGCTTTAAAAGCCGTATTCAGCAGGCTGCGCCACTCCTGCGGGCTGAACGCGGGAAGCTTCTTTGGCTTCTCTGCTTTTTTGCCGTCAGCTTCCTCTGTCTCATCAGGTTTCGGCTCAGGCTCAGGCTCTCGCGGAAATATCTGCTTTTTATACGCGGATATCTTGAGTTTCAGCCGCAGTCCTTGCGAGTCGCAGCTTGCGTACACGCCCAGCGGTATAAGCATTATAAGCGCAAGTAATATGAGAATTATGACTAATACCGTCAACTGCATCACCTTTAGGGCTTATTTCAGTTCCTCAATCTCCAATTGGTTTTCACCCACCGTGCTCAGCTTTTCTATTGCGTCCTCAAGCTTTTTAACGCCGTCGCCGGAGGTAATGTCCGGCAGCTCGGGCAGCTCTTCAAGACTGCTGACGCCCATAGTGCGCAAAAAAACGTCCGTTGTCCGCAAAAGTGAGGGTCTGCCGGGGACATCAAGCTTACCGGAGCGCTCGATCAGTCCGCGCTCAAGCAGGACGCCAACGGTATACGAGCTGTCAACGCCCCGCACCTGGTCGATATACGCTCGAGTAACAGGCTGAAAATAGGCAACGACCGCAAGCGTTTCAAGCGCGGGCTGAGAGAGCATGGGCGGCTTGCGCTGCTCAAGCGTTTTTGTTATCACCGCTGCATATTCGGGAGATGAGCAAAGCTGAAGCTTGTTATCAAGCCTTAAAAGCATTATTCCGCGCTGATTGAAGCTGTATTCATCGGAAAGCTCCTTAGCCGCCGCAAAAACAGTATCCTCATCCACGCCGAGCACCAGCGATATTCTCGCCGCCGGAACCGGCTCGCCCGCCGCAAAAAGTATTGCCTCTATCGCCGATTTTATATTTTCTGTTTCCATTTTATACCCTACTCTACGATATTTTGAAGTATTTCGTCTATATTTCCGCCAACAAATTTGATGCTATAATCGGATTCATCGCCGCACAGCTCAATGCTGCCCATACTGCACAGCTCAAGCACCGACAGGAACGTGGCAACTATTTCCGAGCGGCTGCCGCAGGCAGAGTACAGCTCGGAGATTTTAGTCTCGCCGCAGCGAACACGCTCTATTATTTCGCGGCTTTTCGTTTTGACCTCATAAATAATGCGCGAGGGCACTATTCGGTGCGCAAGCTCCGGCTCGATCGGCTTCCCGCCGCGGGTAACGACCGCGTACAGAGCGCGAAACAGGTCTGCCGGTTCATGGCGGTACTCATATTCCCGCGTTGTTTTCGGCAGAGGCTCCGGCATTTTCGTGAAGTAAAGCAATCCCCTTTCGGAGGCTCGTTTTAGCTCCGGGCTTATCTTCTGAACAGCGGCGTACACATCCTTGCACTTTAGCTGCTCCAGGGAGCTTATCAGCTCTTCAAGCTCGCTTACCTCTTTCTCCCCGGCCAGCAGCGTTTTTGTCTTTATGTACAGCAGGTGCGACGCCATCTGAACAAATTCGCTGGCGATCTCAAGATCCATCCTCTCCATCTCCGCCAGATACTCAAGGTATTGGTCGAGGATCTCGGAGATCCTGATATCGCGTATCTCTATTTTGTTTTTGGAAAGAAGCATAAGTATAAGGCTCAGCGGCCCGTTAAAGTCCTGAGATTCATTTTTTTCCTTAACTATGCCCTCAAGATAAAAAGTCGGATTTTCCATATCAGTAGAATAAACCGCTCGACAGAGCAAGGCCCCAGTCAGCAAAAACAAAGAGCTTTTCAAACACAAAATCCGTTGCCACGGTCAGCGGATTTCCCAAAACATTTGTAGCCACGAGCAGCAAAAGCACTATCATGCCGTAGCGCTCATAGCGCATTAGCTTCATGTAGCTTCTGTCGCTCATGAGGGAGAACAGCACCTTTGAGCCATCGAGCGGCGGTATGGGGATAATATTAAATACCGCAAACGCAATACTGAGGTACGCCGTTACATAGACGAGAGTCAATATGGAATCGGCGAACGTAGTATCTGCTATTTTGCACGGCAGGAAAATAAGTCCGTAAATAAACAGCACTACGCAGCATATGAGCACGTTCGATACAGGCCCCGCAAGAGCGGTAATAGCCATATCTCGCTTTGGGCTTTTAAAGTTGCGCATATCGACCGGCACGGGCTTTGCCCATCCGAAGTTGAATGCTATCATCATTATAAGGCCCACTATGTCGAGGTGCTTTATCGGGTTGAGCGTAAGCCTGCCCATGTTTTTTGCGGTGTTGTCCCCAAGCCTGTAGGCCACATAGCCGTGGCTGAGCTCATGAAGCGTTATGCATATGAGCGCAGGAACAGCCCTGAGCAGCATATTAGTCAGCACCGACCAGTCAAGATTTCTCATGACGTCGGAAAAAGAGCCTGTATTAAACATACCTGAGTATCTCCGCCATAAGTGCATCCTTGCCGCTGCCCTTCTCTGCAGAAAACGGGATCAGCGGAATGTTCTCTGAAAGCTCAAGAGTTGAGCTAATAAGCGCCATATTAGGCTCAAGCTCGCTCTTTTTGAGCTTATCGCATTTGTTTGCAACAACTACCATCGGGCATTGCGCGCTTTTAAACCACTGCGCCATGGTAACATCGTCCGCAGTCGGCTTATGCCGGGCGTCAACTATCATAACACCGAGATCAATAAGCCCCTCTGCCGCAAAAAACTGCTCCATGAGCCTGCCCCAGCGCTCGCGCTCCTGCTTTGACACCTTGGCATAACCATATCCCGGAAGATCAACAAAATATGCCTTTCCGTCGATGAGAAAGTAGTTAACATGTATCGTCTTTCCGGGCGACTGACCCACTCTGGCAAAGTTTTTGCGGTTTAACAGCCTGTTGATAACAGACGATTTGCCCACGTTGGATTTGCCAGAAAAGACGATATTCGGCAGCTCATCGCGTATAAACCCGTCGGGAGTTGCCGCGGATTTTATAAACTCAGCCTTGTTTACATTGAAATCAGCCATATTGCACCTTACTGCCTCAGGCCGGGTCTCTGCTTTTTCCCGGCAACGGGCATAATAACATCCGCTTTTGCCTCACTCTCGTGCCTGACAAGAGCAGCCTCAAGCACCTTGTCCACCTTATCGGCCAGCACAAAGTTGAGAGCCGATCTGACCGTCGGGTCGATCTCCGAAAGGTCAGGCTCGTTATCCGCCGGGACTATCACCGTGCTGACGCCGTTTCTTAACGCGGCCATTGTTTTCTCCCGCAGTCCGCCTATCGGAAGCACTCTCCCGCGCAGGCTGATCTCGCCCGTCATGGCGATATCGCGCCTGACAGGGGTTCCTGTGAGCGCAGATACTATGGCTGTGCATATGGTAACACCCGCCGAGGGACCGTCCTTGGGTATCGCGCCCTCGGGAAAATGGATATGGATATCCTTGGATTTGTAAAAGTCCGGGTCAATACCGAGCTTTGGTGCGCGGCTTCTTATATAGGTCACCGCAGCGTGGCAGGACTCCTTCATAACATCGCCGAGGTTTCCCGTCAGCTCAAGCTTGCCGCTGCCGTCAATGACCGCGACTTCAACATCGAGAACCTCGCCGCCGACGCTCGTCCATGCCAGACCGCGAACAAGTCCTACTTCATCGCTCATGTGACGCTGTTCGGGCTTGAACTTTGCCGCGCCGAGATAGGTCTGCACCCCTCCCGCGCGAAGGCTGAGGCTCTTGCGCTCGCCGTTTGCAACGGAAACGGCAGTCTTGCGGCAGATCGTAGCAATATTACGCTCAAGATTTCGCACTCCCGACTCGCGGGTATAGAGGCTTATAATCTCGCGTATCGCGTCGTCGCTGAGCTTTAGCTGAGCCGCCTTCAGGCCGTGCTTTTTGCGCTGCTTAGGCAGCAGGTAATTCTTTGCTATGCTGAGCTTCTCCTCGTCGGTATAGCTCGACAGCTCGATGATCTCCATCCTATCCATCAGCGCTCTCGGTATCGTGTCCGTGGTGTTTGCTGTTGTTATGAAAAAGACATCGGACAGATCATACGGCAGCTCAAGGAAGTTATCGCGGAAAGTGGAGTTTTGCTCCGGGTCAAGCGCCTCAAGGAGCGCAGCCGACGGGTCGCCCCTGTAGTCTGAGCCGAGCTTGTCTATCTCGTCAAGAACCATGAGAGGATTTGAGCTCTTGGCCTGACGGATACCGTTAATTATTCTGCCGGGCATCGCTCCGACATAGGTTTTTCTGTGTCCGCGTATCTCCGCCTCGTCGTGTACGCCGCCGAGAGAGATTCGGACAAGATTGCGGTTTGTTGCTCTTGCTATGCTCATTGCTATGCTGGTCTTGCCGGTTCCCGGAGGGCCGACAAGGCAGAGCAGACTGCCGCTCATGCCGGGTGCAAGCTGCCTCACCGCAAGATATTCGATTATGCGCTCTTTGACTTTTTCAAGGCCGAAATGATCCTCGTCGAGCTTTTTCCTTGCCGCGGCAATGTCGTTTGTCTCCTTTGTCTTTACATTCCATGGCAGTTCAAGGCATGTGTCAAGATAGCCTCTTATAACGGTCGCCTCAGTGGAGCCGAACGGCTGCTTTGCAAGGTGCGATACCTCTTTGAGAAGCTTCTCCTCGACCTCCTCCGGCAAGCTCAGGCTGCGGATCTTCGCCCTGTACTCAGAGATATCGTCAACGCTGTCATCCTCACCAAGCTCCTGCTGAATGACCTTCATCTGCTCGCGCAGATAGTAATCCCGCTGGTTTCTGTTTACCTGCTCGTTGGTCGCTTCATTAAGCTCCTGCTCAATGCTCATCACGTTCAGCTCATGGTTGAGCATTTCAATGAGCATTTCAAGTCTCCTGCACGGGTGCAGCTCCTCAAGCAGTTCTTGCTTATCCCGATAGTCAAGGCGAACATTCTGCGAAATATAGTTGCTGACAAAGCTCGGGTCGCGGCTGATAACCAGGTTGAGCAGCATTTCCGGAGCCATATTCCCCGCAAGCTGAACATATTCGTCGAAAAGGCTGACAGCAGTGCGCATAAGCGCCTCGCGCTTATCCTGTTCAACGGTCTCCGCTTTGTCCGGCACCTTCTCGATCATGCCGAAAAAGTAAGGCTGATCGGAGATAAACTCGGCGATCCTGCCTCTGTGCATTCCCTCTGCCATAACCTTGCAGAGCTTGCTTCCGGGCTGGCGCACAAGCTGGCGAATACGGCAAACCATACCGTATTCATAAATATCGTTTTCTTCGGGCAGGTCGGTGGATATATCCTTCTGCGTTACGAGAAAAATCTCCTGGTCCGCACCGGCAGCGCAATTGAGCGCGGCAAGGGATATCGGACGCTCAACATCAAAGCTCAGGAGCATTCCCTCGAACACATTAAGCCCGCGCAAAGCTAAGATAGGCATTGCGCGCGTTTCCGTTCTTTTTGTATTACTCATATTTTTCTCCTTTCCTGGAGTATTAAAAAGGCGCAAGACGGGACATATGCCCCGCCTTGTCATATATTACTTACGAATTACCTCGGGGCTGGTGTTATTCTTCACGCAGTCGGCGGTGACAATGACCTTCTTAATGTCATTTTCTGAAGGGACGGTATACATTATATCCGTCATTATGCTCTCCATGACGCTGCGCAGTCCTCGGGCGCCTATCTTTCTCTCGATGGCCTTGTCGGCAACCGCTTCAAGCGCCTCTTTCTCGTATTCCAGCTCGACGCCGTCATAGCTCATAAGCGCCTGATACTGCTTTGTCATGGCGTTCTTGGGCTCTGTGAGGATGCGAACAAGATCCTCTCGCTTGAGAGAGGCAAGCGATGCGATAACAGGAAGCCTGCCGATAAGCTCAGGAATGATGCCGAATTTAAGCAGATCATGCTGCTGCACCTGCGCAAGAAGCTCTCCGACGTCGTTCTCGTTAGAGCTTTTTATCTCAGCTCCGAAGCCAATGCTCTTTTTATCGGTGCGTCTTTCAATTATCTTGTCAAGTCCGTCAAACGCTCCGCCGCAGATAAAGAGGATGTTAGTGGTATCAACCTTTATAAATTCCTGATGCGGATGCTTGCGCCCGCCCTGGGGCGGTACATTTGCCACCGTGCCCTCCAGCAGCTTCAGCAGCGCCTGCTGGACGCCTTCGCCGGAGACGTCGCGGGTTATGGATGTATTTTCACTCTTACGAGCAATTTTGTCAATTTCGTCAATGTATATTATGCCCTTCTCAGCTCGCTCAACATCGAAGTCGGCAGCCTGCAGCAGGCGAAGAAGAATGTTTTCAACATCCTCGCCGACATAGCCGGCCTCCGTAAGCGTAGTTGCGTCGGCGATTGCAAAAGGCACGTTCAGCATCTTTGCAAGCGACTGCGCAAAGAGAGTTTTTCCGCTGCCGGTGGGGCCGATAAGCAGAATGTTGCTCTTTTGCAGCTCAACATCATTATCGCCTGCGTAAAGAATTCGCTTATAGTGATTATACACGGCAACGGAAAGGACTACCTTTGCCCTGTCCTGCCCGACTATATATTCATCAAGCTTTGCTTTTATTCCCGCCGGCTTTGGCAGGTCTTCAAAGTGAAGCCTGTTGCCCTCAGAATCGCGCACCGAGTTCTGTTCGCCGTCGGAGATTATGCTCATGCATAGATGTATGCACTCATCGCATATATACGCGCCGTTTCCGGCGATAAGCCTGCCGGCCTGAGCCTGCGTTCTTCCGCAGAATGAGCATCTCATACTTTTCCTGTCGTCTGTTCTTGCCATTGATCTACCTCAAACATTTGGGAGTTATAATACGGTACAAATATGGGGGAACATCAAGTTCCCCCACAAATTCAGCGCTTGGTGATCACCTTGTCGATAATGCCGTACTCAAGTGCCTCCTGCGCGGACATGAAATGGTCACGCTCACAGTCGCGCTCGACGGTCTCGATGGTTTTGCCGGTGTTCTCGGCAAGTATCCTGTTAAGATTTTTCTTTATCTTCAGGATCTGCTCGGCCTGGATCTGAATGTCGGTGCACTGGCCCTGACTGCCGCCCGACGGCTGGTGAATCATGATCTCGGCGTTGGGCAGAGCAAGGCGCTTACCCTTGGCTCCGCTTGACAGCAGGAACGCGCCCATTGAAGCGGCCATGCCGATGCAGATAGTTGATACATCGGGCTTGATGTACTGCATTGTGTCGTAGATAGCCATGCCGGATGTAACGCTTCCGCCGGGGCTGTTGATATAAAACTGGATATCCTTGTCAGGATCCTGCGCTTCGAGATAGAGAAGCTGCGCGACTATAAGGCTTGCGGTCGCGTCGTTGACCTCCTCCGACAGCATAATAATGCGGTCATTGAGAAGTCTTGAGAAAATGTCATACGAGCGCTCGCCGCGGCTCGTCTGCTCAACTACATAGGGTACTAAACTCATAATAAGTCTCCTTTCGAATTATACTGCTTATCCAGGAGATCATATCCGAATAATCAGCTAATTATTCAGCAGCTTCCTCAGTTGCCGACTCTATAACCAGCTTGGTAGCTTTTTCTTTCTTGAACTCGCCTCTTATATACTCATCGCCAAAGTACTTGCGGATCTGATCGGGAGTGGCGCCGACAGTCTCAGCCGCGCCCTTGATGTAATCCTCAAGCTCCTCGTCGGTGACTTCAATATTCTCTGCCTCTACTATTGCGTTGAGAAGCAGCTCCTGCTTTACCTGGTACTCGGCAGCGGGACGGATGGTGGCGTTGATGGCTTCCTCGTCCAGACCCATCATCTGGCTGATCTGCTCGGTTGTCATTTTGGGATCAGTGAGGCCAAAGTTTGCGGCATAGCTGTGGATAAGCTCGTCGATCTTCGCCTGCATCATGCTATCGGGTACTTCAACGGTCATATTGTCGCAGGCCTTTGTCATGATAGCGGTGCGGAACTTGGCATCGACCTGCTCCTGCATTACGCGCTCCATATCCTTGCGTGTATCTTCTCTGTACTCGGCAACGGTATTAAACTCGGAAACGTCCTGAACGAAATCATCGTCCAGCTCGGGCAGCTCTGTCATGGAAAGAGCGTTCAGCTTTACCTTGAACACAACGTCCTTGCCTGCAAGCTCGGGGGTGTAATCCTCGGGGAAGGTTATATTGATGTCCTTTTCCTCGCCGATGTTCATGCCGACGATCTGCTCCTCAAAGCCGGGCACGAAGGTGTGTGAGCCAAGCTCAAGCTCATAGCCCTCGGACTTGCCGCCGTCGAAGGGAACTCCGTCGAGGTATCCGTCAAAATCGATATCGGCGGTGTCGCCCATCTGAGCTTCGCGCTCAACGTCGATAACGCGGCCGTTGCGCTTGAGAACGCCCTTGATCTGACCGTCAATATCCTCTTCGGTGACAATAAAGGTCTCCTTAACTGCGCTGAGGTTCTTATACTCGCCCAGAGTTACCTCAGGGTAAAGCTCAACGTCGAAGGTAAGAGTAAGAACCTTATCATCGGAAAGGTCAACATTGGAGATAGCGGGCTTGCCGATTATTTTAAGGCCACAGTTATCATAGCCGTAGTCAAAAGCGCCGGGAACGAGGTCGTCGATAGCGTCCTGATAGAAAACCTCATGACCGTACATGCCCTCAACAACTGCGCGGGGAGCCTTGCCCTGTCTGAATCCCGGTATTGAGATCTTGTCCTTATTCTTTTTATATGCCTCGTTAACTGCGGCTTCAAACTCGGCCGCATCAATCTCTACCTCAAATTTTGCAGTCTTGGAGTCATTTTTTTCTACATTCTTTACTAACATTTATATATTCCTCCTAAAGTTTTTCACATAGACCAATAAATAATAACAGATAATGCCCTTAAAAGCAATGATTTTATTTTAATAAATGAACAGACTATACATTTAATATTGTCAAATAAGCTTCTGCGGGCGAAATTGGACATAGTCGGCGGATACAAGCTGAAACTGAGTCCCGCCGAGTATTCCGTTGAAAGCATATGCGCAACCTGCGCTGTGTATATGCCCGTAGCAGCAGCGCTTAACGTTGTAGGCTTTAAGCAGCTCCAATATCTCGGGGCACTCATAGCCCTGATATTTCGGCGGGTAGTGGAGAAAAACGTACTTATCCCCCTCGCCTGCCGAGCGCAGCGACGCTTCCAGCCGCATTACCTCGCGGTTCATGATTTTCTTATCATGCACATCGTTTTTGCTCTCCTCATAAAACCAGCCGCGCGTTCCGCATATGGATACATTGTTATGCAAAATATCGATGCTTTCTATTCCATGCTCTCTGAAGAAATTACCGGCTTTTGTCGCTGTTGTCCACCAATAGTCGTGGTTGCCCTTGAGTATTATCTTTTTGCCGGGCAGCTTATCTATAAATAAAAAGTCCGGCAGGGCTTCATCCATGGTCATTCCCCATGTGATATCGCCGCAGATGACAGTCAGGTCGTCGTCGTGCAGCGCCATGAAGCCATCGGTGATTTTTTCAACGTAATTTAACCATCGGCCTCCGAAGACATCCATCGGTTTTTCTGTGCCCAATGAAAGGTGAAGGTCGCCTATCGCATATAAAGACATATCCCCCTCCGAATAAATCAGCAAAAACAGTTAAAGCTATTATTGCCTGAAGGCAATAAACTCTGGAGGTATAGTTATGAGTAACAAGAAAATGAGCAACGAGCAGATCACCGGCGTCGGCTGCGACGTTACAAACTGCAAGTACAATACCATTGACTGCAAGTGCTCTGCTTCACACATCAGCGTGCAGAACGACAGAGCAACCACGAAGTCCGAAACCTTCTGCTCTACCTTCTGCCCCCGCGGCTGCTGCGACTAATCGCACGGGGCTACGCCCCGTACATACAGCTCACTCAAGCAGGAAATCCGCAACCGTTTTCTCCATATCCTGCTTCTGGGCAACGCCGTTAAAGCGCTTCTCTCTGCTTCCAAGTCCGGAAAGAGGCTTGGGAGCGGGCGTTTTTGTAAGCTCGGAGAGCCTTTCAATAAGCTGAGTGCCGGAAGCATTTGTCTCTGCACCCAGTGCGTCAAGAACGCTGTCGCAGAATTTATACGGGCTTGCCGTCGACACGATGACCGTCGGCGTATGCTCTTTGATCTCGGCTCTGTGATCGAGAACTTTTTTATACGCCACAGCGGTATGAGTGTCCATGAGATAGCCGTGCTCTGTGTATATCTTATTTATGACCGACTTGGTCTCGGTATCCGTACAGAAGCCGCCGACGAAGTTCTCCCTGATTATATCCGCCGTTTTATCATCGACGGCATAGCGACCATAGCTATTAAGCTTTCTCATATACTCTGCGACCTGTGTATCGCTGCCGCTGACAGAATAGAGCAGGCGCTCAAGGTTGCTGGATACGAGGATATCCATAGACGGCGAAATAGTAGTGTGGAAAGGTCTGTTTTTATCGTACACACCGCTCTCCAAAAAGTCGGCAAGAACGTTATTCTCATTTGAGGCGCACAGCAGCTTGCCGACGGGCAGACCCATTTTCTTTGCATACCAGCAGGCAAGGATATTGCCGAAGTTGCCGGTCGGTACGGCAAAATCCACTGTGTCGCCGAAGGCAATATTCCCCGAGTTTACATAGTCGCAGTAGGCGGAGAAATAGTAGACTATCTGCGGCAGGAGCCTGCCCCAGTTTATCGAATTTGCAGACGATAAGAACCAGCCCTTCGCGCTGAGCTTATCCGCAAATTCTCTATCTCCGAATATTTTCTTCACGCCGGTCTGCGCATCGTCAAAGTTTCCGTAAACAGCCGACACGCCGACGTTTTTGCCGCTCTGGGTTATCATTTGAAGCTGCTGCACCTCGGATACGCCGTTATGCGGGTAGAATACGAGTATTTTAGTCCCCTCAACATCCGCAAAGCCCTCAAGAGCCGCCTTGCCAGTGTCCCCGCTCGTTGCTACAAGGATGCAGACATTGCGCTTTTCTCCGCATTTTTTAAGCGAAGCTGTCAGCAGATGCGGCAGCATTTGAAGCGCCATATCCTTGAAAGCGCAGGTTGGGCCGTGCCACAGCTCAAGCACAGCGGTTTTTTCATCAATAAAATGCACCGGTGCAATATCGGGATGGTCAAAATTGTCCCCGTAGGCGCTGTTTACCATGCGCTCAAGCTCATCTTCGGAAAACTCGTCCAAGAACAGCTTCATGATCCTGACTGCTCTTGTCCGATAATCGGCCGCGCACAGAGACTTTATATCCTCGTTTTTCAGCTTCGGCAGGCTCTCCGGAACGAACAGGCCGCCGTCGGGCGCAAGTCCGTGCGCTATTGCTTCTGCCGCAGATACAATGCAATTTTTATCTCTGGTACTAAAATACTTCATATGCTTTTACCTCAAAACGCATTTTCAATGTGATTTATTATAACTTTCCGGCTGCTCGTACCCTCCGGTGCATAGACCTCAATGACGTCAAAGCGGGGCTGCTTATCAGTCTCGTGCTGCTGCAGCCAAAGCTGTGCCGCAATGATAACGCGCTTTTGCTTTGCCGGAGTGACAAATTCCCGCGCCTCGCCGTAATCCTTATTCTTGCGCAGCTTTACTTCCACAAAAACTATGTAGTCCCGTTTTTGTGCGACAATATCTATCTCGCCCTGGCGGTAGCGGCAGTTCGTGTCAACTATCCTATATCCGTGCAGCCTTAAATAATTGGCAGCCTTTTTCTCTCCAAAGGCGCCGAGTTCGTTAGTCCCCATCAGTGCATTTTCCTCAAGAAGCTCGGTCTATGTACCTCGCATGGGCCATGCTCGCGCAGAGCCTCATAGTGAAGCTTTGTTCCGTAGCCCTTGTGCTGCTCAAAGTGGTACTCAGGGTACTTTTCGGCCATTTCCAGCATATAGCGGTCACGGGTCACCTTGGCGAGGATCGACGCCGCCGCGATATCGGCACATTTCGCGTCGCCTTTTACAACGCATTGGCTTCTTATCTCAATCGCACTGTTGCGGTTGCCGTCGATAAGCGCAAGCTCCGGCTGAGGGTCAAGCTGCGCGATGGCTCTGTTCATGGCGAGCATCGCAGCATTAAGAATATTTAGCTTCTCTATCTCATCTACTGTTGCAAAGGCTATGCCGAAACTTATCGCTTTATCGCATATCTCGTCATAGAGCTTTTCGCGCTTTTTTTCGCTGAGCTTTTTGGAGTCGTTAAGCCCCGCTATCTCAATGCCCCTCGGCAGAATCACCGCCGCCGCGCACACAGGCCCCGCAAGAGGGCCGCGGCCTGCCTCATCAACACCGCAGATAAGTGAAACTCCGCTGTCATATATCTCGTTTTCAAGTGTCCAAAGCTTCGTCATTTGGGCTTCTCCAAGCTTATTCTTCCGAGTTTGCCATCGTGGTACTCGCCAAGTAGGGTATTTGCCATGCGCTCGATGTCATATTCTCCCTTTGATACAAGAAAGCCGCGCTTTTTTGCGGCAGCCTCAAGAAGCTCAAAGCCATTCATCTCAGGTTCTGGCTCTATCTTATACCGTTCTCTCAAAGCATCGGGATACATATCACGCAGGCGTAGCATGAAATTTGCCGCAAGCGTCTCCTTATCCAGAACATCCGCCTTGATAGCGTTCGTTATGGAAAGCATCTCCCCTACCTCCTGGGAGTCAAACTTAGGCCAGAGTATGCCCGGTGTGTCGAGCAGGCACAGGCTCTGGTCAATCGTTATCCACTGCTTACCGCGGGTAACGCCCGGCTTGTCCCCGGCGATGGCCGCCTTACGACGCGCCGCTTTATTTATAAATGTAGACTTTCCCACATTCGGTATGCCGAGGATCATAACTTTCAGAGGCCGGTTTTTCTGTCCCTTGGCGGCGTAATCAGCAAGCTTATCCTTCAAAAGCTCCTTGAGCGCCGGAACGAAATTGTTCACGCCCTTGCCGCTTTTGGCATCGGTCTCCATGATCCTGATCCCCTGACATTCAAAATGTCTGCGCCATTGAGATGTTATCTCAGGGTCCGCAAGGTCAATGCGGTTTAAAATGATAAGTCTTGGCTTCCCGGCTGCAAGGCGGTCGATATCCGGATTCCGGCTCGAGCGGGGTATGCGCGCATCGAGTATCTCGCACACGGCATCTACCTGCTTTATGCTGTCCTCTATCATGCGCTGAGCCTTAGTCATGTGGCCGGGGAACCACTGGATATTCATTTTTTCGTAGTTAATATCGCCCATTTCAGTCTCCGTAGGGGCTGCCCATATGGTTAAGCGGGTACACGGTCAGCAAAACCTTGCCGATTATAAGGCGCTCGTCTATCATTCCGATTCGCGAATCGCGGCTGTCAGCAGATTCGTTGCGGTTATCGCCCATGACGAAAACGCAGCCCTCCGGTACTATCTGAGTTCCGGTAAAATCGATCTGGTTTTTCGTTGGCTCGGCAATATACGGCTCGTCGAGAAGCTCTCCGTCAACATACACTCTGCCCTTTGTGAAATCTATCTCCACCGTCTGTCCCTCGGTAGCTATAACTCTCTTTACAAGTGCCCTGGATTTATACTCATCCTTTCGGAAAATGATTATATCTCCCTGCTTAGGCTTATAGAAGAGATCCGAAACGACCATTTTATCGCCGTCTTCAAGCGTCGGATTCATGGAGTCGCCAACTACGTCCACAAGCCTGAACAGGAACACGAACATGACAACGCAGAATATCAGCGCAAACACAAGGCACTGTATCCATTCATATATCTCGCCGCGAGTGCTTTTTTCCCCGGCGGCCGCCGCTTTCTTATTATTTCTGATATCAGTTTTTTTCATTGCTCTACCTCTTGACTTTATCAGATATGTGTTATTTCTTTATTATACACGACTTAAGCCCATTTAGGCAACAAAAAAAGAGGCCAAAGCCTCTTTTTTTGATAAATTCACAGGCTCGGAGATCACAGACGCTCCTTGACCTTTGCACTCTTGCCCACGCGGTCACGCAGATAGTACAGCTTTGCTCTGCGGACTTTGCCGCGACGTACCGTCTCAACGGATACAATGGAGGGAGAGTGTACGGGGAAGACCTTCTCGCAGCCAACACCGTAGGAAATGCGGCGGACGGTAATGGTTTCATTGATGCCGCCGTGCTTCTTGGCGATGATGGTGCCTTCAAAGGCCTGATTGCGCTCGCGGCTGCCTTCCTTTACGCGTACGGTGATACGCACGGTATCGCCGACGTTCAGGGTGGGCAGTTCGGGCTTCATGTACTGTTCGCTGAGAATTTTGACCAGATCCATAATCTAATCCTTCCTTTTTCTTAGGCGTTCATGCCGGAGGACTCCCTTTGGTCTCGGCAGCGGACCGCTTGATAGCTTGGGTCTATGCCACAAGCCATGATATGATATCACACAACATCTTGCATTGCAAGCATTTTTTAACGAAATACTTCCATACTTTCGTCAAAAACCTCTAGACGCTTGAATTTCGCAAAATCCGGCGCGATCTCGGGCGCAAGCTGGTGAAGTGCGTCAGATATCAGCTCGGGGTTGAGCGTTGGCTCCTGCGCGGATATCAGACCTCTCATATACACCACGTCGCCAAACTCCTCAAAGCTCAGCTCCTTTATAGCGCATGTTATGTCACTCTCGCCAACACCACGCTTGGTCTTTTTTTGAATAACAATGCTCTCCCTTGAAAAGAACTCGTTGAGGCTTTTTGTCATGGCAGCAATATCCCTATCATCGTATTCAAATCTGCCGCCGACGCGCAGCCATTTAAGCTCCTTGACCTTGCGCTGAGCCTCGTATACGTCTATTACTTCTATCCCCTCAGGCAGCTGATCGGATAAAAGCCGCAGTATCTCATCAGGCGCTCTGTCCTCGATGAGCTTAAAATCCATTATCTCGCAGTTACTCTCGCAGCCTACCGACAGCGGCAGAGCAATTGAAATAT
Organism: Clostridiales bacterium; assembly: GCA_004557075.1. Classification (GTDB taxonomy): domain Bacteria; phylum Bacillota; class Clostridia; order Oscillospirales; family Oscillospiraceae; genus F23-B02. Next base: position 196,719 of record SFEX01000001.1, read on the forward strand.
TCGGATGCGGGTTAAATCCCTCGGAATATTTTAGGCGCATTCCGGCGCGCAAAAACGCGCGGGTCATGGTGCGCATAAGGTCAAGATGCGATATATACACCGCTCTGCCCGTTTTTGAAAACAGCAGTCTGAGCTTATCCATCGCATTTCCCCCCTTTCAGCAGCTTAGCCGCTCCGCAGGCTGAGCACTGCTTCCGGCAGTCGGGCGACAGCTCGGATTTGTACGCCTGCTCCCGCTCGTGCCAGAGGTGCGCTTTTCTCACGCCGACATCGACGATATTCCACGGCATATTCTCGTCCAGCGAGCGTTCTCTATACGCATAAAACTCAGGGGCAACGCCGGCGTCTTTAAACGCCTTCATCCAGCGTTCAAAGGAAAAATAATCGCTCCACGCTTCGAGCCTGCCTCCCGCTCTCCAGACATTTTCAATAACTGCGCCCATGCGTCTGTCGCCCCTCGAGAGCGTAGCCTCGATATAGCTTGTCTGCGGGTCATGCCAGTTATATACAACATTTTTGGCCTTGATATTATCCCTGAGCAGATTCACCTTGCGCATATACTCGTCCATGGTGTTCTGCTTCTCCCATTGAAACGGGCTGTGCGGCTTCGGCACAAAGCAGGAGGTGGAAATGGTTATCCGCACTCCCCTGTTCTTATTCTTCGCGTAAAGCCGCCATGTGTGGAGAACCTGATTTGCAAGCTCCGCTATTCCGAGGACGTCCTCGTCCGTTTCGGTCGGCAGGCCTAGCATGAAATACAGCTTTATCGTATTCCAGCCCCCCTCAAAGGCAAGGCGGCAGGTGTTGAGCAAGTCATCCTCGGTGACGTTTTTATTTATCGCGTCGCGCAGGCGCTGACTTCCCGCCTCAGGGGCGAAGGTAAGACCGCTCTTTCGCGTTTTTTGCAGGCGGTGCATTATCTCAATAGAGAAATTATCCGCACGGAGCGACGGCAGCGACAAACCTATGCTTCTCGGCTCGCAGTATTCGAGCAGCCCGTCGCACAGCTCTGAAAGCTGCCGGTAGTCGCTCGAGCTGAGCGACAGCAGCGTTATGTCCTGTGCTCCCGTATTTTGAAGCAGCGCCTTGCCCTGCTCAATAAGTAATTCGGGGCTTTTTGATCTTATAGGTCTGTAAACATGACCGGCCTGGCAGAAGCGGCAGCCTCGCACGCAGCCGCGGAACAGCTCGAGGTTTACCCTGTCATGCACAACTTCCGTTGACGGGACGATCGGGTTAAGCGGAAAATGCACCTTGTCAAGATCGGCAATGATGCGCTTTGTGACCCTCTCCGGCGCACAGTCGGCTATGTCAAAGCGGTTTATCGTACCGTCATCGTTTAATACCGGTTTATAAAAACTTGGGACAAGCACTCCGCCTATCTGAGCCGCTTTTTTCAAAAACTCGGTCTTTGACCAGCCGCCGAGCTTTGCCTCGTTAAGCAGCGCCAGCAGTTCGTTGTTCATCTCCTCGCCCTCGCCGAGCAGGAAAATGTCTATAAAATCCGCCATAGGCTCGGGATTGAGCGCGGCAGTGCCTCCGGCGATAACGAGCGGCAAAAGCTCTGTTCTCTCCGCGCTGTGTATGGGCAGTCCGGCCATGTCTATCATGTCCAGAACCGTGGAATAGGCCATCTCATAGCCTATTGAAAACGCAATTACATCATGCTCGGAGACGGGATCGCCGCTCTCAAGAGCATACAGCGGTATATTCGCCGCCTTCATTTCGTTATACATGTCTCCCCACGGGGCAAACACGCGCTCACACCAGACATAGGGCAGCTCGTTCATGGTCGAATACAGGATACCCATGCCGAGATTTGACATACCTATTTCGTATGTATCCGGGAAGCAAAACGCGACCCTTATGTTGATATCTGCCTTGTCTTTTATTATCTGATTGTACTCTCCGCCGGTGTATCTCGCAGGCTTCTGCACTTTAGGAAGTATGCGTTCAAGTCGTTTATCCATAGCTTAACTCCGAAAAATGTATTCTATTGATTTTACTATAAACGCATGTTTTTTACAATACCCGTTTGCGCGATAAGCAGCCAAATTCCCGCTATAAGCAGCGCCGCACCAAGCTCTTTTCCGAGCATTGCAAGTCCCGCAGCCGCCAGTCCCAACCCAGTTATGAAGCCCGAAAGCTCAATAATATTTTTTGCTCTCTCGAAGCCCATAGCTTTGGACAGCAGTGCAAATACCGCTCTGCCGCCGTCAAGCGGCAATGCCGGCAGCAGATTATACGCGGTCAGTATGGCTCCGTACCCCGCGCATTCCAAAAGCAGGCGGTTGGCTGTCTTTGCTCCGCAATAAGAGCATATGATCGCAAATATAAGCCCTGCGGCCGGGCCCGCCAGCAGCGCCGTTATCTCCGCCGCCGCACCGTTTACCCCGCACATGCTTATACACATTCCCGAAGCCTCAAAGCGCATGGTCTTTATGCCGCCTCCAAGCAGCTTTATGGCTGCTATATGCCCCAGCTCATGCGCCGCAGCCGCAAGCAGCAGCGCGGAAAGGCTTACGATCCCGCCGAAAAAATACAGAGCCGACAGCAGGAAAATCGCGCCGGCGCTTAGCTGAAACCGCCTGTTCACAGATAAAACTCGGGGTTTAGGTAAATATCACCCTGCATCAGCTCAAAATGAAGATGCGGTCCCGTAGCCGCCCCCGTCGAGCCTACCTTGGCGATCACGTCACCTTTTTTGACATCCCCGCAGCCCCTGCACAGTTCGCTGCAATGGGCATATAAGGTGGAGTAGCCGTCGCTGTGGTTTATTATCATATACTTACCGTAGGAGTCAGAATCCCCCGCCGAGACTATCACGCCGTCGGCAAACGCTGCTATCTCGGTACCCGTGTTTGCCGCAAAATCCGTGCCGTAATGGTATTTAACCTCATTTTTTATCGGGTGCATCCTGTATCCAAAGCCCGAGGATTTTACACCGCTGATAGGATGTACATACTCAAACGGCAGCGTCGGACACTCGTAGCTCACGTTCGCGGGTATCTCATATTCTGAATATGCAGACTGAGCCGCTAAAAATGCGGCTATCGCGGGGTTTTCCGTCGGCTCCGGAGTAGGTGTTGGAGTGGGGATCGGAGTTTGCGTCGGCTCCGGCACGGGCGTCGGTGTTATAACAGGTGCGGCAGTTTGCGTCGGCGCAGGACTTGGCCCCGGCTCGGCTTCTTTCGTATCTCTCCGGAAAAATGCGCTTATGGCGTCGTTCTCTGTAAGGCTCTTGCCAAGTTCCATTACATATACCGTCTGCTCATGCTCCATAACAAGAGCGTTTTTGATCCCGTCGGCAAGCTGCGCGGAAAGCGACGGCGATAAAAACTTCACGGCAGTAAGCAAGATAAATATACCAGCCGATATGTAAAGCTTCCAATCTTTCATACTTGTCACCTCAGACAAGTATATTCCCTTGCCCGCGATTAAATTAGTCCTTGACAATGCCGCGCTTAATTATTATAATAAGAAAGCTGTTTCGGGGTGTAGCGCAGCTGGTAGCGCGCTTGGTTCGGGACCAAGAGGCCGGGAGTTCAAGTCTCCCCACTCCGACCAAAAATCGACAAGCACCGTTTGGGGGCTTGTCGATTTTTACTTATTACTTATTCACTCTTCACTATTCACTTAATTCAAGGCTCGATTTTTGGAAAGTAATAAGTAATAGTGAAAAAGTGAGATATCCTTTCGGAACACATTTAATTGTAGATAAGCAAATATATCATATCGCGTAAGCGATATATAATTGAAAAGTATGCAAAGAATAACCGCAATCTTGATACGAGGTTACGGTTATTTTATATCTATGATAGAATTCGATTTAAAGAGGTGTTTGAACGTGATTGCATTCAATTCCATATACAAAAAGATATGTAAAAAGTATTCAGACTATGAGGTTGAGCGAGGTCGCGAGCAGGGTGCAGAATATGTATCCATCATGAAAAGCGGTTTCAGTAAGCCGATTAAAATATACTATGACCCGGATATAGGGGAATACATCGTTACATTTGCTATACAGCATATTCACATTGACGAAGATATTGATTTACTCGATGAAGTTTCAAATTTTGCCAATGGAAGCATAGCCGCTATTGAGTTCTACGAGAACGGAAAAGACATATTTGGAGGGCAAATTGAAACCAGTTCTCTTGAAAAATTGACATATGATACCCTAAGAACGCGCTTTGGATATCCGAATCTTGATATTAGCAAAATGACATTTCGTGTATATGCGTGGAATGAAAATTATTGCTTTGAGGGTTCATTTGCCAAATCAGCAGAAAACACTATTCAAATAATCAAAAAGGATTCATTCATTTGATATTTTTTGGAACATTTGGATATCCCACCGAAAATGAAGTCATGCCACCACTTTTCAAAAATACAGCAAGCACTTTATGTGCTTGCTGTATTTTTTTGCTGTTTTGGCGCAGATGCGCCGTTTATTTAGTTTTATGCTACGAGATCATATGCTCTGAGCATGACGGTTGCCGCCATGCCGCGGTTTGCCGTGCCGTTGGGAGCGAAGGTTGTGGCGTTCATGCCATTCATGATACCCGCGCTGACGATCGCGTTTACAGCATCAACATAGGGAGCAGCAACCTGATCCGCGTCGGCAAAGCCGCAGGGCTTCACATCGCCGAAGTCATATTCCGCTACATCTTTCAAGTAGCGATACATGAACGTCGCCATCTGCGCGCGGCTGATGTTCTGATTCGGGCGGAAGGTATCATCGCCATAGCCCTGAACAACGCCGTTCTCAACGCCCCATGCAACTGCGGTCACATAAGCCTCTGCAATATCTGCCGCATCTGTGAACTTAAGCTCTGCATTCTTTACCTCGGGGGAGCCTGCCGCGCGGTAAAGCATGGTTACAAACTGAGCGCGGGTGACGTAGTTGTTCGGGCGGTAAGTGCCGTCGGGGTAGCCGTTGATGATACCAGCATTGGCTGCGGCCACTATGTAATCGTGGCAGCCGCTGTTTGCAATGTCAGTGAAGGGATCGGCAACGACAGCGCCTACTACTATATCCGCACGGTCACGGATGCGGATCCTCGGGGCAGGACCGTTAAAGGTGTCGTCATAAGAGGCAAGTCCTGTAGCGCTTATATACTTTCCTACCGCAAGATCCTTTACCTCGTTATCCTTCGTGATATAGCCGTCTATGAACACACGAGCCGTATTTCCGGCAGCATCCTTGACCATAATGGTCTGGATCAGGCCGTTTTCAATCTCAAAGCTGACTACCTCGCCTTTTATCGTGACAAGTGAGCCGAGAACGCTGCCATCGTTTATCTGAGCTGCCGTGACGTTCTTTGCCTCGACCTTGCCTTCGCCTATCTTCTGGATGGATGTGACCTGAAGCTCCATCTCACCCTGGAAGAAATCGGTCGAGCCGGTAATGCGAACCTTGTCGCCAACTTTGTAGTTGCCTGCAACGGGGAAGCAGCAGACGCCTGCCGTATCGTCCTGAACGTAGATGCAGTCAAAGAATGCGGTATCCTTATCATAGCCGGAGGCATTCGATGTTACGATACCCTCGATGGTGTACTTGATGCCGCTCTCGGTCTGCTTCTGTACGGTCGCTATATCCGTGACCTTGACGGGGTTGAGATACTGAACAAGGTTTTCGCAGATCTTGTAGTTGGAGTAATTCTTCTCAGAGCCGTTATCGGAAATGGTTGCCTGAACCTCGAAGTTTGACATGAACGCCGCGCCGGAGACGACTATGAGTCCCTTGCCGGTAAGCTGCTCGCTCGCCATTACCATCAGGCGGTTATCTCCGTCGGCATATGCGTACTTGGGCACACTGTCGCCGCCGAGTCCGTCGTTATCGGAGTCCTTGGAGTAGGTGCTTGCATGGCCGTAAACAACAGGCGTTACAGTAGAGGGAACTGTGGTAGTTTCTTTTCCGCCGGCATCTACAACGTAGATGGAAGCGCCGCCGTAGTGACTGAACACCTCTGTGTACAGACGATCGTTGGGATGCTCGGCATCGACCTCAACGCCATCTGTCAGGAAGCTGTCGCCATAGGTATTGAAGTACAGGCGCTGGGTCTGACCGCCGTTGAGCTCGTTGTCATTGATACCATCGTCGCTGATGCGCAGGCTGGAGCCGAGAGCCGCAAGCAGCTTATTCTGCTGAGCTGCCATGTGGTCTTCGGCCGGGAAGGTCGCGTAATTCTCATAGTAATCCGACCAGCCCGCCAGAACCACAGCGCCGCCGGCGTTGTTGAACGCCACGATTGCCGCGATCTCATCATCGGAGTATGTGGCATAGGGATTACGCAAGCTGGTGCCGTCACGGCGGCTGGGTGCGGTAATGATAAGGGCTTTGTACTTATCATTGCTGCAAGCTGCGATAAGGTCTGCACTGGTCTTGAGCTCAACAGTGCGCACGGAGTAGCCCGCGGCAAGGTTGCCGAAGTTGCCCATGGAGTCCTTATAGTTACCGGCAACATACTCGTTGTAATGCGAAGCGTCAATGCCGATGTATACAAGCTCGTTGGCATCGAGAACGTCAAGATCAATGTCCTTGGTAAAGGTATAGTCCTTGCCGTCCTGAACAAGAACAACAGTGACCGTGATCTTCATGAGCCTTGCCTTGTCGGGGGTATACTTGAAGCTTATGGTCTTATTCTCGCTTGCGCCGACAGTACCAACGTCAGGCTGGGTGCCGATGACCTGACTGCCGTTGGCGGTATAGGTGACGGATTTGATAACTGCGTCAGTGGATTCGCTGTTAAAGATAGTTGTGCTGATCTCAAGCTCCTCGCCGGTAACGGGTGTGGAGGTGCCGCACTCAACAGAGGAGATGCCGAGCTTGAGGCTTTCGCCGACCCATACAGGAGCGGTTACGGCAAGGTCACCGTCGCCCTCAGTGACACGGATGTAGTAGTAGCTATACTCGGGATCGAGGCTGACGGAAAGGTCGCCCTTTGCAAGCTCTGCGGGGTCAGACCATGTGTGTATGGTCTTGCCGGAGTTGACTATTACCTCGACCTTGGAGATGGAATCGCTGCCGTCAGGATCGGATACCTGAACGCTTATATCAAGCTTATCCGGAATTTCGGTGATGCTGCTGCCGAGCTGCAGACCGTTTACGGTGTAGTACAGCTCAAGGTTCTTATCCTCTGTCGAGTACAGGCGCATCGCGCGGATCGCCTCATAAATGCCCTCTTCGGTGAAATTATCGGTGAGGATAACGTCACGGGCGTCGTTTGCGTTGCCCCATTTGCCCTTGTGGTTATCCTGGTTGTTTGTGGGCGCAACATGCCAGCCCTTGTCAAGAGCCATGGTGTAATACTCATAGCTGGGATAGTAGCCGCCCGCGCCTATCTGACCCTCGCCGTTGCCGACCTCAACGAGGAAGATTCGGCTGTCGATAACCGCGTCCCAGTAGCTGAAATCGGAAAATGTTCCGAAGGTGGAGCCGGGATGGTTAAACTGGCTGATGGAATCTGCGCCGTCAGCTCTGCTCAGCAGGCTGTAATACGCTTTCATGCCTGCGTCGGCAGTCTTATTGTTAAGAGTTGTATTATTTCTGGAAACAATGCCAGGGGTATTAAAGGTGTTGATATGGCCGGGGCCGCCGGACCATGTCATCTCAAAGCCCGCTACAGCAACGAGGTTTCCTGCGTTTTCTTCGTTGAATGCAGCGACCTTGCTCTTGTACTCCGCCCATTTCTGCTGGCTCTGCGCAGTGCCCTTGCTCATGTCATAGAGAGCATCCTCCGGGTTTGCGTTGCCGGATGCGTCAAAGTAGTTGGAGTGGTCGGTAAATGCCACGAAATCAACATTTGCGCTCTCGGGAAGATCCTTGACATAGTCGAGCGCCTGCTGGAGCGTACCGGAACCGTCGGAATATTCGCCGGTGTGGGAGTGGAGCTGGCCGTAGTAGAGCTGGTACTGTGCCTTGCCGACAGTGAAGTTCCAGCTATAGGACGCGGTCTTACCGTCGTCTCTTGTTACTGTGAGCTCTGCATCTACTCTGCCATCTGCAAAAGGCTCTGCAGGAGTATAGGTAACAGTGCCTACTCCGTTAGCAAAGGCATATTCTGCCTTGACCTCTTTGCCGTTAAGCTTGAGAGTTGCGCTTGCGTTCTCGCCCGCGTTTATTACGACGGCCTTGATGGTGGGCTGCTTATCGTCGCCCGTTTCGCTTCCCTTTGCGGGGGTCACGCTGTCAATGACAGGTTCATCCTTAACGGTAACATCGACACTTGCTGTGAATGCAACGTCTTTTTTATCCTTACAACTTACGGTAATGCTTATCTTCTCGCCGGTTACTATATCGGCAGGTACGGTGTAGGAACCGTTTTTATTTGCTGCAATTTCCGTTCCGTTTACCTTGACCGTTGTTTCGGCAACGCCGAATGGTGCGTCAACATCAAAGCTGAATGTATATGCCTGGCCGAGATATGCGTCCGCAAGGTCGCCGAAGATGATTTCGGGTTTGTTAACAACGCCGCCGATTATGTCAGAAGCGTCGTTTGCAACCGGGTAGAAATAGAACGAATAAATGGTGTAGTCCGTTACATTATACATCGAGTAGCTCTTGTAGGAGTCTGCATAGTACTCAAGCCACTGACTGTATTTGCCGTTAAACTTGGCGGTGCGGCTCTCCATTTCCCATCCGCCGACGCCGCCGCTGCAGGTGCGAACCGTCCAGTCGGCGTCCTCGCTGGCTTCGGGGGTATAGAAAGCGTTATTGCCGGTGCCGTTTGAGCACAGGTAGCCGAATGTATCGTTCTTAAAGCGGAAATAGTCTCCGTTTTTCTCAACGGTGAATACGACTGCGCCGTTTGCGGCGGTAGCCTTGCCGGCGGCGATCTCGGCGGCGGCATTTGTTATAGCCGGGCTGTCGGTATTATCGTCCTGAAGCGCAAGCACTCCCTGAGAGCTCTGGTTGTAGATGAATATCTTATCGCCCTCTGCAGGGAGATCGGTATCGGGCGTCGGCTCTTCAGGCTCTTCAACTATCAGATAGAACTGCTGAGCAAAAAGAGCTTCATTATTGCCTATTGAATAGTATGAGCTCCAGTTGCCTTTATCCTTATACCATTCAATATAGTTGCTTCTTTCAACATTCTTTATGTAGAAGCAGCCCTCGGTAGCTGCTACGCTGATTTCCCATGCAGTATTGACATCATCGAGAGGCATGCTTGAAAATTCTTTACCCATCGAGAGCTTTTTGCCTTCTGCAGTTGAGAAAGTAACGTTCTTGTCCTCGTTGACGCCGATTGTCCACACTTCGGTATCCTTATAGCCGCTTAGCTTCTCATCCTTCAGTTGAACATCTACGCCGCTGTTATAGTAGCCGGAATAAGCAGAGGACAGCGCCTTGTTATTCGCAGGGTTGAAGATCACTACCTGCGCACCGTCCGTAAGCTCCGCAAGGTCGGTAACGATATGATTTACCGGTTTTTCGCCGACCTTATAGATGCTGATAGCCTTCTGGCTCGCAGAGGCATAGCACGCAAAGAGGGGCGTCCCGTTGTTCGGGTTATACTGCATTACGTTCCGATTACTGCTGGCCTTAGCGATAATCGAAGCGGTTCCGTCAGCAGCGATTTCTATCACCCAAGAGGAATTGGCGGATTTTGCTTTCTCGGTCTTGAGGTGATTAGCGCTTGACGAAGCGGCATACAGGTATCCGCCTCCCGTGGAGAAGGCATAGCTGCCCTCAGCAGTGCCCTGCTCAAGCGTAAGAATTTGTACGTTTTCGCTGAGAGCTGCCTGCGTACCCGATTTGCTTATGGGCACAGCTTCCCGGTTGTTCGTCTTCTGGTTCGTGCCAAGAGCATAGTCAAAGTCCTTGGCGACGATTGCTATTTCATCGCCTACTGAGAGCTTTGTCACATCGGTGACCAGTTCAGCATTAACTGCCGTCGGTGCCGCAAATGCGGCCGTTGGCAGAAGCGTGATCAGCATCACCAGAACCAGCAGACCCGCAAGCAGTCTGCTTCGCTTACTCGTTTTCATATAACATTTTAACCTCCTAAAATTATTTTGCTGTGTTAAAAATTCTATCATGTTTGCGCTCTTTCCGCCAGTGTATTTATTGATTATATGGCAAATTCGGAACATTTTGTGCATATTATCAATATTGCGCTCGAATATTTTGTGTTTCTTGACAAAACAGCGGAGAATTGCTATTCTGAAAAAAACGCGATTGGAAGGGTTCAGCATAAATGAAGGCATTTATCAATAATAATAAACGAACGATAGCCGTTTTGCTTGCAGCCGTTGTTATTTTTGTCGCTGCGCGCATATGGGTATCGCCGGCATCAGGCGAAGATACCGGCACCCAGCCGGAAGAATACGCCGAGTATGACACTGGAACCGTACTTGAGATATTATCCGACAGCACCGAGGCCGATGATGCCGCCGACGGAGCCTACAGAGGAGATCAGCTCATGCTCGTCGAGATTACATCCGGTAGATACGAGGGCGAAACGATGCAGGTATATAACTATGTCGGCCCTCTATACGGCGCGCCGCTGAAGGTCGGCGACAGCGCCGTGCTCATAGTCTCAACCTATGCCGACGGCAGTCACACGGCAACTGTTTACGAATTTAACAGGCTCCTTGCGCTTGCCGCGATTATTGCTCTTTTTGTTATCGCGACGGTTCTTGTCGGCGGGAAAACCGGTGCAAAATCGCTTATCAGTCTGGTTATAACGCTTATCTGCATCTTTTTGATACTCCTGCCTATGCTGATGAAGGGCTTCCCCACCCTGCTGACCGTATTCCTGATTTGCGCCTATGTCGCCGTAGTCTCCTTCACTATTCTCGGCGGAGTGAGCAGGAAAACGCTCTGCGCATCGCTTGCAACGATATGCGGAATCGCGGTCGCGCTGCTTTTCGGCCTTGCGGCTCAGGCTCTTGCACGCATCGACGGGCTCAGGCTTGCCGATGTTGAGCCTTTGCTTCAGCTCAGGCAGACTGGAACGCCCATCGGACTGCGCTATCTGCTTGTAGGCGGAATTGTCATAAGCGCTTTGGGCGCTGTTATGGACGTGGCTATGAGCATTGCATCAGCCATAAGCGAAATCCATAGCGTCAATCCCACGCTTTCAACTAAAGAGCTGTTCAGATCCGGTATGAACATAGGCCGCGACATGGTCGGCACAATGACGAACACGCTCATCCTCGCTTTCCTCGGCAGCAGCTTTGTCATTGTGATTTATCTATACTCGATCGGCTTGCAGCCCTACCAGCTTCTCAGCTCCTCCTACTTTGCCATAGAGGTCATAAGCGGCATATCCAGCAGCATCGGCGTAATAATTTCCGTACCGCTTACGGCGCTTATCAGCGCATACGTTCATGGGTGGCAAAAAGCTATTAAAAAAATAAGATAATGAAAAAGCACTTGCCGAAGCAAGTGCTTTTTTATGCGAAAGAGCGACCAAACGGTGTATAAGTGGGGGTAAAAACGACCAAAAGTAGTGTGCTATTTCGCTGCTACCCACCAGCCCGCGCCATCGCGGTATCCGTTGCGCTCCATAAACGGTTTGATAATATAGTGCAGCCCTATCCCGCTGGTTGCATAAGCAGTACCTTTCGTCTGATTTTCTTCTTCCAAACGACGAATGATTTCTGCGTATAGTTCTTTCTCCAGTGCCCACCACGCATCGTGTTCCGCTTTGATGCGGGAGTTGGTTTCTTCGTCATTATCCGGGTCATCTATATCATGTCCGAGCCAACCAGTCTTATTGGCAACCGCCGCCATTATGGCTGCTATTGCATCGTCTGTATTGTATCGCGTGAGCATTTCTCGCATAGTGTCTGGAGTGTAACCTTTAAGCGGCTCGGACGCCATAATGGCGATTTCTGCATAGTTATCTGGTAATTTGATCTCGGCCATTGCTATTAACCCTTCAAAAATTCCGATGCCCAGCGCACATCGACCAAAGCGTCTTTGTCGCCCACGGCCTCAAGCCGTTCTGCGAAATCGCGCTTGATTTCTTCGTACATCTCTACCGGCACTTCTGCGCTCAACGGCTTGTCACCGATGAACTCCAGAATGTATTTGCCGCCTGCCACCAAGAAATACACCGCGCTAATGTTTGCGTCTGGCACTTGCTTACTTGCGTTGAAGTAGTAAATCAGCTTGATGATCTCAATTACGCGGTCGTCCAGCTTTTGATCGAAGATAATGGCCTTCTCTCGCAGTGCGTTCTGATCGGTGACGATGCGCTTGCGGTATCCGGGCATCTCCAGATTGATCTTCTTTTCTGCCTCGTTCATGGTCGCCAGTGTTTCTTCCACGGATTCCTCATCTACGAAATAGACCATCACTTGGTTGGTCATATGTGGAGGCCCTCATCATTGCCTATGGAGATGGCCGGAACGGAAAGAGCACTTTCTGGAATGCGGTGTCCCGCGTGCTCGGCTTATATAGCGGCAACAACGGCTTACAACGCGTGGAAGGAAAGCAAGGCTAATGGGCTGGAAATCATCGAATGCAGGGATTTGCCGTGGGAGAAAGATTTTCAGGATTTCATTGGAACCCTCCGCGAGGCAAAAATTGAAGCAATTCTAGTAACCGATTCTGCTTTAAGCAGCAAAAGATATACCCACCTCTTCGAAGAAGCCGGGTGCATAATAGTAGGGCCTCGGATGTTCGTTCGTCATGAAAAACGCTCTACCGGAATTGAAAACGTAACAGGCACCAGCACCAAACACCGCGAGGGCTTCAAACGCATGGTCGCGGATGCGCTGGCCGGAAAAATCGACCTCATAGTGACCAAGAGCGTCAGCCGGTTTGCCCGGAACACGGTGGACAGTCTGACCACCATCCGCCAGCTCAAGGAAAACGGCATCGAGTGCTATTTTGAGAAGGAGAACATCTGGACGTTTGACGGGAAGGGCGAGCTGCTCCTGACCATCATGTCCTCGCTGGCGCAGGAGGAAAGCCGGAGCATTTCTGAAAACTGCACCTGGGGCCAGCGGAAGCGCTTTGCGGACGGCAAGGTCACGGTACCGTTTAACCGGTTCCTCGGCTACGACCGTGGGCCGGATGGCAATCTGGTGGTCAACCGAGAGCAGGCAGCCATTGTTCAGCGCATCTACGCTATGTTCCTTCAGGGCATGACCTACAACGGCATCGCCCAGCAGCTCACAGCGGATGGCATCCCGTCACCCGGAGGCAAGCCCAAATGGAACACCTCGGCGGTCAAGAGCATCCTGTCAAATGAGAAATACAAGGGCTGCGCTCTGCTACAAAAGACCTATACCATCGATTACCTGACAAAGAAAAAGAAAGTCAATGAGGGCGAAATCCCGCAATACTATGTGGAGGACAACCATGAGGCCATCATCGACCCGGATACCTTCGAGATGGTTCAGCGGGAGATGGAGAAGCGCGGCAAAGGCCGGAAGTACCACAGCGGCGTCCATACCTTCTCCAGCAAAATCCGCTGCGGTGAGTGTGGCAGCTGGTACGGCTCAAAGGTGTGGCACTCCAACAGCAAGTACCGGAAGTTCATCTGGCAGTGCAATCACAAATTCGATGGAGCCCACCATTGCAGCACACCGCACCTGACCGATGACATCATCCAGCAGGCATTCCTGTCAGCAGCAAATAAGCTGCTGGCCACCAAGGATACGGTCATCGCGGATGGCCGGGAGATGATAGCCCTGCTCTTTGACACCACCGACTTGGAGCGGGAGCAGGAAGAACTCCAGCAAGAGACGCAGGTGGTCTCCGATATGGTTCAGCAGTGCATCTACGAAAATGCCCACGTTGCCCTCGATCAGACCGAGTACCAGAAACGCTACGACAGCCTGACCGAGCGTTTCGAGAAGGCCAAGGCCCGACTGGATGCGGTCACAGAAGAAATCCATCAGATGCAGACCCAGCGGGCCAGCATTGAAGATTTCCTGAGCGCCTTTGCCGCCATACCGGATGAGCTTACCGAGTTCACGCTGGAAAGCTGGCATGGGCTGGTGGACTATGGCACCGTCTACGCTGATGACGACATCCGTTTCACATTCAAAAACGGACAGGAAATCCAAACTTAAGTCCATAAACAGAAACTAGCTCCTCATCACTGGAACATCATCCGGTGACGAGGAGCTATTATCCTTATGCAAGTTTATTTCTCTGCGCTAATGAGACTATCATTTTCCCATAAAGAGCATCTAATAATGATACTTTCCCCGTATCAAGCCAACCAAGCATAAATGCATCTAACGCTTTAACTGTGTCTTCACCAATAAATCCAGCAATTACACTTGTATCGGCTTCGTCTATGTAATCAGTTGCGTACATTTTGCAAATTGAACGCCTACCATAGTAGTTAAAAATTGCCCCCATTGTAGTTGCCAAGGTTTCAATATTTGCTGGAAAATCTTCTCTGCTTATCAACTCATTCGCAAGATTTCGCGGCATATCGACAAATTCTTTTGCTGTTTTTGTTCCTCCAAAGGTTTCAACTGACTGCTTCATACTGAAGGAAAACGGCTCAGCAATACTCTTTGCCCCCAACAATTTCATAAAGTCAATCTGAGCTGCATGATATTCTGTATATCCTTTATTTGACATGTGTTTAAATTTATCCCTTTGTGAATAAACATCGGCATCCCAAATATGAGTGAACTCGTGAAACACCAGATACGCTGCATTCATTTGTGGAAGGGATAATTTTGACCAAATCTCAAGCGTATGATTACCTGTAGGAATATCGTAAAACGCTGCTGCTGGGGCATCAAATCCTTGCTTCAAAGACTTTTCTAATGTCATTTCCTTTGGCTTCACATCAAAAGAGGGAAAACTATCTATATCGACAAAGTGCTTGTAATCATCAATACAAGACTGCACAAAATCTGTAATATTCTTTGTCATTTTTCCTCCTTGCAAATCAAGCCGTTGCCTCAAAGATTCTCTTCTGAGCCTTCAAGTAGTTCTGGAGATTGATAATCGTGCCGACAGTTTTTGCATGAGAAGCTCTCAGTTCATCTTCAGGCAGTTCAACATCATTGTCCTTCGCGAGTTTGATGGTATATTCATAAACACGTCCGACAAGGACTTCCAAATCCTCAGTGGCCAACTGGATGCTGATTTTTTCGTAGTTCTTATGTTGTTTTAGTTCTTCTAATGCATCCATCGTATTATTGATTATATCTATGTCCATGTTTCCTTCGCGAATTGCATCGATATACACTCTCAGAGCAGTTCTGAACTCAGTAACCACCTTGGGCTCATGGTTCTTAACTTTGCTGTATACAAATGCACCAGTACCAACTATTGCTGCAGCTGCTACCGTAATGATTGTTCCTTTCTTATGCTCTTTAACGAACTGGAGGGCCTTAACACCAATGCCCTGCGCTTCTTCTGCGACCTTCAAATCTATAGGTTTCAAGTGTTTTACTATCTGGCCTTTGTTCGGGCCAACAGCATAGCGCACTACGCTCCCGATTCTCCGATATAAACCTGTTGCTAATCCCGTTGCAATAT
This sequence comes from Clostridiales bacterium, assembly GCA_004557075.1. Taxonomy (GTDB): domain Bacteria; phylum Bacillota; class Clostridia; order Oscillospirales; family Oscillospiraceae; genus F23-B02. The sequence continues at coordinate 212,191 of SFEX01000001.1, forward strand.
CATCAGGGATATAAAAAGCATCTTGTACAACTGGCATATCCTATCTCCTCCGATTTCATGCAGTACCTGAAGTGCCACCCAAGCTCTATTTTCCTTCATTATACTGTACCTGTCAATATAAAAACAGCACCGGTTCCTGAAAACCGACACCCCTTATCAGACCGACACCCCTTTGACTCCTGCGACACCCCTTTGGTCAGGCCGCTGTGCTTTGTATCAAATTTTGCGTCTTAATTTCGTACACACGACCATTGTAGGGCTGCAGCACTTCGACCAGTGTGCGTACCACACAGGAGGGGGTATAGAATTCGCCAGCCAGCTTACCTTCCTGCTCGGCAAATTTCGATAGGCAGTATTCGTATGTTCTGCCGAGGATATCACGGCTGGATCCTGCATCCACCATTTTGATGTTGGTGAACAAGTCAACCACATCGCCCAGACGGCGCTTGTCGAGTTCCGGACGCGCAAAGTTTTTGGGGAGGATATCCTTCAGCCGCTTATTCTCTTTTTCGATTGCTCGCATGGCATCGTCAATCACTGTGCCGATTTCTGCAGTATGCGCCTTGGAAGCGATAACGCTCCAGCGGGCAGTTTCAGGAACGAAGAAAATACCCTCGGAGATATACTCATCCACATCTTCCTCGAAGCCATCACCTTCTTCCAACAGCTGCTGATGCTTTTCGTCGAAGCGGTCAGAAATATATTTCAGGAAAATCAAGCCCAAAACGACGGATTTATATTCGGACGCATCGATGTTGCCGCGCAGCACACACGCAGCATCCCATATCTGTTTTTCAAAGCCGATATTGGCTGTACTCATATCTGCCATGTATTTTCCTCCGTTTATTCCTCAAGCATTGCTGCGTGTTCCTTATAATCTGCGATCACCGTGTCGGGGGACAGCACCTTCATCTGCCCTGCAAACTGGAACAGCCATCCCCAGAACACGGGACTGATCTGTACCTTGACGGTGGCAATGCACTTGTCGCCGGCGCGGATCATCTTGGTGTCCTCTCCGAACTTATCATACACCACGCCAATCAGCTTATCGTCAAATTCCAGCACCACATCCACCTGCTGGCCTCCGTACATTTTGAATGCCTGCTCGGTGTAGCTGTCAATGCCTTCCCGCAATGTCAATGCCTTCTCGGAAATCGCTTCGTCCACGATCTCCACATGATCCATTCTGTCCACACGGTAGTTGGCGGTACCATCGTGCTTTGCACTGTATACCATGAGATAGTAATTATCATCATTGAACACCAATGCGATGGGTTCCACAACATAGTGGTGATGCTCACGGCGGTAAACCTTCTCACCGTTCTCATTCAAATCGTAGTAGTAGAAAATGACCTTTTTCTGCTGCTGGATGGCATCCTCTAAAAATCCAACATTATAATATATGGATTCGTTGCTGTGCTTCCGGGTGTTGAAGCACACCATGTTGCTTTTCAGAATGTCCGCTTTATGGCTGCCGCCTAGCGCTGCGATCTTGTCGATCAGCTCTGCGGTCTTCTTCTCTGTAACGAAGCTGGCTGCCTGTATAGCGTCAATCAGTATTTTCAATTCGGGAACGCTGAAGCTGCGATCCTCGATATAGTACCCTTTTTCTTTACCGACCCAGTTCCACATGACCTCGTAACCAAGCTCATTGAGAACAGCGATATCTTTTGTCAGCGTCCTGCGCTCACACGAAATGCCCATATCGCCAAGCTTGTTGCAAATCTGACTTGTGGAGAGGGGATTCTGCTCATCCGTCTCTTGACGAAGAAGCTCAAGGAGCTTCAGCAGCTTATATTTCTGCCAGTTTTCCTGTGCCATTTGCCACCTCCAAGGGTATTCCTTCAAAAAGGTATAAACTATCACCAAATATTATAGCACAAATCCCGTCGATTTACAAGGTTTTGCTGTCACTTTTCTGCGACACCTCTGTGCTTTCCCGAATTCAAATCCCGTCGGGTGCTGTTTTGCCAACTTCTTTGCTGAGCAAAGAAACGCAAAAAGTAACACGCCAATCTTACTGCAGAAATGCAAAAAACAGGGGCTGGCGCGGCCTCAATGACCGTTCCAACCCCTGTTTCAGCGGTACTTTCCTGTATTGAGGGCTATTTTGCCCATGAAAGCATGAAAAAACCCCTCTTGCCTTGGTAGACAAAAGAGGTTTCTTTCGTGGAGCGGGCAACGAGACTCGAACTCGCTACCTCCACCTTGGCAAGGTGGCGCTCTACCGGATGAGCTATGCCCGCACAAGGAACGTATTACATAGTACCACAAATTTTGAATTTGTCAAGCACAAAATAGGCCGTTCCTTCGCTTTTTCGATAAAAAGCAATATTATTTTACCCTCAGTTGAAATCTCCGATATCTCCAAAGCCCTTGCCAAATACGTTTTTCGCGTCGCTGACAATGAAAAACGCGTTCTCATCTATATTCTTTATGATCTTTCGTATATCGGCGATCTGCGTGCGCTTTATCACGCACAGCAGCACCTGCTTTTCGTTGTGGGAATATGCGCCCTCGCCCTTTATAATGGTGACGCCGCGGTGCAGCTTATCGGTTATGTCCTTCGCTATCTGCTCCTTATTCTCGCTTATGATATAGCAGACGCTCGAATTGTCGATACCGTAAAGCACCAGATCGATGACCTTAGAGACAACAAACATAGATATAACCGCGTACATCGCAGCCTCTACCCTGTCAAAGATCGCGGCAAAGGCAATTATTATCACCGCGTCCGTGATAAGCACTATGGTGCCAAAATTTATATACGGGAATCTCAGGCGGACAAATTTCGCTATTATATCCGTGCCGCCGGTCGTTGCACCGGCATAGTAGATCATGCCGAGTCCGAGGCCCTTGATAGCGCCGCCGATGATACAGGCAAGCAGCATATCGTTGGTGGGTGAATAGTTTATCAGCGCCAAAATATCGACCAGCACCGAGGACAGCAGCATTCCCACAAGGGAGCTGATGATGAATTTACCGCCGAAATGCTTCCACGCGACGATAAACAAGGGGATATTCAGTACGATCGTCATGATACCGACGGGAAGATTGGTAAGATAATTGATTATCATCGCAATACCGCTGACGCCGCCGACGATAATAGAGTTCGGATACAGGAAGAACTGGAAGCCTGCCGCAAAGAGCATTGAACCCAGCACTATAACAGCATATTTTAATACATATTCACTTAGTTTATTTGCTTTCATGCCAATTTATACCTCAATCTATCAGTGACATTTGGGTCTCTCCTCTGTCATCCTCACGAAGCAGGGCTCCTGCCGCGGGAAGGCTCTTCACACGATAACGGGCTACATTCTTTATCATTGTCTCGTCCAATGGTGCGGCCGTCACAAGCTTATGGTTCTTTTTAAGGCTCATGACCGCGACACCCTGGGTACTGCGGCTCGTTTTAAGCTGCAAAAGAGAGGTGTTGAAAACCATTGCCCTGCCGTCGCTTGAGAACACGGCCACATTGATTTCCTCGGAAATCGTGAACACCGCCGCCAGCGGGCTTTTATCGCTGTATGCGTTCACTAGCTTCTTGCGGTTTGTTTTTGTCTCATAAGCGGCAACGTCAAGGCGCGCTGTCTTTCCGTTTTCAAAGAAAAGCAGCAGGTTCTTTTTGTAATTTTCGGGGCGGATAAGGGCAATTACCTTTTCTCCGTCGTCCATGCTGAGCTTGCCCGGAAGATATGTTCCCAGCGAGGATGCCTTGGTGTCCTCGAAGTCCGAGAGCCTTGTTTTATACACCTGCTGGCGGTCTGTAAACACAAGCAGCTCCGTGCGATTTGTCGCCTCAAAGGAGAGCTTGAGGCTGTCGCCGTCCTTAAACTTCTGCTCGCTGCTCATTCTAAGCGACTGCGGCGTTATCTTTTTGATATATCCTTCGTTTGACATAAACACCGTAACGGGATAATCCTCCACTGTATCCGCTTCCTCAAACTCCTCGATCTCGGACGCGTATACGATACCGGTTTTTCTCGGGCTTGGATATTTTTTTATTATTGCCTTGAGCTCGCCTATTATTATGTTTTTGATCTTGCGGCGGCTTTTGAGCGTGTCCTCCAGCTCCGCTATCGCCTTTTCAAGCTCCTCGGTCTCGGAAACGCGCTTGAGAATATACTCGCGGTTGATATTGCGCAGCTTTATCTCGGCAACGAACTCTGCCTGTATCTTGTCTATGCCAAAGCCCATCATCAGGTTCGGTATGACCTCGCTCTCAAGCTCGGTATTTCGGATGATTGAAATGGCCTTGTCAATGTCAAGAAGTATCTGCTCAAGACCTTTGAGCAGATGCAGCTTTTCTTTTTTTCGGCTGAGATCATAATACACCCTGCGCCGGACGCAGTCGGAACGCCATGCGCACCACTCGCCGAGTATTTCCCTGACGCCCATGACCTTAGGATTTCCTGCAATGAGTATATTGAAGTTGCAGGCAAAGCTGTCCATAAGCGGGGTTAGCTTAAAGAGCTTTTGCATGAGCTTATCCGGGTCTGTGCCGCGCTTGAGGTCAATGGCAAGCTTCAGACCGCTCAGATCGGTCTCGTCGCGCATATCGTTGATCTCTTTTACCTTGCCGGCCTTTATAAGCTCCGCGACCTTGTCAACGATAGCCTCCGAGGTGGTTGAGTACGGGATCTCATATATCTCTATTATATTTTCCTTGGGAAGATGTCTCCATCGTGAGCGCACCTTGAAGCTGCCGCGACCGGTGTCATATATATTCTCCATCTCCGTGCGGTCGTATATTATCTCTCCGCCGGTGGAAAAGTCCGGAGCGGGCATGGTCGCCAGAATATCGCACTCCGGATCCTGAAGAAACTCGATTGCCGTCCGGCAAACCTCTTCGAGGTTAAATCCGCATATCTGGCTTGCCATGCCGACGGCTATGCCCGTGTTGCCGGAGACCAGCACGTTCGGAAACGCGGTCGGAAGCAGCGACGGCTCCTTCATGCTGCCGTCGTAGTTATCTACAAATTCAACGGTGTCCTGATCAATATCGCGGAACACCTCCGCGCATATGGGCGAAAGCTTTGCTTCGGTATAACGCGAGGCCGCAAAAGACATATCGCGCGAATAGACCTTGCCAAAGTTGCCTTTAGAGTCGACAAAGGGCGTGAGCAGCGCATCATAGCCCTTTGACAGACGAACCATAGTCTCGTATATCGCGGCGTCGCCGTGCGGGTTAAGGCGCATTGTCTGGCCGACTATGTTGGCGCTCTTTGTCCTTGAGCCGTTTAAAAGCCCCATCTTGTACATGGTGTAGAGCAGCTTTCTGTGTGAGGGCTTGAAGCCGTCGATCTCGGGTATCGCTCTTGAGACGATAACGCTCATCGCATACGGCATATAGTTTTGCTCCAGCGTTTCCGTTATCGGCTGCTCCAGCACCTCGGCTCTCAGGCCGACCACATCGGGGTTATTGAATTTTTTCTTTTCGGGAATCTGTTTTTTAGCCATTGGTTATCCTTTCAGCGCTTCTTTCCCTTTTTCTTTTTGCCTTTGCCTTTTGTATTGCTCTCGTTTTTCTCGCCGGTTATGAGATTTCTGCCGCATTGCGGGCAGTTTACGGCCTTGAACAGGCCGAGATACACTCTCTTCCCGCAGTGCTGACACTTGCAGTATGTAAATATAACGACAAAGGCCAGCGCGAAGAATAAAAGCGACAGTATCGGACAGTACAGCGCAAGCGCGCTTTCGCTGCCGCTCATTGCAATTCCAACTACGCAAAAGACAACGCACAGTGCGAAGAGCAGCTTCACAAGATTTCTCGCTTTATCAAATTTCATTTCATCACCCCGTCAGGATATATCAGCCATATCAAGATAGAGATAGCCGTTTTCGGCAATGTGGTTCTTTCTTCCGGCAAGGTCGTCGCCCAGCAGCAGGTCAAACATCTGCGACATATGCTCGGTATCCTCCGGCATGACCTTTATAAGCCGGCGGGTCTCCGGATTCATCGTCGTCATCCACATCATGTCAGGATCGTTCTCGCCGAGACCCTTGCTTCGGTTAATGCTCGCCTTCGCGCCGTTAAAAGACTCGATTATCTCCGCCTTTTCCCTGTCGGAATAGGCAAAATAGGTCTTTCCCTTGCTCTCTATCTCATACAGCGGTGATTCGGCAATATAAACATAGCCCTCACGGATAAGCGTCGGCACAAGGCGGTAGATCATCGTAAGTATAAGCGTTCTTATCTGGAAGCCGTCCACGTCGGCGTCGGTGCATATTATAACCTTATTCCAGCGCAAGTTGTTAATATCAAATGAATTTATGTCCTTTTTTCCCTTTGCCTGCACCTCAACGCCGCAGCCGAGCACTTTTATGAGATCCGTTATAACGTCGCTTTTGAAAATGCGCACATAGTCGGCTTTAAGGCAGTTGAGTATCTTGCCGCGAACCGGCATTATACCCTGAAAATCAGCGTCGCGGGAGAGCTTGCAGGCGCCGAGCGCGGAATCGCCCTCGACAATGTATATCTCCCTCTTTTGAGGGTCGCGGCTGCGGCAGTCGACAAATTTCTGAACGCGGTTTGCAATGTCTATGCTGCCGGAGAGCTTTTTCTTCATACCCTGCCGCGTCTTTTCCGCCGCCTCACGGCTGCGCTTATTTACAAGCACCTGCTCGGCGATCCTGTCCGCCTCGGGCTTATTCTCAATAAAGTATACCTCAAGCCGCTCTTTGAAAAAGTCGGTCATCGCCTCCTGAATGAAGCGGTTGGTGATGGCCTTTTTGGTCTGGTTCTCGTAAGATGTCTGCGTTGAGAAGCAGTTTGTCACGAGCACAAGGCAGTCGGAAACATCCTGAAAGCTTATCTTGCTCTCGTTCTTCTGATATTTGCCGATTTTCTTTATGTATGCGTCAATGGCATAGACAAATGCCGTTCGGGTCGCTTTTTCGGGCGAGCCTCCGTACTCGAGCCACGATGAGTTATGGTAATACTCAGTAAGGCTTACCTTATTTGAAAAGCAGAACACCGCGGAGAGCTTGACCTTATATTCGTCCTTGTCCTCCCTGTCGCGCCCTTTGCGCTCAGCGCTGATAAAATACGGTGCGGTAAGAGGATTTTCGCCCGCGATCTCATGCGCGTAGTCAACGATGCCGTTTTCATAGACATAATCGGTGACGTCAAATTTATTCCCGTTCTGGTTGCGGAAACGGAATGTAACGCCAGCGTTCACGACCGCCTGACGGTGGAGCACATCGCGGAAATACTCCTCCGGCACGTCTATATCCGTAAACACCTCTAAATCGGGCTTCCATCTGATTGTCGTGCCGGTCTTTTTGCGGTCTGTGGGGCTTATACTAAGCTCCTGTCCCTTTTTGCCGACGACCTTGCCCTTTTTAAAGTGCAGCTCATATTTATTTCCGTCGCGCCAGACGGTAACGTCCATGTATTCCGACGAATACTGCGTCGCGCAGGAGCCAAGTCCGTTAAGGCCGAGGGAGTATTCGTAATTTTCTCCGTCGTTGTTGCTGTATTTACCGCCGGCGTACAGCTCGCAGAAAACAAGCTCCCAGTTATAGCGCTTTTCGCTTGCGTTCCAGTCCACCGGGCAGCCTCTGCCGAAGTCCTCGACCTCAATTGATTTATCGGCATAGCGCGTTACAGTTATAATATTGCCGTGTCCCTCGCGAGCCTCGTCGATAGAGTTTGACAATATCTCAAAAACAGCATGCTGGCAGCCGTCAAGACCGTCGGAGCCGAAGATAACTCCCGGGCGCTTTCGCACACGGTCGGCGCCTTTGAGCTGCGATATGCTGTCATTTCCGTATTCCGAACTTACTTTGCTCATATTAGAAATTTCCTCTCAGGTACAACATCTTGTGCCGATATACGCACATAGCTCTTTTAATTTCAGGTTATTTAGTATATTATACATTCAAGGAAATTGCAAGCAAAACAGCCACCGCAAAATTGACAAACGGGGACAGAACTTAGTCTGCCCCCGCCGTCGGACAATATCGGCTTTTTACGCTCGGTCCGGCTCGACGAAATTATGAATGTATCCTTATTATCAAAATAAGCTTTTACATTCTGTCCGACTTGTCTTTTGAGACTTCTTTCTGCCGGACTTTCTCGTCTGGTTCTATTATGTGAGTAACGCGCTCTTTTAATCATGGTAATTTTTCTCTGCAAAAAGTTTAAAATCGGGCGGCTTTGAATATACTAAGGAGAAAAGACAAGGAGTTTTTTCTCATGACAAAAAAGGAAGAAAAACGGCGCAACGCCGAATATCAGCGCAGGCTTTCCGAGATGCAGGATATACGCGAACAGCTTCGCTGTGCATATACAGCGTTTGACAATACGACAGATCGTGATATGATGGATGCATGCATATTTGAGATCAATGCACTCAAGGCGCGGTACAACAGCGCCGTGATCAATGTAAAAAACTTTTTTCAATAGGAGGCAAAATGGATATTCTCCAAACCGTTATTTATGTTGTTGTCGGAGTTTTGCTGCTTTGGCTTATTATTAAAATCTTTTCGACTCCGATAAAATGGGCTTTCAAGCTGCTCCTTAACGCGCTGCTTGGCTTTGTCATGCTTTTCGTGTTCAATTTCCTCGGCGGGTTTATCGGGCTTGAGCTTACAGTGGGCTGGCTCAGCGCGATCGTTGCCGGCGTTCTCGGTATCCCAGGTATAATCCTGCTGCTGCTTATCGAAAACTTTTTCCTCTGATACATAAAAAATCAAGGCTTTTTTAAGCCTTGATTTTTTTATTTTAGAAGTTTTAACGCTTCTGAGATTTCTTCAAACTTCATACTATGCGAGGCTTTGACAAGAACCGTATCGCCTTTTCTTATAAGATGGGGCAGCTCATCTATCAGCTCCGCATTTGTTTCAAAATGCAGTGAATTGATATTCTCCGCCGCTACGCAGGTATACTTTGAAAGCTCGCCGACGCACAAAAGCAGCGATACGCCCTTATTCTCAGCATAAGCGCCTACCTGCGCATGCAAGGATTCCTTATTCTCCCCCATCTCAAGCATGTCACCCAAAATACACACCTTGCGGCCATTGCTCTGGGACAGAGAATCTATCGCGCACATAACAGAGTCGGGATTTGCGTTGTAGCAGTCATCGATAAGCGTAATAAATCCCGTATCGGAGACGCTGGCGCGGCGGCCGACTGTCTCATAAGCCGCTATACCCGCTGCGATCTCATCATCCGTAAGGCCGAGCTTTAGTCCCACGGCGGCGCCCTCAAGCGCGGCATACAGCATGTGCTTGCCGTAAGCGGGTATTTTTACATGGATTTTCCTATCCCCACTGACAATATCACAGCTCATTCCGTACAGGCTGTCAAAACTCACGTTTTCCGCCCTGACATCGGCCTCCGGCCCGAGGCCGTACAAAATTCTCTCCTGTCCGCACTCATACGATGCCAGCAGGTCATCGTCAGCGTTTAAAAACAGCGTTCCGTCATCCGGCATATATTCCAGCATCTCGGTCTTTGCCTTTAAAACGCCGTTTCTGTCGTGAAGATGCTCAAGGTGGGCGTGACCGATGAGGGTATATACCGCCATTGTGGGACGTACTATTTTTGCAAGTCGGCGCATTTCGCCGAAGTCGGATATGCCCATCTCTATGATTGCAGCCTTATGCTCAGGCTCGATGCGAAAAACCGTGAGCGGCACACCAAGCTCATTATTGAGGTTTTTCTCGGTTTTAAGCACCTTGTATCTTGCCGAGAGCACCGATGCTATCATCTCTTTTGCGGTCGTCTTGCCCACCGAGCCCGCAACTCCGATAACAGGAATGTCAAAGCACCGACGGTAGACCTCCGCAAGCTCTTTCATGGCCTGAGCGACATCAGAAACGACTATAACGCTGCCTGAAACACCCTCGGGCACATGTTCGGCAAGGCAGCACACAGCACCAAGCTCAAACGCTTTCCCGATATAGTCGTGCCCGTCAACGCGCTCACCCCTGAGTGCGGCGAACATAGCGCCGCTTTCAACCTTTCGGCTGTCAATAACAACGCTGAGTATCTCATCATCAGCGTTTTTTTCATTTGCAAGGCTGCCCCCTACTATTGCGGCGGCTTCCTTAACGCTTATACCCCTCATTTATACTTCTCCATTGACACCTCTATGATTTTTTCGCATACCTCGCCAAAGTCCATGCCCTGGGCGGCACCCATCTGCGGCACAAGGCTGGTCGGTGTCATGCCGGGAAGTGCGTTAGCCTCGAGGCAGTACAGCTCACCGTCGGCCTCGTTGAGCAGGAAGTCCGCGCGGCAGTATACGTCTATCATAAGGGCAGCGGAAACGCGCTCTGCAAGGCGCTGTACCTTGTAGGTCTCCTCCTCGCTGATGGGCGCGGGGCATATCTCCTCAGTGAGTCCGGCCTGATATTTGTTCTTATAGTCGTACCAGCCGCTCTTGGGGATTATCTCGATGACAGGCATCGCCTTGCCGTCTATCACACCGACGGTAAGCTCGCGGCCTTTGACGTATTTTTCAACCAGTACCCTGTTTTCAAATTTAAAGGCGGTTTCGAGCGCCTGTTCATATTCGTCGCGGCCGTGAACTATCGACGTGCCCACACTCGAGCCGCCGCTGCACGGCTTCACGACGCAGGGAAAGCCCACGTCCTCATGGGATTTTGCGCCTTTTTCGAGCACTATTCCGGGAGGCGTATTTATCCCATTATAACGGAACATTATTTTCGACAGCTCCTTGTTCATGGCGATCGCGCTGCCAAGATAGCCGCTGCCAGTATATTTTATGCCATACATATCGAATGTAGCCTGAAGCTTGCCGTTTTCCCCGTCCTCGCCATGAAGCGCAAGAAAGCTTATTTCGGCCGCTCTGCATATCTCAATAACATTTCTGCCTATTCTGCTGCCGTCGCCATCGGCAAGCATTTTCTCAATATCCGGCGTTTCCTCGGCAACGCAATAGCGAAAATCCTCCTGCTCGCGCTCGAACAGCTCCGCCGGGTCCGTATAATCGCCGCTGTATCCGTAATACAGATCGACGAGCACGACCTTATGTCCCTTCTCGCGCAGAGCGCGCGCAACGCAGCTTCCACTGGTTATCGAAACATCGCGCTCGTTTGAAAGTCCGCCGCACACAACTGCTATCTTCATAAGTTATTTCCTCCCGAAAACACACAATACTTTTGAAATTATATCACAGCATAACTAATCATTCAAATACTTATTGAAAAAACATACCAGTGTATGTTATAATTTGTTTTTGTAATCTGATAGAAGGTCGTTGTGTTTTATGAATTATGTAGTGGTCGATTTAGAGTGGAATCAGGCGATGAGCTCGAAATCCTCCGTATTTAACAAACTCCCCATAAAGCTGAGGGGAGAAATCATTGAAATCGGAGCCGTTAAGCTGACTGAGGACATGCAGCCCGGAGAGGAGTTCACGGTTGATGTTAAGCCCGTGTACTTCAAACGGATGCACTATAAGGTCAAGAAGCTGACAGGCTTTGATAAGGAACGTCTTGCGCTGGGGCTCAGCTTCCATGACGCTTTTGAAAAGTTCAGACAGTGGTGCGGAGATGACGTCACCTTCCTCACATGGGGCTGCGACGACCGCGGTATCATGGAGCAGAACATCATCATCCATGACCTTGACTGGGACTGGATAGCCGATTGGATAAATCTCCAGCTTATATATAATATGCAGACCGACGGTGACAAAAATCAGAAATCCCTTGCGACCGCCATGGAGCATTTTGAGATAACCCAGACTCGTGTGGCGCACGACGCCCTCGGCGACGCATACAATACCGCGCTGATATGCTCAAAGCTCAATATGGAAGAGGGTCTTGCGCAGTATGAGGCCGCCGCCCGGATGCTCGCAACGCGCTGCAAAAAGGAAAACCCCGCCGACAACGGGCCGGAAGCGCTGGAGCATCTTGTTTTTCCCGGGTATATGTCCAAAGCCGACGCCTTTGCCGATGAGGAGCTTTCAAAAATATGCTGCCCCAAGTGCGGCGGTGAGCTTGCCAGCCAGCGCTGGATAAATCAGGGCGATCAGCGCTATATGAACATATTCACCTGTCCCGACTGCGGCTCCTTCCTTGTGAGGCTTAAATTCCGCAAGCAGGAGGACAGTACATGGTCGGCAAATCGGCTCATATACGAAGCTGACGACGGAATGCTGGATTTCTACCGCAGCAAGTCAGTGCTCTCCCGCAGACGCGGCCGCGGCCACGGCTCCAAGAAAAACCGTCCGGCAAACAAGCAGTAACGAATAAAATCTCCCAAGCCATAGGCTTGGGAGGTCTTCGTTTATTATGCAATTTTGCTTTATTCAGCGTCTTCCCAGTTATGCCATACGTTCTGGACATCGTCGTTGTCCTCAAACATATCGAGCATCTTCTGCATATTCTTTACATCGTCCTCACCCGTGAGCTTGATATAGCCGTTCTGCGGCAACATCTCGACCTGGGCAGAGAGCAGCTTATATCCGGCCGCGGTGATCTTCTCGGCCACGGGCGATACGTCGTCGGGCTTGGTATAGACGATAAACGTCTCTCCGTCAGGCTCAAAATCGTCCGCGCCGGCGTCAAGCACTTCCATCATGACGGTATCCTCGTCAAGCTCCTCGTCCTCGTTATCAATGACGATAACGCCCTTTTTGTCAAAGGACCATGACACGCAGTTTGCCGCCCCCATATTCCCGCCGTACTTATCAAAGTAATGGCGGATCTCGCCTGCGGTGCGGTTGCGGTTATCGGTCATCGTCTCAACAATAACGGCGACGCCGCAGGGGCCGTAACCCTCGTAAACGATTTTCTCATAGCTGTCGGTATTACCGGCGCCGAGAGCCTTGTCAATAGTGCGCTTGATATTATCATTGGGCATATTGGCGGCCTTTGCCTTCGTTATGACGGCAGCAAGGCGGGAATTGTTATTCGGGTCGCCGCTTCCGCCCTCTTTGACCGCAACGATCATTTCACGGGCGATCTTGGTGAATGCCTGCGCGCGCTTTGCGTCAGCCGCGCCCTTTGTCTTCTGTATATTATGCCATTTGGAATGTCCGGACATGTCTTAACAGCTCCTCTAAAGTATGATTACAAATTAACGGCAATTATTCTATCACATTTCATCTTCTGTGACAAGATATAATTACTTTATTCTACGACATTCAAGGTAATATCTTTTATCACGACCTACGCCGATGGAAAAGCTCTTCTTCGGGAAAGGCCCGCTGCTCATTACCGATTTGAACAGCTCGGATTTTTCCATGCGCGGGAGCAGTATACCGGCGCAGCCCTCCCGCTCTGACATGGCTTTGCACTCATCGTCGCCGTGGATGTAGTCTATCCTGCCGCCGTGGCGGGCAATATACTCCCTGCAAAAGCCCTCGCAGCGGTCTATAAGCTCACCTATGCTCATCCCGGAAACGGAGATGCTCTCGCTTCCGGCGGCGGTTATCAGAGTAAAGCTCCTGCCCTCACCCGCGTTTTCCGCAAAAAAGTTCTTTGCCTCGCTTATAAAGCTCTCCGGCTCGGTGTCAAATATCACCTTATGTATCGGCTCAAAGCTTATCGCTTCGTCATGGATATTGACAAGCTCGGCAAGCGCGTACCGCGCCGGGCAGTCTGCCCACTCGCTTTCGGGAAGCTTTGATTTCACGCTCTCCCAATGCTTTTTCGCTGCGGCAAAGCTGTGGTTCCCGTCGCCCATCGCAAAGATAATGGGATTTTTGGCAGTGCCGTATTTATCGGCAAGCTTCTGTGGGTCTGCAAGCTGCTCAAGCGCTTTTTCCAGCTCGGCATTATCGTCCACAAGCCAGCCGCTTATATGTCCGCCGCCGAGCATAAGCTCAAAGTCATACAGCTTATCGCCCTTCTTCACCGAGCTCAGCACCGCGTCATCGGGATCGTCCATAAACACCATTATGTGCGGCATCTCGATCAGCGCGCTCTCGCGCACCTTGACCCTCGGCGGGAGCCTGTCCTCAACCGTGTGCTCGGTTGCCCTTATCGGGGTATGCGTGCCCTCCGCCCAGTCATACGCCTCAAGGTCAAAGGCACCGACTATGCCCCGACGCACCATACCGCCGCACAGCCTGCGTTCGACATAGACATAGCTGTTTTTATACTCTTTGAACACTCCGCCGTCAAGGTAATCCGCCATGGCGGCGTTTATTTTTTTGCTCTCTTCCTCGGGGTTTTTTATGCCCAGCTCCGCTTCCGGCAATATGAGCCTTAACGCCGAGGGCTTATCGCCGACGATTTCATGCACCCTTGCCCAATATTCAGGCTCAGAGGTGAACTGATCGCAGGCGACAACGCTCCATGCGTGCATATCGGTTGCAGGAATTAGAATGTCGGCAGGTCTGAATAACTGCATCACAGCACCTCCAGCGCTATCTGCGTCCACGTTTCCATGTTATCGTAATTGCTTTTCAGCTCCGGCAGCGTCATCCACAGCCCCTCGAGCTTTTCCGTCTCGCGCACCGACACATCACCCTCGACTCTGAGCGTGAAGCAGGCTCCGATGTGAACGTTTCCGACGCTGTTTGTGTCATCGTTTATAAAACCGCAGGAGACAAGCTCACCGTGCTTATCGAGCGCAACCTCCTCGTGAATTTCGCGCCAAAGCCCGCTCAGGAGAAGGTTTCCTTCCTCGTCCGCAGGATTTATATGTCCGCCGACGCCAATGGATATCTTACCGTGCAGCCTCGCCTCGCCGCCTTTATTTAGCCTGCGCGTGACAAAGACCTTATCGCCCTGTAGCAGTATGACATACGGGATTATCTGCTTGAAATCAGGACGCTCCTCTGCCTCCGGTCGGGGCATGAACTCGTGTTCATTTATTATAATGTCGAGCAGTTTTTCGGTATTGTCGCGGATAAGTCCGTTCCTGCCGTCTATGTACTGCTCTATCTTTTCTCTTTTTACAACTAATACCTGTTCTGTCATTCTTCCCACTTCGCGGCTCTCTCAACTGCACGCAGCCATGTCCTGTGCAGCCGCTCGGCCTTTTCCGGATCCATTTGTGCTTCAAATATTCTGTCTGATTTGCGTATTGAGGTTATATCGCTTATATCGCCCCAAACGCCCGTGGCAAGTCCCGCAAGGAAAGCCGCGCCGAAAGCTGTCGTCTCGACCATCTGCGGCCTGTCGATGGGCTTTCGCAGGATATCGGACTGGAACTGCATCATGAAGTTATTGACCGACGCTCCGCCATCGACGCGAAGAACCGACAGCTCCTCGCCCGCGTCCTTTTCCATCGCGTCGAGCAGATCCTTGACCTGATACGCTATACCCTCAAGAGCCGCTCTGACGATATGCGCCTTTGTTGAGCCGCGGGTAAGGCCGACTATCGCGCCGCGGGCATACATATCCCAGCGCGGTGCGCCCAAACCCGTAAATGCGGAGACAAGGTAGACGCCTCCGTTATCGGGGACGCTGGTGGCAAGTGCTTCGCATTCGGATGATGTAGCGAGCATTCCTACCTCGTCGCGCAGCCATTGTATAGAGCTGCCGGCATTGAACACACTGCCTTCGAGCGCATACGTTGTTTTCCCGTTTATAGACCATGCGACACTGGTGACAAGCCCGCTGTTGCTGCGCACGGACTGGTTGCCGGTGTTAAGAAGCGTAAAGCATCCCGTGCCGTATGTATTTTTTGCCTGGCCTCTGTTTATGCAGCCCTGACCGATGAGCGCCGCCGCCTGATCGCCCGCGCTGCCGCACACCGGAATGCCGGCAAGCATCTCAAGCCCTGTAAGTCCCGGAGCGACATGGCCGTATATCATTGACGAGGGCACAGGCTCCGGCAGCATGGACATCGGTATTCCGAGCTTTTCACAGAGGGTCTCATCCCATTTGAGCTCATCAATGTCAAAAATCATGGTGCGGGAGCAGTTTGAATAATCCGATACATGAGCCTTGCCGCCGGTAAGGTTCCAGATAAGCCAGGAATCCACATTGCCGAACAGCAGCTCGCCACTCTCGGCGCGCTCTCTTGCGCCGTCGACGTTATCGAGTATCCATTTAATTTTTGTTCCGGAGAAATACGCGTCTATGAGAAGGCCGGTTTTTTCGCGGATATACTCCCCTATGCCGGACTCTTTAAGCTGATCGCATATAGGCGCTGTGCGTCTGCACTGCCAAACGATCGCGTTATACACAGGCTTGCCCGTATTTTTATCCCACACAATAGTAGTCTCACGCTGGTTTGTTATGCCTATTCCGGCGATATCCGTCGGAGAAAGTCCGCTTTTTTCAAACGCCTCCGCCAATGCGCGAAGCTGAGTTTCCAGAATGACCATGGGGTCATGCTCGACCCAGCCCGGCTCCGGGTAAATCTGAGGGAAAGGGTACTGAGCAACAGTGACGGGGGTGCCCGCAGCGTCAAAAATTATCGCTCTTGAGCTTGTTGTGCCCTGATCGAGGGCTATTACATAGCCGTTCATATCTTAAACCTCCATTTTCTGTATTGACGTAAGTATTTTTATGCGATAAAATTATTATAAAATATATAATAACATATAGAGGAGCTTTTTTCTATGCCTACTTTCAAAGATTTTTATTTTGATTCAAGCACCGGCGTCAATAAGATCCATACCCGCATGTGCGTTCCCGACGGGGATGTGCGCGCAACGGTTCAGATCATCCACGGCATCGCCGAGCACATCGAACGCTATGACGACTTCATGAGCTTTTTGGCCTCAAACGGTATAGTCGCCTTTGGCACCGACCATCTCGGTCACGGCAAGAGCATTGAGAAGCCCGAGCAAAAGGGTTTCTTCGCAGACCATGACGGTTGGACCTACGTTGTAAAGGACGAGGAGATAGTTCACCACGCGGTAAAGAGCAGCTACCCCGATGTTCCCAGCGTAGTTTTCGGACACAGCATGGGCAGCTTTATAACGAGAACCCTTCTTATTCGCTTCCCCGACGCTTTCGACGCGGCAATAATCAGCGGCACCGGTAACCAGAGCCATGCTCTCGTATTCGGCGGACTTGCAATGGGCAATATCGTCACCGGCCTGAAAGGAGCCCATCACTACAGCAAGCTTCTTAACAACATGGCCTTCGGCAGCTACAACAAGATATACGACAAGGTTAGAACCGACTATGACTGGCTCTGCCGCGATGAAGCGCAGGTCGATAAGTACATAGCCGATCCCCTCTGCGGCTTTATTCCGACTTGCAGCCTGTTCAGAGATATGATGAGCGGCATTAAGATCGTCACCACTCAGAAAAATCTCGAGAGCATGAACAAGGATACACCCGTTTATTTCATGTCCGGCGATATGGATCCTGTCGGAGAGTGCGGAAAAGGCGTTAAGCTCGCTTATGAGAACTTCAAAAAGGCCGGCATGAAGGACGTCTCCATCAAGCTCTACAAAGACGGACGCCACGAAATGCTCAACGAGCTTAATAAAGACGAGGTATATTCCGATATCCTTGCATGGATAAACAGCAAGATTTATTCAAAAGCAAAAGTTACAAACTGATAATATCCATAAAAATAAGGCAGACACTTTTGTGTCTGCCTTATTTTTATGGAGCTGGTAATGTGACTCGAACACACGACCTGCTGATTACGAATCAGCTGCTCTACCGACTGAGCTATACCAGCATCAACATTTCGCATTTTAGCATATGCAGGCAGCAAAGTCAATTAAAAAAAGTAATTACGTTTTGTAATACGCCTACAATTATTTTTCTATAAAATTACATATAAGATTTTAAAAAACCTACTGTTTTCAAGTATTCTTTCACTCTCTAAACCGTGTAATTTTAGTTTACATAATTAATTTAATAAATTATTATGCAAATAGTTATCAACATTTTCAACACAGTTTTCAACAGTCATTTTTTGTTGAAACAACTGTGGAATTTGTCGATATGTAAAATAAATACAAATCTCGAAGTCGCATTTTGTAAGAAACTCAACGCAAAATATTGTTTACATAAAGCCGCCTTTGTTAAGAGATTGAAACTCTTTTCCGGCAACGATTATATGGTCAAGCAATTTTATATCAACGAGCTCCAGCGCCTTGGCGACAAGCTTCGTGCAGTGCTCATCCTCCTTGGATGGCAGCGGCAGCCCGTCGGGGTGGTTATGGGATATTATAACGCTTGTTGCGTTGTTTTTGATAGCCGTTTCCACGAGCATGCGCACTCCTACCTCGGTCGCGTTTACAATACCTCTGCTTATCTGCTTGCACGCGATAAGGCCGTTGGACGAGTTCAGCAGCAGCGCATAAGATATCTCATTTACCTCATACATATATTTTGCGACAAGGTACTCGCCGGCCGCGGCGGTGCTGTTTATTATATTCTTCGGTATGCTTTTCTCCTCAAGATATCGCTTTGCAAGCTCAGGCGCAAGCTTTATAAGCGTCGCGACATTATCTCCGACGCCCTTTACGTCCTTGAGCTCCTCAAAGCTCGCTTCAAATACCGCCGCCAGAGAACCGAAATGCTTTAGAATATCGTGCGCAAGTTCATTGGTGTTCTTTCGGGGAACCGCATAAAACAGCAGCATTTCCAGCAGATTATGGTCATTGAAGCCATCCGCTCCCGCCTGAATAAACCGGCTCTTCATTCTTTCCCTGTGCCCGTCGTGCACACCCGTTCCCATTTTATCTCTCCTTACAGCTCCATATTCGCGTATGCGTTGAGGTCGCTTCCGGCAATATTACCGGCAAGATATTCAAAATAGCCCTGGCATCCGATCATCGCCGCATTATCGCCGCATAAACTCAGCGGCGGAACGAAAAGCTCGAACCCTTCCCTATCGGCTGCGGCCTTGAAGTCTGCTCTTATGCGTGAATTTGCCGCGACGCCTCCGGCAATGGCTATCTTTTTATATCCAAGCTCGCGTGCCGCTCTCATCGTTCTCGGCACCAGAGTATCGCTCACAGCCGCTGTAAATGACGCGGCAAGAGATGCCTTGTCGAGTTCTTCTCCCTTTTGCTCGGCGTTGTGGACTATATTGATGACAGCGGTCTTGAGCCCCGAGAAGCTCATATCATAGGGGTGCCCCTCAATATGCGTCCTCGGAAGCGTATACTTTTTATCGTCGCCGCCCTGGGACAGCAGATCAATGGGCTTGCCGCCCGGGTATGGCAGGCCAAGCACACGGGCGGTCTTATCAAAGCACTCTCCCGCCGCATCGTCTCTCGTTGCTCCGATGATCTTCAGCTCCGTGTAGCTGCGCACATCTATTATAAGCGTGTTGCCGCCGGATATGGCAAGGCAGAGAAACGGAGGCTCAAGCTCCTGATACGCTATGTAATTTGCCGCAACATGGCCCTTTATATGGTGAACAGGTATCAGGGGGACACCGAGGCTAAGAGCTACGGCCTTTGCAAAATTAAGCCCCACAAGCACCGTGCCTATAAGCCCCGGGGCATAGGTAACTGCGACGGCGTCTATATCGCTTCTTGATATGCCCGCAACGTCAATTGCGCGCTGCGCAAGCCGGGAGATGACCTCCACATGGCTTCGCGATGCTATCTCCGGCACTACTCCGCCATATACCGCATGCAGGTCGGCCTGAGAAAATATCTGATCGGTTATTACTTTTCTTCCGTCCTCTACCACCGCGACCGCAGTTTCGTCGCAGCTCGACTCAAATGCAAGTATTTTCATTGCCCTTCCTCACTAAGAAATCTTGTCATTAGTATTGCGTCCTCGGTCGGTCGGTCATAGTATTTTTTGCGTCTTCCGACCTCGGTAAATCCGTGTTTTCTGTAAAGAGCCTGAGCCGTCAAATTGCTCTCGCGCACCTCAAGCGTCACAAAGCTCAGTTTTTTTGCCAGCGCCCTGCGCAAAAGCTCCTCGATGAGCATATCCCCAATTCCTCGTCTGCGCCACTCAGGCGACACCGCGACATTGGATATATAGCCCTCGTCTAAAACGTACATGAGCCCAACATATCCGACCGCCTCACCCGAGTCGTTTAAGGCAGCTAAGAATATATGCATGTCGTCCGAGAGCTGCTTAATTAGAATCTCCCGCGTCCACGGTACGGAAAAGCACTGCTTTTCAATTTCTTCGATAGCGTCAATATGACACAGCCTTGTATCGGATACGCTTATCATCAGTATTCCTCCTGACCCAGCTCGTCAATTACCGCAAGCACCTCGTCCTCGATACGCTCAATGCACTTTTTCCATCCCATCGGCAGTAAAGGCGGCGTTATATCGTCCTCGGCAAGGCACATTATGCGCTCGTCAAGCTCCTGATAAGCACCCGCAAGCTCATCGGCCTGCTGCGCCGTCATACACAGCACAACGTCGTTATTCTCAACAAGCGTCCTGTCAACGACCGCAGGTCTGCGGTTGGGAAGTGATATATCACACCCTCTGCAATACTTCTCAGCGCGGGGATCTATTTGCTCTGCCTGTTTAAGCCCTGCCGAGCAGCAGCTTACATAGGGGCATACAGCAGCTTTATTCGCGTTGAAAACCGCCTCTGCAATAAGCGACAGCGTATTGTCGTCGCAGACAAACAGTACGCTTTTGACGTCAATGCCGCCAAAGCCGCACAGCTCGGACTGGCGCTCATCCCAGCGCTCAAGGCTCCTGTCGCCGGCCTGACTTTCAATATGATGGGTCAGCTCGTGGTGCAGTGTTTTTTGTAGTCTGCGGCGGAAAAGCTCATCGTCCATGTCGCCGTAAAGCTCCACAAACGAGCCGTAATACAGCTCAATATAGCGCCCCATGCCGTTGCGGAAATATGTGCCTAAAACATATCGCCCGTCCTCGCTTTTTTGGGCTTCCTCCACAAAGCTTATACCGCCGTTTAGGTTGCGAAAAATCTCCTCAGGCAGGGCATCGGTCAAATCATCTAGAATGTATCCCGCTTCTTCGTAGCTTAACATATCAATGTGCCTCCGCCCAGCTATGCCCGATCTTGACATCGACCGTCAGCGGTACACTGAGCTGTACGGCTCCGCTCATTTCCTCGCGCAGTATCTCTGCCACGCGCTCGGCTTCGTGCTCGGGGCATTCGCATATCAGCTCGTCGTGTACCTGAAGGATGAGCTTTGACTCAAGTCCCTCGGCATTGAGCCTTTTATAAACATTCACCATCGCAAGCTTTATTATATCGGCGGCGGTGCCCTGGATAGGCATATTGAGCGCGACCCGCTCACCGAACGAGCGCGTGTTGAAATTCGATGATTTCAGCTCCGGCAGTGCTCTGCGGCGGTTGTACAGGGTCTTTACATAGCCGTCCTGTTTGGCCTCGTCAACGATGTTTTTCATATATTCGCGCACACCGCTGTACTTTTCAAGATATGCGTCCATATACGCCTTCGCCTCGTTCGGGAATACGCCTATATCCTGAGCAAGCGACCATGATGAAATGCCGTAAACTATGCCGAAATTGACGGCCTTTGCGCGGCTTCGCTGGAGGCTCGTTACCTCCTCGAGCGGAGTGTTGAAAACCTGTGAGGCCGTTACTCTGTGGATATCCTCGCCGCTCATAAACGCGGCCTGCATATGCTCATCGCCAGATATATGCGCTAAAAGTCTAAGCTCGATCTGACTGTAGTCGGCATCAACAAGCACCTTGCCCTTTGATGCGATGAACATATTTCTTATCTGGCTGCCGAGTTCCTTTCTGATGGGTATATTCTGGAGATTGGGTTCTGTACTGGAAAGCCGTCCCGTCGCCGTAACTGTCATCTGGAAATTTGTTCGTATTCGTCCGTCGGGATCAATAAGCTTCAAAAGGCCGTCGGCATAAGTCGATTTCAGCTTCGTAAGCATTCGGTAGTCAAGCACAAGCTCGATTATCGGGTGCTTTCCGCGCAGCTTTTCAAGGACGTCCGCGTTCGTACTCCAGCCGGTCTTTGTCTTTTTCCCTGCCGGCAGCATAAGGCGCTCAAAAAGCACCTCGCCAAGCTGCTTGGGAGAATTAATGTTGAATTCTCCTCCGGCAAGCTCGTATATTTCATCGCGCAGAGCGTCGATGGAGCTTACAAGACTGTCGCCAAAGCTGCTCAGAGCCATTTTGTCCACCATAAAGCCCGATGCCTGCATCTGCGCAAGTACCCTACACAGCGGAAGCTCTATCTCATAATATAGTCTTTCCATTTCAAGCTCTTTGAGCTTTTCCTCCGTGGCAGGCTTCAGCCTGTATATCGCCTCAGCGCCTATAAGCTCCACTCCGCAATAGCGCATTGATATCCGCCGCAGGTCATAATCGTTCTCGGTAGCGTCGAGCAGATACGCGGCAAGCGCGGTATCGTATACAAAGGCGTCCAGCGGCAGCCCCTCGACCATGAGGCGGCACATAAGCTCCTTTACATTGTGGGAAGCTTTTTTCACATCCGCAGAGAATATAAGCTTCAAAAGCTTATCATAGTCATCGCCCAAGCTGCTCCAATGGACATTATAAACGGTTTTCCCGTCGCATATTTCAATGCTGTCCATATTGTCTCCGGCGCAGACCGCAACAAGCTCCGCCTCTGCGACGGCTGTGCAAAGCTCGTCGTAAGACGCGTCATCGCGCTTGAGCATATGCGGGACTTCTTCGGCTGCGGCATCGTCCTCGGATGCTGAAATGCCCCATTTTTCAATGAATTTATTAAAGCCCAATTTTTTGAAAAGGCCATACAGTCCGCTCTTATAGTTTTCGTTCCAGAGCGCATCGGAGGGTTCAAATTCTATCGGCGCTTCTGTGCATATAGTTGCAAGCTCATAGGAAAGCTCCGCGCTCTCCCTGCCCTCACGCAGCTTTTTGCGCACGCCCTCTTTGATATCAAGCTCATCGAGCTTATCATAGATATTCTGCAATGTAGTATATCTCTGCACAAGATCCATTGCGGTCTTTTCGCCAACGCCCGGAACTCCGGGAATATTATCCGAGCTGTCGCCCATTAGCGCTTTCAGGTCGATGATGCGCACAGGCTCAAAGCCGTATTCGGCGCGGAAAAGCTCCGGCGTATATTCCTTAGTCTCCGTCTGACCCATACGGCTTTTGACGTGACAGACGTGCGTTGTATCGCTTATAAGCTGAAAGCTGTCCTTATCGCCTGTGACTATGCGGCAGTCCCAGCCGCTTGCCTCGCAGCGCTTGCCTACAGTACCGAGCAGGTCGTCAGCCTCATAGCCCTCAAGCTCAAGACACAGTATGCCCATCTCATCGAGCACTTCCTTGAGGATCGGCATCTGAACCGCCAGCTCCTCCGGCATACCCTTGCGCTGAGCCTTATAGCCGTCATAGCGCTTGTGTCTGAATGTGGGCGCTTTGAGGTCAAATGCCACGCAAAGGCTGTCCGGCTTCTCGCTGTCTATAAGCTTTCTCATGATTGCAAGGAAGCCGTATATCCCGTTTGTCGGAGTTCCGTCGGGAGCGCTTAGCTGGCGAATGCCGTAAAACGCTCTGTTAACTATGCTGTTGCCGTCTAAAATTACGAGTTTCATTTCTTTTCCTCACCACGAAGTCTGACGATCTCGTCGCGCAGTTGTGCCGCAAGCTCAAACTCCAGCATTTTTGCCGCGGCTTTCATCTCTTTTTCAAGCTTTTCTATTATTTCCTTACGCTCGCTTCTGGTCATTTTCACACCGTCGGCGCGCTTTATCGTCCGCTCGCTCTCGCTCGATATCTCAATAAGCTCACGAACACTCTTAATGATGGTTTTCGGAACAATGCCGTGCGCCTCGTTATACGCCGACTGCTTCGCGCGGCGGCGCTCAGTCTCGTCGATTGCAAGTCTCATCGAGCGCGTCACGGTATCCGCGTACATGATTACCGTTCCCTCGGCATTGCGCGCGGCTCTGCCTATCGTCTGAATGAGGCTTGTTTCGCTGCGCAGGAAGCCTTCCTTGTCCGAGTCGAGGATAGCGACCAAGCTCACTTCCGGCAGGTCAAGCCCCTCTCGCAAAAGGTTTATTCCCACAAGAACGTCAAAATCACCGAGGCGAAGGCCGCGTATTATCTCCATGCGCTCGATCGCGCCTATATCATGGTGCATATAGCGGCATTTTATTCCGGCATTGCCGAGATATTCGGTCAGATCCTCCGCCATTTTCTTTGTAAGCGTAGTAACCAACGTCCTCTGATTTTTCTCAACGCGGGTGTTTATCTCGCTTATTATATCGTCTATCTGTCCCTCGATCGGGCGGACGATAATTTTCGGGTCCAAAAGTCCCGTCGGTCTTATTATCTGCTCCGCTATCTGCCCCGCCCTCTCGCGCTCAAAATCGGCGGGAGTTGCTGAGACATACACCGCCTGATTAATCCGCTCCTGAAATTCCTCAAATTTTAGCGGTCTGTTATCATACGCAGATGGCAGACGGAAGCCGTATTCGACAAGGGAGTCCTTCCTCGCACGGTCGCCGCGGTACATTGCTCTGACCTGTGGCAGCGTGACATGGCTCTCGTCCACAAACAGCAGAAAATCTTTCGGGAAATAGTCAAGCAGCGTCATCGGCGCGCTGCCGACGGCACGGCCGGAGATAATTCTCGAATAATTTTCGATTCCCGAGCAGAAGCCCAGCTCCTGCATCATCTCAATATCATAATTCGTGCGCTGGGATATCCGCTGCGCTTCGAGAAGCTTACCGTTCTCCTCGAAGAATTTCACGCGCTCTTCGCACTCTGAGCGTATCTCCGCTATGGCGCGCGCCATTTTATCCTTGCTGACAACATAGTGGCTGGCGGGATATATGGCAACATGGTTCAGATATCGCAACACCGCTCCGCTGACGGCATTTATCTCGCTTATTCTGTCTATCTCATCTCCGAAAAATTCAACTCTTACGGCCTTGTCATTAGAGTACGCAGGAAAAATCTCAAGAGTGTCGCCACGGACGCGGAACATATTGCGCTCAAAAGCAATGTCGTTGCGCTCATAGCGTATCTCTATCAGCTTGCGCAGAAGCTCGTCAAAATCCCGCGTCTGCCCGGGTCTGAGCGATATTACCATGCTTTTATAGTCGATAGGGTCGCCCAAGCCATAGATGCACGACACTGAGGCTACCACAATGACGTCTCTGCGCTCAAACAGGCTCGATGTGGCGCTATGGCGCAGGCGTTCAATCTCGTCGTTTATGGAGCTGTCTTTCTCGATAAAGGTGTCGGTATGCGGGATATATGCCTCCGGCTGGTAGTAATCATAATAGGAAACAAAATATTCTACCGCATTTTCGGGAAAAAACTCCCGGAACTCGGCACAAAGCTGTGCCGCAAGGGTTTTATTATGTGCAAGCACGAGCGTGGGGCGATTTATTTTCTCAATGACGCTCGCCATTGTGAAGGTCTTGCCGGAACCGGTAACTCCGAGCAGAACCTGCTCGTCAATGCCGTTTTCTATGCCGCGCACCAGTTGTTCAATGGCCTCCGGCTGGTCGCCCATCGGAGTATACGGTGATACCAATTTAAATCTGTCCATGCCGGAGCCTCCTTTTTAATCGGAGACATTATACCACGGATATAAAAAAATCACAAGGCAGTTTAAAACTGCCTTGTGATCTGTGCTAAGTATATTAACTCTGGAACTCGTACTTTGTCCAATCGATATCGGGGAGCTTTGCAGTCCACTTTTCATTGGGACTGTTATCAATGCGCTCACACTCGTGGTAGTTGGTTGCTTCCTGAATCTCGAAGTAGAACGTGTAGCTGGTATCCATGTTGTCGATCCACTCCTTCATATCGGGCAGGAGATCGTCAACGCTTACAACATGGCGCTCAAGGACTCTGTTGATCATCGCTATGGTAGCCGCTCTGGTGATATTGTTGTCGGGGCAGAAAGTGTTGTCCTCATAGCCAAAGATCCAGCCGTTGCCAGCGGCAAGCTCAATGGCATCCTGTGCCCAATGACCCTCAATGTCCTTGAAGGTGACCTTATTCTCGGTGAGATTTGCGAATCTTGCGATTATCGTAGCCATCTCAGCACGAGTGATAGTATCTCTTGGTCTGAAGGTACCGTCCTTATAGCCCTTGAGTATGCCGGCGTTGGTCAGGGTGGAGATTGCGGGAGAAGCCCAGTAGTTATCGGCTACATCGCTGAAGTCGTTGGTCTCCTGCCAGAAGTATTCCCTGCTCTCGTCGGTCAGAAGTCTGAAGAAAATGGTTGCAACCTCTGCACGGCTGATGTTGTTGTTCGGGCGGATGGTGCCGTCCTTGTAGCCCATGATGTAGTTGAAGTGGACGTCCTTAACGAGATAAGGAATGCCCTCAAGCAGACCGTCAACATATGTGATGTCGTAATCTGCGGTTACATCCTCGCCGGCGGCATTCTTAATAACCGCGTCGGAAGCGACGTTCGGGCTGCTTCCGGAGCCTTCCTGCTCACCGGTGATCTTGACGGAAACGATCTTATCGCCTTCGACAAGCGGAGTATTGGTGTACTCATCGCAGCGCACAACACCGTCAATGTAGGGCTGGGTGTTGGAGCCGGCAGTGATGGTAAGAGGCGCAGCAGTGATGGTCAGCGTGCCGCTTTCCTTGGTGATGGTTGCATAGCTGTCAGCATTGCTTACGCTCAGCTCGGTGATGACGTTATTGCCCTCGGCAGTATCAGCAACGTGCTTCACGGTCTTTGTGATAACAGCGGTGACGGTATCGCCGGTGGAGAGAGTTGCGCTCTCGCCCGCCTTGACCTCGTACTTCTCATTGCCGTATACGACAGTGTATCCGCCGTCGGCGTGATCCTTGCCGTCGTATACCCAGCTATTGCTGTTTGCAACGACCTTGATCTCGGTGGTGGCTGCCGTTACGGTCAGCTTACCGAATACGGTCTTGATGCTGTAGTTTGCTGCCTTGGTGTTATCGCCCAGTGCGTAGGTAAACTCGTTATCGCTGCTGCCGACTGTGGTCTGGCTGCCGGTCACATTATAGCTTGCACCCTCGCCCTCAACAAAGCCAACTGCGGTGACATTGTCGTTGGTAAGTGCTTTACCGTCATAGACCTTGCTGTCAGTTGCGGAGGTAATGGTGACATCGCGCTTTGCTATTGTCAGTCTGCCGTCGTTAACAACGAAAGTAACGTCAAAGTTCTTGTTCAGGTTCTTGACGCTCTCTGTCGTGAGGTTCATCGGGTAGGTTCCGGCATCGGTTCCGACTGCCTTGGGATTATCTACAACAAAGTCTGTTACATCGTACAGATCGTTATCTATCTTATAGCTGTAGCCGCTTACGTTCTGCTCTTCGCCGTTATAAACCTTAGTGCCGCTGTTGCCGGTTACGGTCACGGTGACCTTTGCCGGGGTGATGGTCAGGTTGCCGTCGTTAACGACGAACTCAACGTTTGTGAAGTTCTTGCTGGTGTTCGAGAAGTCCTCAGCCTTGAGACCCATGTTATAGCTTCCTGCATTTGTGCCGGAAACCTCTGCCGTGCCGGTAAAGCTGAAGTCGTTTTCAGTGTAAAGCTTGTTGTCGATGGAAACATCGTAGCCCTTCACTTCGTGCTTTTCACCGTCATAGGTAAAAGTACCATTGTTGCCGGTGATGGTCACAACGACCTTATCGGTGATGGGGGTGATATCCAGATAGCCGTCTACGACTACGACCTTGATGTTGCTGTAGTTATCGGAGGTGACAACGAAGCTGTCAGCCGTAAGACCCATTGTGTAGGTTCCGACATCGGTGCCCTTAGCCTCAGCCTTTACGCCGTTCTTGAGTGCTACGGTGATGGTCTTATCGCCAACATCGGTGGTAAAGCCGGTTACGGACTGCTCTGCGCCGTTGTAGACCACGCTGTCGTGATTGCCGGTGATGGTTACAACTACCTCGTCGGTGGCAGGTGTGATAACGAGCTCACCGTCCACGGTTTTTACATCAAACTGAGCGGTAACGTCATTATTCTTTGCGTCTTTGACAACGGCTGTGCCGTCCACTTTGGACGCATAGGTACCCACATCGGTGCCCTTGGCTTCAGCAGTGAGACCCTCAACGGTGTATTTCTGACCATCGACGGTAAACTCAAGCGTCTTAAAACCGGAGACGCTCTGTTCTTCGCCGGTGTAGGTGACGGTTTTGCTGTTTGCCTCTACGGTGATCTCATACTTGTCCGTGCGGTTGGTGATTTCCAGCCAGCCGTCGGTTACATCAAAGGTGACCTCGAAATTGGTATCAGTGTTAGTAAAGTCGGCAGCCGTCAGTTCCATATAATAGGTTCCGACATACAGACCCATTGCCGTGTCATTTCCGGTAAACTCAATCTTGTTTACATCATACAGGGAATTGTCCTTCTCAACCTTGTAGCCTGTAACGACCTGGTTGGTGCCGTTATAAACTCTGGTATCATTATTGCCAACGATAGTCACGGTTACGGGAAGCTTGTCTATAGTCAGCTTGCCGGGAACCTTATTGATATTGAACTGGTAAGTAACATCGTTACCGGATGCATCCTTAATAACAACGTTACCGAAGAAAGCGCCGTCATATGTGTCGGCGTCGGTGCCCTTTGCTATATAGCTCAGGCCTTCATAGGTATAGCCATCGGGCAGTCCTTCCACGGTGATGCCGTTGATCGACTGCTCAGCGCTGTTATAGGTAACATTCTTGGATTCACCAGTGAAAGTAACCGCTCCCTTTGCCGCATACTGCGCAGTATAGGTCACGTTTTCGGTGACGGTTGCAGCGATTTCCATATCCCAGCCGGTGAAGTAGTAGTTCTCAACGGGGATTACTTCGGGAGCTGCGGGAGTCGGGGCGTGCCTTACGATGCCTTCATGCACTACGTTGCCGTCATTATCATGATCATCTGCAAGAGTGCCGTGGTCGCCCTGGTTATATGTGACGGTATAGCGCGGAGCTGTTCCCTTTACGCCGGGTACGGGGAAATTATAGTCCGTGCCGCCGCTGGTAAAGGTGGTCACACCGTTGGTGGGATGATATGCGTTCTCGTCAAAATCCACGCCGGTGGTGTCCAGCTTTACGGTGTAGCGCAGGGTATAAGTAAATGTAGTCTTGTTGCCGTCGGTGCTCTGCTTAGCATCGGAAAGCTCCCAAGTGTAGGTGTTATTCTCGCCCTTGACAAAATTGTCGGGCTTTTCGACAACACTGATATTCGCACCCATGGGGTCGGTAACCGTACCGGTGCTGATGCCCTCGGTGATAGAATCGGTGATAGCCTTAAATACCTTCAGCAGATCTTCCGTGTTGTCCGCGTTATAGGCATAAGTTTTGTCAGCGGTTGCCGCGGTTGCTATGTCATCGCGCAGGAAGTCTCCGACCTTGGGGCCGGCGGTTTTATGCCATTCATTGGCAAAGCCAAACATATTCCAAGCATGTGCACTGTCTTTTTCCCAGCATACATCATCGGCGGCACCGAAGCAGACGGTGTAAACCGCTGCCGAGTTCCTGAGAGTTTCAGCAGTTATAGCCGTTGCAGCGTTGGTATCAGGGCAGCCGTAACTACTATGAGCATCTACCTCATCATTCCACGAATTAATATAGAATGTAGGAACGCCGTCAGTGAGGGCAATAACGTTTTTGGAATCAACGCCATTCACGATATTATCTTGGAGCAAAGCGTTGGCTTTACGCAGGCCGGCGTCAAGGTTAGTGCCGCCGTTGGCCCTAAGTCCATTAATGGCATTATCTACAGCCGTCTTGCCGGCAACCGTTGAAACGTCCTGCCAGCCGCATACATTCAAATGGTCGTCATAGCCACTTGATGAAAAAGGCACAACCGCGACATACCGTCCCGTGTTGGGAGTCTTGCCCGCATAAGTGCTAACAAACTCTAATGCGGCCTTTTTTGCTGCCGCTATGCGGTCTCCCTTCATTGAGCCGGAGACGTCGATCACCAGAACGGTCGCGGCAGCGCCGGGAAGCGTCGTCGTTGTCGTCTGGGTAGACTCGACCTTCAGGTCGATTCTATAAGTATTGTCCTGTCCTTCTACGGGGGTTGCGGTTTTACTTAGTGTAAGCGTATTGCCGCCACCGGTTTGATATGTAGCCGAGCCGCTGACATCGGCTACCTGCCCCCACTGCCCATTATCATACTGACCGTAGACAACTGCCGGTTCGTCGGCAAAGGCCGCGACAGGCAACAGAGTCACGATCATGCAGATGCACATGAGCAATGCAAGAGCACGTTTCTTTAGATTCATGTTTTGTCCTCCAATCATTATTATACTTGATTAAGTGAAGAAGATTTTCTCGCTTCTCCTCCCATCATAATCATTTGATGATATTCTATCATTCCATAAACATAAAATCAAGTCGAAAAAAGTACCTATTTACATAATTTAGTTATTTCTGAGAATCTAAGTAAAATTGCACCGCCCCGAAGGGCGGTGCAAAAAACATCATTTCACTATGTTGCGGTCAAAGCGGGCGATCATGCACGCAAACTCCGCACGGCTGGCGTTGCCCTGCGGGTTGAGCCTGCCGTCTTTCGTTCCGTTTACGATTCCGTTTTCATTAGCCCATATAAGCGGCACTCTTGCAAACGCGCTTACAGACGAAACATCCTTGAAGCTTGTTTTGAAATCGCTGCCTGCCGAGATATTGCCGCCGTACACGAACGCATCCGCATATCTGTACAGGAGAGCGGCAAGCTGCTCGCGGGTTACCGGGTCGTTTGTTCTGAAGCTGCCATCGGCAAAGCCGTTTACGACATTGTTGTTATATCCCCAGATGATAGCATCCTTGCACCATGCGCTGTCCAGATCCGTCAGCGGGCAGGTCTGACCTTTGACGGACGGCTCCCCTGCCAGACGGTACAGAACCGTTACTGTCTGACCGCGGGTCACGGTGCCGTTGGGCACAAAGGTGTTCTTCGTCTTTCCGTACATCAGGTCGTTTTCATAGGCGTAGCTTACATCGTCGTAGCACCACATGCCCTTGGGAACGTCCACGAAAGGCAGAAGATCGTCGGAAGCGGCAAGCTGCTTGTTTACCATGTAGTCATCGGGTATAGTAAGCATCCATGACATGCCAAGCTCGCCGTAATGAGCCGACATTATACCTATTATATTATACAGCAGGGTCGCAGTCTCGTCCGGGCACGTCGTCGCAAGCTTCATAACGGTGGACATGAGCGGCTTTATCATGTTCTTTACCTGAGCCGCGTTATAGTCGGTTATACCGGCGTCACGCATCGTGTCAAGTATTACATTGGCTATCGCCGCCGTTGCCGAGGTCTCGCTTCCGCTCAGAAGCGCCGCCATGATAGTGCCGAGATTCTTCGCTGCGTTATCCGCAAGGCTCTGCTTAACGGTCTCCCACTGGTCGGGATATGTGCCTATAAACGGGAGCACAAGCTCCTGAAGGTCATCCTGAGTGTCAAACACCTCAGCCCTCGTTTTAAACACCTTTGTAAAGAGCTTTTCAACAAGGTCGTCAAGAAATTCGCCCTGGGTCATGACATCGCCCTTGATGCTGCTGATTATCTTATCGGCCGTTGCGCCGGGAGTCACGGTGACATACTTGAAATTGTCAATGCGGTAATCGCCCGCGTTCTCAAAGGTCTCAAAGACCTTGAGCATATTGGCCTTCAGCTCGGCATAGTTATCGTCGAGCTTTGCCGAGGGCATAACGTGGTCAACGCCGTACCTTGTCGTTCCGATGCACTCAGGAGCTACCCTCACGACAATGTCGTTAAAGTTGATAACGTTGTGAATGTTGTTATAAACTTTCTTATTTACATTATTAATATCCGCGCCCTTGGGAGCTTCATATGTATAAATGTAAAGGTCTTCGACCGCGAGAGTGACATTTTTCCCGATGCTCTCTCCGGACATGATCATATCATCGAGCTTGCCGCCGAGCATATTGGCGCCGGCCGCGCCGCGGCTGTAGCCGGTGCACCAGATCTTGATCTTGCCTGTGATCTCGGGGTGATTTGCAAGATACTCTTGCAGGCATTTAAGCGCTGTGTCGCGGCAGATGGCAAAGCCTGTGTGATCGCCGTCAAGGCCGACGTTCAGGTCGCCCGCCCACTCTGCATAGTAGCCGCATCCGCGCAGGCCGATGCCGATGACGGTGTACTTCTCGCCGTCTACGACTATCTCCTTATTCGCAATGCCAACGCCGAAGGTGTTGCGGCCGGGGCGGTTTGTGAAGTCTGCGTTTGCCTCGAAATCCTCAAAGCCTATCTGGTCGAAAAAGTCCTTGAGGTTTGCCGGGCCTTCCTTGTATCTTGCGGGGTCTGCAACGTTTCCCGACGCGAGGCACATAGCCATCGTTACCGTTGCGAGGTCCTGACGATAGTTATACGCAGTGTCGGTGAAATACTCGTCGCTGTAAGTGAAGGGACACGGATGATCCGTCTCCATGTCATCATGTCCGGCATTGAACATGATGGTGCCGGTCACTGTTTCGTAATCGCTGTCCACCGCCAGCGCCGCCACCGGCACAAGGGACACGATCATCAGCAGCGCCAGCGCGATGCTAAGGATTTTTTTCATTTCTCTTCCTCCAATATATTTTTTGTGTTTTCACTTTCTTTTTCAAGCAGCGCAAAAATAAGCACCAGCAGTCCCGCCTCCGGGAACGGACAGAATATTCCGGGATTTGTAAGGCTCATCATCAGAATGCCGAGGTATGAAAGCCCGAAAACGGCAAAACTATCTATGCGTCTGTTTTTCCAGATAAGTCCCGCTCTGAGTGCAAAGTGCCAGCCATAGGTCGCTATGCCCAGAAGCCCCATCGAGCTGATGACCTGGATTATCATATTATGATAAAATACGATGCTGCCGGGTACTATAGCTTTGAACACTTCCAAGTCTTTCAGATTTCCTATGCCTATGCCGAACACCGGGTTTCCGAGGAAATTCTCAATGCCGAGTCTTATATAGTCTACCCTCGTCTCGCCGGATGAGATGAAGTTTCCGTCGACAAGTCTGCTGGAATAGAGCGCAGGAATATATTTCACGGCGAAATAGCAGGCGGGTATCGCAAGGACGAGCATTATCCATCTGTAAAGCCTGCGGCTGTTTTTATTATTAATATAAATATATACTGCGCAGACGGCAAGGAGCAGCGTTCCGAAAAGCAGTCCGCTTCTGGAACCGGCAAGGATCATCGCAGCGTACATGAGCGCCATTCCGATAAGGTAAAGGTTGCTTCGCTTCACCAGCAGGCAGCCCATCGGAATACACATAAGAAACACGCTTGTCGCATAATTGCGCGGCTTATAGTACAGCACGCTCCCCCTGTCGAGGAATTTCTGGAAGTTTGCAATATAAAAGGCTATGATTATCAGCGAGAAAAGAATACCGGCGGCATACATGATCTCCGCAAGGCGTTCGGTCCTGACATACTTTCTTTCATTTGCAAGTCTCGAGTGGATAATCGTATACAGCACAAGCATTGCCAAACCAAGCCCCAGCGTGTAATACAGGCTTACGGCGCTGAAATACTCCTTGGCCGATATCACCCCGCAACCCCCAAGCAGGAGCGCAACAGTTACCGCCGCGAGCGGATAGGTGAACTTGCCTCTGGTAAAGGGACGGCGATAGTAAACAAGGTTAAACAGCACCGCCAGAGCGACCGGCACTATGGCATACCACATATAGTCGGTAAGTACAGAGAAATCAAGATAATATTTGACCGACATGAGCAGGATGAAGAAAACCGGCGCGACGATCGACATGATGTCATCCGAGAATATGAGAAGCAGAACTATGATAAGAACGTATATGAACATACACGCTAAATTTGTGTCCGTAAGCAGTGCAGCCACCGCAATCAGCAGCAGAGCGGGCAGAAAATATCTGCTGTTCCATATTTTATCCGCGGCGGCTTGTCCTTTAGTAAACAGAGATTTCAATTGTATGCTCCTTGGTTTCTTTATAAGAGTGCAGTTAGGTATTATTATACGCCTTTTGCAAGCAGTTGTACAGTCAATTTCTGTCGAATATTTCATGGCCCTTGCTTTGCGGGCAATATCATGCTACAATTAGCAAAAAACATTGGAGGTATCTTAATGGCTGAAGAAAAGACCGGCGAAATGCACGATTTCAAAAAAGAGATCGAGGAAGAGGACGGCTATCAGTACAGCGATGAGCTTTTCTACACCGGCGAGGGTGACCTTCTCGACACTCCCGAGGGACGTGCAAAGTTCTGCCGCATAAATGAAACCACCGTTTTCAGAAAAAAAGACCCGACTGTTTTCAAAAACTATATCTGGGTATTCAACAATCAGGGTGTAGGCATGACCATAAAGCGTCAGAGCCACGTCGATCCGCAGCTCATGGAGTGCATCGACTACGACGCCGACGGGCACGAGATTGGCAAGGCCTACGAGCCGACATGATAAAAAAACCGCTTCTTTTAAGAGCGTTGCCATAAGAAAACATGAGGAAACCCAGTAAAATCAATGTTTTTTAGGGCAGCGGAAAGCGGGGCACGGTACAAAAACCAAATATCGCACAGAAAAAGGGTGTTGTCACACAAGGCAGCACCCTTTTCTGTTATCCAGCCTTGCCGCAGATTTTGAAAAAAGTCTGCGGCTTTTTTCATGCCCAAATTCAGAAAGGAGGCGACGCTATGTACTTTACTTCCGGCCAAGACCGGGCCTTTCGCCCGGATTGGAAATATCAATACTGCGTGTACGCAGGGTGTCCCTATCAGCCGGGCAAGCTGACCGCCCTTGCTGCGGTCAAATTCACAGTGAAAGGAGCTGACGACGATGTGGCAGTATTCCGCGTGGAGAAGAACATAACATCTACCAGCTTTTGCTGGCCTTCGATGAAGTCTACAATTCCGCAACAGAAGTGGAGCAGAAAGAGTTTATGAAAGCATTCATTGAGCGGATTGAGCTGTTCCCGGAAAAGCGGAAGGACGGCTGCTGGATCAAGAATATTGTCTTCAATTTCCCTGTTCTTGTGGACGGTGAGGAAGTGAAAGAACTGCCCTTGGAAAATGAAATAATGCTCGAGACGGTGTGTCTGCTGGAGCAGACATAAAACTTTTCCTGGCCGGGACTTTTCTTCGCCTTGCTTTTGTGGTATAATCAATTACCAAATTCCTAAAAAGGGGGAGACTGTCATGAGGGGGAGACTGTCATGAAGTGGCTGATGGACGCAGCGGATCGGTACCTGCGAGACTGCACCTGGAAGGACATCGCGGTTTTGAAATTCTGTTTGCTGGCTTTGGGCGTCCTGCTGGGCATTGCGGTGCCTGCCCGGAAGAAAACGGCCTCCGCCTGGGCGGCGTCGCTGGTGTTCGTGGGCACCTACGTGCCGCTGATGAGCAAGTTCCTGCCCTATCTGCTGCATGGCCGGGAGACGGCGGAGGAAAAAGAGTTGTAAAAAACAGACTGCTGGTATATCCTATCCTTTGAAACACATCTGAAACAGGAGGTTTTTATGAGCAAGACCGCAAGTATGGTAATGAAGATCATTGGCGCAAGTCTGGCCTTCGCGGCATTCGTGTGTCTGCTGATCGGCGGCTGGCACGACCTGTCCGTGGGCTGCGCCGGTGCAAAAAGACGCCTGACGCAAAAATTCGGCTCTGAATATGACGATTACGCCGACGAGGACTTATACGACTGACATGAAACGGAAAAGGCGGCCCCATCCTGTTGGGTGGGGCCGCCTTTTAGCGTTTTTAATAAAAAGCCGGGCATCGCCCGGAAATGAGAAAATTCCCTTGACAACAAGGGAACTGCATGATAAAATGAATCGCTTATAAATTGTGGAGGGATTGAAAACCATCCCTATACCTGCATTTAAGATAGCATATTTCCCATGGCAATGCAAGAGTGCGCTAAAGTATTTTTAACAACGCATCCTAGCGTGTCATACTGATGAACAAACTACCCGTCTCGCCGCCGGACAGGGCGGTGGAGGACGGAAGAAAGGTGAATGAGAAGATGGCCAAAGACAAGTATTACGGAAAGACCCTTCGTAAGAACTTCGCCCGGTATGAGGAGGTCGTCCCCATGCCCAATCTTCTGGAGATCCAGAAGACGTCTTACCAGGAGTTTTTGGACACCGGCCTGCGTGAGGTCTTTACTGACGTGGGCGCGATCACGGACTATCAGGGCAACCTGGAGCTGACCTTCATCGACTACAAGATGGACGAGGCTCCCAAGTACGACGTAGAGGAGTGCAAGGCCCGTGACGCCACGTACGCCGCTCCCCTGAAGGTGAAGGTCCGCCTGCGCAACAAGGAGACCGAGGAGATCAAGGAGCAGGAGATCTTCATGGGTGACTTCCCCCTGATGACTCACTCCGGCACTTTCGTCATTAACGGCGCGGAGCGCGTGGTGGTCTCTCAGATCGTCCGTTCTCCCGGCGTGTACTATGGCAAGGAGATCGACCTGAAGACCGACCTGCCGCTGCTGTCTTCCACCGTCATCCCCTACCGGGGCGCCTGGCTGGAATATGAGACCGATACCAACGAGGTGTTCTGGGTCCGGATCGACAAGAACCGCAAGCTGCCCATCACCTGCCTGATCCGTGCTCTGGGTCTCAAGACCGACGCGGAGATCCTGGACCGCTTCGGCGACGATCCCCGCATCGTGGCTACTCTGGAGAAGGACCCCTGCAAGAACTACGAGGACGCCATGCTGGAGATCTACCGCAAGCTGCGTCCCGGCGAGCCCCCCACAGTGGAGGCTGCCGAAACCCTGATGAACAACCTGTTCTTCGATCCCCGGCGCTACGATCTGTCCGTCGTGGGCCGCTACAAGTTCAATAAGAAGCTGTCCCTGTGGCAGCGTGTCACCGGCTATAAGCTGGTGTACCCCGTGGCTGATCCCGCCACCGGCGAGATCCTGTTCGACGAGGGCCACCTGCTGAGCAAGGAGGACGCCCGCCTGCTGGATACCGTAGGCGTTGGCGAGGTCACCATCGACGTGGAGGGCCAGCCTCTGCGGGTCATGAGCAAC
>SFEX01000023.1 GCA_004557075.1 Clostridiales bacterium
GGGGTAGATCGCGGCAACCTCGGTAAAGGCGTAGCTTACGTGTGCCGCCGCCTCGTTGCCGTCCATCGTCTTGTATCTTCTTGCCATATCTTTTCCTCCGTATGTTAATTTGCTGTTTTGAGTCTAACACTTTATAATTAAACTGTAAATATAAAAATCCTGCTAACAGTGCACTAAATTATACTTGTGCTTTTTGAAATAGTGTATTATAATTATATCTCAATGCTCCGACTGCGGATTTTTGGGTAAGAATCCGGCATTTCGGGAATGCTTATATGGCATTATGCTTAACGAAAGGAGCCTTTAACCATGGTGAACATAAGTAACGAGCGCGGAAACATCAGCATCACCAGCGAGGTCTTCACGAACATAGCCGGCCTTGCGGCAACAAGCTGCTTTGGCGTAAAGGGCATGGCGGGACGCAGCAAAGAGGGCGGACCTCTCCAGCTTCTCAGACGCGAATCCATGTCCAAGGGCGTTGACGCTCGCTTTAATGATGACGGCAGTCTGTCGCTCGAGCTTCATATCGGCGTGGACAACGGCGTGAATATCAGCGCCGTGTGCCGAAGCATTATAAAGGAAGTTCGCTATAAGGTCGCCAACGCAACGGGCGTGCCTGTCAAGAGCGTGGACGTTTACGTCGATACCGTGATAATCGGATAAGGACAATGTGAAAATTCACATTATCGATGATTAAAAAACGGCATGCCGCTCGTCGCTGAAGCGGCAACCAATGGAGATTGATATATAAAATTCCTCCCGGAGGTGCTTTTTACTTTGAGAGAATATATTGATGCTGCGTCATTTAAAGATATGATACTGTGTGCGGATGCAGCA
Organism: Clostridiales bacterium; assembly: GCA_004557075.1. Taxonomy (GTDB): domain Bacteria; phylum Bacillota; class Clostridia; order Oscillospirales; family Oscillospiraceae; genus F23-B02. The sequence continues at coordinate 838 of SFEX01000023.1, forward strand.
CTTGCAGCAAATACACAGCAGATAAACGAACTGAACGTTTTCCCGGTTCCCGACGGCGATACGGGCACAAACATGGGGCTTACCATGAACACGGCGGCGACACAGCTCAGAAAAAAGAGCTTTTACACTGTCGATTCTGTCGCCGACTGCGTAGCGGGCGCGCTGCTTCGCGGTGCACGCGGCAATTCCGGCGTTATCCTGTCCCTGCTGTTCAGGGGCATTTCGCGCAGACTGAAGGGTATGGAGACCGTCGGCACGAAGGAATTCGCTTCCGCAATGGAGGACGGCGTCGATGCAGCTTACAAGGCGGTCATGAAGCCCGCCGAGGGCACGATCCTCACCGTCGCGCGTATAGCTTCCGCAGCAGCGGTGGAATATGCGAAAAAGGGCAGCTACGTTGAAGAGATGCTCGAAGCCGCGCTTGCAGCCGGCGCGGAGGCTCTGGAGGACACCGTAAACCTCAATCCTGTACTGCGCAAGGCCGGGGTTATCGATGCAGGCGGCAAGGGCTACATAGTCATTTTTGAGGCTATGCTTGCTTATCTGCGCGGTGAGATCGAGGCTCCCCAGAACGCTGTCGAGATCGGAGCGGCTGCCAACGACAACGGCGCTTTTGAGGTTTTCAGCACCGAGGAGATCACTTACGCCTTCGATACGGTATTCATCGTCCGGAAAACAGAGCCCAACGTCGATCTGACCCCGCTGCGCGCCTACCTCTCCAGCATTGGCGACAGTCTTGTTATCGGCGAGGATGACGAGGCGTTTAAGGTGCATGTGCATACCAATATCCCCGGCGAAGCTCTCACAAAGTCGCAGAGCTACGGTACGCTGGAGCTTGCGAAGATCGAAAATATGCGCACCCAGCACGAGGATATTCTCGCAGGCAAAAAGGCTCAGAGCACCGATGACCTCGAGGCTATCGAAGATGAGCTTGAAAACACCAATGCGCCTGCCGCGCCGGAGAAGCGCTGCGGCGTGGTATCCGTCTGCGCAGGCGAGGGTATGGCACAGCTATTCAGGGATATCGGAGCCGATACCATCGTTACCGGCGGCCAGACCATGAACCCGTCCACCGACGATATTCTGAATGCTGTAAACAGCACTCCAGCAGAGGTCGTGTTTGTGCTCCCCAATAATAAGAACATCATCATGGCGGCCGAGCAGAGCGTCCCCCTTTGCGAGGATAAAATGGTCGTCGTTGTCCCCACCAAGACGGTTCCCCAAGGCATCACCGCTCTGCTGAATTTTGACCCCGATAAGGAGATATCGGATATTGCCGAGGCAATGAATGAATCTATCGAGAGCGTTCACACCGCTCAGGTGACCTATGCCGCGCGCGATTCCGACTTTGACGGCTACGCTATCCACGCAGGCGAGTATCTTGCCCTGCTTGACGGTAAGCTGATAGGCAGCTTTACGGAAACGAGCGAAATGCTTGAACGCATGTGCGAGGCATTTGCGGAGTTTGACCCCGAGCTTCTGACCGTTTACTACGGCGAGAACGTGACGCAGGAGGAGGCCGAAAGCGCCGCCGCCGTGCTGGAGGGAAAACTGCCCGACGCAGAATTAACGGTCGTAAACGGCGGACAGCCTGTGTACTACTATATGATATCGGTTGAGTAAAATTACTGAAATGCCGGAGCCTTTTAAGGCTCCGGCTTGTTTTTTTGCTTTCCGGCTCTTTCGTAGGGGATTTTGATGTCGGTAAGCCCTAACAGATAGTCGATGCTCGTGTTGTAAAAGCCCGCTAACTTTATAAGCACGTCGGTGGGGATGTCTCTCTGGCCTATCTCGTAGTATGAGTAGCACACCTGACTGCACTTGAGATAGGCGGCAAGATCCTTCTGCAAGAGGTCGGCATCCTCCCTGAGATCGCGTATTCTCCTGTACATTCCGCACTCTCCTTTAAATATATCATATAAAGAAGTATAGGTAAAACATTTTGTTTTATTGACATATAAAACAAAATGTTTTATAATTGCGGCGATATAAACGAAGTTTCAGGAGAAAAGCAATGATAATTTCTGTAATTATCTTATTGATCGTTGGCATTATCGCAATAGCTTCAAATATGACATAGAACATCCGCCGAAAATTGTTCACAAAATAATTGTTGACAAGCTGCACTGTGTGATATATATTAACTGTATCAGCACAAACCATACAGTTGACGTGAATGAGGTGCGAAAATGGAAACAATAAAAATAATCAATTTCATAATCGGGATAGTGTTTTTTGTCTGCTATTCCTATCAGTTTTTCTACATTCTCATACCGTTTGTGAAAAAGGAAAAACCGCATAAAAACACGGAGCTTCACCGCTATGCGGTGCTGATATCAGCGCGTAACGAGGAGCTTGTCATAGGCAATCTGCTTGACAGCATCGCGGCGCAGGACTACCCGTCAAGGCTTGTCAATGTGTTTGTCGTAGCCGATAACTGCACGGATTCGACAGCGCAGATCGCGCGAGAGCACGGCGCGGCGGTGTACGAGCGCTTTAATAAAGCCGAGGTGGGCAAGGGCTACGCTCTGGAATACCTTATTGATAAGATACTCGAGGAGTACGGCGATGTATTTGACGCATACATGGTCTTTGACGCTGATAATCTGCTAAGCGAGGACTACATAAGCCGCATGAACGAGACCTTTTCCGACGGCTACGGTATCATCACAAGCTACCGCAATTCGAAAAACTACGGCGATAACTGGATATCCGCAGGCTATGCGCTGTGGTTTCTGCGCGAGGCAAAGTATCTCAACAACGCTCGCTTCCTGCTTGGGACAAGCTGCGCTGTGTCCGGAACGGGCTTCCTGTTTAGCCGTGAGGTCATGCAGCGCTGCGGCGGCTGGCCGTTTCATCTGCTGGTCGAGGATATCGAGTTTACCGTCAGCAATATCATAAACGGCGAGAAAGTGGGCTACTGCCCGAAAGCGGTATTGTATGACGAGCAGCCGACGAGCTTCCGCCAGTCGTGGCGGCAGCGTATGCGCTGGGCGCGCGGATATATCCAGATCTTGCAGCGCTACGGCGCAGGGCTCCTGAAGGGAATATTCAAAAAGCGCAGCTTTTCATGCTTTGACATGACGATGAATATCGCGCCCGCCGTCATCCTGTCCTTTGCCGGTATTATTATAAATGCGGGCGCGGGGATATACAGCGTCGCAACCGGCGGCGGAACGGACATACTGCTCCAGTCGTTTAGCGAGCTTGTCATCAATACATATCTCATGATGTTCGTTATCGGAGCCATAACCACCATTACCGAGTGGAAGAATATCTACTGCTCGACACCGAAAAAGGTGCTTTACGCCTTTACATTTCCGCTGTTTATGCTCACATATCTGCCCATCTGCATCACGGCGCTGTTCAAGCCCGTCAAATGGGAGCCCATCGTCCACAATCGCGTGCGCACTCTCAGCGAGGTCAGAAACGACTGCCCCGCTGCTTGACGCAGGGTCAATTCGTGTTTGAACTTTAAATAGTCGTTATTGCGCCAGCCGGCGCCGCCGCCCGCAAAGGCCAAGCCTTTGCGGGCAATTTCATTTGTTGAAAAGAGTCTGCGAATAGGATATAATATCATCGTATCCGCGCAGTCAGCACATAAGGAGAATTACTATGAACGATTTTTCTCATTTTAATAACAGCGGCAGAGCGAGAATGGTTGACGTTTCCGAAAAACATGACACCGTGCGCACGGCGGTCGCGGCAGGCAGGGTAAAGGTCAATGCCGAAACCTTTGAGCTTATAAAGACGGGCGGTATGAAAAAGGGCGATGTGCTCGGCACGGCGCAGGTTGCGGGCATAATGGGTGCAAAGCGCACGCCGGATATAATACCCATGTGCCATCCGATAATGATATCCGGCGTGGATATCGACTTTGAGCTGAACGAAGCAGAGCTTGCCGTTGAGATCACGGCGACGGCAAAGTGCACCGGCGCCACGGGCGTTGAGATGGAAGCGCTGACGGCGGTGTCGGTCGCCGCGCTTACGGTGTACGATATGTGCAAGGCCGTGCAGAAGGACATGGAGATAACGGATATACGCCTGCTGAAAAAGACCGGCGGGAAAAGCGGAGAGTTTATAAGAAAATGAAAAAGATCCTTATGATAGGCACCGGCGGAACTATAGCGTCGGAGGCGACGGCCTCGGGGCTTGCGCCGGAGCTGACGCCAAAGCAGCTTCTCCAGTTCGTGCCGAAGATAGCCGAGCTGTGCAAAGTCGACTGCATACCGCTTTTTAATGTCGACAGCACAAATATGACCCCCGCCCATTGGATAGGGCTTGTGCGCTGCCTGCGCGATAATTATGACAGCTACGACGGCTTCGTCATAAGCCACGGCACCGATACCATGGCGTATACCGCCGCCGCGCTGAGCTATATGGTCAGTGGCTCGAAAAAGCCCGTCATACTGACCGGCGCGCAGAAGCCGATAGGCTTTGAAACGACCGACTCCAAGGTCAATCTGCTCGACGCATTCACCTGCGCAAGCTCGGACGGGATGTGCGGCGTGAATATCGTCTTCAACGGCCGCGTCATACTCGGCACGCGTGCGCGCAAGACCCGCTCAAAATCCTTTGCGGCGTTTTCGAGCATAAATTACCCCTATATCGCCACGCTTCAGGACGGAGTGCTGATGCAGTATATCACGCCCGAGAGCCGCCCCGCGCCTGAATGGAGCGATACGCTCAATACGAATGTGGGGCTTGTAAAGCTCATCCCCGGCATGGATCTTGAGCTTTTACGCTTCATGCTTGAGCGCAAGGACGCGCTTATAATAGAGGCATTCGGCGTGGGCGGACTGCCAAGCTACAGCGACGATAAGTTCCTTGAGACTATAATCGACGCGATATCGCGCGGCAAGGTCATCATAATGACCACCCAGGTGCAGAACGAAGGCTCGGACCTTGCCGTTTACAACGTCGGGCATCGGCTCAAGGGTTGGCGCAATGTGCTTGAGGCGTATGATATGACGACGGAGGCTGCGCTTGCGAAGATAATGTGCATACTCGGAAAGACAAGCGATCCGGACGAGATAAAGAAGCTTTTCTACGAGCCTGTGGCTCATGATATCCTGTACCACTGCGGTGACTGATATGAATACTGTCGTAATAATCGGCGGCGGAGCGTCGGGAATGATGGCGGCGCTGACGGCGGCCGAGGATAAGAATAATAATGTAATACTTCTTGAGCGTCAGCAGCGCGTGGGGCGCAAGCTCCTGAGTACCGGAAACGGACGCTGCAACCTCAGCAACATAAACGCCGCTCCGGCAAACTATCACGGCGAGCAGGCGGATTTTGCCTCGCGTGTTCTGGAGCGCTTTACACCTGCCGACACGCTGGCGTTTTTCGATAAGCTGGGGCTTCTGACCGAGACGGAATACGGCGGGAGAGTCTACCCTCTGTCCAATTCCGCGAACAGCGTCGTGGACGTTCTGCGCTATGCGCTTGAGCGGGAGAATATAAGCGTCAAAACCTCATGCCCCGTGCGTGAGATAGCGCGCCGCAGCGAGAGCTTTTTGGTAAAAACTGACGATTGCGAGATAAAAGCCGACTTCGTAATAGTCTCCTGCGGCGGGGCTGCGGGAGCAAAGGTCGGCGGCGTGACCGACGGCTATGAGCTGCTGAAAGCGCTTGGCCATAAGCGCACCGCCCTGCGCCCCGCGCTGGTGCAGCTTTTGACAGACCCTACCTATCCGCGCGCGCTAAAGGGCGTCAGGGTGCAGGCAAGGCTGCGTCTTGAGCTTGGAGGAGAGACTCTGAGCGAGAGCAGCGGAGAGCTGCAATTTACGGAAGCCGGCTTGAGCGGCCCCGCGGCATTTGATATATCACGCACGGCCTCGGCTATAGGCGAGGGCATGGTGCATATCGACCTGCTGCCCGGCGTGACTGAGCTTGAGGACAGGCTTCGCCGTCGCTGCGGGAATAACCCCGATATGGCGGCTGAGAATATCCTGACGGGGATACTGCACAGCCGTCTGGGTAAAATGGTTGTCAAATATTCGGGCGTGAGCCTCGGCAAGAGACTTCGCGAGCTTGACGATACGGAGATCACCGCCATAGCTCGGGCAAGCAGCGATTTTTCGCTTGAGCTGCGCGGAGTTGAGGACTTTGACCACGCGCAGGTGACGGCGGGCGGCATAAAAACGACGGGCGTTAATCCGGAGAGCCTCGAGAGCTGGTTTGTGCCGCATCTTTTTATAACGGGCGAGCTGCTCGATGTTGACGGCGACTGCGGCGGATATAATTTGCAGTGGGCGTGGTCGAGCGGCTACATTGCGGGGAGGCTTGGAAAATGATACAGGTTCGTTCGCTGCGCCTTGACCCGGGAGAGAGTGAGGATAAGCTCAGGAAAAAAGCGGCGCGCGAGCTGCACATTTCCGAAAGAGAGATATCCGAGCTTATCATAACCAAAAAATCCTTAGACGCGCGGAAGAAGAACGATATACACTGGCTATACTCAGTCGCTGTGAAAATAAGCGATGAGGACAGAATACTTGCGCGCTCAAAAAGCAAAAACGTATTCCGCTATGAGCACTTTGAGTACGATATACCGCGCATTAGCGCTAAAAAGCGCCCGGTTATCGCCGGCTTTGGCCCTGCGGGAATGTTTGCGGCGCTTGTGCTGGCAAAAGCGGGGCTGCGCCCTATCGTTCTCGAGCGCGGCAGGGACGCCGAGAGCCGCCGCAAAGCCGTAGAGGACTTCCGCTCAGGCGGAGCGCTCGACCCGGAATGCAATGTGCAGTTCGGTGAGGGCGGTGCCGGGACTTTTTCCGACGGCAAGCTCAACACCGGCATAAAGGACAAGCGCATCCGCTGGATGCTTGAACAGTTCGTGCTCCACGGCGCGCCTGAGAGCATACTCTATGACGCAAAGCCGCATATCGGTACGGACATACTGATAAATGTGGTGCAGAATATTCGGCAGACCGTGATCTCACTTGGCGGAGAGGTTCGCTTCGGCGCAAAGCTCACGGGGCTTAAAGCGGATAAAAATACCCTCTGCGGCATTGAGGTCACAGAGGGGGACAGGGTATATACAATAGATTGCAGCAGGCTCATCCTCGCCGTCGGCCATTCGGCGCGGGATACTTTTGAGATGCTTGACAGCATGGGCGTTCCCATGGAGCCGAAGGCGTTTTCAATGGGTGTGCGTATAGAGCACAGGCAGGCGGATATCGACAAGGCGCAGTACGGCGAGGGCAGCGATAAGCTCCCTCCGGCCGACTACTCCCTCAATGTTCATCTGCCCGACGGCACGAGCGCGTATACATTTTGCATGTGCCCGGGCGGAGAGGTCATTGCCGCCGCGTCGGAGACAGGCGGGATATGCACAAACGGTATGAGCCTGAACGCCCGCGCGGGCGAGAACGCAAATTCCGCGCTTTTAGTCACCCTGCACCCCGAGGATTTTCCGTATGAGGGCACCCTCGGCGGAGTGTACTGGCAGCGGGAGATAGAGCAAAGGGCGTTTGATCTGAGCGGCGATTACCGCGCCCCGGCGCAGACCGTGGGCAGCTTTTTAAAGCGCGAAAAGGGTGCGCCCTCGGCAAAGGTGATGCCGAGCTACCGCCCGGGAGTTTACTGGTGCGAGCTGCATGAGCTGCTGCCGGAGAGGATCACCTCAGTGCTTGAGGCGGCCTTGCCGGCGCTTGGGAAAAAGCTTTGCGGCTTCGACGACCCGGAGGGCGTGTTGACCGCCCCCGAGACGCGCTCGTCCTCGCCGGTGCGCATACTTCGCAATGAGCGCTGCACATCGGAGCTTCGCGGCCTGTACCCCTGCGGTGAGGGCGCGGGTTACGCCGGGGGCATCACCTCCGCCGCCGTGGACGGCATGAGATGCGCCGAGGCGCTGATGGAAAGCCTCGAATGATGTTTTAAAATGAAACGAGACGGGCATTTTGCCCGTCTCATTTTTTGCTCTTTATTACGGAGTCGACGATGCCGCGCACGGCGGCGAACAGAACTCCCGCGACAGGCCAGATGATCCACGTCCTGTCCCAGCGCCCTGTAACGAAGCTTGCAGCCAAATATATCGCCGTCATAAGGCACCAGTACGCGCCCGAGAATACTGAGGTGCGGCGCTCGACCGCTTTGTTTTCCGGCGTGTAGTCGTCGAGCTGCAAAAGCTTATTATACGCAGACCATATGCAGCCGAAGCGCACAAAGAGATACACCGCAATCGCAACGCAGATTAGAAGCAAGTCAACGCCGGAAGCGACGACGATATCGCGCGCGCCCATGCACGAGAGCACTATAAGCGGCAGCACACCGAGAATGCACAGTGTAACGCCTATTGCGACGCTGCGGTAGTAGGATCCTTGAAAATCCGCTTTCATATTTCTTACCGAGCGCTCTGCCGCTGCGTCGAGGCGGATAAGCTCCTTGTCGAGAAACTCATATTTTGAGAGCTTTCCCGAGGTTATGATAAGCGCTGCAACGCCGACTGCGACAAGGATGAGCAGCGCAGCCATGCCGATGCCGGTCGCCGCGCCCTCGGATACAGGGCTCTGCGGCATCTCCGAAAGAGCGGCGAGGAAGATAAGGCACACTGGGCTTAATATGCAAAGCATAACGGCCAGTGCGATTTTCGGCGCCGAATTTTCCGTCATGGCGATGAATTCCTGTGCCTGCGACGCGCTTACATAGTGTGCGCTCTGCTCGGCCTGAGGTTCGGCCGCCGTGGCCGCAGCTTCGGGCTCGTCGTTTTTAATAAGGTAGTCGGTGCTGACACCGAACAGATCGCTCAGACTCACAATCTTGTCCAGATCCGGCACCGATGCATCGCTCTCCCACTTGGACACCGACTGCCTTGTGACGCCGAGCTGCTCGGCAAGATTCTCCTGCGACCAGCCCTTCTGCCGCCGCAGCTCCGCGATTCTTCCGCCTAATGACATATATCGATCACACCTTTACTTGGGTTATGCCGTTATTCTATCAGGTATTTGATAATTTAACAAGAAAGTCGGGCAGGAAATGTGTCAACTGCCAGTTGCCGGTGGCTACCGGAGAGCAATTCGTATTAAGATTTCAAATAATCTTTTTTGCGTCAGCCCGACCGGTTTTTCTTTTCGCTTCTACGCTTTGAATAATCTGTTTTTCTGGCGCTCGACCGGTGAGGTTGCGGATAATCTTTGCTGCACTCGCGCTCCTCGCCGGAGGGGCAATTCGATTTGAGACTTAAAAGAATCGTTTTTGCCATAGCCCAACAGATGACATTGCTGTTATCATTATTGCACTCGCGCACTCAGGCGTAGGGGCGAGCATTGCTCGTCCGTTTCTGAAATCATGCAACGCGGCAAAATAGGTGCTATTGCCAAAAATTATGTTCTCGTTAACCTCTGGAAATTGCCCCACACGCGGACGACCAATGGTCGCCCCTACAATTTTAATTTAGAGCGCGAGTGCAACATAGATAATTGCCATTGTTACTGGTCGAGACACCGCAATAACGATTAATTGAAGCCTTAACTCGAATTGCTCAGCGGCAGCCGCCGCCCGGTCGTGATACCGCAATAACGATTAATTGAAGCCTTAACGCGAATTGCTTCCCGCCAGCCGGCGGGCGAATCGCCTCTCCGGCGAGGAGTCCAGCAAATCCTGCAATATTACAAAAAATTAATAAATTGTAAACGCGCCGAAATGCGCTAAGCATTGATAGCACTGCGTTTTTTGACGAACGAAAAATTTCAGCAGGAAAATTGCGGGAATAATTATAACGGACAGTAAAAAGGCTGAACACAATATTTAGTGGTCGTGAGGGTTACAAAGCAGTAAAAATTACTACATTTTGTGGCTTTTTATTGACAAGGCCAACAAGATATGCTATTGTTTAGAACGCTGAATAAAAGGAGTGCGAAATGAAGATCTCAGGAATTCAAAAACTTACGCTCCTCGATTACCCCGGAACGGTTGCCTGCACGCTGTTCACGGCAGGGTGCAATTTCAGATGCCCTTTCTGCCATAACGCTGCGCTGGTGCTGCCGGAGCAGATCGAGGACGGCAGCCTTGACGAGGACGAGGTTCTTGACTTTTTGAAAAAGCGTCAGGGCATTTTGGACGGCGTCGCGATAACCGGCGGCGAGCCGATGTTGCACAGGGACTTGCCCGAGCTGCTTTCCAAGATAAAGGCTCTCGGCTATAAGATAAAGCTGGATACCAACGGCTCAAATCCCGAAATGCTCAAAGAGGTAATAGAGCGCAGGCTCATAGACCGCGTGGCTATGGATATTAAAAATTCGCCGGAGGCATACGGAGAAACGATCGGAGTTGAAAACTTTGACCTTGCGCCGATTGAAAGGTCGAAGGACATGCTGCTTTGCGACGATATGGACTACGAGTTTCGCACGACGGTAGTGAAAGGCATACATACCGAAGAGAGCCTGATCGAAGCGGCCAAATGGATAAAAGGCGCGAAGGAATATTATTTGCAGCAGTTTAAGGACTCGGGAAACCTCATCCTGCCGGATGGGCTTTCCGCTTACGACGAAAAAGAGATGCACGCTTTGGCAGAGCTGGTGCGCGAGCATGTGCCCGCTGCCGAAGTGAGAGGCGTTTAGAGAAATATGGAGGATTACAGATGTACCAGATAATAAAGAGAGACGGAAAAGTAGTTGACTTTGATATCAGCAAGATAACAAACGCGATAAAAAAGGCATTTGAAGCCACCGATACGGAGTATACCGACGACATCATTGATTTCATCGCGCTGAAGGTATCGGCAGACTTCCTGCCCAAGATAAAGGACGGCTATGTCGCTGTCGAGGATATTCAGGACAGCGTTGAGGCGGTTCTGTCGCGCGGCGGCTATGAGGGCGTTGCGAAGGCGTATATCCTCTATCGTAAGCAGAGAGAGAAACTGCGCAACATGAAGAGCACCTACCTTGACTATAAGGAGACCGTCAACAGCTACGTCAATGTTCTTGACTGGCGCGTCAAGGAAAACTCCACCGTTACCTATTCCGTCGGCGGACTTATCCTTTCAAACTCCGGAGCCATCACCGCAAACTACTGGCTCAGCGAGATATACGACGAGGAGATCGGCAACGCTCACCGCAACTGCGACCTGCACCTGCACGATCTGAGCATGCTCACCGGCTACTGCGCCGGCTGGAGCCTCAAGCAGCTCATACAGCAGGGACTCGGCATCCCGGGCAAGATAAACTCATCTCCCGCGAGCCACCTGTCCACCCTCTGCAACCAGATGGTAAACTTCCTCGGCATAATGCAGAACGAATGGGCCGGTGCGCAGGCGTTTTCGTCCTTTGACACCTACCTTGCTCCTTTCGTTAAGATAGACAACCTCAGCTACAAGGAAGTCAAGCAGTGCATCCAGTCGTTCATCTTCGGTGTGAATACACCGTCCCGCTGGGGTACTCAGGCGCCCTTCTCCAACATCACCCTTGACTGGACGGTTCCTGCCGACCTCAAGGATCTGCCGGCCATCGTCGGCGGCAAGGAGCAGGATTTCACCTACGGAGACTGCGTTGACGAGATGGCAATGGTCAACAAGGCGTTCATCGACATCATGATCGAGGGCGACGCCAACGGCCGCGGCTTCCAGTACCCGATCCCCACGTATTCCATCACCCGCGATTTCGACTGGTCACCCACGGAGAATAACAAGCTCCTGTTTGAGATGACGGCAAAGTACGGCACTCCGTATTTCTCCAACTATATAAACTCCGATATGGAGCCGAGCGACGTGCGCAGCATGTGCTGCCGCCTGCGCCTTGACCTGCGCGAGCTGCGCAAAAAGTCCGGCGGCTTCTTCGGCTCGGGCGAGAGCACCGGCTCTGTCGGCGTCGTCACGATAAACATGCCCCGCATAGCCTACCTTGCGGCGGATGAGGCCGATTTCTTCAAGCGCCTTGACAAGATGATGGACATTGCTGCGCGCTCACTTAAAATTAAGCGCAACGTTATCACAAAGCTGCTCAACGAGGGGCTTTACCCCTATACCAAGTATTATCTCGGCACGTTTGAAAACCACTTCAGCACCATCGGCCTTGTCGGCATGAACGAGGCGGGCCTCAACGCCAAGTGGGTACGCGCCGATATGACCAGCAAAAAGTGCCAGGAATTCACGAAGAAGGTTCTCAACCATATGCGTGAGAAGCTCTCGGACTATCAGGAGATGTACGGCGACCTGTACAACCTGGAGGCTACTCCCGCTGAGAGCACCTCCTACCGTCTTGCAAAGCACGATGTGGAGCAGTTCCCCGATATCATCACAGCAGCCGAGCCCGGCGGAACTCCGTACTATACGAACTCCAGCCACCTGCCTGTCGGCTATACCGAGGACGTGTTCACGGCTCTGGACATTCAGGACGAGCTTCAGACCCTCTATACCTCCGGCACGGTATTCCACGCCTTCCTCGGCGAGAAGCTGCCGAGCTGGGAGGCTGCGGCAAACCTTGTCCGCAAGATCGCCGAGAACTACAAGCTGCCCTATTACACCATAAGCCCCACATACTCTGTCTGCAAGAACCACGGCTACCTAAGCGGCGAACAGTTTACCTGCCCCGAGTGCGGCGAGAGCGCAGAGGTATACAGCCGCATAACCGGCTACTACCGCCCGGTTCAGAACTGGAACGCCGGTAAGACCCAGGAGTACAAGGAGCGCAAGGAGTATGATATCGATAAGTCCGTGCTCACCCACGAAGGCCCCCTGAACCCGGATACAAAGCCCGAGGCGGAAGCCAATGAGTGCGGCTGCGAAAACACCGGCAAGCGCACAATGCTGTTTGTCAGGGAAAACTGCCCCAACTGCCGCATAGCCTACAGCTATCTCGATAAGGCGGGAGTTGAGTACGAGAAGGTCATGGCGGAGGAAAACGTTGATCTTGCTCTCTCCCTCGGCGTAAAGCAGGCACCGACGCTCGTTATCACCGATGGCGACAGCGTTGAGAAGTATGCCGGCGCGGGTGCGATAAAGCAGTACCTGTTCAAGTAAGAGGAAAATACCAAAAATGTACGATATAATAGTCGTAGGCGGAGGGCCGGCGGGATTGACCGCCGCCCTCTACGCCTTGCGGGCGGGAAAAACCGTCCTTGTGATAGAAAAAAGCACCTTTGGCGGACAGATAACCTGGTCGCCGAAGGTGGAAAACTACCCCGCGATACCCTCGGTGTCGGGCACGGAGCTTGGCGATAAGCTCATGGCTCAGGCTCAGGCGCAGGGAGCTGAGTTTGAGCTGGACGAGGTCGTGTCGGTCGAGCTTGACGGGGATATAAAGCGCGTGAAAACGGACTTCGGCGCAAGTTTCGAGGCGCGGGCGTTGATAATTGCCGTCGGCGCCAAGCCGAGAGCAATAGGGCTTGAGCGGGAGGCTGAGCTTATCGGAAACGGCGTCTGCTTCTGCGCGGTGTGCGACGGTGCGTTTTATAAAAACCGCCCGGTCGCGGTGTACGGCGGCGGCAACTCCGCGCTTCAGGACGCGATGCTTTTGAGCGATAGCTGCTCAAAGGTGTATCTCATCCACCGCAGGTATTCCTTCCGCGGTGAGGCAAAGTTAGTGGAGGCGCTGCGCAAAAGGGACAATGTTGAGTTTGTGCTGGAGAGCACTATAAGCGCTCTGCACGGCGATGGAGAGCTGACGGGCATAACGGTCGCGGACAAATCCGGCGAAAGCCGCGATATCGCCGTTGACGGGCTGTTCGTCGCCATCGGCCATGCTCCGGATAACGGCGTGTTTTCGCAGTTCATGGAGCTTGACGAGGCCGGATATGCCGCCTCGGACGAGCGCTGCCTGACAAAAACGCAGGGCGTGTTCGTCGCAGGCGACTGCCGTGCAAAGAGAGTGCGCCAGCTCACGACCGCCGTTGCCGACGGCTCGTCGGCGGCACTGGCCGCGTGCAGTTATATTGATAATTTATAATAGATAAGTTCGAGAGCCTGACCGCTCTCGGACTTTTTGGTACAGGAGATTTAAAAAGATGAAAGAGAAAAATACCGGTTGGCTGTGCCTGATAATCGCCGGCCTGTCCGAGCTTGTTTGGGCTTATACGATGAAGCTCAGCCACGGATTTACTGTGCTGTGGCCGAGTGTTATAACTATTGTGGTGCTCGTGGCGGGCTTTTTCCTGCTGGCGAAGGCTGTCAATGTGTTTGGAATAGGCATGAGCTATGCCGTGTTTACGGGTATAGGTGTGGTCGGCACGAGCCTTGTGGGTATATTTGTGCTGAACGAGGGCGTAAGCGCGCTGAAAATTATCTCGCTCGTGGTGCTTATAGCCGGGATAATTGGCCTGAAGCTGTGCGGAGAGGGGGATGCACAATGATGTGGCTTGTTTTAGTGTGCGCATCGTTTTTCGAGCTTGCGTTTACCGTGTGCATGAAGCTCTCGGACGGCCTGAAAAACGTAAAATTCACCATCCTCACGATAATCAGCGTCGCGTGCAGTATTGGGCTTTTGTCGATTGCGACAAAGACGCTGCCTCTCGGCGTCGCCTACGCTGTGTGGACGGGGCTCGGCACGGTGTTCAACGTCATTTTCGGCATCGTGGTGTTTAAAGAGAGCCGGGATGTCAAGAAGCTCGTGTTCATGGGCATGGTGCTCGCCGGTGTCGTAGGTTTAAGAATAGCGGGATAATAAAGCGCTTAAAAACCGTCTCCGACCGGAGGGTCGGGGACGGTTTTTAAGCGCTCAGGGGAGATAATCCTCACGCGGCATTATTATCATCGCGATTATATACAGCAGCACGCCGCCGCCGTAGCACATAGAAAGGAGGACCCATATTAATCTGACGATAGTCGGGTCAATGTTGAGGTACTCGGCAAAGCCGGCGCATACGCCGTCGATCATTTTGCCGCGGCTGACCTTGTGAAGTCTTTTGTTCATGGTTTTCTCCTATGCTTATCATTCGTATTCGCCGCCGCCGATAAACTCGCGTATCAGCGCGTCGGGTGCGACAAGCGCTTCGTCGATAACGCCGAAGAGCTGCAGCGCGGGGAGCACCTGACGCAGCTCATCGTATCGCTCGATGCCCTCGGGGATGGAGGAGAAAAGCTTCGTGGCGGTGTCGTTCATAACGGCCATTTCGTAGGGGAAGGAGGAGTCAAACTGGAAGTTTGCCTTGTCCTTGAACGGCGAGATGTTTGCCTTTTCGCCTCGGCGGACATTGGCCCACATGCTGAGCGTCTGGGCGGGATCGGCGCCTCGGAAATTGTAGTCGCGCACGGTGCGGCGCACGAGACGGAACCATGTTCCCTTGAATACGGTAGCGCCGTTAAATGTAACGTCGCTTCTGGCGGATATGTAGAGCTTGAAAGCGTCGGGGTGGCGCTGTGTTATCATGTCGTTGAGCGCGTGGATGCCCTCGAACACAACTATCTCGTCGCGTTTTAGCTTTATGGACTTGGACGGCTCGATGACGCGCATCTGGCGGGAGAACTCATACTTCGGGACGAAGATGCGCTTTCCATCTGCCAGCATGGAAAAGTGCTCGTTTAAAAGCTCCATGTCCATGCACAGCGGCGACTCAAAATCAATATCGCCCTCGGGCGTGCGGGGGGCTGTTTTTGGATCGACGGTGAGAAAGTAATCGTCCATGCCGACATAGTGGGCGTGAACGCCGCGTCGCTCAAGCTCCTCGCTTATTTTTCTCGCCGTTGTGGTCTTACCGGAGCCGGAGGGCCCGGAGAGCAGCACAATGGGGCTTCGCCGACTATTTTCTATTATCATATCTGCGGCGGTCTCAACGCGCTTTGCGTATACCGCGTCGCATTCCTCGATAAATCCTTTGGGGTCTGCGACTGTGCGGAAGTTTATATCTTTCAAATCGTATGCCATTATTCTATCTCCTTATCTTTATAAAAGCTTATTATACTTTGTTTATCACCGCAGGTCTTTTCAATTCCGGCGATGTACTCGGCGGGGTATTTGGGTGCGAACAGGCGTATACTGCGGCCGCCGTCGCGGTTAACGAGCTTGGTTGATCCGCCGCCGCCGAGCGCAATGATGGAGCAAAGCTCCTCCATTATGCAGATGTTGTAGAGGTTTATAAAGCCCTCCTTTGCCCAGCCGACATTCTCAAAGCCGCCCGACATGAATTTCTGGCGGTAGAGGTAGTAGGGAAAGTAGCCGTTATTTCGCAGCTTATCGCCCGCGATATCCAGCATCCTGCCAACCTCCGCCGGAGCAGGGAGAGCGCTGCCTTCGAGCGTTATGCGCGAGCCTTTTTTGAGCGATAAAGTATGTACGGTTATATTCTCCGGCTTGAGCGCCGTGACCTTTTCGAGCGTGTCGGCAAAACCCTCAACAGTGTCGGTCGGAAGCCCAGCGATGAGATCCATGTTGACCGCCATTCCGCCAACAGAGCGCACCTTTTCGAGCGCGTCATAGATATCCCTTGCCGAGTGCCTGCGTCCTATGGCCTCCAAAACGCCGTCGCACATGGTTTGCGGGTTGACGCTTACCCTGTCAACGCCGTGGGATTTCATAACCCTGAGCTTTGCCTCGGTTACGGTATCCGGCCTGCCCGCCTCGACGGTATACTCCCGCAGACGCGATAGATCGAAGCGGTCTTCAAGCCGCGAACACAGCATATCGAGCTGCTCGGGGCTGAGCGTTGTCGGCGTTCCGCCGCCCATGTATAAGGATATGACGGAAAGCCCCAACTTATTTACTGCCTCGGCGGCGGCGTCAAGCTCCTGCATGAGCGCATCGAGGAAGGGCGGGATGAGCTTCATGCTTTTTTCCACCGACTGGCTCACAAAGCTGCAATAGGAGCAGCGGGTGGGGCAGAAGGGGATGCCGACATAAAGGCACACGTCTTTTTCGCCAAGGCTCTCACGCACCCTGCTCGTAACGAGCGAGGTATCGCGGCAGAGCTCGGCGCGCTCAATGCTGACGTCGTATTCAGTGATAAAGCGCCTGAGCGCCGTGTCGCTGTCGCTGCTTTCCATGAGCTGGCAAAAGAGCTTGCCGGGTCTGACACCCGTGAGCGCGCCCCATGCGGGCTTCGCGTGGCCGGAATTGAGAACTGCGCGGTAAAAGGCGTTCTTGATTATGCGGCTGCACAGCTTATCGCGTGAGATATCGTCCGTAATACTGTCGGCGCTGACGGCGCTGCGTCCGTGATAAACGCTGCCGTTTGATACGAGCTTGCAGCTTGCCGTTATGAAGCTTGTACCGTGGCTGAGCCGCAGCTCGACCCTGTCGCCCTCGGGTCTGCCGTCGGGATACTCAGGCCGCTCGGCAGGGTAGAGGGACAGCATCATCTGCTCGGCCGCATATTTATAGTCATGTCCGTGAAGGTAAAGTCTCACGTCAAAGCTCCTTTAATTAATTTAATTTAATATTATATCATACGCGGGCTTAAATTACAATGCCGGAGCCCTCTGCATTCCCTGACGGAATGAAGCTCATGAGAAAAAATTGATTGTTAAAATGCAGTCAGTTTTTTCGCAGTCAAAGTGTATAAATTAGCGCCCGAAAATTAGTAATTAGTAGAAAATGACGGTTTTATAGGCAAAATCTTGTTTACAAATTACAAAGATTATGGTTAAATATATAAGTAAAGTGCATTGCAATAAGCATTTGAAATAAATAGGAGGAAATTATAATGATTAAGTTCTCAAGCAGAATGGATCAGCTCAAGGGTTCTGCAATCCGTGAGCTTCTCGCTCTGGCAAATAAGCCCGAGGTTCTCTCTTTCGCAGGCGGCATGCCCGCTCCCGAGCTTTTCCCGGTCGATAAGATTAAGGCCGCTACAGACGCTGTTCTCGAAGAGCAGGGCAGAGTTGCACTTCAGTACACCAGCACCGACGGCTTCCAGCACTTCCGCGAGCAGATCGCAGAGCGCATGGGCGCAAAGAACGGCATCAAGACCGACGCAAGCCACATCCTCGTGACCTCCGGTTCCCAGCAGGGTCTGGACTACTCGGCACGAGTATTCTGCGACAAGGGCGACACTATCATCATCGAGAGCCCGTCCTACCTCGGTGCACTGAACGCGTTCAAGGCATGCGAGCCCAACTTCGTTGCTATCCCCACCGATGAAAACGGCATGATTATGGAAGAGCTCGAGAAGGTTCTCGCAACCAACGACAAAGTTAAGATGATCTATGTCATCCCCGATTTCCAGAACCCCTCCGGCCGCACCTGGCCTCTGGAGCGCCGCAAGCAGTTCATGGATATCGTCAATAAGTACGAGATCCCCGTTGTTGAGGATAACCCCTACGGCGAGCTTCGCTTCGAGGGCGAGAATATGCCCGCACTCAAGAGCATGGATACCAAGGGCCTCGTAGTATTCCTCGGCACCTTCTCCAAGATCCTCGCTCCCGGCTACCGTCTCGGCTGGGTCTGCGCCGACGGCGAGATCCTCAAGAAGTACAACTTCATGGCACAGGCTGCCGCACTTCAGGCATCCACCGAGGCACAGCTCGTTGTCTCCAAGTTCATCGATATGTTCGACCTCGACGAGCACGTTGCAACTATCAAGGATTGCTACCGCAAGCGCCGTGACGTCATGATGGAGACCATGCAGAAGGAGTTCCCGCCCGAGGCAAAGTTCACCTTCCCCAACGGCGGCCTGTTCACATGGGTCGAGCTTCCCGATTATATCAACACCAACGAAATGGCTAAGGAGTGCCTGGCACAGAACGTCGCATACGTTCCCGGCGACGGCTTCTTCCCCGATGCAGGCCACAATAACTGCATCCGCCTGAACTACTCCTGCATGCCCGAGGACAAGATCGTAAAGGGTATGACCATCCTCGGCCAGGTCATCAAGGCAAACATCAAAAAGTAATAGCTGAAAACATAAGGCTCCCGCCACGGCGGGAGCCTTTTTTCGCCGCCGGATGCCGCTCCGACACGGCTTGCATATTTAATGTGTTCCTGCTATAATTATCACGAAGAGTATACGAAAGTACAGGAGGACGACAATGCAAACTGTAGTGCTGGCCGATGCAAAATACCGCTCCGCTATCGCCGCCGCCAGAACGCTGGGGCGCGCGGGATGCAACGTTATCGCCCTGCAGGGCGGCGCGGGATCGCCTCCGCCGGTGTTTTCCTCGCGCTATGTGAGCGAGTGCTGCCGCCTTCCGGCCGAACCGGATGAGGCGGAATATTCCGGACAGCTTTTGGATATGCTCGCCGGGAAGGAGCACCCGGTGCTTTTCTGCACGGGCGCTGCGACCCTGAACACGGTCTCCCGCAGCATAGAGACTTTTTCGGAAGTGTGCGACTTTCTGATATCGCCGCAGGAGATATTGGATCAGCTTAACGACAAGGAGATCGTCCACCGCCGGTGCGCGGAGCTTGGCATACCCGTGCCGCGCCAGTTTGACGGAGAGCCGGATACATACCCCGTGGTTATAAAGCCGCACTGCGGAGAAAAGCTCGGACTCAAGGCCAAATACCGCTATGCCGTGGCGCAGGATTTGGAGGAGTATCGCGCATATATTGCCGACATGGAAAAATATGATCCGCAGCCTATTGTGCAGGAGCGCGTCAGCGGCTCCGGAGCGGGCGTCAGCCTGCTTCTGGACAGAGACAGCCGGCTCGTTTGCGCGCTGTGCCACCGCCGGATAAGAGAGTATCCTATCTCCGGCGGCCCCTCGACCTGCTGCGAGAGCTTTTATGACGCCGAAATGATAGAGCAGGCGTATTGCCTGCTGGAGTCATTCGGATTTACGGGCATGGCCATGGTGGAGTTCAAGGGCGAGTATGTGCTTGAGGTCAACCCCAGAGTATGGGGCAGCTTCCCGATGACGAAGGCTTCGGGAAGTCCTTTCGCCCACCTGTACGCCAGAGCGGCGGCGGGAGAGAGGGTCAGCTATGACCCGCACGACTATAAAACAGGCGTGAAGATGCGCTTTCTTCTGAACGATACTGCGGCCATGCTGGCCTACCTTCGCCACGGACAGCCGGGGCAGTTTTTCAACGGGCTGGCAGACTGCTTCCGCGCGAAAGAGGCGCTGTGGGACTGGAACGACCCGGCTCCGATGATGAAATACCTGTTGGGCGCGCTTTTCAGGAGGTAGCTATGGAGCTGAAACTGGATATGCACATTCACTCTGTGCGCTCTCCTGATGGATGCATGCCGCTTTCGGAGATCACCGCTCGTGCCAGAGCTGCGGGGCTGAACGGCGTCGCAATCTGTGACCACGACCTTGCCCTTGAAGACGCGCCGGTATCTCCGGATTTTCTGATCATTCCCGGCATCGAGGTATCCACGCAATACGGACACCTTCTGGGACTGTTTGTCACAAAAGCCGTGGATACGCATGATTTTTTCAAGGCTGCGGAGCAAATTCACGTTCAGGGCGGGCTTACGGTTCTTGCGCATCCCTTTGAGCACTCGAGGGACACCGAACGCCTGAATGCGCTGATACCGCATCTGGACGGAGTGGAGGTCTGGAACAGCCGCGCTGAGCGGAAGATACTGCGCGCCAACGCCATGGCGGAGGACTTTGCCCGAAAAAACGGCCTCAGAACCTTTGCCGGAAGCGATGCGCATATGCCGCAGGAGATAGGAAACGGCGTCATGGCCGTTGAAGCGGAAGCGCTTACGCTTGAAGCTGTCAGAGCCGCGCTGCTTCGCGGGACGATACGCGTATCCGGACGGCGCAGCCGGGCATGGTATACCGCAAAAAGCCAGCTCAATAAGCGCCGCAGAACGCACGCGCGGCCTTTGGCCTATCTGAAATGGTGCGCTTTTGCGGCAAAATGCCTGGCAAAGGATTTAATAACGTGGTTTAAGAATATCAACAAGGGACACCAAGGAGAAAATATATGTCGCTGATAGTGAAAATCGGAAAAAAAGGCAAGCAGATAGTAAAAAAAATAATTGCTCCCGCCGAGAAGCATTCCATAAGCTATACCCGCCGCATCGAGCGGGTAAAAACAAGCCGCCGCATTTGCGCGATGACCTTCGACGACGGCCCCATGGATATTCCATCCACGCCGGACCGCTTTGACGGCAAATCGCTGACAGACGTGCTTCTGGATACGCTCGCGGAGTTCGGAGCCAAGGGAACCTTTGATGTTGTCGGCGATACGAGTGAAAACTACCCCGACAATGCGGGAAAGGTCGGGAGCGCCGCATGGGGCGGAGTGAGGTACGACCACTATCCGGACATAGGGAAGGACGACAAAGGCGGCGTTGTCCACAACGACAGGCTTATACGGCGCATGCTCAATGAGGGACACCAGATCACAAGCCACGGTTACCGTCATATTATCTTCGGAAAGAAACCGATTGTATATGGCGACAGAGTGTATTTAGGAAGCGTGGACAAGGTGCTTGAGGATCTTAATAAATTGGACGCTCTCCTAAAAAATAGCTACGGATATGATCTCGCTATGCACCGTCCGCCCCATTATGTGGACAAAATCGGCGACGGCTTCAGCAGCTACGATGTGTGCGACATGATGGGGTATCAGTACCTCGGCGCGTCCTTTGACGGTGCGGGCTGGCTTCCGTCGACCCTCACAGACCCGGAGGAAGCTCTGAGGGCAGAGGTGGAAGCGATGGTTGAGCCTATGCGCAGGGCTCTTGAGAAGGACCCGGATTTCTTCTGCGGTCAGATCATTTTCCATAAGGATGGCTACAACATGGGAAAACGCACGCCTGTTGCCTTCGGCCTGCGTGAGCAGCTTGAGCTGCTGAAGTCATATGACTATCAGGTCGTGACGGTAAGTGAGCTTCTGGAAGAAAGCCCGTTTGCGGACGTTGGCAGTGACGATCCTCTGTTTGAAAAGCTTGTAAGGCTGGAGCGGGAGAGAGCCATTGTCTATTCCGATAATAACCTGAGACTGGACGATGTTATGAGCTGGGGCGAGCTTGCGATGCTGCTGGCTCCGAAGGACGAGGCGCTCAAGCTGCGCTGGGACAAAATAAAAGAGACGGGCAAACGGCAGGAGCCCTATTGGGGCGCCATGGACTGGTGCGTGCGTCATGAGCTTATTCCGGCGGGAGCAAGACCCAACGAGATGGTAACGAAGCTGCCTGAGGGCCTGTTCAAGCCGGCAACCGATATGGGCCGCCGCAGCGTATATGAAGCGTATATTATGCCCTGACGCAGACGATAAATATAAAGCCAACAGATTTAAAACGAATCTGTTGGCTTTTTTTTATTTTACATCCACGGTGAAGGTCAGCTCAAACGTGCGGTTCCATGGGAAATATACGTCGTGGATAGATATACTGCCGACTTCTTTTTCGGTGTATGGATCAATCGACGTTATCATCCGGCCGCTCTCAAGATTTTCAAAAATCTTTTCGCAGCGGGACAGGAATGTGCTTTCAAGCTTATCCTGTATCATGGAGGCCTTGACAGAACCGGCCAGAATGTTGTTGTAATCACAGCCGAGGCTTGAGACATAGTCGCTCAGCTCCTGCCGCGAGTGGATGACATACGGATAGGTCAGGGCAAGCGAGGACGTTATCTGGCGCATGTGGGCATCGTCGCAAGCTCCGTCCTTATCCGGCTGACAGGCAAGATAAAAATATCTGGAAAAGCCCATTGAAAAGCCAACGCCTGTGACATTCGCCTGATAATATCTGCCCGAAAAGGCCAGAAGGGAGGCAAAATCCACGCGCTCAAAGAGCATATCCTCGAGTGCCTCTCCATAGGCGTTGCCGCTGGCCTCGACAAGAATGGTCGGGATGTGATTTTCGGTGTTGTATTCCAGCCGGCTTACAAGCTCTTCGCAGTATTCCTGAGCGCGGGATTCATCGGAGGGCGCTGTCATGACTAAAATCTCAAGCTCCGCGTCTGCCGCATCCACGGTATGAGCGCCAAAAAGCTCCAAGTGCAGGTTCACGGTCTCCTCAAGCGTGTAGCGGTCATACTCGGAGGAAGGTATGCTCTGGCTGCCGCCGATGTATTGCAGGCAGGCGTTTATCTGATGACCGCCGTACTGATCCTGGGCGAGCTTTGCGACAAGAAGCCTTCCTAAACTGTCCAGACCGGCCATAACGGTGGCCTTGCCGTCACTCTGCTGCGCGATATAATTAAGCTCGTTAGCCTGGATGTTGTTGGTGTTCGAGGAATCGTCAATTCCGATCAAAAGACGGATATTGTCATACTCGGAAGCCTTCAGTGCGGAGAGAACATGGTCTGTGAGCCTGAGCTTGCGCATTCTTACGTTGAGGTAGTCGTCTATCATCCGGTCTGTAAGCCCGGCGCTGTATTGAGAATCCATGCCGTCCTGCGCGAAACTTACCCCGTCCTCGCCGTAGCGATAGGCGGCGAAAACCTTATCAAGTGTCAGGTCGTCCCCGCTCAGAACGGGTCGGGGCTCCATGCCGTAGAAACGAAACGAGTAGTATTCCTCAAGCTCATAGCCCTGATATCCGACGGTGGAGGCAAGCCTCACCACGCTGTCAAAGAGATAGAGCCGGTTTTCCGGATCATTGGCAAGGGAGAGAATGTAGCGGTCGAAAGCCTCGGCCTCGGTCATGACCGTTCCGTCGTCAAAAGTAAGCTCCGCAGTGCCGCTTATAGAGCGCGAGTTTACAAGCCCGCCGGAAAATAGCTGATCCAGAGACAGAATATATAAATTGCAGCCCTTGGCCTCCATCTCCTGAACCCAGGTAAACAGCGCCTCACGGTCGCCGTACTGGGTGCCGTTGCTGTTGAGGGGCTGCCCGTCGAGCTTCGTGCAATAGGTATCTCCGGGCGGCAGCACGATCTGAAAGCCGGAGGCCTCCGCCATATGAACTACATCCTGTATGTTATCGGTGCGGTCGTCCAAGGGAATATACGCGATAGCATGCTTCCAATCGCTTACGTCATCCGAACTGACATTCATGTTATCAGTAACGGGAGTGACCTCCCGGTGCAACGATGCAGACCAGATCAGGACAGCCGCCAGCGCCGCCAATACCAGAACAGCCAGAGCTATCCACAGCTTCTTAACCTGCCGCCGCTTTTTTTCCATATTTGTAAATTCTCCTTTTTCGAGTGTTCTGAACGCATTATACTATATCAGCGAGGTCAATTGCAACAGTTTGCCCATAGCATCCGCGCAGTGGATGCCACGAGAGAAAAATACGTCATTTTTTTAAAAATGTATGAACTTTTATCTGAAAGGTGTTGCAATGCAATAAAGACTATGCTATATTGTTGACGATGTTTAGAGTCGCGTACCCCCCCGTGACCCTGCCCCCCGAGGTTAAAGACCTCGGGGGCTTTTTTATCGTGTCCCACTCGGGCTTGTCACCCGAGCCGCCCTGTGCTAAAATAATATTAATGTTTTAATAATAAGTCCAATGGTATGAAGTCAAGTAGGTGATGCAAGAAAAACTTAAAGGGAAATCAAGCAAAAGCACCATATAGGAGGCAAAAAGGCAACAGCAATC
>SFEX01000049.1 GCA_004557075.1 Clostridiales bacterium
AGTTGTATACAATCATCTTGCACTCCTGTATACCTTCTTCCTATTGACACGATGCTCGCCCCTACGGGTGCGGTGTAATTGAGAGCGCGAGTGCAAAAACGATTAACCAAAATCCCTATGGTCGGGCTGACGCAAAAGCGACCATTTGAAGCGTAGCAACGAATTGAAAAACAGAGGACAATATTCAATTGTCCCCTGCTCGAAAAACCTTCATACCCTTCGGAATTGCCGGGAATTACTTGCGGATACCCAGCTTTGCAATGATTGCGCGGTAACGCTCGATGTCCTTCTTTGCGAGGTAGTCGAGCAGACGGCGGCGCTTACCGACCATCTTGTACATGCCCAGACGGCTGTGCTTGTCGTTGGGATGAACCTTCAGGTGAGCGGTGAGCTCGCGGATGCGCTGAGAGAGGATGGCGATCTGAACCTCGGGAGAACCGGTGTCGTTCTCGTGGGTCTTGTTTTCCGCTATGACGGCGGTCTTGGTTTCTTTGGTAATCATAATGATACCCCTTTCTTGATTTTTCTATACCCAATGACTAAGTAAAGGGAGGAAAGGTCTCCCAAGAACTGAGTTCACGGGCTAAGCTAAATTATGTTACCACCTTTGCGCGGCTTTGTAAAGCATTTTTTGGACTTTTTCCTTTCCCAAGGCGCAAATTTGTGTTATACTTTCAACTCAAAGGAAAGGTGACGACATGGACAACAATTTCTTCGCGCTGATCTCCCGCATGCGCTACATTGAGCGCTGGAGCCTTATGCGCAATTCGATACACGAAAACGTGCAGGAGCACAGCCACATGGTCGCGGTGCTCGCCCACGCGCTGGGCGTTATCCGCAGGGACATCTTCGGCGTCCCCTGCGACCCGGACGCCTGCGCCGCCGTCGCGCTCTACCACGACGCGAGCGAGATACTCACAGGCGACCTGCCCACGCCGATAAAATACCACGACGACGAGATCATGAGCGCCTACCGCCGGGTCGAGAACCTCGCCTCGGCAAAGCTCCTTTGCATGCTGCCGGAGGAGCTGCGCGGCGCGTTTGAGCCGATACTCACCGGTGAGACGGAGCGGGAGAATCACGATATCGTAAAGGCAGCCGACAAGCTGAGCGCCTACATAAAGTGTATCGAGGAGCGCAAGGCCGGCAACAACGAGTTTATAAACGCCGAGCGGCAGACCCTTGCCGCGCTGCACGCGTATAATATGCCGGAGCTTGAATATTTTATTGAAAACTTCATCCCCGCGTTTGAAAAAACTCTCGACGATCTCGGAGGAATGGACTAATGGAAAACACTAAGCTTAACAGGATAAACGAGCTTGCGCGCATCGCAAAGAAGCGCTCTCTCACGCCGGAGGAGCTTACCGAGCGCGACGCGCTGCGCAGGGAATACATAGCCGAGTGGCGGCGCGGCGCTGAGCAGATACTCGAAAACACCTACATCCAGACCCCCGACGGCAAGAAGCACAAGCTTCAAAGAAAAGAAAAATGAGCGCGTTTTACGTCTGCTTAAACGCGGTCGCGCCGATATTTCTCATGATGGCGCTGGGCTTTATCGCAAGACGGCTGGGCGCGATAAGCCGCGACGAGGTGCCGAAGCTCAATAAGCTCGTCTTTCGGTATTTTATGCCCATCATGCTGTTTTACAACCTCTATACCTCCGATATCTCCAGCGCAATACAGCCGAAGCTTCTTATCTTCACGGCGCTGTGCGTGCTGCTTGCTTACGGGCTGAGCCTCGGCTATGTGCTGCTGACGGAAAAGGACGGGAACAAGCGCGGCGTGAAGATACAGGGGCTTTACCGCTCAAACTTCGTCATAATCGGGCTGCCGCTGGCAGCGCAGCTCGTGGAGGGCGCGGACCTCGGCTGCGTCGTGGTGCTCATCGCCGTGGTCGTTCCGATGTTCAACGTCCTCGCGGTCGTAACGCTTGAGATATTCAATGGCAAGCGCCCCGCGCCGGGTCGGATACTGCTGGATATACTCAAAAATCCGCTCGTCATCGGCACCGCCGCAGGGCTTGTGACGCTGATTTTTGGTATTAGGCTGCCGGGCGCGATCGTATCCGCCGTAAAGCAGGTCGGGGCGGTGGCAAACCCGTTGCTGCTGTTCCTGCTGGGCGCGTTTTTCGAGTTCGGCGGGCTCAAGCGCTACAAAAAGGATCTCGTTGAAGTCTGCCTCGGCAGGCTTGTCGTGATACCCGGCATATTCCTCACCCTGGCGTATCTCGTGGGTATTCGGGGTGTGGAGTTTGCGGGCATGATAGCGATTTTCGGCTCGGCGACCGCGATAGCGTCGTTCACAATGGTTCAGCAGATGGGCGGGGACGATGAGCTTGCGGGCGATATCGTCGTCTCCACCAGCGCGCTGTGCTGCCTGACCCTGTTCCTGTGGTCGCTCCTCTTCAAATCCCTCGGTATTTTCTAATTCGCGTTGAGGCTGGCAGTAGTCGCTAT
This sequence comes from Clostridiales bacterium, assembly GCA_004557075.1. Classification (GTDB taxonomy): domain Bacteria; phylum Bacillota; class Clostridia; order Oscillospirales; family Oscillospiraceae; genus F23-B02. The sequence continues at coordinate 2,457 of SFEX01000049.1, forward strand.
TGCCGGTGCCCGACCAAAAACACTGTAAATAGTCGCTGCTGCACTCGCGCATTGAATTACACCGTGCCTGTAGGTGCGAGCATCGATCGTCCGGCGGCGGCTGCCGCAGAGCAATTCGCGTTGAGAATGGCGGTTGTCGTTTTTACGCCAGCCCGATTATAAGCATTGGAGTATAACGACAATTTTCAATGTATACGGTCGGGATACCGCAATAAAGATTCTTTTAAGCCTAAATCCGAATCGCCCCTCCGGCGAGGAGCGGACGGCCAATGGCCGCCCCTACGGATGCAATCCAATAAGTGCGAATAAAAAAACAACGGAGGCAGTCTAATGATTGCCTCCGAAATTTATTATGTATGCATTGATTAAGAACGCGAGTGCAAAAGCGGCGGCTGCCGCAGAGCAATTCGCGTGAAAGCTTTAATTAATCGTTATTGCAGTGTCCCGACCGGTGAGATGTTGGTTAATCTTTTTTGCACTCGCGCACTTAATTAGAGCTTAGATATTTTCGTTATGCTCCAGTGTTCATAATCGGGCTGACGCAATGACGATTACCGCCAATCTCAACGCGCGGATTAAAACTACTTGATTCTCTTGTCGCAGCGGGTGGCGGCGCGGGTGCCTATGCTCTGGAAGACCTGGACAAGGATGATAAGTATGATGACCGCAAAGAGCATCACGAGATACTTGTATCGGTAGTAGCCGTAGTTTATCGCGATCTTGCCCAAGCCGCCGCCGCCGATGATGCCGCTCATCGCGGTGTAGCCGAGGACGGTGGTTATGGCGATGGTGAAGTTTGATATCAGCGACGGTACGCTCTCGGGGATCATGACCTTGACGATTATCTGGAAGGGCGACGCGCCCATGCTCTGCGCCATCTCTACGATGTTGGGGTTAAGCTCCCTGAGACTGCTCTCAACGAGCCTTGCCACAAAGGGGAAAGCTGCGATGACCAGCGGCACTATCGACGCCGTTGTGCCCACCGTCGTGCCGACGATGAGTCGTGCCAGCGGGAAGGCCATGATCATGAGGATAAGGAACGGAATCGAGCGCAGCAGGTTTATGATGACGTTCAGCGTACTCATCAGCCACTTCGGCAGCGGCAGGATACCACCCTTTTCGCCCACAACGAGCAGCACGCCGAGCGGAAGCCCTATGATGACGGCAAACAGCGTTGCAAGCACGGTGACGTAGGTAGTCTCCCACAGCGCAAAGGGCATATCGTTTATAAGGATATCAACGGCCTCGGAGAATGCCTCCGAGGTAAAAGCGTTATCAAACATCTATCTCGACCTCCTCTGCAAAAACGTCGCCTCGGCGGCGCAGGTATTCAATGGCGCGGTCGGCGTCGTCGCCCTCGCGCGGCAGGCCGAGCAGCATTCTGCCAAAGACCTGATCGCCGATGAAGCGGGTCGAGGCGTAGAGAATATTCGCGGAAATGCCCTCATCGACTGCCATCTTGGCGATTATAGGCTCGCCCGCGGCGGTGCCGTCGAAAACAAGGCGGATAACGCGCTCTGTAAGCCCCGATTCGAGCAGCGCGCGCTCCTCGGGAGAGACGATGTTCTTGCCCGCGTCGGACGCGGGATTGGAAAACACCTTGGACACGTCGCCTTCCTCAACGACCACGCCGTGCTCGAGAATGGCAACGCGGCTGCAAATATCCTCGATGACGTTCATCTGGTGGGTGATGATGATGACGGTTATGCCCAGCCGCTCGTTTATCTGCTTTATGAGCTCAAGAATGGAGCGGGTCGTCTTGGGGTCAAGGGCGGAGGTGGCCTCGTCGCAGAGCAGCACCTCGGGGTCGGTTGCAAGAGCGCGCGCGATGGCGATGCGCTGCTGCTGTCCGCCGGAGAGCTGCGCTGGATAGGCGTTAGCCTTGTCGGAAAGTCCGACTATCTCAAGAAGCTCCAGCGCGCGCTTTTTCGCCTCCGCCTTTTTAACGCCCGCAAGCTCCAGCGGGAAGCAGATGTTGGCAAGGCAGGTGCGCTGCATGAGCAGGTTGAAGCTCTGGAATATCATCGTTGTGCGGCGGCGAAGCTCGCGCAGCTTATCCGCAGGCAGAGCGCCGATGTCCACGCCGTCAATGAGCACCGTTCCGGAGGTCGGGCGCTCGAGCATGTTTATGCAGCGCACCAAGGTGCTTTTGCCCGCGCCGGACATGCCGATGATGCCGAATATATCGCCGTCGTTTATTGTCAGGTTTATGTCCTTGAGCGCCTCGACCGAGCCGTCGGCTCCGGCGAAGGTCTTGGATAAATGCTTAATCTCTATCATATATGGCTCCAGACCGGAGCAGCCCGTGGTGCTAACACCTGCGGGCTGTTCCGAAAATTATTTATTTCTTGAGTGCGTCAAGGCTGGTCTGCTGGCCGCCGTAAAGGCCCATAGGCTCAACGTGGATGGTGCTGACGGAGACGATGTGGGTGCCGTTCTCGGCATTGAAGTCGTCAAGGTAAGGAAAGTGCTGGAAGTAGTTTGCGTCAACCTCGCCGCTCTCAACGACGTTGTTGGGCTGGACGTAGTCGGTGTACTCGATGATGTCGAGGGTGATGTTCTTCTCGGCAAGGATGTCCTTCGCTATCTTGAGGATCTCCGCGTGAGGTGCGGGGGAGGCTGCGACGGTGATGGTCTGGCCGCTCAGAGCAGCGTAATCGACGGTGGCGTCAAAGCCGTCGCCCGGGTTCTCAACGGTGCTGACAACGGCGCCGTCGTAGGTGTCTGCTATGTAGTCTGCGACCTGCTTGCTCTCGAGAGCTGATTTGAGCGCGAGGATCTTGGGGCTGTTCTCGTTGCCCTCCTTGACGGCGAGGATGTTGCCGTAAGCGGAGGAGGAGCCTTCAATGGCGAGAGAGTCTTTAACGGGGTTCATGTTCGCGGAGATTGCGTAGTTGGAGTTGATGATCGCGTAATCGACGTCGGGGAGTACGTTGGGAAGCTGAGCTGCTTCGACCTCACTGAACTCGATGCCGTAGGGGTTGTCGGTGATGTCCTTGATGGTGGCGGTGATGCCGGCGTTCTCGTCGAGGGTGATATAGCCGAGATCCTGGAGCAGGAGCAGGGCGCGGGCTTCGTTGGTGGTGTCGTTGGGGACTGCGATCTTGATGGCGTCGGAGCTGTTGCCGCAGGCGGAAAGGCCGATGAGCGAGAGCGCAAGCAGCGCTGCGAGGATGATGGATGTGATCTTCTTCATGATATATTCTCCTTAAAAATTATTTTTATAGTTAAATCGTTTTCGGATATTTATCGGTGACACATTCGGTTAAGACTCAGCAGCACCGGGTATGAAGTTTTTCTAAGCTTGTATATTTCCACCGCGGGGCCTCCTCTCTGCACAAAAAAATACCGGAAAGCTATAAGCTCTCCGGTAAACGTGCTTTTTAATTTTGAAGGAAGCGTTTTACTTATCCCTCAAGCGAGCGTCGGAGAACTTTTTGGAAAAAGGCATGACAAAGCACATGCACATGCGGCACATGCACATCTCCATAGCGCTCATAACGTTGTTACGCTTTGCGGTCATGTCGGTTCTCCTTTCCTCGCGATTATCCGCTTGACACGGATTGTAGCGTATCATATCACTGCCGAAACATTTTGTCAACAGCTTTGTGAATTTTTTTCCCGCGAACTTGTTATCTGTGCCGCCATAGTGTAAAATGTACATTATATGTGAAATAATCCAGCAAGGAGATATAGACCGCCGTGAATGTGATAGATAATTTTAAGCCCTATGAGGGCAGTGAACCATATATTTTCATAAGCTACGCGCACGCCGACGACGATCGGGTTCTGCCCGTGGTCGAGGATCTGTACCGCCGTGGCTACAAGGTCTGGTACGACGAGGGAATCGAGGTTGGCAGCGAGTGGCAGGAGTGCATCGCCGCACATCTTATGCAGGCGAAGCTTGTCATCGCGTTTATATCCAACGCCTATATAAAGTCCGATAACTGCCGTCGGGAGATGCACTATGCCCTGACGAAAAAGATAAAGACCATAAACGTTTTCCTTGAGGAGACGGAGCTGTCGCCGGGCATGGAGATGCAGATAGGCAATATATTCGCGCTCATGAAATATACCTTCCCGAGCGAGGAGTATTTTTACGAAAAGCTGTACGAAGCGCCGCTGCTCGGCAGCGAAAATTTCCGCCGCGCCGACGCGGAGACCGCCGAGTCCGCGCCCGCGAAAAAGCCGAAGCCGAAGCGTGAAAAGAAGCCCGATAAAAAGCGCAAAATCATCGGCTGGACGGCGGCCGTTGCGGTTTTGGGGCTTATCGTCGCGGGGCTGATAGTCGGCTACTTCACGGGATTTTTGGAGCGGGTGTTCACTCCGACGGCGGAGATAAGCGAGCTTGACCCGGACACGGTCGCGGAGTTTGAAAACGAGGTGTTCGAGCGCGCTGCGCGGGCATACACCGGCATAGAGCAGGGCGATATCCGCGTCAGCGACCTGAAGGGGCTGACGGAGCTGTATATCTGCGGCGACAGCTTCTGGTTCGACGAGCCGGAGAGCGTGAGCGAAAGCGGGGGCGTCATCACCGTGACGGACCATCAGGGCGCGGAGTATACCGCCGCGCAGGGCACTGTGCGCACGCTCGGCGATCTTGCGTATTTTACCGATCTGCAAACGCTGTGGCTGCGGTATCAGCCGCTGAGTTCTCTGGTGGATATGCCCGCCTGCGGTATCGTGTACTTAAACATCGGCAACAACCGCGTCGCTTCGCTTGAGGGCGTGGGCAACCTGCCGCTGCTGCGCGGGCTGAATACCGAGGGCAACAGCGTGACCGATCTCGGTGATCTAAACCGCTGCCAGCAGCTCACGGAGGCTGTGCTGACGGGCGGCTCGGTCACAAATTACGACGCCTTCAAGCCACTGTCGGGCATACGCGAGCTGCGGGTGTCCGGCTGCACGCTGAGCGATGTCGCGCAGGCGCTCGACCACAGCTCGCTGCGCATCTGCGAATTTGACAACTGCGATCTGCGCGGAAGGTTTTTCAAAAGCTTTGACAGGGAGCGCGCGATAACGGAGCTGAGCCTCGTAAACTGCCGCCTTGACTCGATATCGGGCATAGCGGATTTCACGGGGCTTACGGAGCTTCGCCTGACCGGCAGCCGCGGCGTAAGCGACTGGTCGGAGCTGTCCGCTCTGACGGGGCTTAAAACGGTGTACTCGGACGCAGAGCTTGCCGGGGAGCTTCGGGATATATGCACCGGCGCGGGCATCGAGCTTATAATCGAAAAATAATTAAAAAATAAAAAGGGCAGGCTGCGGTGAGCAGCCTGCAAAACAGGGTTGTGGGATAAAGATATGAGCCGTGATCTCGCTTGCGCGAAACCAATTGGATAAGCTGTGATTAAAGGATAGCGCATTCGCCGCGGCTTGTAAAGAGCGAAAAAGAACAAGTTTTGTCGAATGGAAAAATTTTTATAAATATTTTTCGCGCGATTGGGCAAGCTATGCGGGAAAGGAGTTTGATAAGCATGATTATTGACCGCATTGCGCTTATCCTGACAATAATCGGAGGCATTAACTGGGGCAGCATCGGGCTGTTCAGATTTGATATCGTGGCATGGATCTGCGGCGGACAGACCGCGACCGTCAGCCGCGTGATATATACCCTCGTCGGTCTTGCCGCCCTGTGGTGCATATCCCTGCTGTTCCGCCATGAAGCCATCCCGGACGAATAAATAAGCACAGCGTAGCAAACCTCCGCCTGACATTTCGTCAGGCGGAGGTTTTCCTATCGTTGCTACGCTCCTCGCCGGAGGGGCAATTCGTTGCAATGCTTCATGTAGTCGCTACTACAGATTCTCGACCGGTAATATTGGTAATTGTCGTTATTGCACTCGCGCGCTTAATCACCTGCACCTGTAGGGGCGAGCATAGTGTCAATAGGAAGAAGGTATACAGGAGTGCAAGATGATTGTATACAACTTACAGTCTTGAAATTTTGCGATGAATAAGCTT
>SFEX01000050.1 GCA_004557075.1 Clostridiales bacterium
AAGTCGGAAAAAGGTCTGCGCGTCCTCGTCCGTCATGGTGATAAGCTCCGGCACGATGCTTTCAATAAAGCCGCCCCGCGAACACAGGCGGTGGTTGCGTGCCTTGCGCTTCTCAATGGCAAGCCTGCGGTCAAGCATCTTGCTTCGGTTCTCATACTGCCGGATTTTCTTCTGCGTGAGTTCCAGCTCGGCGTTGCATTCCTCGATGGTCTGCGGCGTTTTCTTCTTCGTCATGGGTGGTCGCTCCTTTCTTGATTTTGGGTAAAAGAAAAGCACAACCGATTTTTGTCGATTGCGCTTTGAGAGAGTATGAGCAAGTTTATTTTGATTTCTTTAACAATCGAATTTACTTCCTTTTTACTGCGCCACAGTGAACAGCGCAAAGAAATACCCTTTCTTCTCCATAAGCTCGTCGAAGCTGCCCGTCTCGTCGATGCGTCCGTCCTTCAGGACGAGGATGCCGTCATAGCGGCGGAGCAGGGATTCCTCCAGCGTATGCGTCACGATGATGCGGGTCATACCATGCAGGTCAAGAATATCGTTTGTGACCTGATGGGCCGTCTGTGCGTCCAGCGAAGCCGTTACCTCGTCAGCCAGAAGGACGGAGGATTTTTTCAGTAGGCTTCGGGCAATGGATATGCGCTGCTTTTCGCCGCCGGACAGCCCGCTGCCGCCCTCGCCGCAGAGATAGCCTTCTCCCCGTTCCGCAATCAGCCCCGTTAGATGGGCGTGGCGAATCGCCTCGTCAAGCTCCTGCTGTGGGAAACTGCGGAACATGGAAACATTATCCTTTATGGAGGCATTGAACACGAACACATTCTGCTGTACGGCTGAAATCGTTTCATACAGCGATTCCGGGGCGATGCTGCGAAGCTCCGTTCCGTCAAGCAAGATGCTTCCAGCATATTCCCTGCTCCCCGCCATCAACAGATGAAGCAGCGTTGATTTTCCGCTGCCGCTGCCACCCACAATAGCATAGGCTTTGCCGGCCTTAAACTCGGCGGAGATCTCGTGCAGCACATCCTTTTCTCCGTCATAGCTGAACGACACCTGTTCGAGACGAATGCCCTTCTCCAGCCGGGAAAGCGCCGCGCTGCCGCCAGAGGCGGGATTCTTTTCCAGTGCTGTCGCCAGCTTGCCGATCAGCCCCAGCGCCGCCTTGCGGCTTGCCAGCAGCCCCGGCAGCTCCGCGATGGGCTGAATCATAAAGTTCATCAGGTTTACGAAAATGATCACAACGCCGGGGGTCAACCCATAGCCGGACAGAGCGAGGTACGCTCCAATGAGAAACACGCCGAGCTGCGCAAAAATGCCCGTCACAGCGCCGATCATACCCACGAGGATCTTGATCCTCCGTTTGCTGAACTTATCTCCCTCCAAAGCCCGGTTGCTTTCGGCAAAGAGCTTATAGACCTCCTTCTCCGCCTTGAAGCTCTTAACGACCGAGAATCCGCTGAGGCAGTCGTGCAGCGCGGCGGTAAAGTCCTTGTTTCGCTCCGACACACGCTTTTCAGCTTCTTGCAGCTTGTTTCCCGTCAGAAGGGAAGCGACCAGCGGCAAAATCGTAATGCTGATGGCGATGGCGGTCATAACCGGGGAGTACCACAGCATCATGGCGAGCGCGCCGATGAATGTCACGGTTTTTGTGATCAGGGAAAGCTGTTGCGCAAGATAGTCCGCCTCTATGCTGCCTGCGTCGTTGGTCAGAGCCGAAAGATAGGCAGCCGTACTCTCGTCCCGAAAGGATGAAATGCTCTTTTCCGTGAGCTTCTGAAAGGCGAAATCTTTATACTGCCGCATGGCTCTCTCAATAAAGCGGGGCTGTGAAATATAGTCCAGCAGAAACGCCGCTACGCAAAGCAGCACAAACCCTCCGCTGATTTTTGCGAGCGTTCCGATGGCAAGCGCACCAGGAACACCGGATGCCGCATCGATAAGCTGCTGCATGATCCACGAAAGAATCAAATTGAGCGAGCCTGAAACCAATGCGCCGAAAACAGCGACGCAGAGAACAGGGATGTTCCGATGATAAAACTGCGCTGAGAGTTGCTTTTTCAGCGGTTTATTCTTCATGGTCATTTACCTCCCTCCACATAGTGGATAGTATATCGTCCCCGATGGCAGCAAGCGTGTTTTGAATGCCCATCATTGCCGTTGCGCCGATATTATCGTGTGCGCTGAAAGGTTTTATGTGGTCAACAAAGAGAATGGCCTCCGCTTTGTAGTCCGGCGCTGCATCAAAGCGTTTTGCAAGCTCTTTCGCATGGCACAGGGAATGACGGGCGGCGCAGCGGTCATCGGCTTTCACCTGCGTATAGGCAAGGCATACATGAAACACACTGTTTATCTTGTCGAGGAAGCTGTTCTTGTCCTCATTTCTCAACCCGGAAAGAACATGATCTCCCCAAAGCAGGATTGCCTGTGCCGAGTTGTAATCCTCTTGCTGAAAGAACACGTTTATGTAGCCCATAATGGTGCGTATGATGGCTGTGGTGTTTTTCAGCAGTGATTCAGACAGAAACGGCACAGCTTCATCCGGCCGCTTCCGGTTGGTCGCCAATATCAGGCCAATCACATCGCTGTACAGGCCGCCTGCATTGTGCGCCTTCAAAAGATTTACGGCTTTTTCGCCCTCGTCCAGCATCAGATATACATCTGCCATTTCCCCATAAATCGTAAGAACGCTGATCTGCGGGTCTGTGTTCTGCGGCAGCAACAGGCGCGATTGCTCCAAGAGTTCCAAGGCTCTCAGCAGCAAACTTTGATTTTGAAGCTCCACGCCGAACACACAATACAGCTCGGCACTTTCGTGAACGACATTGAAGTCGTGTGGGTATTTTTTTAGCGCTTTTTCCGCTTCCGCAAGCCCCTTTTGATTTTTTTCATGAAGATATTGTTTTAGCCTTTCCACGCTTGCCTGCAAGCGATTGTCCTTCATCTCATAGCCCAGCAGCACGTCCACCGACGTGTCAAAAAAGTCCGCCATGGCCATGATCATGGTTAATTCGGGCTGGGAGAGCTTTGCTTCCCATTTATAAACCGCGCCGACCGTTACGCCCAACACCTCCGCAAGCTGCTCCTGTGTAAGAGATCTCTGCTTTCGGAAAGCGCGAATATTTTCAGCGAGCTTTATTTCCATTCGTCTCACCCTTTCTGCCTTTATAAATTGATTATAGCAGAAAAATATGACGAAATGAACATACCGCCCATACGAATTTGATTTTAATTATTATACCATCGGTATGTGTTTGGCGTCGTATCATTCCTGCTGCCTCTGCCTATGAACACCGCTCTTTTTCGCCGCTTCGCTTGCCGCCTTGCGGCGTTCCTCGCTGTATGGTGCGGTCAGCCGAAAGGAGAACCGCCCCTTGCGGATTTCAAATTCCATGCAGCCCGTGTCCGGATCTGCGTCGGTCTGGCGGCACTCGCCGGGGTGAGCTGAGGCATAGGCGGTCAGCCTGTTCCTGAGGTCGGTGTTGTGGGTGCGGATATAGATGGTGGGTTCTTTCTCGTCAAAGTAGATTTCGGTGGTCTTTTCCTGCTTCGTAAGCCCTGTTCTCATGCAAGCTCCTTTCTGCGCCTCTGTTACGCAATAGGGGTGTTTTTCGGGTGTTTTCTCCGGCTCTTGACTTGGGGAAAACGGCGATTTTTCAATGGAAAACGCTCCGGCGATACATTCCTCGTCCGAAGCGTTCCCAGCGTCAAATATGCGATTTTTCCGGCTCTTGACCGTCAATCATAAATCAGCTCATGCTTGATGATTTCCTCGGCTCGGCTGCGGATGGAGTTCATGGACTGCACCCATAGCATCTGGTCGGACGCTTTCAGGGCTTCGTCCACGCCCTCGGCTTCCGCCATCTGCTCAATGATAAGACTGCATCTTTCCGTTGCCTGCTCGTTCAGATCGGCAAGGTAGGTGTGCAGCTTGCAGGAGAGAACGAGTTCGTTGTAAAAACCGGGACGGTACATCCGCAGGTAGGCTTGATGCAGCCTGCCCCAATGCCCGACAGGGCGTTTTTCCTCCGGCAGCTTCCAGTCCGGCACATAGTAATCGCCCACGAGAATGTAGTCGATGCCGTTTTCGTGGATTCTTGGCTTCAATTCCTTCATGCTGGTACTTCCTCCTGTCTTGCTTTCTTTTTGTGGTACTCGTCTCTGCGCTTGGCAAGGGTGGCTTCATATCGCCGGATGGCTTCGGGGTCTCCGGCTTCCGCATCGGCTTTCATTTTCTGATAGCATCTGACGGTAGCTTCACTTTGATATTTCCGCTTCTCCGCCAGTTTCCTTGCGGCTTCTTCATCGGTCTTGGCAAGCTCCACAAGGGCTTCGTGTTCAGCCTTGCGCCGGGCAGTCCTTGTGCGGACATACTCCGCTTTTCGTTCTGCCATCATAGCGGCATATTCGGGGTCAGCCGCCATTCTCGCTTCCTCACGCTCCTTTTTGCGCTGTCTGGCTTCGGCTTCCTTGGCTTTCAGAGCTTCCCACGCTTTAGCGGCTTCCGGGTCGGTCTTTGCCTTCTCTTTCAGCTCGGCTCGCGTCAGCTTCTTTTTCCGGCTGTCCCGTTCCATCCGCTTGCGCTCCGTTTCAAGCATCTTTTCACGCTTGATGCGCTCCTTTTCCTCTAATCGGCTGATATATTCCGGGTCGGCTTCTCTGGCTTCCTGCAACTTCTGACGGTGTTTCTGATTTCGCTCACGCTGGATTGCAAGGTGTTCTTCGTATTTTGCGACCGCTTCGGGGTCTCCGGCTTCCGCAGCCGCCCGCAGAGCGTCCAGCTTCTGCTTTCTGCGCTCTGTTGATCGCTTGCCCTTTTCCTGCTTCTTTCGCTGCTGCTCGGCTTCGATGGCGGCGATGCGTTCTTCCTCGGAAACAGCTTCAACAGGCGGGTAGTAGTTGCCGATGAAATTGAAATGAATGTCAATGTTCTGCTGGCGGTAGATGGTTCGACCGCCTGTGGCTTCGTGAACCTCGATCCTGTCAATGAACGCATAGAGCATGGTGTCGGTCAGCTCCTCGCAGTCTCGGTATTTCTTGACCAGAGCGATGAAGCGGGATGCGTCCACCTGCTTGATCTCGTCCTGCTGAACCAGACTTTCCAGCTCTGCAACACGCTTTTCCAACACAAGCTGTTCTTCATCGTACTGCCGGATCATGCGCTGTGCCTGTCGCTCCGGCAGTAAGCCGCTCAAGGTACTCTCATATAGCTTGCTGATTTTCTCGTCCAATTCAGTCATCCGCTTCTTCGCTTCGGCAAGCCCCTGCTGTCCGTTGTCCGCTGTCTTTGCCTGATGCTCATTCCAAACGGCTTTGAGCTGGTCAATGAACTCGGCTTCGTTTTCAAGTACATATTTGCTCACCGCCTGAATTGCCCGCAAAATCGCCGCTTCCAGAACCGATGTTTTCACATAGTGGGAGACGCAATCGTTTGTGGCGCTTCGGTAGTTGCCGCATTGGAAAGCG
>SFEX01000051.1 GCA_004557075.1 Clostridiales bacterium
GCAAGCTTATTCATCGCAAAATTTCAAGACTGTAAGTTGTATACAATCATCTTGCACTCCTGTATACCTTCTTCCTATTGACACAATGGCCGCCCCTACAATTCAATGCGCGAGTGCAGAAACGATTCTTTAAAATGTAGCAACGGCAGGGAAAAAGTGCAATATGGAGGGGATTTTGCCGTCTTTTATTGGTGAACGCGTTTTTTTCGTCGGATTAAGCATAAGGCGGGTTCGTATGCTCGCCTTATGCTTATGACGAGTACACACTCACGGAGGTTTTATCCGCAATGACCGAACTCCAAAAGACACGGGCACTTCGAGCCCTGAGCGTGCTGCTGGCAGTTATAATACTGCTCTGCGCGACGATGTCTCCCACCGCGAGCGCGGCATCGAGCAGCGAATATTACGAAAACGCAGTCCTTTTCTGGACAAATATAGAGCGGGCAAGACATGGCCTTCCGGCGCTCAAAGCCGCCGACGCGCTTGACAGCGCAGCCGACATCCGCGCCGCCGAGCTTGCGCGCAGCTTCAGCCACACGAGGCCGAACGGCAGCAAGTGGCACACCGCGCTGAGCGCAAACGGCATAAGCTACTCCGGCGCCGCCGAGAATATCGCCGCCGGTCAGTCCGACCCCTGCGAGGCGGTCTCCGCGTGGATGAACTCGGACGGGCACAGAAGCAACATTTTAAGCGGCAAATACACCCACCTCGGCGTCGGCTATTACTACTCAAGCTCATCAAAGTACAGCCAGTACTGGGAGCAGCTCTTCGCAAGCGCAAGCTTCTCCGGCTCCCGCGGCAGCTTCTACGTTGCGCCGACGGGCGTCTCTGCCGACAAAAGCAGCCTCAGCATCCCCGTTGGCGGCACCGCACAGCTCAAGGGCATCCCCGCGCCGATATACGCCACTGCGGAGATCACCTGCGTCAGCTCAAACCCCAAGGTCGCGCAGATCACCGGCACCCAGGTGAACGTTTTCAGCGTGAAGGGCGTTTCAAACGGCACGGCGACCCTCACCCTTAAATGCGGCGGCTACTCCTGCTCTGTCCGCGTGACCGTCGGCAGCGGCGGCAGCGCAAATGACACGTTTTACGACGTAAACCCCGCCAGCCCCTACTACAGCGCGATACTGTGGGCATCCCGCAGCGGTGTCGCGGCAGGCTACGCCGACGGCAGCTTCCGCCCCAACGCGTCCTGCACCAAGGCTCAGGCGCTGACCTTCCTCTGGAGGGCAGCAGGCTCGCCCAACGTTTCCTGCGCAAATCCGTTCTCGGACGTCTCATCGTCAAGCCCCTACTATAAAGCCATACTCTGGGCGTATAAGACGGGCATCGCCGGTGCGGAGAGCGGCAGCTCCTTCCAGCCGAACCGCGAGTGCCCGCGCGCCGATATGGTTCTGTATATATGGCGCAGTGCAGGCTCGCCGAAAAGCTTCAACAGCGTGGGCTTTACCGATATATCCTCACTCGGCAGCGACAGCCGCCAGGCGATACGCTGGGCGGTGTCCGAGGGCATCGTCACCGGCTACTCTGACACGTCCTTCAGGCCGTACGAGACCTGCTCGCGCGCGCATGTCGTGACCTTCCTGTACCGGTACTTTAACTGATAACAAGCATAACAATTTTATATTGTTTTGTTCTCCTTTCTCCATTCCCCTGTGTCCGGCGCCACCCCCCAGGCGCCGGACATCTTTCTTGTCGTTGCTACGCTTAATGTAATCTCTTTTGCCGGTGCTCGACCATAAACATTCGAAAATATCGTTTTTACACTCGCGCTCTGAATTGGTACAGAACTAAAAACAAGCAATTTCAGGTAACACCTCATCCGTCGGCTCTCGCCGACACCTTCCCCTCAAGGGGAAGGCTTGGAACAGTCTAAACTCTGCCATTCTAATTCAGAACGCGAGTGCAAAATAGATTTCATAAAGTCCACCGGTCGGGACACCGCAAAAGCGATTACATATAGCGTTGCAACGACAGGGAAAGTGTGCTAAAATGCTAAACGTACAGGAGCGCCCGCGCTTCTGGGTTTAACGATAAATCTGTCTTGAAAGGATTCGGGGCATGAAAATAGTAATAGTCGGCGGCGGCAAGATCGGATTCTCCCTCGCCGAAGAGCTGACAAACGAGGATCACGACATCACCGTTGTGGATAACGATAAAGAGAAGGTAAAGTTTATTTCCGACACGCTGGACGTCATGACGCTATGCGGAAACGGCGCGGCCATCGCCACACAGCGCGAGGCGAACGTCGGCGACAGCGACCTGCTGATATCCGTCACCGCGCAGGACGAGCTTAACCTGCTGGCCTGCATCGTCGCCCGCAAGCTCGGCTGCAAAAACACCATAGCGCGCGTGCGCAGCCGCGAATACGCCGAGCAGCTTTATGTGCTCAAGTCGGAGCTGGGCCTTTCCATGGCCATCAACCCCGAGCTGCTTGCCGCCAAGGAGATATACCGCCTGCTTCAGATCCCCGCGTTTATTAAGCGCGACACCTTTGCCGAGGGCAAGGCCGAGATAGTCGAGCTTAGCATCGGCGAGGGCAGCCCCCTGAACGGGCTGAGATTGGCGGACATGCCGTCGAAAATAAAAGTGCGCGTGCTCGTGTGCGCCGTTATCCGCAGCGAGCGCATATTCATCCCCGACGGCAGCTTCGAGCTGCGCGAAGGCGACAAAATCTACGTCACCGCACCCGCGTCCACGCTCGTTGAGCTTACGCACGAGCTGAAGCTGCGCAGCAAGAAGAGCAAAAACGTGCTCATCGTCGGCGGCGGCAGGATAGCCGAATACCTCGTGCACATGCTGCGCAAATCCGCCTCGAGCATAAAGCTCATCGAAAAAGACCGCAAGCGCTGCGAGTACCTTGCCGAAAAATTCCCGGAGCTCAACGTCATCTGCTCCGACGGCTCCAGCCAGTCGGTGCTTAAAATGCACAACATCCAGCACATGGACGCGGTGCTCCCGCTGACGAATATGGACGAGGAGAACATCATCATCGGCATGTTCGCGCGCAAGGTCGGGGTGCCGCAGCTTTTGACGAAAATAAACCGCTCGGAATACGGCGAGATCCTCGGCGACCGCGGCGCTGACAGCCTCATAAGCCCCAAGCAGATAAGCGCCCACGCCATCCTGCGCTATGTAAGGGCGATGGAAAACACCGGCGGCAGCGCCGTTCTTACGATACACCGCCTTGCCGACGGCAGCGCGGAGGCGCTTGAGTTTGCCGTGACGAGCGCGACAAAGCACCTGGGTGAGACGCTCAGCGATATAAGGCTCAAGCCCGGCATTCTGGTCGTCTGCATAAACCACATGGGGCAGATCATCATCCCCGGCGGCCGCGATGTCCTGACAGCCGGCGACACCGTTGTCGTCGTCACCACCGCCGGACGCGATATCATCGACTTAAACGACATTTTCGCCTGAGGCCGGAAGACGTCATGAATTTTAACATTATCAGAAAAACCGTCGGTATCATATTGTGCATCGAGGCAGCGTTCATGCTGCCTCCGCTGGCGCTCGGCCTTTTTGACGGCGACGCGGGCGCGGTGCGTGGCTTTTTGGCGGCGATATTTGCCGTTTTGGCGCTCGGCCTGCCGTGCTCGCTCATCCCGAATCGGGACAGAGCCGTGGGCGCGCGCGACAGCTTCGTCATCGTCGCGCTGGCGTGGATAATCATATCCCTGTTCGGCGCGATACCCTTCTACGTCAGCGGCGTTATCCCCAGCATCTCAGGCTCGATATTCGAGACTATATCCGGCTTCACCACGACTGGAGCCACGATAATCGACAACGTCGAGGCCGCGCCGCGCGCGATACTGCTCTGGCGCAGCATAACGAACTGGATAGGCGGCATGGGCGTGCTGGTGTTCCTGCTGGCGATAGCCCCCGTCGCGCGAGAGAGCGGCTCGATGTACCTGCTTCGCGCGGAATTTCCCGGCCCCATGGCGGCAAAGCTCGTGCCGAGGATGCAGAAGTCGGCAAAGCTGCTGTATGAGATATACATCTTCATGACGGCGCTGCAAATCATCCTGCTGTTTGTCGGCCATGTGCCGCTGTTCGACTCGATAAACATCGCGCTCAGCACAGCCTCCACCGGCGGCTTCTCGATTAAAAACGACAGTATGGCGTCTTACGGCGCCTACGCGCAAACCGTGACGCTCATTTTCATGACTCTGTGCAGCATGAGCTTCAGCATATTCTACTGCCTGCTAGCGCGGGAATTTTACAGGATACGCAAGAGCCACGAGCTGCGGTTTTTCGCCATCGCGGTCAGCGTCGTCGCGCTTATCATGGGCGTGAGCAACGCCGCGCGCTTTGCAAGCTTCGGCGAGGGGCTGCTGCATAGCCTGTTCCAGGTCGTGTCGATAATCAGCACCACCTGCTATGTGTCCATTGACGCCAGCTTCTGGTCGCCGTTTGTGTGGTCGCTGCTCATGGTGCTGATGATAACGGGGCCGATGTCCGGATCGACCGGCGGCGGCATGAAGCTCTCGCGCGTCATGATCCTCGCCAAGAGCACCTACCGCGCCCTTGCCCGCACGATAACCCCAAACTCCGTGCACCTTATTCATCTCGACGACGAGATAGTCGAGGAGGACACAGTCGCCTCGGTCAACAGCTTCGCCATCGCGTACTTCATGGCGGTCGTCTTGACGGCGGTCGTGCTGTCCATCGACGGGCTGAGCTTTGGCGACGGAATGCTGGCGGGCATATCCAGCCTCGGCAACGTCGGCTACGGCATCGACTCAAATACCTTCACCATGGGCGTTTCGCAGCTCAGTCTGCTCAGCAAGGGCGTTTTGTGCTTTGATATGTTCCTCGGCAGGCTGGAGATATTCCCCATGCTCATCCTCTTCGCCCCCGACACCTGGAAACGTTAGTTTGCGCCGGCTGGCGCGAAGCAATTCGCGTTGAGGCTTAATGTAATCGCTTTTTCGGTATCTCGACCGGTGAGCTTTTATAAAGTCCATATTGCACTCGCGCACTTTTCCCTTTCGTTGCGACGCTTAAAATAGTCGCTTTTGCGTCAGCTCGACGGTAATATTGGTAATATTCTATATTGCACTCGCGCTTTGAATTAGTGTAAATATAATTTTCGGAGGCAATCATTTCGATTGCCTCCGAAGTTCTCATATGCACTAATTTAGAGAGTGGAAATATAACGATTATTGCCAGTCTCACCGGTCGGTATACCGCAATAGAGATTATTTTGAGCCTCAACGCGAATCGCTCTGCGGCAGCCGCCGCCCGTCGAGCACCGGCAATAACGACTATTTGGAGCGTAGCAACGAAATAAAAAAAAGACCGCAGACATTTAACTGCGGTCTTTTATGTTGGCATTGACCTATCTTCCCGGTCCGTCTCCAGACAAGTATTGTCGGCACTGGTGAGCTTAACTTCCGTGTTCGGAATGGGAACGGGTGGACCCTC
>SFEX01000024.1 GCA_004557075.1 Clostridiales bacterium
ATGTGTTTTATGCCTTTATTTTACTGCAAAACTGTATACAATCATCTTGCACATGTGTTTACTATCATATTACTCTGTACACATCGCTCGTCCGGCGGCAGCTCTCTTACAATTAACATTTAGTCAACACATCGTTGATTTATTCTCGCTTTACTCAAATATAAAGCAGTATTATACTCGTGTCAACCTTAAATGTAGGAGGATTCGCAATATGAGCCGCAGACAGGCGGAACTGCTTCTGGCAGCGGTCATTCTCACCCGAAGTACGGGCTATCTTTTCAGCAAGGCGGGGCTTGACAGCCTCGGCGTTTTCAATCTTTTGGCAGTGAGGTTTTTGCTGGCCTTTTTGCTGCTGGCGATAATTTTCTTCAAGAAGCTCAGAACCATAGACCCCCGCGATATCCTGCGCGGCGCGATAGTCGGCGTGGTGTTCTTCGCGGTCATGACCTTCGAGCTGACGGCGCTTAAAACGACCGACACCTCAACGACCTCGTTTTTGGAAAACACCGCCATAATATTCGTACCGCTCATCGAGGCTCTGCTCGCTCGCAGGGCGCCGGACAAGGTCACGCTCATAAGCGGCGCGGCGGCTCTTGAGGGCGTTGCGCTGCTGACGCTCAGGGGCAGCGCGTTTGGCTTCACGACAGGTGAGCTTTACTGCCTGTGCGCGGCTGTGCTGTACGCAATAGCGATAATAATCACCGACCGCTTTTCCCGCAGGGGCGACGGGCTCATGATAGGCATCATGCAGGTGGGCTTCATCGGGATTTTGGCGCTTGCCGCGTCGTTCATATTTGAAGCGCCGCGTCTGCCCTCGGGCGGAGCCGAGTGGGGTTCGGTGCTGGCGCTTGCCATAGTGTGCACCTGCTTCGGCTTCACGTTTCAGCCAGTTGCCCAGGCTCACACCGGCAGCGAGACGGCGGGGCTGTTCTGCGCGCTAAATCCGGTCTTTGCTTCCGTGCTCGGCGTTGTGTTTTTGAGCGAGCCCGTGACACTGACGTGCGTGTGCGGCGCGTGCCTTATACTCATGAGCCTGCTTATCCCGCAGCTTCGCGGGATAAGTGAGCACAGCAAGTGTTTATAGAATTTTTCTTATTTGTTCATGCCTTTGTCATAAAGTTTGTGTATTATAATGCTGCAAACATGATGCAGCGCTCGGAGGCTCATATGGAAGATAACAGAGACAAAAGACCTGACGATCCCAACGACCGTTTGGAGATCGACGGCGAATATCACTTCGTGAGACCCGAAAAGAAGCTGTACGAGGACGCAAAGTTTGTCCCGCAGGATGAAACCAACGACATCCCGCAATACTATGTCCCCTCCGAGAAAAAGCCCAAAGAGAAAAAGGCCTCGGTCAATGTCCACAGCGGCAGGATAGTTAAGCTTGCATGCTTCGGCCTCGCCTGCGCCATCGTCGGCGGACTCGTGGGCGGGCTCATATCATGGTCGGTGCTCAAGTACCGCCTGCCCGAGGAGGGTTCGGATAAGACGCTCGTCTCATCCAACGACAACAGCGGTACAAGCCGCGAAACGGCCGTCGCCAACGACGTCTACGCCGTCGGCTGCCGCCAGACCGTCGGCATCGCGCTCGAGACCAGCTCAGCCAACCTTTTCGGCCATCCAAGCGCAAACGCCGTCGAGGGCTCCGGCTTTATCATGACCTCCGACGGATATATAATCACAAACTACCATATCATCGAGCCTGCGCAGGAGTACAATTCCAGGATAAATGTTCTTCTCAAGGACGGCTCGTCATACGAGGCCACCGTCGTCGGCTTTGAAGCGGCAAGCGATATCGCGCTGCTCAAGATCGACGCTTCCGACCTCAGCCCCGTAACCGTCGGCAACAGCAACAACATCTCCGTCGGCGACTGCGTTTTCGCCATCGGGCATCCCCTCGGCGAGCTTGATTTCGCCATGTTAAGCGGCCGCATCAGCGCGCTCAGCCGCAGCATCACCCCCGGCGGGAACGCCGCCGCGATAAATCTGTTCCAGCTTGACGCTTCTTTCGGCTGCGGCTGCGACGGCGGCCCCATCTTCAACGAAAGTGGCGAGGTCATCGGCATCGCCACCGCGAGGGACGGCCTGTCCGAGCCCCAAGGCACGGGCTTTGCGATACCGATAAACGACGCTGTCAGCGTGGCAAACGACCTCATCACAAAGGGCTACGTCAGCGGCAAGGCATACCTCGGCGTCGGCATCGACAGGCAGTACACCTCAATGTATGCGCAGTATTATAATTTCCCCGAGGGCGCGTATGTAAACAGCGTCGAGCCGGAAAGCTGCGCGGAAAAGTGCGGACTCGCCGTCGGCGATATAATCACGCAGATAGGCAACGAGAACGTCACGAGCTACTCCGACTTAAACGCCGCCGTGAAGCAGTTCAATGCCGGCGACAGCACCGAGATCGTCGTGTACCGCAAAAACGAATTTACGACCTTGACCGTCACCTTTGACGAGTCGAAGCCGGACTCCGGTTCAACCGGCGTGAAATAAACGAGCGTGGGCCGGTTTATAAATATGCTATGTTTCTTCTCCTTTAAGTCAGGCGTTTCTCCCTATCGCGTCTGACACATATATCCTCTCTATTTCTCCAAAACAAAAGGCTGCGGCTCTGCCGCAGTCTTTTGTTTTCTTTTTCTTTTCGTTTTTCAGCTTAAAATAATCGCTTTTTCCGGTGCTCGACCGGTAATAATGGCAGTAATCGCTTTTGCACTCGCGCTCTTTTTTCCCGTCGTTGCTGCATTAAAAGACTGTGGCTCTCGCCACAGTCTTTTGTTTTGTCTATTCTTTATCCGGGGCGGCAAAGTTGAGCGCGCCGGGCACAATCTCGATGGTGAACTTGCTCTCGTATATTATCTCGCCGTCGAGAGAATACGCAAAGCCCTCGGGTGCCTCCACCTCAACGCGCTTTGCCTGTCGGTAGATCATGACGTCCCTGAGATCCTCGCGGTCGAGGTGCTCGCCGTTTGTGTAGGGCGTGAGCAGCTTCACAAAGCGCAGACGGGATATGGGCTTTGCAAGGCAGACCTCCATGAGCCCGTCGTCTAACTTTGCGCGGGGCGCACACTTGAACGAGCCGCCGACGTACTGGCCGTTTGCGACGGTGCACAGCAGCATATCGCCATCGGGGTTTATGACCTCGCCGTCGGCTTTGACGGTGCAGCGGTTTTTCATGCTGTGTATGAGCGCCCTCACGATGCCCTTGGTGTAGGAATTTTTGCTTCCGTGGCCGGTTTTGGCTCTGTCCTCGTTGACGGTGATGGCGACTGTCGTGTCAAAGCCGAAGTTTGTGACGTTTATGCTGTAGCGATCGCCGACCTTGAGAACGTCGATCTTTTCGGCCTTGCCGCGGATTATCTTCGACACGTCGGCAAACGCCTCCATGCCGCCGTAGCACTTGACAAAGTCGTTGCCGCTGCCGCTGGGGTAGCAGGACACGGAAACGTTCTCAACTCCGACCGCCGCAGAGAAGACCTCATTGATGGTTCCGTCGCCGCCGCAGGCAATAAAGCGAAGCTGCTCGCCCGGACGCTCGGCGATGGTTTTCTTCACAAACTCCGTTGCGTCGCCCACCGCCTTGGTGATATACACCTCGCAGTCGTCCTTTTCGGGAAGCTTCTCGATCTGCGCTCTCAGCCTCTCCTCCGTGCCGCCCGCACCCGCAAGCGGATTTACCACAAATATGTATTTCATGCCTTTCCCTCCCTGATTATTACTTTTTGTTTTATTATAGCACGGTATTCGACATTTTTCTACAGAGAATATTGCGGTTGAAATAATATGCAGCATATGATATTATACACTTAATATAATTTATGGGGGATAATACATGAAATACCTGTTTCTCGCAATCTTCATAATCACAAGCACCATACACCTCTACGCAAGCTACAAAAGCAACGCCAAGCTGCGCGCGCAGACAAAAGGCTTTATTCTGCTCTCTCTGCTGGGCTGGTACTGTTTTAGTGTAAGCGATCCCCTGGCGATCATCATCGCCGCTATACTCACAAGCTGGCTGGGCGATGTTCTGCTGATACCCAAGGGCGTTAAATGGTTCTCCGCAGGCGGCATAAGCTTTTTCGCGTCACATATATGCTTCGCCGCCGCCTACGCTTATCATATTAACTTTGACCTCGTTCCGCTCTGGGTCATAATCGCCGTCGCCGCAGTGTACGTCGTCCTGACCGCGCTCGTTTTCCGTGGGCTGAAGCCGTATCTGCCGAAGGCGCTGTTCTTCCCCATGGCGGGCTATCTTCTGGCAAACGGAGCCATGAACTGCTTTGCGCTGTATCAGCTCGTGTCCATGCCCTGCCTCGCAACGGCGATCACCTTCATCGGTGCCATACTGTTCTTCGTCTCCGACTCCACACTTTTCTACGTCAGGTTCAAGAAGGACGGTTTCTTCAAAACGCACTTTGTCGTTATGCTGACCTACATACTCTCGGAGTTTCTCATCGTCGAAGGCTTCGTGCTCATGGCGGCAATGTAATCGGCGCCGGCTGGCGCAGAGCGATTCGCGTTAAGGCTTCAAACAAACTATACTGCCGGTGCCCGACCATAGGCACTGGCAGTAATTTTTTTGCACTCGCGCTTTTTTCCTGTCGTTGCAGCATTCTATAATCGCTTTGCGTCAGCCCGATTATATACATTGGCAATATACGATAAAGCGGAGGCAATCATTTGACTGCCTCCAAATTTTTATGCGCACTAATTGTAGGGGCGAGCATCGCTCGTCTTTGTGTAGGTCAATTGCCGCACGAAAAGCAGAACGGAAACAGAAAAGCAATGTATCAAGCCTTTCCCTCAAGGGGAAGGCATAAAAAATTCTGCGGCTGTTGCCGCAGAATTTTTTATGCCTCGACCGTGTGGTTTAGAAGATAATCGGTCATCATTTTGCAGTAGTTTACATTAAGATGTACGCCGTCGGGTGAAGCATCCTCCGGAAGAGAGCCGTCAACGGCAAGGGCGTCATAGCCGTCGATGTAGTACGCCTGCTTATCACTGCACATTTTCAGGATAAGCTCGTTGAACATCTGTGCCCTGTCGTTTGTCAGAACCTCCTGCTCCTCCGCCGCCTTCGCGCCGAGAGGCAGTATGCTGATGACATAGACCTGAGCCTCGGGATGCTCCCGCTTTGCCAGATCGACAAGGTCGCCGTAATACTCGATGAATTTATCGAGGTTATACCAGCCAAGCTCGTTGATGCCGGACATGATGTATATCTTCCCGTATGTGCCGCCCTTGAGCGCTTCGGAGACCGTCATCGAGCCGGAATCGGTGACAACATAAGGCTTTGTGAACGCATCCGCCACATTCAGTCCGACGTAGGAGAAGTCCGCGGCATAGTCGAAATCGGTAAAGTTCAGAAGCCCCTTCATCCGCGAATCCCCGACAAACGCCGCGTCGGCAAACCACGTCGCGTCTTTGGCGTCGGACGCCGGGACGGGCTTTGAATAATCGTATTTCGCGGTTACAGCCTCCTCGCGGGCGGCGTAAAATTCCTTTGCCAGAGCCTCGGTAGTATCCGCGTCCTTAATAAGCTCCTTTATCTTGTCCCGCAGCTCCTCGGCGTTTTCCGCAACTATGAGCACAGCGCAGTCGCCCTCGGTAAAAATGATGGCATTTTCCAGCATTTCCACGCTCTCAGGACTGTAGAGCGCAAAAGACGAGGGCTGCATCTTGCGTCTGGCGTCAAGAGCGTCTGTCAGAACGCTGACATCCACGCCGTCGGCCGCGACCAGCACGCTTATCTCCTCCGGCCGTGAGACCGAGGAATACGCTATCGCATAGTCACGAACCTGATCGGTCGTAATGCCGTAGTAGTAATAAAACCGGCTTTCAAAGCTCTCGTCACCGGCCGCCGAGAGCAGGTCGGCGCCGTCAAGACCCACCGCCTGTATCGCCGCCGCCGTAAGATCCTTGGCCGAAACTTCAATTTTTTTGACACTGTCGCCGCATGCGCACATGGATATCATGCATGCTGCGGCAAGCAGTATGGCTATCACTTTCTTCATATCTGTACTCCTACAAACTCTATAGCATTGTTTGACAAGGGAATATACGCCTGACAGCGCGTCTTTTCTCAAAAGTCATTCACAGACCCACTGCTGTCAGGTGCTTGCAGTTTTGACGGAGCTCAAATGCGTCCAGACAATGAAAAGACCGCAGAGAATACTTGACGTATTGTCAAGGGCTTTGAAGCAGTATGGGCGTATTTGCGCCCGTCAAAACCGTGTATTCCCTTGTCAAGCAATGCTATAATGACAGGATAACAACCGCGCTCCCGCAAGTCAACATAATTCTGTTACTTTTCACGGAAATTTTACGACGAAAAACGACAGCCGGATTTGTGCAAATTCACTTTAAAAAAACGTCGTTCACTATATATTGTACTCGGCTCTGAGCTGCACATACAAGTCGTTTCTGTTCTCGGGAGTTATGATGTAAAGCTCGCAGTCGGGATGGCGGCGCACCGCCCGCAAAAATTCGGTGTTCTGCGCCTTAACGGAGGCAAAAACCCTGTAGTTTCCTGATAAAATCCGCATCACCTCGCGCTGGAACACGGGCGCCGCCGACTCGAGTGTTCCTATCTCGTCCATGACGACGAGGCTGCCCTCGGGTATGTCCCGCAGGTACTCTGCGGCAAGGCTGTCCATATACTCCGGGTGCCGCTCGACAATAGCGTCGGATATGCTCATTATGACCTGCGCGTCCTCAATATTCTCCGGCGGGTTTGCTATGTTATACAGGTAGACATAAGATTTCCCGTCGCTGCCCTCCGGCATTCGCACCGTTATGTATCCGCGCGCCTTCTCGCCCATGTCCGCGACAAGCTTTTCAATTAGCGTGGACTTGCCCGAATTTATATCTCCGCAGAGTAAAATTTTCATTTTTTATCTCCTGTAGCAATTACACTTGATATACCATGTTAAATGTTATACAATAATATTATAACTACAACAAGCTTTCAACTTGTTTACGCTGAAAGGAAATTGAAAATTATGTCAGAGAAAATCAACATTGAAGACCTGAAGGTCGAGACCTACGCCGACAAGAGCGTGAAGGCATACAGCGAGCTTATTGCCAATACCGGCGATGTGTTCGGTCTTGGCTCTGCCGCAGCGGAGGCGGGCGCAAGCGCCGCAGCTTTAGCTCTGCGCGCCGTGAGACTCAGCGGCTCGGATTCCGAGAAGGCCGCGCACGCGGAAAAGGAGCTTGAGACGCTTAGAACCTATTTCCTGCACATGATGGATGAGGAAAACAAGGCAAAAAAGCCCCTTGAGAAGCGTATCGCCGCGGGCGAAACCGCAAACGAGGAGATAGAGGCCGCTTACCGCACCGCATGCTGCATAATCGACGAGGTGTTTTATATGTCCATCCGCACCGTCGAAAATCTCAATTCCGTGGCCGATGAGATCTGCCCCTGCGCGGCGCATTTCGCCTCTGCGGCGATCCACTTTGCAAAGTGCGCAATGGACACCGTGCGCATTCAGAAGGCGGTATACTCCGGCAAGATGAACGAGCCGGTATTTGCCCGCACGACCCGCCGCGAGCCGGAGATCGCCATCGAGAACAACGCCGAGCTGTTCAGCGGCCTCATCGCCAAATTTGAAGCTCTTATCTAACCGCCGGCTGGCGGGAAGCGATTCGCGTTAAGGCTTCAAACAAGCTATACTGCCGGTGCCCGACCATAGGCACTGGCAGTATTTTTTTGCACTCGCGCATTCATTTAGTGCTCATAAAAATTCAGGAGGCAATCATTTGATTGCCTCCATTGTTCGTTTATTGCCAATTTAAAAAATCGGGCTGGCGCAATAACGACTACCGCCAATCTCAACGCGAATTGCCCCTCCGGCAGGAGCGCTCGGAGAGGATCTTGCGCACTACCGCCTTGCACTGGGCGGTATAGTCATCCCTATCGAGGATCTTTTTTAGCTTCGCGTCGGGGGCGTCCTTATACATTTCGTAGAGGCGCGCATCCTCTGTAGGCTCGGGCTCTCCCGCTTCGCCGGGTATGGCGTAAAACTCGATTTTATGGCACTTTTTGCAGGTGAATACCTCGACCGCCGCCTGAAAAGCAATTGAATTTGACAGAATGACGTAATCGGCAATGCCTATGTACTTTTTGCCGCCGCTGACGCTGCTCGCCGCAGGGGCAATTCGTATCACAGTTTCAAATAATCGTTTTTGCGTCAACTCGATTTTTTAAATTGGCAATATACGAAAAACGGAAGCAACCATTTGATTGTCTCCGAAATTTTTATGCGCACTGATTGAATGCGCGAGTGCAAAAAACGATTAGCTGAAATCTCACCGGTCGGGTACCTGAAATAGCGACTATTTAAAGCGTTGCAGAATTGTAAAAACAGAGACGGGATATCCCGTCTCTGCTTTTTGCTGTTTGCTATGCGCATTGCTCCGCCATGCTCAGCATGTCCTGGATGCTTATGCCGTAGCCCGAGGTAGGGTCGTTTACAAATACATGGGTTACAGCGCCCACGAGCTTACCCTCCTGTATTATCGGGCTTCCCGACATGCCCTGAACTATGCCGCCGGTCTGAGTCAAAAGCTCAGGGTCAGTCACGGTCAGCATGACGGTCGTGAAGTCGGAGGAATCGTATACCTTTTTTATCTCGATCTCGTATTCGCTCACGCTGTCGCCGGAGAGGGTGCAGTAGATCGTCGCCTTGCCGGTTTTTATCTCGCCCGTTTCGAGGGCTTCGCCGTCGAAGTCCGCAGCGCCGAATATGCCGCAGCCGCAGTTTATTTTGATATCGCCGAGGAACGCGGTCTCGTCGGTGTCGCCGTTAAGCTCGCCCGGGGAGCCGGCCTGCCCCGGAACTATGCTCACTATCTCGGCGTCGTATATGCTGCCCTCGCCGAGAGGGAGCACAGCGCCGGTGTCAGCGTCGCTTATGCTGTGCCCCAGCGCGCCGTATACGCCGCTTTCGGGGTCGTAGAAAGTAAGCGTGCCGACGCCGTTAACGCCGTCTCTGAGCCACAGTCCGAGCTTCCAGCCGCCGTCGCTGCCGAGGGCGGGCTGAACGTTAAACTGCTTTGTCTTGCCCTGCCGGTCCACCGTCACGGAGATCTTCTCCCCGCTTAGCTGGCTGACAGCAGACTTGAAGTCCTCCGCGGTGTCGATCTCGGTGCCGCCGAGCCTCGTTATGATGTCGCCCTTGAGAATCCCCGCGTCAAGCGCGGGGGAAACTGCACCGTTTTCGGTTTCGACCTCCGAGACTCCGGCTACCATCACACCGTCGGTAGTCATCCTTATGCCCAGCGCTTTGCCTCCGGGCACAAGGCTTTGGGCCAGCGCCGCCGCGCTCATCGTGAAGCATAGTATCGCGGCGACCACAAAGCCCGTGATTTTTTTAATTGTCAAACTTTCACCTCCAATCATCCACACATAAAGTATGTGAGTGCCCGCGTAGAATAAAGCAGGCTAATTCTTTCTGCGTTACCTGAGTACGCTGCGTCAGCGAAAATCGGCGCAGGCAATTATTGCGATGAATAAGGAGACGAAAAAATGAAAATTTTAAAATACGGAAGCGAGGGTCCTTCGGTTCAGCTTTTGCAGCTTGCGTTAAACAGGGCAGGCTACGGAGAGCTTGCGCTCGACGGCGTTTTCGGAATGCAGACTCGCAACGCAGTGCTGCGCTTTCAGTCCGATAACGGCCTTGTCGCCGACGGCATCGTCGGGCCCGCGACGCACAGAGCGCTTGTGCCGTGGTACACCGGCTACGCCGTGCACCGCATACACCGGGGCGATACGCTGTTTCTGCTGTCTCAGCAATACGGAACGAGCCTTGAGGCAATAAACATTGCCAATCCGAATCTTGTTGCGGAGAACCTGCAATTGGGCAGCAGCGTCACGGTGCCGCTGCCGTTTGACGTCGTGCCGACGAATATTAGCTTCACCTCCGCGCTCGTGTCCTACTGCGTGCGGGGCATCGCGGCGCGCTATCCTTTTATAAAGGTGGGCGAGGTCGGCAAAAGCGTCATGGGCAGAACGCTGTGGTTCATGTCGGCAGGCAGCGGCGGCAACCGCGTGTTCTATAACGCGAGCCACCATGCAAACGAATGGATAACCACGCCCGTGCTGCTGAAATTTGCCGAGCAGCTCGCAAGCGCCTATGCCTACGGAGGCAACATTTTCGGTCAGAGCGCGGCGGAGATATTCGCAAGGTCGAATATTTACATAGCGCCCTGCGTAAACCCCGACGGCGTTGACCTCGTCACCGGCGAGCTGACAGGCGGCGAGTATTACAACAACGCCGTCGCGATCGCGCGAAACTACCCCTCGATACCGTTTCCCTCGGGCTGGAAGGCGAATATACGCGGCGTTGATCTGAATTTGCAGTACCCGGCCGGCTGGGAGCAGGCGAAAGAAAATAAATTCGCGCAGGGCTTTGTCAGCCCGGCGCCGTCGGACTATGTCGGCGCCGCGCCGCTTATCGCGCCCGAGAGCCGCGCGATGTACGATTTTACTTTGTCCCTTTCGCCGAATTTAATTCTGGCGTATCACACGCAGGGCAAAGTTATATATTGGAAATTTCTCGATTATGAGCCGACAAACTCCCGCGCGATTGCCGAGACCTTCTCGGCCGTGTCCGGCTACGCCGTGGAGGATACGCCGTATGCGTCGGGCTTTGCCGGGTACAAGGACTGGTTCATTCAGGATTTTAACCGCCCGGGCTATACCATTGAGGCCGGACGCGGCCAAAATCCGCTGCCGATATCGCAGTTTGACGAAATATATCGGGATAATCTCGGCATCCTCACCCTCGGTGCGCTCGTTACATGATACATGAAAAAAGACAAGGCTCATTGAGCCTTGTCTTTTTGCGATTTTTAAATTTTATGCCATGAGGTCATATGCTCTGAACATGACGGTTGCTGCCATGCCGCGGTTTGCGGTGCCGTTGGGAGCAAAGGTCTGAGCGTTCATGCCGTTCATGATGCCTGCGCTGACGATTGCGTTGACAGCGTCAACATAGGGAGCCGCGACCTGGTCTGCGTCCGCGAAGCCGCAGGGCTCTACGTCGCCGAAGTCATACTCCGCGACATCCTTCAGGTAACGGTACATGAAGGTTGCCATCTGTGCGCGGCTGATCTTCACGTCGGGACGGAAGGTGTTGTCCTCGTAGCCAAGAACGACGCCGTTCTCAACGCCCCATGCGACTGCGGTCAGGTAGTTCTTGTCGATGGCGGAAGCATCGTCAAACTTGAGATCGGTGGACTTGACCTCGGGAGAGCCTGCCGCACGGTAGAGCATGGTTATAAACTGTGCGCGGGTGACGTTGTTGTTGGGACGGTAGCTGTGATCGGGATAACCGTAGATGATGCCGGCCTCGGCTGCGTCTGCTATCCAATCGTGGTAGCCGCTGGTTGCAATGTCAGTGAAGTAATCAACTGCGCCCTTGGCTTCCCACTTTGCGTCGGCTGCGTAGCCCTTGACAGCTACGTCGCAGCAGATGACCTTGCCAAGGTTGTCCGAGGTCACGGTGTAAACGGGCTCGGTGCCGAGGAGGGTGTCAGAGTCTTTGTAGTGCCAAAAGTAAGTTGCATCAGCGTTTACGGGGTAGGAGCCGATCACACCGTCGGTGGTCTTGATGTTAGCGGTCAGCTTCTGGCCGACAACGGGAGTCTCAACGGGGGTGTAGCCGTCGGTACCGTCGACGACATCAACGCCGATGACCATGTAATTGGTCATTTCAGCATAGTAGGTACAATTGTTTGCAACGACCTCAACGGAGAATACGGCAGGCTGCCATGCGTCGAAAGCCTCGCCCTTCGTTACAGTCCAGTCATCATCGCGGCCCTCGGCGATTGCTACGCCCTTGTACTCCTTGTAGAAGGGGGCGCTGCTCATGCCGTCAGCGGTGACGTAGCCGTTCTTGGCCTGCCATGCGACCTGATCCTTGTCGGCGGTGTACTCGACAACGAGCTTGCCGTCAACATCGTTTGCGGCGACACGGATGCTGGTGATAGCGCTCATGTCAAAGTTGTCGGAATACTTCCAGCCGAAGCTGAAAGCACCGGGAGTGCCCCAGTCTTCGCCGGGGAATACGCCGCAGTCGGTAGTGGTAACGCTGGGATAGTCGTAGTCATACTTCATCTCAGCCTTGTAGGTGACGTCCTTTGCAACGACTTCAACATAGAAGAGAGCAGGCTGCCATGCGTCAAAAGCCTCGCCCTTCTTTGCGGTCCAGTCAGTGTCGGGCTCCTCGGTGAGAGCGACGCCGTTTGCCTCCTTGTAGAAGGGAGCGCTGCTCAGACCGTCTTTGGTGATGTAGCCGTTCTTGGCCTGCCATGCGATCTGATCCTTGTCGGCGGTGAACTCGAGAACGAGCTTGCCGTCTGCGTCCTTGGCGCCGACAGTGATTGCGGTGATAGCAGTCGTGTCAAAGTTGTCGGAATACTTCCAGCCGAAGCTGTAAGCACCGGCAGTGCCTGCCCAATCTGCGCCGACGAAGTGGCCGCAGTCGGTAGCGGTGATGCTGGGCTCATTGTCTGCAAGAGCTGCCATGGGGACAAGGGAGATGACCATGATTGCTGCGAGCAGCAGAGCTAAAAACTTCTTTGTTTTCAAAATACAAATCCTCCTGTTTTATTTTGAACATTTTGATACTGCGGCAACATCGGCCGGATCCCGGGTCCGCCGGTATTGCCAGATGAGACTTGCTTTTACGGGGAAAGCGGATTTACTTCCATATCATGCCGCCGAAATATACAATCCATTGACAAATATGTAAGAGATATCCTTAAAGAGATTATACATTGAAATTCAGTGAATGTCAACAATATTCGTCCCGCTGCGACTATATATTTTTATAGATAAAGTACAGTATAGCGAAGCGATTTAAGGGAAGGGCTTTTTCCCTGCCGTTGCCACACTTCAAATAAACGCTATTGCCATAACCCGACCGGTGAAATTGCTGGTAATCTCTTGTGCACTCGCGCGCTGAATTATATGAATTAAAATTTTGTATCGCACCCGTAGGGGCGGCCATTGGCCGTCCGCTCCTCGCCGGAGGGGCGATTCGGTTTGAGATTGGCGGTAGTCGTTACTGCACCAGCCCGCCCGGTGACATTGGTAATCAGCCTCCCCTGCAATTAGCGCGCGAGTGCAAAAAAGACTACTATCGGTGTCACAGGTCGAGACACCGCAATAACGATTAATTAAAGCTTTAATACTGATTGCTCTGCGGCAGCAGCCGCCCGGTCGGGCTGACGCAAAAGCGATTATTTAGAATGCAGCAACGATATAAAAAACGGAGGCAACCATTTCGATTGCCTCCGAAATTTTTTGTACCGTTTTTAAGCCGTGGCGGCGCTGTCGCGCTTTGCCGTGACCATCTGATAAGCGGTGATGCCGCCGACTACGACAAGACCGATGATGTCGGTCTCAAGGCCCGGGATTATGAGGGTCAGACCGCCTGCGATGAGCAGGATGCGGAAGATTATATTGATCTTCTTGCCGACGAAGCCGTTCAGACCGGCCGCGACGCCGTAGATGCCCAGCAGCGCCGTGACACAGATGATTACGACGTCAAGCACGCTCTCGACGTCAACGAACAGCAGCGAGGGTGAGTAGGCGAAGACGTAGGGCACGATGAAGGCCGCGATCGCGAGCTTCGTCGCGTTGATTCCCGTGCGCATGGGGTTCGACTTTGCGATAGCGCTGCCCGCGTATGCCGCGAGGGCGACAGGCGGCGTGATATCGGCGACGATGCCGAAATAGAACACGAAGAAGTGCGCTGCGATGTCGGGGATGCCGAGCTTCATCAGAATGGGGGCGCAGGTGGCCGCCATGATGCAGTAGTTTGCGGTGGTGGGAACGCCCATGCCGAGGACGATGCAGCACAGCATCGTCAGGAACAGGCCGATGATGAGCGTGTTGCCCGAGAGCGCGACTATCGCGGTGATGAGCTTGGAGGCAAGGCCGGTGACGGTGATGCAGCCGGCGATGACGCCCGCCATTGCGCAGGCGGTGGCGACCGTGATGGTGCCCTTGCCGCCGGCTTCAAGCGCCTCGATAAAGCGTGCGGGAGTCAGGCGGCTGTCCTTGTTTATAAGGCCGACGACTATAGCGGCGATGATGGACAGAGCCGCTGCCTTCTGCATGGTGTAGACGTTCATTGCGACGAGCACGATCAGCAGCACGATGGGAACGAGAAGGTAAAGTTTTGAGAAAAGCTCCTTGCCGGAGACCATTTCGCTGCGGTCTATGCCCTTGAGCCCGAGCTTTTTCGCCTCGAGGTGGACGGCGATGAATATGCCAGCAAAGTACAGGAACGCGGGGAGGATAGCCTTTACGGCGACTTCGCCGTAGCTGACGCCGAGGTATTCCGCCATCAGGAAGGCCGCCGCGCCCATGATGGGCGGCATGATCTGGCCGCCGGTGGATGACGCCGCCTCGACAGCGCCCGCAAATTCAGGCTTGTAGCCGGTTTTCTTCATCATGGGGATGGTTACGGAGCCGGTGGTGACGGTATTGCCGACAGAGGAGCCGGAGACCATGCCGCACAGCGCCGAGGATATGACCGCGACCTTTGCCGGACCGCCCGCGGAGGCTCCGGCGATCTTGTTCGCAAGGTCGATGAAGAACTTGGATATTCCGGTGCGCTCAAGGAATGCGCCGAAGACGATGAACACGACGATGAACTTCGCGCAGACGTTTATCGGGGTGCCGATGACGCCGCTCGTACCATAGAACAGGGTGTAGATAACTCGGCCGAGCACCGCCTGAAGCGGCATGCCCTTGGAGAGCATGCTCCAGAAGGTGTAAACCAGCAGAGCGCCCACAACACACAGAATGGGTATACCGACGCACCTGCGGCACAGCTCCATGAGGCTGAGAATGCCGATTATACCGACAACGATGAACGCGGGCGTCATTTTCGATGCGCTCGTGAGCACGTCGATTATGGCGTCAAAGTTAAAGCCATAATAGAAAAAGCACGATGCGCCGACGATCATGATTATCCAGTCGTACCAGGGAATGCTGTTGGTGGCGACGTGATTTTTGCTGGCCGGGTAGTAAAGAAAGCCCATTACCACGACACAGCCGAGGAAGATCATCAGCCTGACCTCAAGCGAGGCGGTGCTGAACAGCGTCGAGTAGATGCAGTAGAGCGAGAACAGCGCCATTATGTAGCGGACGACCTTCTGCGGGACACCTACCCATATCCGGGTGTTGGACTCGCGGTCATATTTTTTCATGACTTCCTCGACGTCCTCAATGGAAACGGCGTCGCCCGAGTCGACAGAGGCGGGCATTGAAGCCGGGGCCGCAGCCGTGTCCTTTTTCTTAAACAGGGACATGCAAAACAATCCTTTCTTCTATATCTGGTATTTACCGCAGCGGCAGAAAAATTTCATGCCGTTCCGGTAAATACCATCTGCGCAAATACAACGGAAACTACGACGCCATGGCGCCGTAGTTTCCGATTGCCGGTTAAATCGAATTAATAATTATTTGGCTGCGACGGTGATATCCTTCTCGGCAAAGTACTTAACTGCGCCGGGGTGGTAGGGAACGTCGGTGATGGAAGCCGCGAAGTCGAGGTCAAGCTCTGCCTTCTTGGCGTGGCCGATGGAGTCGATATCCTCAAAGATGGAGGACACGAAGTTGTAAACCGCTGCCTCGGATACGTCGTCACGGGCGATGACAACTGCTGCAACCGCAACGGTGGTCACGTCTTCGGGAGTGTTGTAAACGTCCTTGGCGATGGTGTACTCCTTGTAGTAAGGAGAGGTCTCGATGAGCTTGGCAACGTGATCAGCGTCGAGGGAGACGAGGTAAACCTGCTTGCCGGTGGAGAGGTCCTGAACAGCGGGAGTGGGAGCGCCTGCAACGACGAATGCTGCGTCGATCTTGCCGTCCTTCAGGCTGTCGGTGGAGTCGCCGAAGTTGAGGTACTCGGCCTTGATGTCGTCCTCAGTGAGGTCGTATGCGCCGAGAATGTCAAGTGCGTTGAAGTAAACGCCGGAGCCCTTTGCGCCGATGGAGACGGTCTTGCCCTTGAGGTCAGCGACGGTCTTGATGTCGGGGTTGAGGGTTACGATCTGGACCTGCTCGAGGTAGAGAGCGGCAACAACGGAGAAGGAGTCGACCTTGTCGGTGAAGAGCTTCTCGCCGTTATATGCGTAGCTCATAACGTCGGACTGTACGAAAGCGAGCTGAACAGCGTTGCCGTCGATGTCCTCAACGTTTGCCTGAGAGCCGTTGCTGGTGACAGCGGTGACCTTGGTCGCGGTCTTTTCGGAGACCTGCTGTGAAAGCACGGTGCCGAATGCGTAGTATGTACCCTGCTCGCCGCCGGTTGCGAAGCTCAGATCGGCAGCGCCGTCATCCTTGACGTCGGGATCCTTGGCGTCGTCATTGTTGTTTCCGCAGGCGCACAGTGCAAATACCATTGCAAGCGCCAGAAGAATTGCTAAAAACCTTTTCATTTAATTTCCTCCTGTTTTGAATTTTCGATTTTGAATAATGTCATTCCGGAAAATTCACTTCGACTGCATTATACACCCCTCAAAGCGGCATTGCAAGCCCTAAAATGAAATTTTTAATTTTGTTTTTTGTAAATTTTTTTATGAACGAAAGTGATTGCCGCGAAAAACAGGGCTTTTTCGGGCGGGTTTTGCAATATACAGTCCGAAAATGCAAGTTTGCACTACATATAGATGCATTTTTAGCCCGCGTTAAGGCTGCAAATAATCTTTTTTGCAGCCTCCCGACCGGTGATATTGGCAGTAATCGTTATTGCACTCGCGTTCTGAATTAGAATTGTAGGGGCGAGCATCGCTCGTCTTTTTTCCTTTCGTTGCTACGCTTCATGTAGTCGCTTTTGCAGGTTCTCGACCGGTAGCAATGTCAGAGGTCTTTTTTGCACTCGCGCACTTTCTCACTGCCGTTGCAAAATTTCAAATAGTCGTTTCTGCGTCAGCACGACCGTGGAGACTGGACATTTTCGTAATACTCCATTATCACCGGTTGGGTTATGGCAAAAGCGATAATTGCCAATCTCACCGGTTGGGCACCGGTAAAAACGACTATTTGAAGCGCAGGAACGAATTGCTTGGCGCCAGCCGGCGCCCGGTCGGGCTGACGCAAAACGATTATGAAGAATGTAGCAACGAAAGGAAATTAGTTATTTTCAACTATTTTACTGCATGATTCTTGGTGCTTTTCTATATGCGATTTGTTAAAACCCTCTTGCATATTTCCGGCGTTCATGCTATCATTGTTTTCATCTCAAAAACAAATGTTTTTATGACAAAGACAAAATTGTAAGGCGGTATAAAAATATGAAAATTGCACTTCTCGGCTGCGGCGTTGTCGGCGGCGGTGTTTTGGATATCTGCGACGCGAGGGAGGATATCGAGGTTAAGTATGTTCTCGTGCGCAGGGACAGGCCCGAGCTGGGCGCGCGTGCGGTGAAGGACATTTCTACTATTATAAATGATAAGGAAGTCGAGACCGTAGTTGAAGTAATGGGCGGGCTCAGCCCCGCTTATGAGTATGTGTGCGCGGCGATGAAGGCGGGCAAGAGCGTTGTCACCGCAAACAAGCACCTTGTCGCGCACTACTATAAGGAGTTGACGTCGCTTGCGCGCGAGTGCGGCGTGGCGCTGCGCTGCACGCCCGCTGTCGGCGGCGGCATACCGTGGCTGAAAAACCTTGAGCGCGTGCTGCGGCTGGATAAGGTCAAGAGCTTTTCCGGCATAATGAACGGCACGACAAATTTCATCCTCGACGCGATGCACTTTGACGGACGCGACTTTTCCGAGGTCCTGTCACAGGCTCAGAAGCTCGGCTATGCCGAGGCCGACCCCTCCGCCGATATCGACGGTCTGGACATCCAGCGCAAGTGCATCATCAGCGCGAACGTGGCTTTCGGCGTGTGCGTCGGGGAGGCGGACGTTCCCGTTTTCGGCATTCGCAGCATATGCTCTGCCGATATCGCGGCTGCCGAGCGCTTAGGCTGCGTGTGCAAGATGCTGGCCTTCGGCAAGGCGCTCGACGGCGGGATCTCGGTGTATGTCGAGCCGTGCTTTGTAAAGCATGGCGAGCTGGAAGCGGCGGTGTCAACAAACCGCAACGTCATCTCCTTCGAAACAGAGCTGACAGGCAAGGAGAGCTTCTACGGTCAGGGCGCGGGACGCTATCCCACCGCGTACAACGTCGCTGAGGACGTGCTCGACATCATGGGCGGCGAAAAGAGCTTTTACACCGACAAAGCCGAGCCGGCAACGCCCGACAACAGCCTTGACGCGCACGCGTACTATGTGCGCTGTGCCGTCAATGACGAGTGGCTCAGCTCGGTGGCGGTGGAAAGGTGCTGCGAGGGCGTTGTGACCGAGCCTGTGACGGTTGCCAAGATGCACGAGTGGGCAAGCAAAATGAAGGAGGTCGAGCCTTCGCTGTTCATCGCGGGGCTTGTGTGATAAGATGCTGAAGGTTTCAAAATTCGGCGGCTCGTCCATGGCGGACGCCGGACAGTTTATGAAGGTAAAGGCCATCGTGGAGGCAGACCCCGCGCGGCGGGTGATAGTTGTCTCCGCGGCGGGCAAGAGATTTAAAGACGACCACAAGCTGACGGATCTGCTCTACCTCTGCCACGCGCACAAAAAATACGGCGTGAGCTGCGACGGCGTGTTTGAGATGATCGCCGGACGCTACCGCGATATCTGCGCCGAGCTTGGGCTGAGTATTGACATCGAGAGCGAGCTGCGCGCCGTCAGAGCCGAGATAGACGAGGGCATGAGCAAGGATAAGCTCGTCTCGCGAGGCGAGTATTTCTCCGCGAGGCTGCTTGCCGATTACTTGGGCTATGATTTTCTCGACGCGGAGCTGTGGCTGAAATTCTCCTTTGACGGCACTATCGACAAGGAGCAGTCGTATGAAAACCTCGCCCGGCTTGCCGGAAACCGCTGGGTGGTCATCCCGGGCTTTTACGGCGCGATGCCCGACGGGAGCATAAAGGTGCTCACGCGCGGCGGCAGCGACGTCACGGGTGCACTGGCGGCGGCGGCGCTGGACGCGGATGTTTACGAGAACTGGACGGATGTTTCGGGCATACTTATGGCCGACCCGCGCATAGTCGATAACCCTGACACCATCGAGCGCATAACCTATAATGAGCTGCGCGAGCTCAGCTATATGGGCGCGCAGGTGCTGCACGAGGGCGCGGTGTTCCCGGTGCGCGAGAAGAATATTCCCCTGAACATACGCAACACAAACGATCCCGGCCATCCCGGCACGCTTATAATGGAGCGTTTCGAGGATGAGCTTCGCGGCGATCGCTTCATAACCGGCATCGCGGGCAGGAAGAATTTTTCCATCATCACCGTATCGAAAAACGGCATGAGCTCGGAGATGGGCTCGCTGCGGCGCATACTCGAGGCGTTTGAAAAGCACGACGTGTGCGTCGAGTATACGCCCTCGGGCATCGACAGCGTGTCGCTGGTCGTTTCCGCCGAAAAGACGAAAAGCCGCATTTATTCCATCGTCGGCGATATCCAGAAGGAGCTTCAGCCGGACAATATCCAGATAACAAACGATATCTCCGTCGTGGCCGCCGTCGGCCGCCGTATGGCGTTCCAGCCCGGCACGTCGGGCAGGATATTTGCCGCTCTCGGCCAGAACGGGATAAACATCCGCATGATATCCCAGGGGCCGGATGAGCTGAACATCATCGTCGGCGTAAATAACGATGATTTTGAGAACACCGTCCGCGTATTATATAACAGTTTTGTAAAGTGAGGTAGGAACAATGAAGAAATATAATGTAGGCATTTTGGGCGCAACGGGCGCCGTTGGTCAGGAAATGATGAAGATACTGGCCGAGAGGAATTTCCCGATTGAGGAGCTGCGCCTGCTGGCGAGCAAGAATTCCGCGGGCAGGGTCATCGAAGGTCACACTGTAGTCGAAGCCTGCGCGGAGAATTTCAAGGGTCTGGATATCGTTCTCGGCGCTGCGGAGAACGATATAGCCGAGCGCTTTGCCGGAGATATAAAGGCGGCCGGCGCGGTGTTTGTGGATAACTCCAGCGCCTTCCGTCTCGATCCGGATGTGCCGCTCGTGGTACCCGAGATAAACCCCGAGGATGTAAAAAAGCACAAGGGCATAATCGCAAACCCCAACTGCACAACGATTATCTCCTGCACCGCCGTAAACGCGCTCAACAGCATATCGCCTATCGAGAGCATGGTCGTGTCCAGCTATCAGGCGGTGTCCGGCGCGGGCGCAAACGGCCCGAAGGAGCTGTTCGCGGAGGTTGAGGCGCTGTCGAAGGGCGAGAGTTATGAACCGCGCGTGTTCCAGCATCAGATAGCATATAACGTCATCCCGCAGATAGGCGGCGAGCAGTTTGCCGGCTACACCTCCGAGGAGATGAAGCTGCAAAACGAGGGCAGAAAGATCATGCACCTGCCGGAGCTGAAGGTGAGCTGCACCTGCGTCAGAGTGCCCGTCGTGCGCAGTCACAGCGTGTCGATATGCCTGAAAACGAAGGAGAAGATATCGGTCGCAAAGGCGAAGGAAGTAATAGCCGCCGCATCCGGCTGCAAGCTGGTGGATGATCTTGCAAATCAGAGCTACCCCATGCCGCTGGATACCTCGAATCAGGATCTTGTTTTCGTCGGACGCATCCGCGACGACCTCACCGACGAGCGGGGTCTGAACGTCTGGTGCTGCGGCGATCAGGTGCGCAAAGGCGCCGCCCTCAACGCCATCCAGATAGCGGAGCTGCTTATTTAAATTCGTTGCAACATTTGACTATTCTCTATTGCGTCAGCCCAGTTACATCAATTGGTAATATACGAACAACGGAGGCAATCATTTTGGTTGCCTCCTGAATTTTTACGAGCACTAAATGAACGCGCGAGTGCAAAAAAATAACGGAAGCAATCGTTTTGATTGCTTCCGTTTGTCGTATGTTGCCGATGTCTATAACCGGGCCGACGCGATAAAGATTATTTTAAATCTCAACGCGAATTGCTTTGCGGCAGCCGCCGCCGAATTAAAAAGAGTTTTTTGGTAAAACTAAGCGCGAGGTGTTTCTATGTATATAAGAAAAAAAACTTTCGTGCTTATAATAACCTACCTGTCGGCGGCGGTAATAGCGCTGGGCGCGTATGCGGCCGTACACAACATGAGCGAGTTCGGCTACCGCAGCACCGCCGAGTACGGCTACTCCCATGCCTTTGACGAGGTCGTCAACGCAACCGCGAAGCTGAGCGATGCGCTGCACCGCGGCGCATACGCTACAGGATCTGCGATGTCGGCCTCGGTCTGCGCGGATATCTACGGCAACTGCCTTGCGGCCGAGATGACAATGAGCGCACTGCCGTTTGCCACACAGGAGCTTGAGCAGACGTCGGCATTTGTGGGGATAGCGGGCGACTACGCAAGCGCCCTGCTGAAAACCTCCGCCGAAAGCGGCTTTGACGACGAGGCGAGGGCAAACCTCGCGAAGCTGTACAAGACCGCCGAAAAGCTCCACCGTGAGCTTCAGGAGCTGCACGACGACGTCGACAGCGGCGATGTGCTCATGGACGCGCCCGAGCGCCTGTTTCCTGAGGACGGCAGCTTTGTGAGCGCCGCCATGCTCGGCATGGAGTCGGACATGGACGAGCTACCGGAGCTTGACTACGACGGCCTGTATACCAGAGCCGACCCCGTACCCTGCGACGAGCCCGTCCCGGAGGCTGAGGCGAGGCAGGCGGCAGCGGACTTTTTTGGGCTTGACCCGGAGCAGCTTGAAGTGGAATATTCCGCCGAATGCGGCACGAGATGCTTTTCCGCTGACGGCGGCGTGCATATCTGCGTTGACGGCTGGGGCAGGGTGCTGTCGCTCAGCTCCGAGCGCCCCGTCGCGGGCGATATTGACTCCGCCGAGCTTGAGCAGCGGGCGCGGGATTTCCTTGAGGCGCGCGGCTTTGAGAATATGCATCTTGCCTCCTCCGAGCGCCGCAGCAGCGTGCTGACGATGGAGTTTCAGTGTACCGAGGGCGATATACGCTGCGAGGGCGACAGCGTCATGATATCCATGGCCGCCGACGACGGGCAGGTGTATGCCTATGACGCGTCAAAGCATCTCGGTAACCACGGCGAGCATCCCTCGGCGGAGAACGTGGTCGGCGAGGATACGGCGCGCAAGGCGTTGACAAGCGAGCTTGAAGTGAAGTCAAGCA
This sequence comes from Clostridiales bacterium, assembly GCA_004557075.1. GTDB lineage: Bacteria > Bacillota > Clostridia > Oscillospirales > Oscillospiraceae > F23-B02. The sequence goes on from SFEX01000024.1 coordinate 22,214, forward strand.
GCCTTTGCTATGCCGAGACAGACGGCGGAGGTGAGCGACTGTGCTATGATTTTGAATGCACAGAACCCGACGGTCAGCCGCTCCATGTGTTCGTTGACGCGAAAACCGGCAGCCAGTTCAGAATAAAAATATGATTTTTTCTGCCGTTGCAACGCTTTATGTTGTCTCTATTTACGGTGCCCGACCGGGCGGCTGCTACCGATGAGCAATCCGCATTGGGAATGGCATTAGTCGTTGTTGCGTCAGCTCGACCGTGAGATTTTCAGTAATCGCTTTTGCACTCGCGCGTTTAATTAGAAATAGCAATGTACAACTGCGCTTTATCGGATACGTTCCGTAGAAGTGACAGCGTATAATCTACCACCGTCGAGCCTTGTAATTTTTGCGGGGGCCGACAGGCGCAGGTGTACATTGCTTCGCAGTACGTTCGCACTGGGGTTGTACCATGTTGAACCTTAGGGCGATTGTAGTGCGCTCAGCGGGTTTGCAAAGGGCAGCCGCCCTTGCTTGCGTTTCTTTTGTAACTTTTCTTTGGCAACACAAAGAAAAGTTTGAATAAAGGTCTGCAATAACCTCTATTGAGATTGCGAGTAGAACGCATTGAAAACACCTCATCCGTCACGCGAAGCGTGACGGATGAGGTGTTATTCTTTTCGTTGCATCGCTTAATATATCTGCTTTTATCAAATATATTAGTTCACAAAAGCAGATATATGGAGTATTATCATTATAGAAGCCCTTTGAGCAAACTCGCACTGAACTTAAAGGAGGAATCTATTTTGTACGAAGTTTTAAACGATGACGTAAGCGTCATTCGCAGATTTAATCGCTTTTACACAAATATTCTTGGCTTACTTAACCGACACATATTAGAGAGCGAGCTGTCTTTATCGGAAGTCAGAATACTGCTTGAAATTGAAGCAACACCTGACTGCACCTCAAAGCTGCTCACGGATAAATTATCTATCGACTCCGGCTACATGAGCCGAATACTAAACCAATTTCAAAAACAGGGCTTCATGGAAAAGAAAAAATCCGAAAAAGACGGACGCTCAAATTTTTTGATTCTCACTGAAAAAGGAAAGCAAAAGCTCTCCGAAATGAATGCGCGTTCCGATGAGCAGATTTCTCGGATGATACAGCCGTTATCTAAATATGCTCAGCACAAATTAGCGCAAAATATGGCGGCAATAGAGCGCAGCCTGACAAACGGAAAGAGCATTGATCCGGAGGAAATCACTATCCGGCACAAAATAAAACCCGGGGATGCCGGATATATAACTTATATGCACGGTTGGATCTATAAGCAGGAATATAATTATTCAACGGCATTTGAAAGCTATGTCGCGCAGTCGTTTTATGAGTTCTTGCAGAATTATGATCCCGAGCTTGACAGATTGTGGATAGCCGAGCACAATGGGGAAATTATCGGCTGTGTCGGCATTGTAAATCACGGCGAGCGTGCCCAGCTTCGCTGGTTTTTGCTCCATCCTGACTATCGCGGTATTGGGCTTGGAAAGCGTCTGCTGAAAACCGCTCTTGATCATTGCCGTCAAAAGAAATATAAGTCTGTTTACCTTGACACGACAGATGACCTCGAAAAGGCGATTGCAATGTATGAAAAAGCGGGGTTTATTAAAGTCGCCGAGAAGGAAAATAATTCTTGGCGCGAGGATTTAACAGAGCTCGAGTTTGAAATGGAGCTTTAGAGCCGCGTGCTCTACAGCAGTGAAGACAAAAAATAACGGAGGCGATCGGAATGACTGCCTCCGTTTTTCCTTTCGTTGCCCCTCCGGCGAGGAGCGGACGGCCAATGTGTACAGAGTAATATGATAGTAAACACATGTGCAAGATGATTGTATACAGTTTTGCAGTAAAATAAAGG